>NZ_JBVJIP010000007.1:204253-309050 GCF_055586225.1 Actinoplanes sp. NPDC051388 | reverse complement strand
CGTCCTCGCTTGTTTTCCTTTCTCCTCTCCCCTCTCTCTCTTTTTTTTGTTTGTGTCTTTTTTCTCGGCTGGACCAAAACCCCCCTCCCACCCCCCCCCCCAACAGGGGGGCGGTCAGGTGCTGATGGGTTCCGGTTGATGCTGTTGTTGCACCCGGCCGAGCCGGACGACGACGGCCACCGCCAGCAGGGCGAGCACCGCGATGTCCAGCAGCATCCAGCGCCAGCCGGTCAGGTCGACCAGCGCGCCGACCAGGGCCGGCCCGCCGAAGCCGCCCAGATACCAGGTCACCGCGTAGAGCCCGGTGTAGGCGCCGAACACGCGGCTGGACGGCGCCAGGTTCCACAGCGCCACCGCCGCGTTGATGCTGAAGCAGGAGGCGCCGGCCGCGGCGATGCAGAAGACCACGACCGTGCCGGTGGCGGTCGGCGCGACCGTGCCCGCGGCCAGGGCGACCGCGAAGATCACCATGCCGGTGCCGATCGTGCGCAGCCGCCCGAAGCGCTCGGCCAGCAGGGCGGCCGGATAGGCGGCGAGCACGAACGCGATGCCGCTGGGCAGGGTCAGCCCGCCGGCCTCGCCGCGGGTCAGGCCGAGCGCCTGCATGCCGTACGGCGTGATCAGCGACCGGGACGCGAACCAGGCGCCGCCGAACAGCAGGACGGTGAGCAGCAGCAGGAGGCGCCGGCGGTCGGTGTCGGCGAACAGTTCGGCGACCACTCGCCGGAACGGCACCCGTTCCTCGCCCGGGCCGGCGTTCGCGTCCTCGGCCACCGCGGCCTGATAGCCGCGCGACCGGCTGTCGCGCATGTTGGCCAGCAGCACGAAGGTGGCGACCAGCATGATCGCCGAGGGGATCACGAACGCGGCCCGCGGGTGGTCGTCCACCACCAGCAGGCTGATCAGCGACGCCACGATGATGGTCAGCGCGGTCGCGATCTTCACCACGGCGTTGGCCCGGCTGCGCCGCTCGGGGGAGACGAAGTCCGGCACCAGCGACTCGGCCAGCGGCCGGGTGGAGTTGGCGATCAGCGCGTAACAGAACATCACGCCGACCAGCGCGGCCAGCGACGTGGTCCAGGGCAAGAGCATGAAGATCAGGGCGGCGAGCGGCATGCCGACCGCCAGATAGGGGATCCGCCGTCCCCACCGGGTGCGGGTGTTGTCGGACCGGTTGCCGATCCAGGGCTGGACGAAGATGCCCAGCAGGTTGTCCGCGCCCATCAGCGCGCCGACCAGGGCCGCGCTGCCGATGTGCTCGCGCAGCAGGACGGGCACCTGGTTGTCGTAGAAGTTCCAGGTCGACTCCTGCGCGAAGAGCGCCAGGGCGATGAAGAAGACGATCTTCCGGTTGGACACGAGCCACCTCCGGTGTCCCGGGTCACGTTAGGTTGCTGTAGCAAAGGTGTCAATAGTTGCAACAGTCTTAGCCGTGGCATGGGTTACGGTTGCCTTCATGACAGCAACCGAGACGCTCGCCGATCAGGCGTACCGTCATGTCCGCTCGGCGATCGCCGCCGGCGAGCTCGCGCCGGGGGAAAAGGTGACCGAGCGCGGCATGGCCGAGCGGCTCGCGATCAGCCCGACCCCGGTCCGCGAGGCGCTGCGCCGGCTGGAGCTCGACGGGCTGATCGAGCGGATCGGTCCGCGCACGGTGCTGGTGGCCGCGATCCGCGAGGCCGCCATCGACGATCTCGCCGAGGTCGAGGTCGGCCTGCGCGGCCTGGTCGCCCGCTTCGCCGCCCGGCACGCCACCCCCGACCAGCTCGACGCGCTGGACGCGATCCTCGACCGGGCCGACGACCTGCTGATCCTGGCCAAGGAGCGGCGCCGGCAGGGGCAGCCGGTCGACCGGCACCTGACCGAGCTGCTCGACACCGTCCAGGAGTTCAACGACACCGTCGACGGGTGCGCGCACAACCCGGTGCTGATCCGGATGCTCGAGCAGAGCCGGGTGTTCTCCCGCCCGCAGCGCCGCGAGCTGATGCTGCAGCGGGTGGCCGAGGACGAGACGTTCGGCCTGGCGCGCTGGACCAGCCATCGCGCGCTGGTCCGGGCCCTGCGGGCGGGCGACTCGGCCGCCGCGGAGAAGATCGCGCTGGCCGACGTGCAGGGCGGCCTGGCGGACCTGCGGCGCGCCTAACCGATCGTGAGGTCCACCGTCTTGGTGCCGGTGCGGGGCACCGTGACCCGGTCGTCCCACGTGCCCGAGGCGGCCGGTCCGCCGGTCAGGCTCCAGCGCAGCAGCACCGCGCCGCCGCCGATGATCGGCATGTCGTAGGTGCCGCCCTGCCCGGTGAAGTCCGCGATGGCCAGCACGTCGCCGGTCGCCGCGTTGACCGCGGTGATCCGGCCGCCGGTGAACGACGGCTGCCCGGGCGCCACGGTGACCGTGCCGGTGAGCCGGGCGCCCGCGACCAGGGTCGTGTCCGGGCTGACCGTCTCGCGCGGCCGCACCGTGACGGTCTGCGCCTGGAAGCGGTTGCCGGTGCCACCGGTCAGCTGCCGCGGCGCGGATCCGTCTTTCGCCGTGAAGATCAGAGGCCACTGGTACGGGCCGAGCGAGTAGACCCGGTAACTGCCGTCCGAGAAGCTCCCGCCGAACGGCATCTCGTCGCCCAGCGGAAACGCGTTGACGTCGACCAGGACGTCCTCCAGCGGCGCGCCGTCCGGGCCACGCACGATGCCCCGGATGTCACCGCCGGGATCCAGCAGCACCTGCGGCAGCCGGGTGGTCTTGCCGACCTTCACCTTGAATTTCACGGCCTGCTTCTGGTCGCCGGTGCCGCCGTTCTCGCCCACCCACTGCGCGCCCAGGCCCTGGGCGTCCGTCGAGGAGACGAACATCTGGTAGGTGCCGGCCGGCACCGCGTACGTGGTGATCTTGCCGTTCTGGTGGGTGCAGCCGTAGTCGGCGTTGTCCGGCACGCCACCGTCGCCGGGCACCGCGAGCACCACGCACCACTGCTTGCGGCCGACCCCGGTGGCCCGGTCGACGACCTCCACCGCGACCCGGCCGCCCTCGTCCAGCGGCACCGTCAGCGGGGTGATGCCGCCGTCCGCCACGGTCACCGGCACCGGTCCGCTGCCCAGATAGTCGCTGCTGCTCAGCGGGCCGACGTTGATCGTGGTCGGACCGGGGTTCACCCCGGCGACGCTGACCGTGTCACCCGAGGTGCAGTAGCCGCTCGCCCGGGGGAGGGACACGCAGAAGCCGGGCGCGGGGCTGCCGTCCACCGCGTCGGTCGCGGTGACCCGCAGCGTGCCACCGAGCACGAAGGCGTCGTCGACCGTGGTCAGCGAGCCCGGCGTCAGCGTGAACACCTCGGCCTGGTCGGGGTTCGCCGTGCCGGGCGCGTACTGGATGAGGCCGCCGGCGTAGCTGCGGAAGTAGATCCGGTACTCCTCGGGGTCGATGCCGGCGATCTCCCAGGTGCCGTCCGTCCCGGTGATGGCGCCGTACGCGCGACCACCGGCCACCGCGTCGACCCGCACCGCCACGCTGGGCGCCGGCGCGCCGTCCGACGTGGTGAGCGTGCCCCGCACGACCGCGGACTCCTGATCGCGGGTGTTCGCCGTGGTCACCTCGCCGGCCCGCACCGTGATCCGGTCCGCCTGGTCGAGGTGCAGCGTGCCCGGCACATAGGTCTCGGTGTCGTCGGAGTTCTCCCAGGAGACCAGGTAGATGCCCGGCTCGAGGCCGCCGAAGTGGTACCCGCCGTCGTCGTCGGAGTATTTCGAGGCGACCACCGTGCCGTCCCGCCAGACCTTGACCGTCTCGTCGGACACCGGGCGCCCGCCGCTGTATTTCAGGACGCCCTCGATCGCGCCGAGCGCCCGCAGCGTCTCGTCGACGACGACGGTCTGCCCGGTCGCGACCGTGAACACGGTGGCGTCCTCGACCTCGGTGGCCTGCGGCACCCACTGGTCGCCCGCCACGTCGGACTGCACGCGGACCCGCCACTGCCCGGCCGGCACGCTGATCGCATAGCCACCGTCCGCGGACATGTCGGCGTGGATGGAGGAGCCGGTGGCGCCCACCCGGAAGGCGGAGACGAAGAAGTCGGCGGGCGGGCCGCCGTCCGGGCCGGAGACCGTGCCGCGGATCGTGCCGGCCGGCAACTGCGTCTCGTCGGCCACCGTCGTCCGGTCGGCGGCCACGTCGATCGGCGTCGCGGCGGCGAAGTCCGGGGCCTGATGCGCCCACTGCACCAGGTTGTGGCGGTCGAACTTGAGCTTGACCTGCCCGGCCGGCACCCGCTCCAACCGGTAGCGCCCGTCCGCCCCGGTCTGAACGGTGGCCAGGATCCGGTTGCCGAGCGTGTACGCGGACACCAGCGCGCCCTTGACCGGGTCGCCCTCGGTGGAGCGGAACGTGCCCTCGACGGTGCCGGCCGGTCGCCGCGTCTCGTCCACGGTCAGCGTGCCGCCGTCGGGCAGCGTGAACAGCGTGGCCGAGGCGGCGTCGGCGGCCTGGTACGCGTACTGCTCGACCAGGCTCTCGGAGAATTTGACCTTGACCCGCTCGGCCGTCACCCCGGTGATCGTGTAGCGCCCGGCCGCGTCGGTGTACTGCGCGCCACGCCACTGGTCGGCGTCCGAGTAGACGATCACCAGCGCGTGTGCGATGGGCTGCCCGGCCGGGGTGCTGAACGTGCCCGTGACGGTGCCGGTCGCGGCGGCCCGGGCGGGTGCGCTCCACCCGCCGAGAACCAGGAGTGCGGCGGTGGCGGCCGCGAAAATCCGGCGGATCATGACATTCAGCTCCCCGTGCGTCGATGTCCATCGTCCACAAGGGAGGCTAGCGGGTGTGGCGGACGTGGCATAGGTCGCGGTCGGCCGCGTGGTCACCTGTGCCGGCCGATCGGCGTAGCCCGCAACGGTGCTTTCACCGGAAATCTTCCTTAGCGCTGCGTATCGTACGACTCGCCGAGGCGTCCGGCCCGAGTTGCCGAGGCGTTGATCAACAGGGAGTCTGCAAGGCATGAGCAGCGGAGAGGGCCGGCCGTGGCCCGAGCCGGGAGCCGAGGTGTTCGCCGGCGACCGCGACGTCGGCCGGGATCTCGCCGCGGTGCGGTGGGAGCTCACCCCGCTCGGGGCGCCGCTGGGCTGGCCGCAGAGCCTGCGCACCGCGGTCGACATTCTGCTGTCCTCGCGGTTCCCGATGTGGATGGCGTGGGGGCCGGAGCTGACCTTCTTCTGCAATGCCGCGTATCGGCGGGACACGCTGGGCCACAAATACCCGTGGGCGCTGGGCCGGCCGGCCGGCGAGGTGTGGGCGGAGATCTGGGCCGACATCGGCCCGCGCATCGAGACCGTGCTGTCCACCGGGCAGGCCACCTGGGACGAGGCGCTGCTGCTCTTCCTGGAGCGCTCGGGCTACACCGAGGAGAGCTACCACACCTTCTCCTACAGCCCGCTGCGCGACGACAGCGGCGCGCCGACCGGCATGCTCTGCGTGGTCAGCGAGGAGACCGAGCGGGTGGTCGGCGAGCGCCGGATGGCCACGCTGCGTGACCTCGGGTCCGATCCGCGGGCGATCCGCACCGAGCACCAGATGCTCGCCTTCGCCGACGCCCAGCTCGCCCGCAACCTGCGGGATCTGCCGTTCACGCTGACCTACCTCTTCGACGGCGCCGGCACCCGGCTGGCCGGGTCGACCGGCGTCGCGGCCGGGCATCCGGCGGCGCCCGCGCTGCTGTCCGCGGGCGACCCGCCGATCTGGCAGGCGCCGGCGCACGGTGAATCCGTGCTCACCGAGCTCGACGCCGCCCGGTTCGGCGAGCTGCCGACCGGGGACTGGGCGGAGCCCCCGGTGCAGGCGCTGCTGGTGCCGTTGCTCCAGCAGGGCGCCGAACCGTACGGCTTCGTCGTCGCCGCACTGAACCGCTACCGGTCGCTGGACGAGAGCTACCGCGGCTTCGTCGAGCTGGCCGCCGGGCACGTCGCGGCCGGCGTGGCCAGCGCCCGCAGCTATGAGGCGCAGCAGCGGCGGGCCGAGGAACTGGCCGAGCTGGACCGGGCGAAGACCGCCTTCTTCTCCAACATCAGCCACGAGTTCCGCACCCCGCTGACCCTGATCATGGGCCCGGTCGAGGAGCTGCTGAGCCGCCGGCCGGAGGCGGACCCCGGCATCCGGGCCGAGCTCGACGTCATCCACCGCAACGGGCAGCGGATGGGCAAGCTGGTCAACACGCTGCTCGACTTCTCCCGCATCGAGGCCGGCCGCATGCAGGCCCGCTACGAGCCGGTCGACCTGGCGGCCACCACCGGCGAGCTGGCCAGCGTCTTCCGGTCCGCGGTCGAGCGGGCCGGCCTGCGCTTCGAGGTCGACTGCCCGCCGCTGCCGCAGCCGGTCTATCTGGACCGCGGCATGTGGGAGAAGGTCGTCCTCAACCTGCTCAGCAACGCGCTGAAGTTCACCTTCGACGGCGCCGTGCAGGTCTCCGTGCGCGCCGGCGAGGACCGGGCGGTCGTCACCGTGGCCGACACCGGCATCGGGGTCGCGCAGCCGGAGATCCCGCGGCTGTTCGAGCGCTTCCACCGGATCGAGAACGCCCGATCCCGCTCCAACGAGGGCAGCGGCATCGGGCTCGCACTGGTCAAGGAACTCGTCGAGATGCACGGCGGCACGATCACCGCGGACAGTTCGGTGGGCCGGGGCACCACGTTCGAGATCCGCCTGCGGTTCGGTGCGGACCACCTGCCCGCCGACGCGCTGACCGCGGCCGGCACCGCGACCACGGTCTCCGCCACCGCGGGACCCGATGTCCTGGAGGCGCTGCGCTGGGTGCCGGGCGGCACGGAGGAACCGGTCCCCGCGCCGAGCGACACCGCGTCCAATCTTCTGGTCGCCGACGACAACGCGGACATGCGCGACTACCTCGCCCGGCTGCTGCGCGGCGCGGGACACCGGGTGGAGGCGGTGGCCGACGGGCAGGAAGCGCTGGAGGCCGCCCGGATCCGGCATCCCGACCTGATCGTCAGCGACGTGATGATGCCGCGGCTGGACGGCCTGCAGCTGGTCGCCGCGTTGCGGGCGGATCCGCGCACGGCCGGCACCCCGGTGCTGCTGCTCTCCGCCCGGGCCGGGCAGGAGGCCGCCATCGAGGGCCTCGAGGCGGGCGCGGACGACTACCTGGTCAAGCCGTTCTCCTCGGCCGAGCTGCTGGCCCGGGTGCGCACCAACGTCAAGCTGGCCCGGCTGCGCAATCACCACTCGCGCTGGCGGACCGCGCTGATCGACTCCCTGCAGGAGGCCTTCTTCGTCTGCGACGACGACGGGTCGGTCATCGAGATCAACTCGACCTTCACCGCCATTCTCGGGTACGGGCCGGAGGAGCTGCCGTACGTCGCGGTGCATCCCTGGTGGCCCGATCCCGCCACCGATCCCGAGGGCTACCGGCTGGTGGAGGACGCGTTCGCGATGCTGCTCGAGCACTCGCGGGGCACGTACACGATCCCCGTGGTCCACCGCGACGGGCACCGGCTGTGGGTGGCCGCCGCCTTCAGCCAGGTCGACGACCCGGAGACCGGCCGGCACGTCATCGTCGGCACCTTCCGCGACGTCACCGCCGAGCACTACGCGGTGCAGCGGGAGAGCGCCCTCGCCGCGGTCAGCGTGCGGCTGTCCCAGGCGGAGAGCTCGGCCGACGCGCTGCACGGCGTGCTCCCCGTGCTGCGCGACCTGTGGCAGGCGACCGAGGCGTACGCGGTCGTCTTCGACGAGTCGCACCTGCCCGTGCTGACCGCCACCGACCCGCGCCTGCGCTGGGACACGCTGCCGGACGACCGTCGCGACCAGCTCACCGCGATGCGGGACCGGCCGCTGCTCACCCCGGACACCGATCAGATCGGCGGCGCCGGCATCGCCCTGGAACATCCGGACGGCACGATGGTGCTGTGGGTGCGGCTGGCCGAGCGGCGGCCGTTCACCGAGCAGGATCAGACCCTGCTCGCCCTGCTGGCCGGGCACCTCGGCCAGGGCCTGCACCGCGTGCACCAGATCGACCAGCAGCGGGAGACCGCCCTGGCCCTGCAGCGCGCGATCCTCGGCCCGGCCCGGCTGCCGACCGGCTTCGCCGTGCGCTATGCCCCCGCCACCCGCCCGCTGAAGGTCGGCGGCGACTGGTACGACACGGTCACCCTGCCCGGCGAGCGGATCGGCATCGTGGTCGGCGACTGCGTCGGCCACGGGCTGCAGGCCGCCACCGTGATGGGCCAGCTGCGCAGCGCCTGCCGGGCGCTGCTGCTGCAGAACATCGACCCGGCGCAGACGCTGACCGCGCTCGACCGGTTCGCCGCGCAGCTGCCCGGCGCCATGTGCGCCACGGTGTTCGTCGGCATCCTCGACCTCGCCGGCGGAGACCTGAACTACTCCAGCGCCGGGCATCCGCCGGCCGTGGTGAGCCATCCGGACGGCACCACCGACCTGCTCGATCAGGGCCGGTCCCGGCCCCTCGGCGTGCGGTCCGCGGCGGCGCGGGCCGAAGCGCACTACGCGATGCCGGGTCTCGGCACCCTCCTGCTCTACACCGACGGGCTGGTCGAGCGTCGGCGGCAGCCGATGACCGCGGGCATCGAGCGGGTGACCACCGCCGTCCAGAACGGCCGCGCGGCGCCACTGGAGGACCTGGCCACCGACGTGATGGACAGCATGGCCCCGATCGAGGGCTACCACGACGACGTGGCGCTGCTGCTCTATCGGCATCCCGGGCCGCTCGAGCTGGACTTTCCCGCGGAGGCCGGTCGGCTGGCGCCGGTGCGCACGGCGTTGCGCGGCTGGCTCAACCGCTGCGGGGTGGACACCACCATCGCGCAGAACGTGCTGGTGGCGGCCGGCGAGGCGTGCGCCAACGCGATCGAGCACGGGCACCGCAACACCCCGGCCGGCGCGATCCGGCTGCGCGCCGCCGCCACCGCTGACGACCTGCATCTCACGATCACCGACAGCGGCCGATGGAAGACACCCCAGCCCGCCAACCCCCACCGAGGCCGCGGATTCACCCTGATGAGAGCGTTGATGAGCGAAGTGACAGTGACGACCGGCGCCTCCGGCACGATCGTCGGCCTGCAGGCGAGACTCTCCCGATGAGCACCGAGCTGAGCCTCACCACCGACCGCGATCCGGACGGTGAGCTGGTCCTGGCCGCCGCCGGCGAGATCGACATGAGCAACGCCGCGATGTTCGGAGCGGCCCTGGCCGACGCGCTGCGGCAGGCCGGCGACGGCTCGTTCGTGGTCGACCTGACGTCGGTGGAATACCTGGACAGCGCCGGCCTGGCCGCGCTGTTCCCGCACGTCGAGAGCATCCGGCTGCGGGCGAGCCCGCTGCTCGCCCCGGTGCTGGCCATCGCCGGTCTGGACGACCTCACCACGATCCACGACGCGTAGCGGCCCGGCGGCAAACTGCATACACTTTCCGCATGGTTGCCGCCTCCTCCGCCGACAACGCGCTGCGGCTCGTGCTCGCGCTGCGCGATCAGGGGCGGCTGCGGGTCTCGGATGCCGCCCGCCTGCTTTCGGTGACCCCGCCGACGGCGCACCGGCTGCTCGCCACGCTGAAACGGCATGCCTTTGCCGAGCAGGACCACTCGCGGGCCTATCTGCCCGGCCCGCGCCTGAACGGCCGGGCGGGCGAACCCGAGCTGAAGATCGTGGCCCGCCCGTCGTTGCTCGAGCTCGCCGCCGGCACCGGCGGGGCCGTGCACCTGGTGACCCTCGAGGGCAACGGTTGCCGGTTCGTCGACGGCGTGCCCAGCGCCCGAGTCGGCCGGCTGCTGCCCGCGCACACCACGTCCGGCGGAAAGGTGCTGCTGGCCGGGCTGCCCGGCGCCGACCTGCTCGCGCTCTATCCGGACCGCAAGGCGATCCTGCGCGACGGGACCGTGCGCGACCTGTCGTCCCTGCGGCGCGAGCTGGGAGCGGTGCGCCGCCGCGGCTACGCCCTCGACCTGGAGGCGGGCGAGCGCGGCGTCAACACGGTCGCCGTGCCGATCGCCGGCGCGGGCGGCCGGGTCGCCGCCGCGGTGGTCGTCGGCTGCCCGGCCCTGCGTTCGGACCGGGCCCGCCTTCTCGACCTGGTGCCGGCGGCCCGGGCGGCCGCCGCGCACATCTCAGGCGCCTGAATACAGCCGCACGATCCGGGTGGTCTCCTCGTCGTCGCGCCAGCCGGCGGTCGCGCCGCCGTCGATGCTGATGTTCTGCCCGGTCACCCAGGACGACTCGTCCGAGGCCAGGTAGACCGCGAGCTGCGCGATGTCGTCGCCGGTGCCGGGACGCTGGATCAGGTGGTTGCCGAGCTGCCAGGCGCGCCCGGCGGCGTCCACCGCGGCATCCGTCGAGGGTGACGCGACGAAGCCGGGGGAGATGGTGTTGACCCGCACCCCGAACTGGGCGCCCTCGACCGCGAGCGATCGGCTCATCGACACGATCGCGCCCTTGGCCGCGGCGTGCGCGACCTGGCCCAGCGGGCCGATCCCGCGCAGCGCGGAGTAGGACGCGGTGTTGATCACGACGCCGCCGTCCCGGCATAGGTGCTTCCAGGCCGGGCTGGTGGTGTGGAAGACGATGTCCAGCTCCACCCGCATCACGTGCCGCCACAGCTCCAGCGTCATCGCGGAGAACTGGGAGAACCCGAAGCCGGCCGCGTTGTTGTAGAGCACGTCGATGCCGCCGAGCCGCTCGGCGCCGGCCTCCACCCACGCCTCGGCGGCCGCCGGGTCGGCGAGGTCGACGTCGTGCCCCCACGCCTCGTAGCCCTTGTCGCGCAGTTCCGCGGCGGTGGCCTCGGCCGCGCCCGGCTGCACGTCGCAGCCGATCACCCGGGCGCCGTGCTGCGCGAACAGCTGCTGGGCGGCGGCGCCCTGCCCGCCCGCGGTGCCGGTGATCAGAACCCGCTTGCCGGCCAGCCGGCGCGGCGCGTCGTCAACAGTCATGTCTCTCTCCTCGAGCCGGGGGGCGTAACTGCATACAGTTTTCGTCGCGCGGCGGCGTGCGTCTCCGATCGGGTCGCGAATTCCGCTCCGTCGAATGGCCTGCGGGCTATGTTTCGGTGATGTCGAGACTCACCCGGGTTGCCGGCCTGGTCGCTGATGTCGCTCTGGGCCTGCCGGTGCGAGCCACGCCCTACCGGGTTGTGCCGGACGTCGCCGTGCCGATGCCGGACGGCGTGACGCTGCTGGCCGACCACCACCGCCCGGAGGGTCCGGAGCGGCCGCGGCCGGTAGTGCTGATCCGCCTCCCGTACGGCCGGGCCGGCGCCTTCGGGCACCTGTTCGCCGCGCCCCTGGCCCGCCGCGGCTTCCAGGTGTTCGTGCAGGCGACCCGCGGCACGTTCGGCTCCGGCGGCCAGTTCCGGCCGTTCACCACGGAACGCGACGACGGGCTGGCGACGGTGGCCTGGCTGCGCGAGCAGTCGTGGTGCGACGGGCGGATCGCGATGATCGGCGGCAGCTACTTCGGGCACACGCAGTGGGCGGTGGCGCCCTATGCCGACCCGCCGCTGACCTGCGTCTCGCCGCACATAACCTCGGCGAACGTGACCGGCCGGCTGTTCTACGAGCACGGCGCGCCGCAGACGCAGACCGCGCTGAGCTGGTCCGCGTCGATCGGCCGGCAGGAGCGGCCCGGACTGCTCGGCGGCCTGCCCGATCCGCGGGTGCGGCGCCGGGTCCGCCGGGCCCTGGACCGGTTGCCGCTGCAGGCGGTCGACGTCGCGGTGGCCGACGCCCCGGTGCCGTTCTGGCGGGACTTCGTGGCGCACGCCGAGCCCGGCGACGACTTCTGGGCGCAGGCCGACCACGACGCCGCCGACCTGACCCGGATGCCGCCGGTCAGCATGGTCACCGGCTGGTGGGACCTCTTCCTGGCCGGAAACCTGGCCGACTACCGGGCGCTGCGGGCCGCCGGGGTGCCGGCCCGGATCGTGGTCGGGCCGTGGCTGCACGGCGAGCCCGGTGAGCTGCGGACCATCGTGCGCACCGACGCCCGGTGGCTCGATCACCACCTGAACGGCGGACCGGCGCCGAAGGGCCGGCCGGTCCGCGTGCACCTGCAACAGTCCGGCCGCTGGCTGGAGTTCGACGAGTGGCCGCCGCCCGGCACCCGGCCGCGCGAGCTGCACCCGCGGGCCGGCGGCGGGCTCGGCGCGCAAGCCGGCGACGACGCCGAGCCGAGCCGGTTCACCTACGACCCGGCCGACCCCACGCCCACCGTCGGCGGTCCGATGCTGCAGCCGCCCGGCAAGCAGGCCGACAACTCCGAGGTCGAGGAGCGCGGCGATGTGCTCGTGTTCACCGGCCCGGTGCTGACCGCCGACCTGGACGTCGTCGGCGAGGTCGGCGCGACGGTGCACGTGCGCACCGAGCTGCCGCACGCGGACGTGTTCGTGCGGGTCTGCGACGTCGACCCGCAGGGCGTCTCCCGCAACGTCGTGGACGGCATCCGCCGGCTCGACCCGCGCACGCTCGACGCCCCGGACATCACGCCCGGCGCCGACGGCGTGCTGGCCGTCGCGGTCGAGCTGTTCCCGACGGCATACCGGTTCCGCGCCGGGCACCGGATCCGGGTGCAGGTCAGCGGGGGAGCGTTCCCGCGCTACCCCCGCAACATGGGCACCGCGGAACCGTTCGGCACCGCGACCAGCGGGCGCAGCTGCCGGTTCGAGGTGTTCCACGACCGCGAGCGCCCGACCCACGTCGTCCTGCCGGTAATTGAGCGGCGCGCGAGCTGAGGGCGCGCTAGCGTACGGCGGTCAGGTCCGTCTTTCGAAGGAGAAGAGCGATGCGCGGTGGTTTCCGGTCCATCCCGATGGAAGCCGTCCCCGCGTCGAAGGATCTGACACCTCGTGCCCTTTCTCAACCTCGGCGTCGTCGCGCACGTCGACGCCGGTAAGACCAGCCTGACCGAGCGCCTGCTCTTCGCCGGCGGGGTCATCGACACGGCCGGCAGCGTCGACGCCGGCAGCACCCAGACCGACTCGCTCGACCTCGAGCGGCGGCGCGGCATCACGATCAAGACCGCGGTCGCCTCGTTCCCGGTCGGCGACGTCACGGTCAACCTGATCGACACGCCCGGCCACCCGGACTTCATCGCCGAGGTGGAGCGGGCGTTGCGCGTGCTCGACGGCGCCGTGCTGGTGGTGTCCGCGGTCGAGGGCGTGCAGGCGCAGACCCGGGTGCTGATGCGCACGCTGCGCCGGCTCCGGGTGCCGACGCTGATCTTCGTCAACAAGATCGACCGGGCCGGAGCCCGCGAGGCGGATCTGCTGCGGGATCTGGCGGCGAAGCTCACCCCGCGGGTGGTCGCGGTGAGCACGGTGCGCGACCCCGGCACGCCGGGCGCCACGGCTCGTCTCCTCGGCTCCGCCGACGACGACTTCGCGGCCCGGTTGGTGGAGCTGTCCGGCGACGACGATCTGCTGGCCGCCTTCGTGCGCGACGAGCACTCCCTGCCGTACGCGAAACTGCGCGAAGCGCTCGCCCAGCGTGCCCGGACCGCCGAGGTCCATCCCGTGTTCTTCGGCTCGGCAGTGACCGGCGCCGGGGTGGACGCCCTGATCGACGGCCTGGCGGAGCTGCTTCCCGTGGCCGGCGGCGATCCGGGCGGCCCGCTGAGCGGCACGGTGTTCAAGGTGGAGCGCGATCGGGCCGGCGCGCGGATCGCCTTCGTCCGGATGTTCGCCGGCACCCTGCGGGCCCGCGACCGCCTGCCGGCCGGCGTGGTCACCGCGATCGAGGTGGTGGAGGGCGGCGGCGCGGTGCGGCGACCGGCCCTGGCGGCCGGCGAGATCGGAAAGGTGCACGGCCTGCGCGAGGTGCGGATCGGCGACCCCATCGGCGAGTTGCCACCCGGCGCCGACCAGCACTTCTTTGCGCCGCCCACGCTGGAGACCGTGGTGGTCGCGGGGCGCCCCGAGGACCGGCACGCGCTGCACTCCGCGCTCACCGAGCTGACCGAGCAGGATCCGCTGATCAATCTGCGCCCCGACGGCACCGTGTCGCTCTACGGCGAGGTGCAGAAGGAGGTCATCGAGTCGACGCTGGCCGAGCAGTACGGCGTCGCGGTGACGTTCCGGGAGACCAGCACCATCCACATCGAACGACCGATCGGCGTGGGCAGCGCCGGCGAGACGCTCGGCCGGGACGGCAATCCCTACTGCGCGACGCTCGACCTGCGGGTCGAACCGGCGCCGCCGGGCTCCGGCATCGTGTTCGAGCTGGACGTGCCGATCGAGCAGGTGCCGATCCACGTCTTCCGCACCGCGGAGTTCTTCAGCGACGCCCTGGCCGGGACCGTGCGCCGCACGCTCACCCAGGGCCTGCGCGGCTGGGCGGTCGACGACGTCAGGGTGGTCGCGACCCGCACCGGCTTCGTCTCGCCGACCACCACGTCGGCCGACTTCCGCAAGCTGCTGCCGCTGGTGCTGATGGCGGCGCTGCGGTCGGCGGGCACGGTGGTGTGCGAGCCGATCCTGCGCTTCCGGCTGGACGGGCCGGCCGCCGCGCTGGGCGCGATGCTGGGCGCGCTGGGCCGATTCGGCGCGGTGCCCGAGTCGCCCGAGGTGCGCGGCGACGGCTACGTGATCGGCGGGCTGATCCCGGCCGCCCGGGTGCGCGACCTGGAGCAGGCGGTGCCCGGCCTGACCCATGGCGAGGGAACCCTGGAGAGCGCGTTCGACAGCTACCGGCCGGTGGCGGGGCGGGCGCCGTCGCGAGCGCGCACGGACGACAACCCGCTCGACCGCACGGAGTACCTGCTGCGCGTCGAACGTCGCCTCGTCATTAGTTGACGCTACAACCTTTCCGGCATATAGTTGCATCAGCAACAATCTAAGGGAAGGGGTTGTCATGGGCATCGGTCCCGTGCGGCTGAACCACGCCGTCCTGTTCGTCGCCGAGCTGGCGCGCGCCGAGCGGTTCTACACCGAGGTGTTCGGCATGGAGGTGGTCGCGCGCGAGCCGCGGGCGAACGCCGCGTTCCTGCGCCTGCCACGCTCCGGCAACCACCACGACCTGGGCTTGTTCGGCGTCGGCCCGACGGCCCCGCCGAAGGTCCGCGGTGGTATCGGCCTCTACCACCTGGCCTGGCAGGTCGACACGATCGACGAGCTCGAGCAGGCGCGCCAGACGCTCGCCGAGGAGGCCGGCGCGTTCACCGGCGAGTCCAGCCACGGCGCCACCAAGAGCCTCTACGGCGCCGACCCGGACGGCAACGAGTTCGAGATCATGTGGATGCTGCCCCGCGCCGACTGGGGCGACTTTGAGAACACCGCCACAACGGAGCGCCTCGACCTGGCCGCCGAGGTCCAGCGTTGGAGCGGCGTGCGCACGGCCGGCAGCGACGTTCCCGACCCGGCGTGACCACACCGGTCGTGCTGATTGGCTTCAGCGGCGGCGCGGCCTTCGCTGAGGACTGGTCGTGGACGATTTCGCACGCTATGCGGGCACGCATTCTTTTCGGACATGATCTTTCGAAGCTGGCAGGCCGACCACGCCGGGCGGTTTGAAAGGTCTGCCCTGGTGGTGGCGCAGGCGAGCACGACACCGTCATTCGCGCGAGCCGCTGGATCACGGGGTGCTGGCCGCCAACGCGGACCATTGACCGGGGGGTCAACACACGTTGGGCAGTTTCTCGCCCGGCACGAGGCGTTCCTTGTCCGCCGTGGTCAGCTTGCCGACTTGCCCACATAGGCTGCCGAGGGGGTCGGCGAAGTGGGCAAGGTCCCAGGATCGGATCCGGCTGATCTCTGCGGTCGAGCCGGTCGGGCCGTGATCGAGCGTGGTCAGGATCCGGCCGTCCTGGTCGAAGGCAACTCTGCCGATCAAACCACCGACGTTGACCGGTGCGCCGAGTTGCCTGCCATCCCGCGCATTCCACACGCGAACACGCTCGTCCTGGCCGCCGGTGGCGAAGAACCTGCCGTCCGGACTGAACGCCAATGCCGTCGCGTGTAGGTCGTCGACGTCGGCGATCAACTTTCCTGATGGTCTGTGCCACACGCGCGCACGGTCGTCGGACTCGACAGCGCCAACGAGGCTGCCGTCGGGACTGAACGCGATATCCACCACTTCCGAACGCATGGCGAACGAAGGTCCCACCGCCTGCCGCGTCTCGACGTCGAAGACGTGGAAAGCGGCGCTGTTGCCGATGTTTCCATCCTCCGAGATGGCCAGCAGACGCCCGTCCTGGCTGAAACCGAATTTGAGTGCGCCGTGACCATCAATCGGAGCCGGGCCCTCGAAGCCGCCGTTCCGCACGTTCAGGAGGCGGACCGGTCCCTCGCCCTGCACTGATAACGCGATCTGGGGGTGGCCTGGTCGAAAGGCGATAGCGCCGATCGCCCTCAACCCGCTTGGCGACTTCCCGATTCGTTCGCCATCGAGCAGATCGAAGACGTCAATTGTGTCTGTCGTGTTCAGAGCGATCATCCGATGGTCCGCGCTGATCTCTACCTGCGAGAAGCTGGTCGGCACTCCGGCAATCTCGGGGCCGATCGGCCGCCCGGTCAGGGTGTCGTAGGCGCGTGGCACTCTGCGTTCGTTGGCGGCCACGTACACGCGCAGGTCCGAGCTCAACCGCCAGATGTCGCCACGCAGTGGCATCGCGGCGTCGATGAGCCGGCCGGTGACGACGTCCCAGAGCCGAGCGATCCCGTCTCCGGCGGCAGTGGCCAGCCGGCGACCGTCCGGGGAGAACGTCAGCGCCATTCCCTCTATTCGGTCAGGCAGCGTGATGCGCTGCGTCTTGCCTGTTTTGAGGTGCCACAGGTCGATGCGATGGCCACTGGCGACGGCGAGAGTGGACCCGTCCGGCGTGAAGGCGAGTTCACCTGCTGCGTATCTGGCGACCCCGAGCGATAGTTTCGTCCGTCGTCCGGTGCGCGTGTTCCACAGGCGCACGGCTGTGTCATCGGTCATCGCGATCAGCCGACCGTCCGGGCTGAACTCCACAGTTCGAGGTGAAGTCGCGTCCTGAAGCTGTTGGACAGTCCCAGGGCCGCGCCGGGCCAGGCGGACGTCGTCCGAGCCGAAGACGACCGCAAGCCGGCCATCCGCCGTTAGCTCGATGTTCCCGCCAGGCCCGTCGCCAGAATGCGTCACCCTTACGGCTATGCCGGTGCTCAGGTCCCAGAAGGAGACGCGCTCGGCGAGATCGGTGGTGGCCAGCCAGTGGCCGTCTGCGCTGAGCGCGGCCTGGTCGAATCCGGTGTCGTCGACGGATTGGAGATTGACTGCTCGGGGGCCGCCGAGCTCGTCGAGCCGCCAGATTCCAAGGGGCGTCGACCCGCCCGAACCGACGTTACGCATCAGCACTGTCCCGTCACGGCTGAGCGTCTGACCGGGTGCGAACGTCGAGGACAGGGGAATGTTGACGGAACGGTCGAGCCGACCGGACCGCAGATCCCAGACCTGAATCGTCCCGTCGTGGCCGGCGGCGATGAGCGTGTTGCCGTCCGGGCTGAACGCTAGGGCATCGGCGGACGAGGTTAGCGGCAGGACCCCACGATAGTGGTCGAGAGCCGCTGCGGCAGCTTCGTTCGCGTCCGGGTCGCCAGGTGCGAGGGTCAGCGCCGCCGCTGCGAGCCGGGCGGCGTCGGTCCGTCTGATCGTCTTGTCGAGCTGGCTCTTGATCGCCAGCTCGTGGGAGAGCGCGACATCGTGCTGCCGGCGGGCCTCGTCCGCCTGTTGCCGCGCCATGGCCGCCGTTAGGCCGGTCAGCAATAGCAACGCGACCACGACGCCGGCGACCGCCTGGGTGACTCGTCGGCGCCGGTGATCCCGCCGCTTGCCGGCCCGCAGAAACTCCTCGCTTCCATCACTGACCTCCAGCCCGGCCGACGGTCGAGACCGCCAGCGCCGCACCGCGTCATCGACCGCGACCAGCCGTCCGCCGCGATAGAGGTAGGACCCGTCGCGGCCGTTCTCCTGCCAGGCCCTGGTGTCATCGACCAACGCCTGATGCAGCGCTCGATCGGTCGGATCGGGCACCAGCCACCCGCGGAGCCTTTCCCAGCTGCGCAGCAGTTCCTCGTGTGCGATCTCCACCTCGTCGCCGGTCAGCGTGATGAGTCGATCGGCGGCGAACGCCTCGATCACCGCGTCGGGGTGGTCGACGGCAGCGCGCAGTTCCGCACGGGTGCCCACTCGCCGGCTGAGCACCCCACCCCGGTCCGTGCTCAGCAGCACGAAGATGTCCCTGGCCCGCTCCTGCCCCTCCGCCGACAGCCGCCCGAACACCCGTTCCGCGCTCAGCTGGACGATGTCCGCGGCGCCACCGACCTCGTGATACGCCTCAACGGTGAGTGCTGGCCAGATCTCGAACATCACCTGGGAGAGCAGCGGTAGCGTCCCGTCGTCGAATCCGCCCGGCACGGCCCGGTTGCGCAGATCGTTGAGGACGGTGGTGACCAGGGCGTCCGGCACCTCGACTCCGGCCCGGCTCGCGGGCTCCACGATGGCCGCCCGCAGTTCCGCCTCGGTCATCGGGCCGACCAGGAAGGCGCCGGTCTCCACGGCGCCGCGCAACACGTCGTAGCGGGCCGCGTGGTCCACGAAGTCGCCGCGCAGGCAGGTCACCACGAGCGCGCCGGGGTTGCCGTCCGGCAGCACCGGGTTGGACGCCATCGCGGTCAACGCCGCGACGAAGGCCGTGCGATCGTCATCGTTCTGCTTCGTCGCCAGCGTGAACAGTTCTTCGAACTGGTCGACGACAAGGATCAGCCGTGGCGGCACTCCCTGGTCAGGAGAACGCGAGGTGAGGAGTTGGCGCACCAACTGGTGGGCGTTGCCCGGATCGGCCCGCAGGTCGTCGGCCACGGCGTTCGCGGTGGTGCCGAGCATCGACGCCAGCTGGGCCGCCAACTGCCCGATCGGATCGGCCGACGGCGTGATCATGGCGCGTGGCCAGAGCCGGGAGCCGGGCGCCAGGTCGTCGTCAGCGATCGCAGCCATCAGGCCGGCCCGCAGCAGTGAGGACTTGCCCGCCCCGGAGGCGCCGAGGACAACCAGGACGCCCGGTTGGACGAGGCATTCGGCGAGCCGGCTGACGAGGCGCCGCGTGAGCGCACGCCGGCCGCAGAAGATCGACGCGTCGCGTTCCTGGAACGCGGCTAGGCCGAGATAGGGGCAACCCGTCCAGGGCGACCGCGGCTCGAGACGGCCGGCCGGAGCATCGTGCCCGCGCCGATCGTGCAGGAGGTCGAGGATGCGCCCGATATCGGCCTCGCTGCGCCGGGCCTGCTCCCGGTCGACGCTGTGCCGGGCCGCGGCCTGCCGCGCCTGCTGCCGCACCTCCTCCAGGATGAGCCGGATCGTGGCCAGCCCATAGGCGAACTCGCCGAACATCTCGGTGGTGTCGATGAAAGCCCAGGTGAGCGCATGCGCGAGATCGTCGTCGTGAGCGTCGACCGCGCCCTGGAGCGCGGCGCCGGCGACGTCGACCGCACGGAACAACGCGATGATTTCGTCGCGCACGTCCTGAGTCTCCGGGTCGGCGGTGCGAAAAGCGCTTTCCACCCGCTCCGCCAGCGCCCGGGAAACCACAGATTGATCGATTGTCCGGTCGTTCTGCTCGCCCCGGATCCGCTCTATAGCCTTCGCTACTAGATCCGCCGCGAGATTGGCGCCGACGTTACCGACCACTCCGGCGCCGGCCACCATCAGTGCGCTGGAGCCTGTCAGCACCGCGACCACCGGGGCCAGAGCGGACGCTGACAGGATCCCGATCAGGGCCGGGCCGGACGCCTTGCGCATCTGCTCGGACCGGCTCTGGACCGCGGCCACAACCGCTTGCCGCATTCGCGCCGTTAGTTGATCACCGCATTGATCCGGCATTTGATCTTCCGTCATCGTGCCTCCGGGCCGGACCCCATCAATTGCATTTGTCTCGGGAGAGGGTATAGGCCGTTGTCACGGTGTTCATCTGATCTTCGCCGTGAATTCGCGCTCGCGACGTGTGCCACGTCTCTCCGGCTCGGACGGCCGGTCGGCGTGATCGGGCGTAGGTTCGGAAACGTCGAACGCAAGCGAGAGCAGGGGAGTCGGGACGTTGAGCACACCAACAGCCGGTGCCGCGGGCACGATCGACCTCGGCGGAGATCTCACGGTCAACCGCCTCGGCTACGGCGCCATGCGGATCACCGGGGACGGCATCTGGGGTGACCCCAAGAGCCGGGACGAGGCCAAGGCGGTGCTGCGCCGCGCCGTTGAGCTGGGCGTCGACTTCATCGACACCGCCGACTCCTACGGGCCGGACGTCAGCGAGATCCTGATCGCCGAGGCGCTGCACCCGTACCCGGAGAATCTGGTCATCGCCACCAAGGGTGGCCTGGTGCGGCCCGGACCGGGCAACTGGGTCGCGGACGGGCGGCCCGAGCACCTCAAGGAGGCGCTCGAGGGCAGCCTGCGCAAGCTCAAGCTGGATCAGATCCCGCTCTACCAGTTCCACCGGCCCGACCCCAAGGTGCCGCTGGAAGACTCGATCGGCGCGCTGGTCGAGCTCAAGGCGGAGGGCAAGATCCGGCACATCGGCGTCTCCAACTTCACCGAGGTGCAGCTGCGCGCGGCGCAGCGGCTGACGCCGATCGTCTCGATTCAAAATCGCTACAACGTCGACGATCGCAACTCCGAGTCGCTGGTCGACCTGTGCGAGCAGGAGCAGCTGGTGTTCCTGCCGTGGGCGCCGATCCAGAACCTGGACGGCAACGCGGCGGTGCAGGAGGCGGCGGCGAAATACGGCGTGACCGCGCACCAGATCGGGCTGGCCTGGCTGCTGGCCCGCTCGCCGCAGATCCTGCCGATCCCGGGCACCGGCTCGGCCGGCCACCTCGAGGAGAACGTGGCGGCGGCCGGCCTGGAGCTGACCCCGGCCGAGGTCGCCGCGATCAGTGGTCTGAAGTAACCAGGGCCATCTCGGCCCAGACCGCCTTGCCGTGATCGACCGGGCGACTGCCCCAGCGATGTGTGTAGGCGTCCACGATCACCAGGCCGCGATGCCTCGGGTCGCTGGGCGCCGGATCGGAGCGCCGGGGCAGCCGCTCGTCGTCGTCGCTGACCGTGATCACCAGGCAGACGCCGGTGTTGAGCAGATCGAGCTGCCGCGGCGCGCCGGTGTGCCGCACGGCGTTGCTGACCAGTTCGGTGACCACGGTGGTGACCACGTCGATCATGTCGCCGAGGCCCCACGACAGCAGGGTGCCGCGGGTGAACCGACGGGCCCGGGCGGCCAGGCCCGCGGTGGCTTCGAGCGGCATGTGCGCGGCCGGCCGGCGGTGCCCGAGGTCGCGCACATAGAGCAGGGCGATGTCGTCGTCGTAGAGACCGTCGGTCAGCTCGACGATCATCTTGTCGCAGCCGGCCTCGGCGTCGCCCGGTGCGCGCGTGGTCACCTCGACGAGTTTGGCGCTCAGCGCCAGCAGCCCGTCGTCCAGCGGCCGGGTGCGCCGCTCGATCAGGCCGTCGGTGTAGAGCACCAGCCCGGAACCGGCTGGGAACGGGATCTGCCGCTGCTGGTAGTCGACGCCGATCCGCAGCGGCAGGCCGAGCCGCTCGGCGAGCAGGGTGACCTCCCCGGCGGCGTCGATGACGGCCGGCGGCAGGTGGCCCGCGTTCGCATAGGTCAGCGTGCTGTCGGTCGGGTCGTAGACCGCGTAGAGACAGGTCACGAACTGGTGGCCGGACATCGTGCCGGCCATGTGCGAGACGTGCTGCAGCACCGTGGCGGGCGGCAGGTCGAGCCGGGCGTAGGCGAGCACCGCGGTGCGGATCCGGCCCATCGTGGCGGCCGCCGGGACACCGCGTCCCATCACGTCGCCGATCACGAACGCGGTGCGCCCGGCCGGCAGCTCGATCACGTCGAACCAGTCGCCGCCGACCTCCGAACCGGTCCGGGCCGGCAGATATCGGGACACCACCTCGAATCCGGCGACCTCCGGGACGCTCGGCAACATGCTGCGCTGCAACTCGGTGGCCATCGACCGCTGGCGGGCGTACAGGTGGGCGTTGTCCAGGGCGATGGCGGCGTAGCCGGCGACGCCCTCGGCCAGGCGCTCGTGCCGCGCGGTGAACCGCCCGGTCTCCGGATGGCCGAAGAAGAATCCGCCGAGCACCTCGCCCGAGGTCGGTGAGATCACCGGCACGGCCAGGTAACTGCGCACCGGCAGGTGACCCTTCGGCATGCCGTGGTGCGGCGCATTGCGGCCGTAGCGCGGGTCCGCCGTGATGTCGTCGCTGCGCACCACCCCCGCGCCGCCGAAGGTCGGCGCGAACACCTCGGTGTTGCGGGGCATCGGGAACCGCGCGAACTCCTCCCGGGACACTCCGGCGATGGTGTAGAGCAGGTAGGACTCGCCCCGGTCGTTGATCACGTTGTAGAAGAAGGCGCCGAACGCGGCGCCGGTCACCGTGGTGCTGGCCTCGGTGGCCTCCTGCACCATCACGTCGAGGTCGAGCTGGGCGGTCAGCTGCCGGCCGACCTCCTGCAGGCGCAACCCGGCGTCGGCGTCGGCGCTCAGCAGGGTCAGGCGTCGCTCCAGCTCGGCGGCCCGCTCGGCCACGACGCGTTCCCAAACCTTCGGGTACGCGGGCGGCCCCGCCGCCGCGGCCAGTCCCGCCTTGACACCGGCCGCGACCACCTCGAGGTTTCCGATCGTCTCGTCGCCGAGATCGGTCGCCGGTCGCAGCACCATGGTGAACGTGTCGTCGCCGAGGACCACCGTCCCATCGGTGTCCGGCTCCCGCTCCCGGCCCTCGTGGAGAACCACGTCCGCCAGGTCCAGGCGCCTGTGCAGAAGCCGCACGATGGCGTCCGCGGCCGCCACACGATCAGCGGCCCGCTCCCCGGCCGCCCGCAGCTCGGCCGCGATCAGCACCGCGGCGGAGAGGGTGAGCGGGCCGCTCAACGGTCGCCCAGCTCGGCGAGTGCGGCGGCCACGTCGTCGCGGATGAGCAGCAGCTCGTCGAGGAACGTCACCCTGATCGCGGAGAGCACCTGCGGCCGGACGCCGGTCACATAGAGGCGGCCGCCGCCGGCCACGGCCGCCTTCCGGAGTTCGATCATCGCGCCGAGCGCACTGGAGTCGCAGAAGTCCAGCTCGCCGGCGTCGATGACGATGCTGGCGTCGGCCGGCGGCTGCCCGGCGGCCGCATCCAGGAACCGTGGCGACGTGCCGAAGTCCAGCTCACCGGCCACGGCGATGATCACGGCCCGCGGCAGCCGGCTCCGATCGATCTCCACCCGGAACGCCGGGGGTTCGTCCATGGCGGCCTCCTCGCCGACCGGCGCCCGCTCGCGCCTCCGGTCACCAGGATCGCCGCGCCGGCACCGACACTCAAGTGGCGGTGCACTTACGGGTGCGGCCCGGTGTCAGCCCTTGACCGCGCCGGTGAGGCTGAACGCGCCACCGAATACCCGGGACAGCGCCGAGTAGAGCAGCACGACCGGTGCCGTGTAGAGGATCGCGAAGGCCGCGAGCTGCCCGTATGCCACCTGGCCGTAGGTCGAGAAGAAGGTGTAGATGGTGACCGAGGCCGGCTGGCTCTCCGGGCTCTGCAACAGGATGAACGGCACGAAGAAGTTGCCCCACTGCATGACGAACGTGAACACGAAGACCACGGTGAGGCCCGGCACCATCAGCGGCAGGATGATCCGCCACAGCGACTGCAGCCAGCCGGCGCCGTCCGTCCAGGCCGCCTCCTCGAGCTCGACCGGCACCGAGTCCATGAAGTTCTTCATCATCCAGATCGCGAACGGCAGCGACGACGCCGCCATGAACAGGATCAGCGCGGGCACCGAGTCGGTCAGCTCGAACTGGCTGTACATCGTGTAGACCGGCACCATCACCGCGGTGATCGGCAGGCCGGTGGAGAACAGGATGCCGTAGAGGAAGATCCGGCCGAAGCGGCTCCGGTAGCGGGACAGGGGATAGGCCGCCAGCGTCGCCGCGAGCACGGTGATCAGCGAGGTGCCGCCGGAGATGATCAGCGAGTTGAGCATCGGCCGCCAGATGGTGTCGACGGTCATCACGTCGGTGAAGTTCTGCAGCGAGAAGGTCCAGTCGATCCTCGCGGACAGCGCCGCGCCGGGCTGGATGGACGCCACCACCAGCCACAGGAAGGGCAGGAAGAACGCGACCGCGACGATCAGCAGCACCAGGTAGACGGCGAACCGCAGCGGTCCGCGACCCGGCATCGAGAGGTCCGCGGTGGGCCGCGGCCGGCGCCGCGACGGCTTGGCCGGCGGCGGCGCGACCAGGGTCTGGCTCATGGGTTGTCCACCTTGATGAGGCGTACGTAGATCAGCGAGAAGATCGCCCCGATGATGAGCAGGATCAGCGCCATCGCCGTGCCGTAGCCCAGCTTGTAGAACTGAAAACTCTCCTGGTACATGTAGATCGGCGTGGTCGAGCTCTTGGTGCCCGGGCCGCCCTTGGTCATCACGTAGATCAGGCCGAAGGCGGCCAGCGTCTGCAGCGTGATCAGCATCAGGTTGCTGACGATCGACCGGCGGATCAGCGGCAGCGTGACCAGCCGCAGCCGCTGCCAGGTGGACGCGCCGTCGACCGCGGCGGCCTCGTGCAGTTCCGGCGGCACGTCGTTGAGCGCGGCCTGATAGACCAGCATGGAGAAGGCGGTGCCGCGCCAGGTGTTCGCCAGGATCACGGCGAGCATCGGGGTGGTGTAGAGCCAGTTCTGGCTCACGCCGAACCAGTCGAGCAGGCCGTTCAGGGTGCCCTCGCGGTGCAGGTACGAGTACCAGCAGAACCCGGCCACCACCTCCGGCACCGTCCACGCGGCGATGACCAGGCCGCTGACCACGGAACGGGTGCCCTGGCCGCGGCCGCGCAGCAGCAGCGCGATGAGCAGGCCCAGGGTGTTCTGCCCGATCACCGCCGAGCCGATCACGAAGACCAGGGTCAGCCACAGCGAGTTCCAGAATTGCTGATCCCGCCACATCGTGGTGAAGTTGTCCACCCCGATGAAGTTGATCTCGGCGGAACCGGTCAGCGCGACGTCGGTGAACGCGCTGTAGACACTCCAGATCAGCGGGCCGGCGAAGAACACCCCGAGCAGCGCCAGAGCCGGGACGAACGCCCCGATCCGGGCCGCCCGGGGTGCGGTCGCCGTGGTCATGACACCGTGGTCACTTTGTCGCCTCCACCGACCGCCGAGGTGACCTGCTCGGCAAAGGTCTTCGCGGCGTCGGCCGGTTCGGCCTGGCCGGTCATCACCGCCTCCATGGCGACCTGGATCGCGTTGGACACGACCGGGTAGTCCGGGTATGCCGGCCGGAAGTGGGTGACCTCCACCAGATCGGTGAAGAACTTCAGGGTCGGGTTGGACTCCAGATAACGCGGGTCGGCGGCCACGTCCTTGCGCTCGGCGATCTGGCCGGCGCCGATGTCGTACTTGAGGGTGTTCTCCTTGTTCAGCATCGTGGTGACGAAGTCGAACGAGGCCTTCTTGTCCTTCGAGTTGGCGCCGACCGACAGCAGCCACCCACCGGACATGCTGGTCGTGCCGGGCGCCTCACCGTTTTGCGTGGGCATCGCGGCCTGACCGAGCGTCTCGTTCCACTTCGGCCACGGCTTGCTGCCGGTCTCCAGCCAGGTGCTGCTCAGCCAGGAGCCGTCCAGGTTGATGCCGATCTTGCTCTGCGGCATCAGCTCGGTGCCGACCCGGGTGCCCCAGTTGGGGTCGAGCGCGTCCTGCGGTTCCGGCGCCAGTTTCTCGTCGAAGATGGTCTTGATGAAGTTCAGCGAGTCGTTGAAGCCGGGGCTGCCGACGATCCACTTCTTCGACGCGTCGTCGTAGAGCGTGTGCTTGGTGCCGTAGAGCAGCATCTCGAAGCCCTGCATGGTCGCGCCCTCGCCGGCGCCCTTGCCGGAGTAGACGTTCAGCGGCGTCACGCCGGGCACCTTCTGCTTGATGGTGCGCGCGGCGGCGAGGATGTCGTTCCAGGTCTTCGGCGCCCAGGGCTCCGCGATGCCGGCCTTGGCGAAGACCGTCTTGTCGTACCAGAGGGCGCGGGTGTCGGTGCCCATCGGCACGCCGTAGGTCTTGCCGTCCTGCGCCTTGCCGGCCGCCTTCGCGGCGTCGGTGAACTGACTCCAGTCCGCCCAGCCCGAGAGGTATTCGTCGATCGGCGCGAGGAAGCCGGCCTGGATGTCGGTGTTGATCAGGAACGTGTCCTCGTACATCACGTCCGGCGCGGTCTTGGGGGAGCGGTTCATCAGCGAGAGCTTGGTGTAGTAGTCGTTCTCGGCGGCCTCGATCGGCAACAGCTTGACCGTGTAGCCGGCGTGCGCCGCCTCATACTCCTTCTTCACCTCCTGCAACTGGTTGTCCAGCTGGATGAAGGAGCCGAACTTCTGGTAGGCGATGGTGATCGTCTTGTCTTCGGAGTCGCCACCGGACGAGCCGCACGCGGCGGTGGCGATGAGTGCCAGTGCCGACAGCGCGGCGAGGACGGGTTTGGGCCGCATCAGGACTCCTCGCATGGATGACCGTCGCACTCGAAACTCATCCGAGCGGGTGCTTACGGTCGCAAGATCAATTGAGTATTGTCTCTGTTAACGTTCTCTGAGAACGTAATCAGATACCGTGCACAGCGCAAGTGCAGAGCTGGCGATCATCGATCTTCGGAGTTGAGGTGGCACAGCGCAGGCCCACGATGCATGACGTGGCCCGGTCCGCGGGGGTCAGTCCGGCGACCGTCTCGCGGGTCGTCAACAACGAGCGCTACATCCGCGAGGAGACCCGGGCGGCCGTCGAGCGGGCCATCGCCGAGCTGGGCTTCGAGCGCAACGAGGCGGCCCGCGCCCTGCGCCCCGGTCAGACCACCGACACCATCGCGCTGGTCATCGAGGACGCGGCCAACCCGTTCTGGTCGGCGGTCACCGACGGCGCCGAGGAGGTGGCCCGCCGGCACCAGCACATGCTCGTCGTGGCCAGCACCCGGCAGAGCTATGACCGCGAGCGCGACCTGCTGCGCGACCTGGTGCTGCGCCGCCGGGTCGACGGCCTGCTGGTGGTGCCGACCGCGCACAACCAGAGCGAGCTGCACGCCGAGCTGGGTCGCTGGGCGCCGATGGTGTTCCTCGATCGCACCCCGGCCGGCGTGCCCGCGGACGCGGTGGTGCTGGACAACCGCGGCGGCGCGCGCGAGGCGGTGGCGAGCCTGATCGCGCAGGGCTGCCGCCGGATCGCCTATGTCGGCGGCGATCCCTCGATCAGCACCGGCAAGCACCGCCTGGCCGGTTACAAGCAGGCCCTCAAGAACGCCGGCCTTCCTTATGACCCGGCCGTGGTGCGGCTCAACGCGCACACCGTCGGCGACGCCCGGGCCGCGGCGACCGACCTGCTGGCCGCCCCGTCCTCAGTGGACGCCCTGTTCGCCGACAACAACCGGATGTGCGTCGGCGTGCTGCACGCGGTGCACGACCGGCGCGCGACCGGCCCGATCGGCATCGCCGCGTTCGACGACGTCGAGTTCGCCGACCTGCTGCCGCAGCCGATCACGCTGGTCACCTATGACGCCACCGCGCTGGGCGCGCACGCCGCCGAGCTGCTGTTCGCCCGGATGGGCGGCGCGGACGGGCGCCCGAAACGCTCGGTGCACCCGACCGCGTTGCGGACCCGCGGCGGCCCCGGCGCCTGAGCGCGGCGCTGGGCGCGGGCTGCCCGGCCGGCGCGGCTCCGGGTCTCAGCCCCGCAGCAGCGGCAGCAACTGCTCGCCCTGGCGTTCGATCTCCGGCAGATAGGGCGTGTCGGACAGCACGAAGTGGCTGATCCCGAGGGCCTGATACCTGCGCAGCGACTTCGCCACGTCCTCGGCCGAGCCGACCAGCCAGGTGGTGCCGGCGCCGCCACCGCCGAACTTGCCGGGCGTGGTGTAGAGGTTGTCGTCCAGGATCTCGCCGCGTGCGGCCAGGTCGAGCAGGCGCTGCTGACCGACGGCGGTGAACCGGTTGGGGTCGCGCGCCGCGCCGGACGCCATCCGGGCGACCTTCTCCTCGGCCTCGGCCCAGGCCTGCTCGGTGGTGTCCCGGACGAACGTGGTGATGCGCAGCCCGAACTCCAGCGGCTCGTACTCGCGGCCCAGGCGCCGGCTGAGCTCCTCGAGTCGTTCGATCCGCTCGCGCACGCCGTCGAGCGGCTCGCCCCAGAACAGCTGCACGTCGGCCTCGGTGGCGGCCACCCGCTCGGCCGCCTCGGACGCGCCGCCGAAATAGATGCGCGGGTGCCGCCGGTCGCCGCGGATCACCGGGCGCGGGACCACGGTCGAGTCGGTGACGCCGAAGTGCTCGCCGTGGAAGGTGACATTCTCCTCGGTCCAGAGCCGGCGCACCAGCCGCATGAACTCTCGGGTGCGCGCGTAGCGCTGGGCCTGGTCGCCCTCGCTGTCCCCATATGCGGACAGGTTGTCCTTGCCGGAGACGATGTTGACCAGGACCCGTCCGCCGGTGAGGTGGTCGAGCGTCGCGGCCGCGGAGGCGAAGTTGGCCGGGCGCCAATAGCCGGGCCGGATCGCGATCAGCGGCTGGAAGGTCGTGGTCTGCGCGGCCAGCGCGGTGGCCACGGTGAAGGTGTCCGGCCGGCCCCACCCGGTGCCGATCAGCGCGCCGCCCCAGCCGTGCTTCTCACACGCCTGGGCGTGCCCGGTCAGCGTGCGCAGGGTGTTGTGATCCGCCACCACATCGTCGCCGCGGTGGCCAGGCTGCACTTGATTCGGGATGTACCAGAGAAACTGGGAGCTCATGGCGAACCCTCCTGGGCGGCTGGCCTCTCAAATCCTAGCTAGCGTATAGTCTAAGTATGGATTAGCAAGAGGCCGGCCTGCGGCCGTGGAGCGTGGTCGCGGTGCGCGACCCGGCCCGCAAGGCGCGGCTCGCCTGGCTGGCGGTCGGAGCTGGACCAGCCGCGTGCCGGCCCGGCTCCGGGATCCGGAGTCGATGGCCGGCGGTGGCCAGGCCACGCCCGCGATGGGCCGGGTCGATGCAGACCGAGCGCCCAGCCCGGGAACGCGTCGAGTGCGGACCCCGGCACCAGGACCTCGGCGCCGGGGCCGGGGCCGGGGCGTCGCCAGGTCGGCGCCGCTATGCCGGGGACGCGGCCAGGGCGGCGGTGATGGCCGTCTCGGCGGTGGTCTTGTCCACGCCGAGGCCGGCCAGGACGCCGGTGCCGTCCTCGAGCTCGAGCAGCGCCAGCAGGATGTGCTCGGTGCCCACGTGGTTGTGGTTCATCCGCAGGGCCTCGCGGAAGGTCAGCTCCAGAGCCTTCTTGGCGTGCGGGTCGAACGGGATGAGCGCCGGCACCGGGTCGCCCGCCGCCGGCACCGTCGCGATGGCGGTCTCCCGCACGGTGTCGAGCGACACGCCCTGCGAGACGATCGCGCGGGCGCCGAGCGCGGCCGGATCCACCACCAGTCCGATCACCAGGTGGGCCACGCTGATCTGGCTGTTGCCGCGGTTGCGGGCCTCCTCCTGCGCGGTCACGATGACCTTGCGGGCCCGGTCGGTGAAGCGGCTGAAACCCTGGCTGGCGTCCAGATCCGGGGCCTCGCCCTTCGGGACGAACCGCTTCTGGGCCGCCTGCTTGGTGACGCCCATGCTGCGGCCGATCTCCGTCCACGAGGCGCCGGAGCGGCGAGCCTGGTCCACGAAGTGCCCGATCAGGTGGTCCGCCACGTCGCCGAGGTGGTCGGCGGCCAGCACCGCGCCGGTGAGCTGGTCGAGGGCCTCGGTGTGCGCTTTCTTGATGCTCTCGATCAGATCGTCGAGGCGAATCTCGGAAGTCGTCATGCGGTCAACCTTAGGTTGACGAAGCCGGACCGTCAACTCCAAGTTGACGGCCAGCTCAGTGCGCCCTGGTGAGCTTGCCGGTGTGCACGTCGCAGACGAAGCCGCGGACCGATTCCTTCGTGGGATGAACGGGTCGTCCTGGATCCGCCTGATCGACTGCCGTTCCGAGCAGGCGCCGGCTGATCGCCAGGTGCGGGATAGGAATGCGCGACCTGCGTCGATATGGTCGTGGTCATGGCGCCGCTCGACGACCTGGTGTCCCGTTTCCTCTCGCCCGCCGTGTCGCCGCACCGCGACAACTCGTCGGTCGAGTTCGTGGTGGACGGGCTCGGCTGGATGCGCCGCATGCGCGAGCTGCTCAACTCGCTCGGGCCGGGCGACGCGGCTTATATCTGCGGTCTGCAGCTCGAGCCGGACATGGACCTGACCGGGCGGCAGCCGGGGGAGCCCGGTCACGAGCCGCTGGGTGAGCTGCTGGCGCGGCTCGCGATGGACGGCGTCGACGTCCGGGTGATCCTGGCCGGCGCGGTGGTGAGCAGCAGCCTGACCCGGCCCACGATCGGCCCGTTCCATCAAAATGTGATCTCGGCGCATCGGCTGCGGCGCTGGCGCAACGACAAGGATCCGCGCAGCGGGCCGCCGCCGCTGGCCGGCCGCATCCTGCTCGACTGGTCCGGCTCCGGCGTCGGCTCCAACCACCAGAAGATCACCGTGGTGCGGCGCGGCACCGAGCTGACCGCCTGCGTCGGCGGCATCGACTATGCGGCCAACCGGGTGGACGCGGCCCCGCACCGGCGACTCGAGGTGGGCGGCGGCCGCTGGGGCTGGCACGACGCCGGCGCGATCATCCAGGGCCCGGCCGCGGCCGACGTCTGGCGGGTGATGCGGATGCGCTGGACCGGCGCGGTCGGCCTGCCCCGCCGGCGGTACGTGTGGCCGTCCGCGAAGGGCCTGCAGGTGCTGAACCCACCGGCCGTGGCCCAGGGCATCGGCCCGCCGCCGCCCCAGCTCGCCCGCGAGGCGCCCGGCACGGCCTGCCAGATCCTGCGGTCGGTCGGCCCGTGGTACATCGACTCGCTGGTGCCGTGGGAGCGCCGGCATTACAGCGCGGCGCCGCCGGAGGGCGTGCACGAGATCTATCTGACGCTGGTGCAGGCGATCGGCGCGGCCCAGCGGTACGTCTACATCGAGGACCAGTACTTCTTCGAATATCCCGGCGGCGACCATCGCTTCGAGCTCTACCCACATCTGCACGCGGCGGCGGCCCGCGGCGTGAAGGTGATCCTGGTCGGCTCCGGCACCCGTGACCCGGCCGAGTCGTCGCCGCTGATCAACGCCACGGTGAACGCCGACCTGCAGAAGAAGCTGATCGACCCGCTGCCGCACGAGTTGCGGCGCAACGTCGGTCTCTGGCGGGTCGAGCACCTGACCGTGCACGCCAAGATCGTGATCGTGGACGACCGGTTCGCCTCGGTCGGCTCGGCGAACCTGTTCAGCCGTTCGATGGCCGGCGTGGACACCGAGCTCAACGCCGCCGTGGCGACCACCGGTGACCTGGTGCGGGACCTTCGGGTGCGGCTGTGGGCCGAGCACCTGCGCACGCCGGTGACCGCCGAGCTGCGGCCGCACCTGGAAGATGTCGATCTGGCGATCGGCATGTTCCGGCCGGAATGGCTGCCGCCGGAGTCGAAGGCCGGGTCGTGGCGGACGGCCGGCATGCCGGCCGGGTTCGACCCGGCCGAATCGGTGCTCACGCTGGTTGGGCCGCCCTAGCTCGGCCCGGCACACCCTTCTCCGGGATCGCCAGGCCGAGGTGGTCGCGCAGGGCCGGCCCGGTGTAGTCCGCGCGGAAGACGCCGCGTTCCTGCAGCAGCGGCACCACCTTGTCGGCGAACTCGTCGAGGCCGCCCGGAGTCACGTGCGGCACCAGGATGAACCCGTCCGCGGCGTCCGCCTGCACCAGCTCGTCGATGGTGCGCGCGACGGTCTCGGGCGCGCCGATGAAGGTCTGCCGCACGGTCACCTTGATGATCAGCTCACGGATCGAGAGCTTCTCGGCGGCCGCCTTCTCCCGCCGGCCCGCTCCCGGGCCTCGGCGTCACTGTCACCCAGGGCTAAGGCCACGGCCGGCAAGGAGTCGCTCGGCGCCGTCCATGCATCCCCGGCGTTGTAGCGTCGCGGCATGAAACAGTTTCGCGAGGCTGCGGAAGGCCGGGATGGCGCGGCTCTGGAAGCGCTGCTCGCCGACGATGTCGTCTTCACCAGCCCGGTGGCCCATCAGCCCTATCCGGGCAAGGCGATCACCGCCGCGATCCTGCGCGGCGTGCTGCGGGTCTTCGAGGATTTCCGCTACGTGCGGGAGATCTCCAGCCCGGACGGTCGCGACCACGCCCTGATGTTCCGGGCCACCGTGTCCGGCAAGCAGCTGCACGGCTGCGACTTCCTGCACCTGAACGACGAGGGGCTGATCGACGAGCTGACCGTGATGGTCCGCCCGCTCTCCGCCGCGACCGCCCTGAGCGCCGCGATGGCCGCCCAATTCGACCGGATCAAGCAGGAAGCAGCGGGCTGAGGCGGCGCATCGAGCGCACCGCGGAGCGGATCTCCTGGAGATAGCGGTCCGGGGGCGCGCTCGGCGCGGGCAGGCCCACGGTGTGCACCACGCAGCCGTACGGCCGGGTGAGCAGCCGCAGCGCGTCGCAGTGCTGGAAGGGCACGTAGATCGGCGACGTCACGATCAGCACCCGGTCGTCCGCGCCGACGCCCGCACCCTCGGCCCAGAAGCGGTAGGTGTCCGCGGTGTTCGCCCGGCGCTTCTCCGGCTCGCTCGACGGCGCGGCCAGCACCCGCGGCCCCTCGCCGAACGCGGCCCGCATCGCCACGTCGAGCGCGTCCACCTCGGACTCCGCCGGTTCTCCGAGCACCTCGCCGGGGCCGAGCGGGCGGTGGCTGCCCAGCGCCGTGACCCGGCCGGCCCGGATGCCGTCCTCGTTGACGAGCCGCGCGGCGTGCTGGGCGCGCAGCACGCAGGTGCGGGCCATGCCGCCCAGCACCAGCAGGTGATCGTATTCGCGCAGCGGCGGCGCCTCGGACGCGACGAAGCCGAGCGCGGTGGCCGCCCGCCCGACCGCGGCCCGCTGCTCCGGCTTCAGCTCGGGCGCCTCGACCTGGTGCCGTTCGACCCCGCGGGCGGTGCGGAAGTCCCAGTGCCGCGCCGAGAAGTCCTCGAGCCAGGCCAGCAGCGAGGCCGGTCCGGCCGACGAGGGCGCCGTGCCGCCGAACGCCGCGACCAGCGAGAGCATCGGCGCGGACGACGCCCAGCGGTGCAACTGGGCGCCGAGCCCGGGTCCCGCGTCGGTCGGCAGCGGCACCCGCTCGGCGTCAGAAGGCAAAAGCCGCGTCCAACGTGCGCCGGGCGGGGTCGAGCGAGCCGCGCAGGCTCCGGGTGCGCAGCTCGCGACCGAGCACGATCGCCACGTCGCGGACCCGCCGGTCGTCGCCCGCCTCGCCGGCCGCCAGCGCGGCCTCGACCCGGGTCCACAGCCGCCAGTGGTCCTCGTCGAGCAGCCGCCGGGCGGCCTGGTCGAGCCCGGCGCAGGTGATGTCGACTGCCGTCTCCTCACCCAGCTCGGCCACCCAGGCCAGCTCCTCGGCGGCGGGCACCAGCTCCGGCGACTCGTGCGCCACCACCGCATAGAGCATGGCCAGCACCGTGCGGCAGTCCGGCCCGCCGAGCCGGAACCGGGCGGTGAGGTGGGCGGCCCGCCCGAGCGGCAGATCCACCGCCTCGCGGGTGTCCCGGACCCGGGCGTGGAACGGCCGGTGTTCGCCCACAGCGGAAGGAGAGGGCGGGGGAGGCTGGGCGGCGAGCAGGCGCGCGGCGACCGAATAGGCCACCCCCAGCTGGGCGGCGAGCGCGCGGATCGCACGCCGGCGGGCACGGTCGGGCACGGGGTGTCGGCGCTTGGTTCCGGTCATCGCTGTCCTCCCTGCGGCCATCGTAGGACCTGTCGTTGTAGTCTCGGGGGGCAGCGCGCCTGCACGAGCGCAGCGAGGCCACCCACGCGGACCCCGCCCCGACGCCAAGAGGCTCCGACTCAGCGCAGATCACCCCATGTCGTTTCCGTGCGCACACACGTGCGTCTGTCGGGTGGGGTGCGTGGGGCCTCACCGCGAGGACGTGAGTGTCGTGTTCGAACGATTCACCGACCGTGCCCGCCGGGTGGTCGTCCTGGCCCAGGAAGACGCCCGGATGCTCAACCACCCGTTCATCGGCACCGAGCACCTGCTGCTCGGGCTGCTCCGCGAGGGTGACGGCGTCGCCGGCCGGGCCCTGGTGAACCTGGGTCTGACCGTCGCCGACGCCCGCCGCGAGGTGGCGGCGATCACCGCGCCACAGGAAGCCGAGCCGGGGCACATCCCGTTCACCCCGCGCGCCAAGAAGGTGCTCGAGCTCTCGCTGCGCGAGGCTCTCAAACTAGGACACAACTACATCGGTACGGAGCACGTCCTGCTGGGCCTGATCCGGGAGATCGACGGCGCCGCCGCGACGGTGCTCGACCGGTGCGGCATCGACCGCGGGCGCATCCGCGAGCAGGTGATCGAGCTGCTCGCCGGCGGCGAGGAGCCGGCCGCCGCCGTCGAGATCAGGCCGACCGGAGCACTCGACCAGTACGGCGACAACCTGACCCAGCGCGCCCGCGACCGCAAGCTGGACCCGGTGGTCACCCGGGACCGCGAGATCGAGCGGCTGATGGTGGTGCTCTCCTGCCGTACGAAGAACAGCCCGGTCTTGATCGGCGAACCGGGCGTCGGCAAGACCGCTGTGGTCGAGGGCCTGTCGCAGGCCATCGTCGACGGCAAGGTGCCGGACAACCTCCGCGACAAGCAGGTCTTCTCGCTGGACCTGGGCTCGCTGGTGGCGGGCTCGCGCTACCGGGGTGACTTCGAGGAGCGGCTGAAGAAGGTGATCAAGGAGATCCGTGGCCGCGGGGACATCATCCTGTTCATCGACGAGATCCACACGCTGGTGGGTGCGGGCGCCGCCGAGGGGGCGATCGACGCCGCCTCCATCCTCAAGCCGATGCTGGCCCGGGGCGAGTTGCAGACCATCGGCGCGACCACCACGGCCGAATATCGGAAGTACTTCGAGAAGGACGCCGCGCTGGCTCGCCGCTTCCAACCGGTGCGCATCGACGAGCCGACCCACGGCGAGGCGGTCGAGATCCTCCGCGGCCTGCGCGACCGGTACGAGGCCCACCACCGCGTCTCGTTCAGCGACCTGGCGCTGTCCACCGCGGTCACGCTGGCCGACCGCTACCTGCCGGACCGCTTCCTGCCGGACAAGGCGATCGACCTGATCGACGAGGCCGGCGCGCGGGCTGCCATGCGCCGGGCGACCGAGGTCGGCGACGAGCAGATCGCCGAGGTGCTGGGCAACTGGACCGGCATCCCGGTCTACAAGCTGACCGAGGAGGAGACCTCCCGGCTGCTCGGCATGGAGGACGAGCTGCACAAGCGGGTGATCGGCCAGGAGGACGCGGTGCGGGCCGTGTCGAAGGCGATCCGGCGCACCCGGGCGGGGTTGAAGGACCCGAAGCGGCCGTCGGGTTCGTTCATCTTCGCCGGCCCCTCGGGCATCGGGAAGACGGAGCTGGCCCGGACGCTGGCGGAGTTCCTGTTCGGGTCCGAGGACGCGTTGCTGCAGCTGGACATGTCCGAGTTCCACGACCGGTCCACGATGTCGCGGCTGGTCGGCGCCCCGCCCGGTTACGTCGGCTATGACGAGGGCGGTCAGCTGACCGAGAAGGTGCGGCGTAAGCCGTTCTCGGTGGTGTTGTTCGACGAGATCGAGAAGGCCCACCCGGACGTGTTCAACACGCTGCTGCAGATCCTGGAGGACGGTCGGCTGACCGACGGTCAGGGTCGCATCGTGGACTTCAAGAACACGGTGATCATCCTGACCACCAACCTCGGCACCAGGGACATCGGCAGGGGCACGCTCGGCTTCCAGGCCTCGCACGCGGAGGAGAGCGCATACGGGCGGATGAAGCAGAAGGTCGACGACGAGCTGAAGAACCACTTCCGCCCCGAGTTCCTCAACCGCATCGACGACACGATCGTCTTCCACCAGCTTCGCCAGGAGGAGATCCTGCAGATCGTGGACATCTTCGTGTCGCGCATCGAGACCCAGCTCAAGAACAAGGACATGGGTCTCGAGCTCACCGACACCGCGAAGAAGTACTTGGCGAACAAGGGCTTCGACCCGGTGCTGGGCGCCCGGCCGCTGCGCCGCACGATCCAGCGCGAGATCGAGGACAACCTCGCGGAGCGGATCCTGTTCAACGAGCTGCGCCCCGGCCAGACCGTCGTGATCGACTGCGCGGGCAGCGAGTTGATCTTCAAAGAGAGGGAGCTCGAGGTGGCGCGAAGCTGACAGCGGGGATCGACGGCGGTCGGGGTATCGTCCTGCGCGTGTCTGATCCACTACGTCCTGGCGACCCTCAGGAGCTGGGCGGTTACCGCCTGCTCGGGCGGCTCGGATCGGGTGGCATGGGCACGGTCTACCTCGGCCGCCGCGCCGACGACCGGCTCGTCGCGGTCAAGGTCATCCGCCCGGAGTACGCGGACGACGAGGAGTTCCGCGGCCGGTTCCGCAGCGAGGTCAACCGCGCCCGCCAGGTGCCGCCGTTCTGCACCGCCGAGCTGCTCGACGCCGACCCCGACCACCGCACGCCCTATCTGGTGGTGGAGTACGTCGACGGCCCGAGCCTGACCGAGGTGATCCGGGAACAGGGCCCGCTGACCACCGGAAACCTGCACAGCGTGGCGGTCGGGGTGGCCACCGCGCTGGCCGCCATCCACGGCGCCGGCGTGATCCACCGCGACCTCAAGCCCGGCAACGTGCTGTTCTCGCTGGGCACGCCCAAGGTTATCGACTTCGGCATCGCCCGCGCGTTCGAGACGACCAGCCAGCACACCCGCACCGACCAGATGGTCGGGACGGTGGCCTACATGGCGCCGGAGCGGTTCGACACCGACACCGCCCGCACGCTCGGCCCGGCCGCCGACGTGTTCGCGTGGGGCGCGGTGGTGGCTTATGCGGGCACCGGGCGCACCCCGTTCCAGGGCGACTCGGCCGCGGCCACCGCGGCCCGCATCCTGACCCAGCCACCGGACCTCACCGGCCTGCCCGGCCCGCTCCGGGAGCTGGTCGGCCGCACCCTGGCGAAGGACCCGGCGCAGCGGCCGACCGCGCACGACCTGCTCGAGGAGTTGCTGACCGCGGGACCGCAGGGCGCGCTCGCCCAGCAGCCCGAGTTGCGCCGCGCGGCGCAGGCCGCACAGCAGGCGGGGGACCGGAGACCACGGCGGCGTGTCGGGCTCATGGCGCTGGTCGCCGTGGCGATCGTCGCGCTCGCCGCGGCCGGCCTGTTTCTGACCAGGTTCGACACGGAGGCGCCGGCCCCGGCGAGCCTGGCGTCGGCGGTCCCGTCGGCCACCCCGTCGCTGGTCCGGATCGTGGACGGGCCGACGGTCATCGACCGCCGCCTGGACCGGCCGGGGCAGTGGTTCGCCACCCGGGATCTCAACGGCGGCTGCCGGTTCGACGGCCGCCTCGTCGCGACCACCTCGCTGGCGACCGACTACCAGTGCAAGGGCCCGGCGGAGATCTTCTCCGGCAACCAGTCGGTGACCGTCGACGCCGCGGTGGTCACGCCCGGCGCGTGCGCGGTGGTCTGGTTCCGGTTCGTCGCCCGCAGCGGCTACCAGGTCTCGCTCTGCGAGAAGGAGGTCCGGATGGGCCTGAACGACGACGGCGAGATGATCGACGAGGTCACGGCGCCGAGCACCGCGTTCCAGGTGGAGAGCCGGCACCGGGCGGTCGTGGACGTGCACGACGAGTCCGCCACGCTCTCGGTCGACGGCACGCCGGTGCTGACCATGCCGCTCAGGGATCCCTCGCTCGTGGCGGGGCAGGTCGTGCTCGGCGCGATCAACGACATCCGCAGCGGCGACACCTCCGCCGCCTTCTCGGGAGTGGAGATCCGATCGCTGTGATCCGACGACTTCTGTGCCTCGCGCTCATCCTTTCGGCGGCGGCCTGCGGGGCCGAGGAGAAGACACCGATCCCCCCGCCCAGCAGCGCGCCCGCCGCATCGAAAGAGCCGCAGTTCACCTACCCCGACCTGACCCAGGGCGACGCCACCTCGATGGTCAAGGTCTACTCCTACGACGCCGCCGAACGGTCCGCGGTCGTCGAGCCGATCATCTTCATGACCGGCGACGAGTTCTGCCGGACCTACAAGATCAAGGCGAACGACCCGCGCTGCGAGCGCGAGTGGACCACCGAGGACAGCCACATCAAGGTCACCGTCCCGGTGTCAGCGCGGCCCAAGCTGCTGACCTGGGACGACGGCGAGGGTGGGGTGTGCATCGACTCGCCGACCAGCGGCGGTCAGTGCCCGACCACGCCGGCGAAGTTCGCCGACTGGCTCGAGGAGAACCCCGAGGGTTTCGCCAAGGTCACCGTCACGGACGGCACCATCACCGCGATGGCGCAGCTCTATACGCCCTGACCAGGTCCGGCCACGAACGGTGCCGTTGGAACGGGAACTCGAACACCCGGGCGAACAGCCAGGCGCCGAACACCGACACCAGTCCGGCCGCGACGGTCGTCACCGCGAACGCGGTCAGTCCGTGGCCGAGCCGCGGCGCCACCACCTCGAGGCTGATCGCCACCACGATCGGCAGGTGGATCAGGTAGAGGCTGTAGGAGAACGAGCCCAGGCGCACCAGCGGCCGGGTGCTCAGCAGCCGGATCAGCGGCGCCGGGCGGCCGGTGGCCAGCGCGACCACGAGCAGCGTCAGGGCCGGCGTGATCACCAGGTCCACCCAGAAGTAGTTGCGCACGGTCCAGGTCGAGCCCTGCGCCAGGACCAGCGCGACCGGCGGCACCGCGGCCGCCGCGGCGAGCCAGGCCCAGGGCAACCGCCGCACCCGCTCGCCGGCCGCCACGATTCCGGCCGCGGCGACGCCCGCCGCGAAGACCGGCAGCAGGTGCGGGGCCAGCCGGTTCTCGCCGGTCTCGGTGCCGCCGGCCACCAGCACGCTGACCGCCACCACCGGCAGCGTCGCGCAGGTCAGCATCGCCGTCACCCCGGCCCGCCGGCACACCGCGATCATCAGCGGGAACACCAGATAGAGCAGGGCCTCGACGCTGATCGACCAGAACGCGCCGTTCGGCGTGCGGGCCGGCACGACGTCCTGCAGCAGCAGGCCGAACACGACCACCGACCGCTCGTCCGGCCGCCCGCCGGAGTGCGGCTGCGCGACCACCGTCCACGCGATGACCAGGGAGAACACCAGGGCCGCCCAGTACGGCGGCAGGATCCGCCAGGCCCGCCGCCGGGCGAACCCGCGCACGCCGCCGAGCCGCCAGCCGTGGGCGGCCGCGGATGCCGCGAGGGAGAAGCCGGACAGGATCAGGAAGAACACCACCGCGAGGCGGCCGAACCCGAGCCAGTCCAGCCAGGCGGGACCGGAGCTCTTCGGGAACCCCTTGAAGGTGTACGCCCAGCAGTGGAACAGCAGCACGTACAGCGCACACAGGCCGCGCAATCCGTCCAGCCCGGCCACCCGCGGGGTGGCCGGGCTGCCGTCCGGGCGGGCAGGCGCGCGGACGACGACAGCGGCGGAGTTGCTCACATCCCTACATCACGGCCCGCGAGCCCGCGGAGTTCACCGCCTCGATGATCCGGGGCCGCAGCTCGGCGGCGCTGATCACCGCGTCCACCGAGCCCACCTCGACGGCCCGGCGGATGCTGTGCACCCGGTCGAACTCGGTGGCCACCTCGCCGAGCTTCTCCACCCGCACCGAGGTGCGCAGTTCGTCCAGCTCCGCGGACAGCGCCGCGCGGTCGCCGCCGCTGGCCTCCGCTGCCCTGCTCTCCTGCTCGCGGACCCGCGGGTCGGCCGCCGTGCGTGCGTTCACCTCGCCGGCGAACACCACCGCCGCGGCCGGCGCGCCGCCGAGCACCGACGCGAACGAGCCCTCCAGCGCGAGCACGGTCATGTTCGGGTTCAGCGCCTTGGAGAACACCACGAACGCGCCGCCGTGGTAGCGGGAGATCACGCAGAACACGATCGGGCCGCGGAAGTTCACGATCGCCCGGCCGATCTCGGCGCCGTATTCCAGCTGCAGCTTGCGCATCGACTCCGGCGAGCCGTCGAAGCCGGACAGGTTGGCCAGCACCACCAGCGGTCGGTTGCCGCTGGCCGCGTTGATCGCCCGGGCCGCCTTCTTCGACGACCGCGGGAACAGCGTGCCCGCCGTGTAGGTGTCCGGCCCGTCGGTGGGCGGGAAGCCACGCCGCGGCACGGTCTGCGACTCGATGCCGAGCAGGCACACCGGCACCCCGCCGAGGTGCACGTCCTGCACCACCGCGGTCTCCGCGTCGGCCATCCCCGCCCAGCGCTCCAGCACCGGATGATCCTGGTCGGACAGAGCCTTCATCACGGTACGGATGTCGAACGCCTTCTTGCGGTCCGGATTGTGCGCGGCCGAGAAGATCTGCCCGACGGTGCTGAAGTCGCTGCCGGCCACGGTGTGCGGGAAGCTCGACACGTCCCGGTCCACCGGGTCGGTGGTGGTGGTCGGCCGCGGCCCGGTCTCGCCCGGCGCCACATAGGTGTGCTCGTAGTGCGCCATCAACACGTCGCGGGCGGAGATCAGGTCCGGCGCCCAATACTGCGCCTGCCCGTTCGGGCCCATCACCCGGTCGTAGCCGCCGATGCCGAAGTTGTCCTCGGCCGACACGCCGCCGGAGAAGTCCAGCGACTGCTTGCCGGTCAGCACCATCGCCGAGTCCGGTGTCATCACCAGGATGCCCTTGGTGTGCATGAGCATCGTCGCCTCGGCGTTCCAATAGGGCTGCGCCCCGACGTTGATGCCCGCGACCACGATGTTGATCTCGCCGCCGTCCTGGGTGAACTCGACGATCCGCTTGAGCGCGGCGGCCACCCAGTCCATGTTCTCGGTGCCCGACTCCATCGAGATCCGGGCGCCGGCGGAGAGCGCGTACCACTCCAGCGGCACCCGCATCCGCTCGGCCAGGTCGAGGGCGGCGATCACCCGGCGGCACTCCGGCTCGGAGAGCGCGCCGAGCGCCTTGGTCGGGTCGCCGAGCAGCACCACCCGGGTGATGCCGTCCGGGTGCCGGCCGGTCGGGGTGGTCACCACGCCGGCGACGATCGCCGCGGTGTTGTTGCCCTTCGGGCGGTCCACCGGCACCAGCCGGTGCCCGTCGTCCAGGTCGTGCTCGGCGAAGGCGCCGAGCAGGCCGGTCAGCTCGTACGGGTAGACCGTGTTGCGGCTGCTCGCCCGCAGCACCTTGCGGCGGTAGTCGTCGAGCGGCTCGACCGGCTCGTCGGACGGCGCCCGGAAGGTGAGCCGGGTGCCGCCGCTCGCGTCGAACGAGATGCGCATCGCGGTCTTGGTCAGCACGCCGGTGTCCCGGTCGCGCACCCGGCCGATGAACAGGATCTCCTCGAGCCCGGCGCCGGCCGTGCCCGGGAGCACCCGCCGGGACAGGATCTCCAGCTCCTCCCGGGTCAGGTCGCTGGGCGGCCACACGTACAGGACGATGCGGTTGGTGTTGAACTTGTTCTTGGACGGGCGGCGGGACTGTGCGCGCCGGATCGAGTCGACGCAGGTGGAGATGACCTCTTCGGCGGTGGGCAGGGCGACCATCCGGCCGTCCTGGTCGCGCAGCGGGGTGAGGTCACGCACCTGGGCGAACGCGGCCAAATGCTCGTCGGACCGGTTCTCCCGCGCGACGCACTGGAAGAGGTAGACCTCCTCGTCCGAGGACGGCAGCCGGGTCAGGTCGAACTTGCTCAGCCGCTCCAGCTGCATCCGCTGGGCGATGTACGGGTGCAGGCCGCGGATCAGCCGCTCCTCGGCCATGCCACCACCCTCCACCGCGCTGAAGGTGAAGTGGTGATGCATCACCGCTCCGCCCCGGCCCGCGACGGTGAGGGTGAGCCTGCGCACCTGCGGCGGCAGCGGATGCGCGGCGACGACCTGGCCCAGCGAGGCGGCCATCGCCTCGGAGTCCTCCGGCTGCCGCTCCCAGCCCAGATAGACGTCCGCGTCGACGGCCGCCGTCCCGGCCGCGAGCTCGCCCAGGCCGCGCAGCGCATCGCCCAGCCGGCCGATCTGCACCGCGGTGGTGACCAGGTGCGATCCGTCCCGCTCGGCGACCACGAAGGAGCTGCCGGCGGCCTCGACCGTCCGCACGCCGGTGAGGCCCTTGTTGCCGTAGTAACGCCGGGTCAGCACCTCGAGCATCACCGAGTTGTCCAGGTCGGCGCGGATCAGCCGCTGGCCGAGGAGCCGGACCAGCGGCTCGGTGGTGCGCACCATCTCGGCGATCCGGTCGGCGCGGTCCGGCGCGTCCGGCTGCTCGTCCAGGTGGCGCAGGTGTTTGCGGACCTGCGCATAGACCCGGGCCCGGTCGCGCAGCAGGAACGGCTGGGCGAACCAGGTGAACGCCACGCCGCGGGCCAGGTCGGCGACCGCCGGGAAACGCACCTGGGTGGCCGCCACCAGCCGCTCCACCGCGAGCCCGGCGGACTCGCGCAGCGTCTCCTCGGGCGGCGGCTCGCGCAGCCACTCGCGCAGCAGCGCCGCAACGACCGCGGCGTCGGTGGACGCCCGCTGCTGGGCCAGGAAGATCCGGAACACCGCGGCCTCGAGCTCGGGCGTGCGTTCCAGCTCGGTGACGCCGTAGTTGGCCAGGGCCTTGGACAGCTTGGCCTGGAACCGGTCCGGCAGCCCGGCCCGCTCCACGTCGAGGCTCTGCAGATAGGTGTGGAAGAACTCGCGGGGGCTGTGCACGTGCCGGTCGCCGTCGCCGTCGCCGTCCTCGCCGGTCGGCCGGTTGCGGGTCAGCTCGGCGAGGTCGGTGAAGACGTCGATCAGCGCGATCTCCTCGGCCAGCTGGCGGTGGCCGGCCTCCGCCGCGGACTTGCGCGCCTCGCGGTAGTCGCTGAGCCCGCGGCGCTCGTCGCTCAGGTCGGCGTCGAAGCCGAGCAGGCGGCTGCGCAGGTCCTCCTGCCCGCGCCGGGCACGCTGCCAGGCCGGCCGGGCCCCGGGTGCGGGCGGCAGGTCGAGCTCGACCGCCTGGCTCGCCGCGGTGGCCTGCTCGGCCGAGCCGTCGCCGACCGGTTCCAGCCGCAGCAGCGGCGCGCCGGTCTCCACCTTGCTGCCGACCGCGACCGAGCATTCCTTGAGCCGGGCCTTGAACGGCGCCCGCAGCACCGTCTCCATCTTCATGCTCTCCAGCACCAGGACCGGCGCGTCCGCCTCGACCACGGCGCCGATCGCCAGCGGGGTGGCGACCACCAGAGCGGGCATCGGCGAGCGCAGGACGCCGCCCTCGTCCCGGCTGACCCGGTGGGTGACGCCGTCCACCTCGACCACGTGGATCGGGCCGTGCACGTGGGCCAGCAGCCGGTAACGCGTGCCGTCGACCAGCGCCTGCCCGGTGTGCCGGTCGAAGCGGTCCAGCTCGACGTCGGCGGTGCGGGCGTTGCCGCCGGCCTCGACGGCGACCCGGAAGCGGTGGGCGCCGACCCGGGCCACGCGCACCCGGTAGGACGCGCCGCGGAGCTTGAGGTCGAGGGGGCGGCCGCTCTCGTGCCGCACCTGCGGGCGCCCGCCGTACGCGGTCTGCAGCAGGTGCTGGCGCTCGGCGCGCTCCTGTTCCTCGTACGCCTCGATGGCGGCGACCGCGACGGCGACGGTGGAGTGCCGGTGTGACACCAGCCGGCCCTCGCCCCGGACCCGGTCGATCCAGCCGGTGTCCGCGCTGCCGTCGATCACCTCCGGCTGGTCGAGCAGGTCGAGCACGAAGCTCTTGTTGGTCGCGCCACCCTCGATGATCACCGTGGTCTGCGCCATCGCCCGGCGCAGGCGGGCGAGCGCCTCGTCCCGGTCGTGCCCGTACGCGATGACCTTGGCGATCATCGAGTCGAAGTCGGCCGGGATGCTGTCGCCCTCGCTGACCCCGGTGTCCACCCGGATGCCCGGTCCGGCCGGCAGGTCGAGCAGCGCGATGCGGCCGGGGGAGGGGGTGAAGTCGCGATCCGGGTCCTCGGCATTGAGCCGCGCCTCGATGGCGTGCCCGCGCTCGATCGGCCGCTCACCCTCGAGCCGTCCGCCGGACGCCACGTGCAACTGGGCCTTGACCAGGTCGAACCCGGTGGTCGACTCGGTGATCGGGTGCTCGACCTGCAACCGCGTGTTGACCTCGAGGAAGGCCAGCATCCGGTCGCTCGGGCGATAGAGGAACTCCACGGTCGCCGCGCCGCGGTAGCCCACCGCGACGCACAGCCGCTCGGCCGACGCCTTCAGCTCGGCCGCCTGCTCCGCGCCGAGCACCGGCGAGGACGACTCCTCGATCACCTTCTGGTTGCGCCGCTGGATCGAGCAGTCCCGCACGCCGAGCGCCCAGGCCGTGCCCTGGCCGTCGGCGATCACCTGCACCTCGACGTGCCGGGCGCCGGTGACCAGCCGCTCCAGGAACACCACCGCGCTGCCGAACGCCCGCGCGGCCTCCTGGCTGGTGCGCTCGAAGGCGTCGGCCAGCTCGTCGTCGCTGCGGATCACCCGGATGCCCCGGCCGCCACCGCCCGCGGTCGCCTTGAGCATCAGCGGGTAGCCCACCTCGGCGGCCGAGGCCAGGGCGGCCTCCAGGCTGTCCACCGAGCCGCGGCTCCACGGCGCGACCGGCACGCCGACCTCCTCGGCGATCAGCTTCGCGCCGATCTTGTCGCCGAGCTTGGCCATCGCCTCCGGGCTGGGCCCGACGAAGGCCACCCCGACCTTGTCGCACAGCTCGGCGAAGGCCGGGTCCTCCGCGACGAAACCCCAGCCCACCCAGGCCGCGTCGGCGCCGGTCTCGACCAGGGCGCGCTCCAGGACCTTCAGATCCAGGTACGGCCGAGCGGCCGCCGGACCGAGGTCGTAGGCGATGTCCGCCTCCCGCACGAAGGTGGCGGTGCGGTCGACGTCGGTGTGCAGCGCGACCGTCTCGATCGGCCTGCCGGTCTCCGCGGCCAGCTCGCGGACGGCGTGGATGAGCCGCATGGCGGCCTCACCACGGTTGACGATGGCGATACGACTGAACAACTGGCTGAACCTCGTCTCCGGCGGGCGGGCGTCGGGCTGATCTTCATCATCGGAGGTGAAGCGGGCGCCCAACGGTGACATGTCCACGATCGTCCACCCTTCCGGGCGAGCAAATCGAGAGGGGGGATGAGGAAGACGCCGGGCCAGGTTTTGTAGGATACCCACAACAGGGCTTGTAAATTTCGCTCAAATTCGATGGGTGGCCAGCTTCCTCCGGACGATCTCGGCGTGTTCGGGGCCGAGATTCTCCAGCAGCGACACGGCCCGCTGCCACGCCGTGCGGGCCTGCACCGGGTCGCCCGCGTCGGCGAAGACGTCGCCCAGCCGCACCAGCGTGTCGCCCTTCTGACTTCAGTAGGCGATGCTCACCGCGTGATGGACCGTGGCCGGGTCGTCGATCATGGTGAGCATGTGCCGGGCGACGTCGGCGCGGGCGATGAACAGCCCGCCCCGCACGTTCCGGTCGATCGCGACCCGATAGGCGCGGGCCGGCCGCCGGTCGAGCAGCCGTGGCGGGCTGACGATCGACCAGGCCAGCCCGCTGTCGCGCAGGGTGTCCTCCATCCGCGCCAGGTCGGCGTAGTGACGGCCGAACAGGCGCTTCGCGACGGGCGCGATCACGTGCCGCATGACCGGGCCGTCGCCCGGGTTGTGCCGCGGCGGGTGCGGGCGGCCGGGCGACGGCACCGTCGCGACCGACGCGGCGCTGACCGCGATGATCCGGCGCACACCGGCGTGCCGCATCGCCGCCACGATCGCCGCCGTGCCCCGCGAGGCGACGCCGGCCTCACCGCCGGACCGCGCGCCGAGGGCGGACAGCACGACGTGCGCGCCGGCCAGCGCTTCGGCCAGCTCGGCCACGTCGGGGCGGGACAGGTCCGCTCGCACGACGTCGACCGGCTCGCCACGCAGGGCGTCGGGGCGCCGGACCACGGCGGTGACGTGGTGGCCGGCGGCCGGCGCCTGCCCGAGCAGGTGGCGCCGTCGGGCTGACCGGGAAGGTGCCCGGCCCGGCCGGGCTGGCCTGGCTGATCGCCACTGGCGGGTGGCCGTGGCAGACCGTCGTGCTGATCGTCACCAACGACCTCATCTGGTGGGTGCCGTTCGGCGCCTACCTGCGCGCGGCCTGGCCCGCCTATCGCGCCACCTGGGCTTAGCCGCGGCTCCAGGCCCGTGGCGCGGTCCAGTGGCGCAGCATCGCGACGATGCGCAGCGCGAACACCAGGACCGCCGCGACCGCGCCGACCAGCGCCATCGGCAGGCCCGCGAAGTGCGCGCAGACGACGATGATCGCGCCGCCCGCGGCCGGGATCGAATGGAGGTCGGAATCCCTCTGCACCAGGGCGGGCGTCTCTCGCGCGGTGACGTCGCGCAGCACCCCGCCGCCGACCGCGGTGGTGATGCCGAGCAGCACCGCCTGCAGCGGGCCGAGGTGGAACGCGAGGGCCTTCAGCGTGCCGGTGACGCAGAACAGTGCCAGGCCCGCGGCGTCGAAGACCAGCACGGTGAAGCTCAGCCGCTGCAGCAGCGCGTGGGCGAAGAACGTCACCACCGCGGCCACCAACGGGATCGCCAGGTAGTTGACGTTCGTGAACGCGGCGGGCGGGGTGTCCCCGATGATCAGGTCGCGCAGTATCCCGCCGCCGAGCGCGGTCAGCATCGCCAGCACCAGGATCCCGACGACGTCGAAGCCCTTCTGGATGGCCATCAGCGCGCCGGAGGTGGCGAACACGTAGAGGCCGACCAGTTCCAGGATGGTGATCACGATGCCTGCCCGCATCCGGACAGTGTCGCCGACCTCCCCTGATCGGCGGACATCCGCGCACTCCGCCGCGCGTGGCGCAGGCCGGGCCGCATGGTGGTCCTGACTGCTCACGGAGACCACGGAGGCCACGCATGTCCGCACGATCCCGGCTGTTGTTCGCGCCCGTCCTGGCGCTCGGCGCGGCCCTGCTCGTCGGCCCGGCGCCGGCCCACGCCACCGTGGACCGGGGCGAGGTGCTGAAGGCCTGGACGCAGCCGTCGGCCGGCAGTTTCGCCGAGTGGAACAAGGCCCGGCAGCACCCGGACGCCTGGGCGAAGTTCGACTTCGACTGGTCCACCGACGGCTGCACCGGCGGGCCGGATCGGCCGCTCGGCTTCGACTTCCGGCTCGCCTGCAAGCGGCACGACTTCGGCTACCGCAACTACGCGAAGGCCGGCAAGTTCACCGCGAACCGGGCCCGGCTGGACGCCGCGTTCCTGGCCGACCTGCGCCGGGTCTGCGACGACGTGTTCTTCCTGCTGCGCCCGGGCTGCGACACCCTGGCGTGGATCTACTACCGAGCCGCCGGCAACGCGCCTATGACGGCGTGACGCGATAGATGGCGCCGGCGAGGTCGTCGCTGACATAGAGGGCGCCGTCCGGGCCCTGGACGGCCATCACCGGCCGGCCCCAGCGTGAGCCGTCCTCGTCCTGGAAGCCGCTGAGCAGCGTCTGCTGCGGGCCGAGCGTGCCGTCGCGCCAGGCGAAGAAGGACACCTCCGGCGGCCGGGGCGGCTTGCGGTTCCACGAGCCGTGCACGCCGACCAGGGCGCCGGCCCCATAGCTGCCGCCCAGCCCGGGGGAGGTGGCGAAGCTCAGTCCGAGCGGGGCCGAGTGCGCGCCCATGCCCTGCTCGACCGGGGGCAGCGTGGCGCAGTCGAGCTCGGCGCCGTCCGGGTTGGTCTGGACGTCCCGCAGGAACGGACGCCGCGTGTAGTTCGGCGCCGCGCCCTCCTTCAGATCCGGGTCCGGGTTGCAGAACGGCCATCCCAGGTCGCGTCCCTCGGTCAGCCGGGCGAGCGGCTCGAGCGGGTGGTCGTTCACATAGTCGGTGCGGACCTCACCCTTGTCGTCGCCCTCGGGGATGGCGATGTTGTCCCGGTTGTTCACCGCGGTCCACACCGCGCCACCCGGGTCGATGGCCAGACCGGTGCCGTTGCGCACGCCACGCGCGAACACCTCCGGCTGCCCGCCGCCGGACGGGACCCGCATGATGGTGGCCCGTTCCGGGTTCGCGTCGCGGTCCTCGGCCGAGATGTTGCCGGTCGACCCGATCGAGAAGTAGAGCTCGCCGTCCCGGCCGACCGCCACGCTCTTGAGCGCGTGCGCATAGGTGCCGCCGAGCTCGGGACTCTTCTGGTCGGGCAGTCCGTCGGCCACCACCCGTTTGTCCGACAGGGTCCCGTCGCGATAAGCGAAGGCGTCCAACCGGTCGCTCTCGGCCAGATAGAGCGTGTCGCCGTCGAAGGCCAGCCCGTGCGGCTGGTTCAGCCCCTCGACCAGCGGGCGCTGCTCCGGCGCGGTGTCACCCGGCCCGGGGACCAGCTCGATGACGTCACCGGACTTGGGCCGCGACACGAGCAGCCGGCGGTCCGGAGTCCAGGCCAGCAGGCGGGCGCCGGACACCCGGGCCCAGACGGTGACCTGCCAGCCGGGCGGCGCCAACATCTGCCGCTGCTGGTCGAACGGCGCCTCGCCGGCGTCTTCGAGCGGACGCACCGGGACGGCGGCGAGCCGCGGCCCGCCGGCCACGGTCGCGGCCGGCTCGGGCACCTCCTCCCCGCCGGAGAAGGGAGAGGAACACCCGGCGAGGCTGAGCACCAGGCCGCCGGTCAGCGCTGCCCGCGCGAAGGTGTGCACGGTGCATCTGTACCCACTTCAAGTGTCGCGCCGCAACTTTCGAAGCTACGGGGCACCGGACGAACGCCGGATCTCAGCGAATTCACAACAACGCGACGCATCGTTGTGGGGTAACTACCGGCCGTTCTGGAGGAACCCATGGGCCTCGTGCTCGCCCTCGTGAGTTTCGTGTTGTTGCTGTTCCAGGTGTTGCTCATCGCCCGTGCCATCCTCGACTGGTCGATCGCGCTGGCCGGGCCGACCACGGCCGGCAGCTTCCGGTCCCGCCTGACCGGGGGCGTCCACACGCTGACCGAGCCGGTGCTGGCGCCGGTCCGGCGGGTGCTGCCGCCGCTGCGTCTCGGCGGTGTCGGCATCGACCTCTCGTTCATCGTCGTCTTCCTGGCCGTCGTGATCATCCGGTCGCTGATCGGCTGACCTGATCGGCCGACCTGATCGGCCGACCTGATCGGCCGACCTGATCGGCTCAGTTTTCAGGTAACAGATCGATAGCTCTCGTAACCGCGCCCCGCCTGCCGGACCTAACACCGATGAGGATGGGGCGCGGCGAGGGGGCGACGGATGACGAGCGGGCATGAGCAGTTCACGGAGATGTTCCGTGCGCACTACCCGCTCGTCCTGGCCTTCGTGGCGCGGCGCACCGACCCGGCGCGAGCGCACGACGTGGTCGCCGACACCTTCACCATCGCCTGGCGGCACTTCGAGCGGTTACCCACGCCGCCGCTGCCCTGGCTCTATCGGGTGGCGCGCAACTGTCTCGCGAACGAGATGCGCGCCGCCCGCCGTCAGGCCCGGGTCGCCGAGAAGATCGCCGGCTACCGCCTGGAGCCCGCCCCGGACCACGCGCTGTCCGTGATCGCCGACACCGGCCTGCGGCAGGCGTTGCTGCGACTCTCGCCCACCGACCGCGAGGCCCTGCTGCTGATCGGCTGGGAGGGTCTGGACAACGACGCCGCGGCGACCGTGCTGGGCTGCTCCACCGTGACCTTCAAGGTGCGCGTCCACCGTGCCCGGCGCCGCCTCGCCAAGCTGCTCGCCGCGGAGGAACCCGCCGCGTTGACCAGGCCCGCCCCGGCGAGCAGGAAGGCGCGATCGGCATGAACGAACACGACGCCATGGCCCGCCTGGCCGCGGCCAACCCGGTGCCCGTACCCGGGTCGGCGCCTTCTTCGCAGGCACTCTTCTGCCTGCGCACGGTCCTGGCGCAAGCACCCGCCCGGCGGCCCGCGCGCCGCCGGTGGGTCGCGCTCGCGGCGGCTGCCGTCGTGCTGCTCGGCGGGGGAGGCGCGGTGGCCGCGCGGCAACTGCGCCCGGAGCCGGTCGCTGAACAGGCCACGATCGCGGCGCCGCCGGCCGTCTTCACGGCCGCCGCCGCTGTGGCCGGGCAGAGCCACGCCCAGGGTCAGTTCCTGCACGTCGCCGGCACCACCGGGCGGGTCGTGCACCTGTCCTCGGCCGGCGGCTACGACGTGATCCGGGTCGACTCGGTGCGCGGCGTGCAGCCGGCCGAGGGGCGGCCCGGCGAGGGCTGGCTGGCCATCGGCGAGGACGGGTCGAGCGTGCGGCCGCTGACCGCGGGGGACGCCGCGGCGTACCGCCGGGACGGCTCGCCGGACGCGGCCGACCTGCCGCCCGCGCCCGAGGAGGGGTTGTCGCCGGACCTGGCCGGCGATCCCGAGTTCGACGGCGCGGTGGGCGACCTGCCGGAGGATCCGGCCGCGGCGGCCGACGCGATGATCGACCGGGTGGCCTTGACCGGCGAGACGCCGGTCGACGCGCAGGGATGGCTCTTCCGGGAGTGCACCAGGCTGCTGGACACCTTCACCAACTCGCTCAGCGGCGCGGACCGGGCCAAGGTCTTCCGCACCCTGGCCGGCCTGACCCGGGTGCGGACCCTGGACACCGCCACGGATCCCCTCGGCCGGCCCGCGATCGGCCTCGCCTACACCGGGGAGACGCCACGCCACGGGCTGATCGACTGGCAGATCTTCCTGCGGGAAGGCTCCGATCAGATCGGCTTCACCCAGGCGGTCGTACGCCGGCCGGGTCCGGCGAACGCGACGCTCACCCCCGGAGCCGTGCAGTACAGCACCGCGGTCACCGGCGTCACCAGCAGCGACACCCCGTGACCCCGGGCCGTCGCCAGCTGATCGTCCGCAGTGGACTCGCCGTTCTGCTGGTGCTGCTCGTCGTGTGGGTGTTCGACCGGCACTACCGCTACTTCGACATGGCCATCTATCAGGGCGCGATCCGGTGGTGGCTGGGCGACGGCGAGCTCTACGGATATCGGGCGCCGGTGCGCGGGCTGCTCGGCTTCACCTATCCGCCGTTCGCCGCGCTGGTGCTGATGCCCACCGCGATGGTCTCGACCGCGGTGGCCGGCGCCCTGAGCACGGTGCTGAGCATGCTCGCCCTCGGCGTCGCGCTGTGGGCGCTCGGGGTGCGCCGCAAGGCCGTGCTGGCGCTCACCTTCGTGGCGTTGCTGGCCACCGAGCCGATCCGGCAGACCCTCGGCCTCGGCCAGGTGAACCTGCTGCTCTTCGCGCTGGTGGTGCTCGACCTGATGGTGCTCGGCCGGCGTGGCTCGCGCTGGACCGGCATCGGCGTGGGCATCGCCGCCGCGATCAAGCTCACGCCGGCGCTGTTCATCGTCCATCTGCTCGTCACCCGGCGCTGGCGGGCCGCCGGGGTCGCCGCCGCCACCTTCGCCGGCCTCACCGCCGCGACCGGTCTGCTGGTGCCGCGCGAGACGTGGCAGTACTTCGGGGGACTGGTTTGGCGCACCGGCCGGGTGGGAGCGGCCGACGCGGTGGCCAACCAGGCGCTGTCCGGGTTGCTCGCCCGGTTGTCCGAGACCGAAACCGCGCCGGCTGTCGTCTGGGTCGCGGTGTGCGCGGCGGTCGCCGTCGCCGGACTGCGCCGGGCCGCACAGGCTCACGGGTACGGGGAGGAGGTGGCCGCCCTGACCCTGGTCGGACTCACCGCCAACCTGATCACCCCGATCGCCTGGACCCACCACCTGGTCTTCCTGCCGATCGCCCTGATCGTGCTGGCGAAATCGGGGCGGTGGCGCGACATCGTGCCGGCGGCGGCCTGTTACGGGCTCTGCGTGCTGTCGCCGATCTGGTGGGCCGGCGACAACCTGCTGGCGGCCAACACCTTCGTGCTGATGATGCTCGTGCTGGTCTGGCGCCTGCCGGTGCGCCCCGAGCCGGCGATCGACCACCGGCTCGAGGCGCCCCGGGATCACGCGGGTTCGATCCAGATGTTGCGGTAGCGCACGTTCGCGCCGGGGTCGCCGTGATCCTGCAGGCGGATCGGCAGGGCGTTGGGTCCCTCGGCCGCACCGGCGCCGGTCGGGCCGTCGATCGCGATGTTGTTGTGCACCGTGGTGCCGTTCCACACCACGGTGACGCGGGCGTTCTCGGTCTTCGTGCCGCCACTCCAGCGGGCCGCACGGAAGGTGACGTCGTACGTCTGCCACGTCTCCGGCGCCGTGCCCGCGTTCGAGCTCGGCGCCGCCTTCAGATAGATCGACGCGCTGTCGTTGTTCGCCAGCACCGCCTTGCCGAAGGTGTCCAGCACCTGCAGCTCGTACCGGTCCTGTAGATAGATGCCGCTGTTGGCGCGCGCCTGTCCGGTGACGTCGGACGGCAGGTTGGGTAGCCAGAATTCGGCGTGCAGCTTGAAGTCGCCGAAGGTCTGCTTGGTGCGGATGTCGCCGCCGAGCACCTCGGCCGAGCCGCCGGAGATCGGCCACGTCGGCGCGCTGCCGTCGGCGTTCTGGAAGGCGTTCAGGCTGCCGCCGTCGAACAGCGTGACCCGGGTCGGGTTGTTGTGGGTCCAGCGCTGCTGGGCGACGTTCGCCCACTCCCAGATCTGCACCTGGGTGCCATCCGTGGTGGCCCCGCCCGCGACGTCCAGCACCTTGCCGGACTGCGGGTTGAGCAGCGAGCCGTTGGCCTGCGCCTGCCACACCTGCGCGGCGCTGTTGTTGCAGGTGTAGAGCTGCACCTTGGTGCCGTTGACGGTGCCGCCGTTGTCGATGTCCAGGCACTTGCCCAGCGCCCGCAGGCTGTCACCCTCGCGGGTCCAGCTCTGCGCCGACGACGGGTTGCAGGTCCACAGCTGGATCTTCGTGCCGTCCGCGGTGCCGGAGTTGTTCACGTCGAGGCACTTCCCGCCGATCCCGGTGATGGATCCGGTCTTCGGCGCGCTCGGCGTCGCGGTGGTGCCGACGGTGAGGCTGTCCAGGTTGACGTGCCCGACGTCGCCGGTGTCCACCCGGTAGGCGACGGTGTTGCCGCCGGCCCGCAGGCTGACCGTCTCGGTGGCCGCGGTGGCCCAGGTATCCCAGTTGACGGTGCTCGCCAGGCTGACCTGTTTCACCTTGCTGCCGTTGACATAGAGGCTGACGGTTTTCGCGCCTGCCGACGGGTTCGGCCCGTTGCTGTAGCGCAGCGCGATCGGGTACGAGCCGGCCGACGGCACGTTCACGGTGAACGTGGTGGCCGCGCCGACGGAGTTGTATCCGGCGACGAACCCGGTGCCGGTGTATCCAGTGTGGTCGGTGGCCCGCGACGCGGTGCCGCTCAGCCCGGAGTGCTCGGCCTCGACCAGACCGGACCGCACCGTGGTGCCGTCGACCAGGCTGTTCAGCGTGTACCAGGCCTCGGTGTTCCACAGTGACGCGCCGGACGTCGAGGTGAACGGCCTGGGGGAGCGGACGTGCACGACCCGGCCGGGCTTGAGCCCGGACAGCTTGAGAGTCACCTTGAGCCGATCCGCGGAGAGCGTCGCCGAGGCCACCGGCAGCGTCTCCTCGTCCACCTTGGGACCGCCGTATTCGGCCGTCGGCACGTAGCGCCACTGCTTGGCCTGGTAGCGCGCGGCGAGCGAGGCGGCGGTGGCGGTGGAGACCGGCTGGGTGTACTCCAGCTCGAAGCCGTCCGCGATCGCGCGCATCGCCTTGATGTCGAAGACCGCGGCGCCGTTGGGGGTGAGCTTCTGCAACCCGTACGTCAGCTTGCCCTCCTGGCCCCAGTTGCCGCCCGCGCCGAGCCCACCGGCATAGAGCGCGCCGTCCGGGCCCTGGCTGAGTCGCAGCACGCCCATCTCGAGGCCCTGGGTGAGCCGGAAGACCGCGCCTTGATATTGCCCGTTGATCTTCTCCAGGAAGGCCCGCTGAACGCCGCCGTAGGTGACGTCGCCGAAGAGCATCTGCCCGGCATAGGGACCGGTGTCGAGCAGCAGCGGGGTGCTCGGCGAGTTGGCGATCTCATTTTGCGGCAGCCACAGCACCGGCTGGGTGACCGGCTGACCGTCGAACGGCCCGTCCGGGTTGGTGTAGTGGTTGAAGAAGCGATCCTGCTTGATCTGCACCAGCTTGGAGGCGGGCAGCCAGCCGCCCTGGTTGTCGGTGACAAAGATGTCGCCCTCCGGACCCCAGCCCAGGCCGTCCGGGGTGCGCAGGCCGCCGGCCACGTATTGGACCGCGCCGGTGGAGCGGTTGATCTTCAGGCTGGTGCCGCGGTTCGGTGAGCCCTGGGGTTCGGTGGTGGCGCCGCCCAGGTCGATCGACACGGACAGGTTCAGATAGAAGAAGCCGTCCTTGTAGAGCAGGCCGAACGCGAACTCGTGGAAGTTGCCGTCGAACGGCCAGGTGGCGACCGTCCGGTACTGGTCGATGTTGCCGTCGCCGTTGGTGTCGTTGAGCTCGGTCAGCTCATGCTTCTGGGACACGTAGATCTTGCCGTCGACGATCTTCAGGCCCATCGGCTCACGCAGGCCGGTCGCGATCTTCCGGTACGTGACCTGGCCCGGCGACGTGGCGCCGGTGACGCCGCTGAGCACGTACACCTCACCGGCGATGGTGTCGCTGCCGCCCCAGGTGGCGATCGCCAGGCGCCCGTCCGGGTACCAGTCCATGGCGCTGACCTGCGGCTGGAAGCCGGATGGCCGCAGGTTGGTGAGCGTGTAACCGGGGTGCACCGAGTCCAGTGGCAGCCCGTCGCCCGGGCTGTCCCCGCTGCCCTCGCACTCCTTGCGCCCGGGCGCGGTCACCCGCACCACGCCGGCGTCCGTGCTCAGCACCGAGGTGGGCACCAGCACGAACGCGCTCGCGCCGGGTGGCCGCCACTCCAGGGTGAGTTGCTGGCCGCCGTCGCGCTCGAAGAAGTCGACGTGCAGCGCGTGGTAGCCGGTGGTGAGCGTGATCGCGCCCTCCACCGCGACCGCGCCGTGCAGGCCATCGTTGTTGATCACGGTGGTGTCGTCGATCCGCAGCCGGGAGCCGTCGTCGCTGGTCAGCCGGAACGTGTACGCCCCCGCGGTGGCGATGTTGACGTTGCCGATCACCTCGGCCTGGAAGCGGTCCTCGAAGCCGAAGTCGGCGGCGGTCGTCCAGTTGACGGTGGACATCAACTTGTCGACGTTCGGCGTCTGGCCGGGCTTGAGCGTGCAGATCGCGTCACGTGCCGTCTGCAGGTCGAAGGTGCGCAGCGTGACGCCGGGTTCCTGTGGAGGGACGGCCGCTGCGGTCGCGGGTGTGGCGGGGAGGAGGGTCGCGGCGAGGACGGCCGCGCTGAGTAACGCCAGATTCTTCATAAGAGCGCTCTCCGACTTCGATAAGCATCGATGCCTGAACACGTTAAGCGCCTTCTGGTCCCACGTCCACAACTTTCGTATGTTGAGGCGAAAGTCAGCGAATGGCGTTGAGAAGTGGCCAGGTCTTCGGACCGGCCACGCCGAGCCCGGCCAGGCCGCGGCGACGCTGGAACTCCCGCAGCACCTTGGCCGTCTGCGCCCCGAAATCGCCGTCCACCTCCAGCGGCCTGCCGCCCAGCACCCGGTGCTTGTTGCCCGCCGCGAAGTTGAGCCGCGCCTGGATCCACTTCACCGTGTTGTGCTCGCGGCTGTTCCGCCGGATCGTGTGCCCCGGGTAGCGCATGTCGGCCACCCCGATGGCCGGTTTCTTGGCGGGCGCCGCATAGCGGGGGCGTCCGATCGCGACGATCCGGGACGAGCGGACCTTGCGCAGCACCGCGCCGCCGGAGCGCGACCCGGCCTTGTTGGTGTTGCCCTCGATCGTCTGCAGCCGTCCGCGGCCGAGGTTCTTCTCCACGATGCCGACGTGCGAGACCGGCTTGAGCTTGCTGCTGAAGTCGAACCACACCACGTCGCCGGGCTTGGCGTCCCGGACCCGCACCAGGAAGCGGTGCCGCCGGTACCACGGATACGCCACCCGGGTCACCGCCGTCTTCGGCATCTCGCTGCCCGCCCCGGCCTGCTTGAAGACCCACCAGACGAACTGCTGGCACCAGAAGACATGATCCATTCCGTACGCCCGGCCGTACTTGTTCGCGTTGTTGCGGCCCTCTTCGTAGCCGATCTGCGAGCGGGCGATCTTGAGAACGTCGGCGGCGGTCCTCGCCATCTCGGCTCAGCCCCTGTCCGTGCCGGTCTGCGCGGCCATCTCGTCGTCCACCTCGGGCACGCCCTCGTCGTCCGGGAACTCGTCGGACTCCTCCGGATCGAGCGGGAACTCCTCGGCGGCCATCCCCTCCACGCCGGCGATCAGGTCCTCGACCTCCGGCGCCGGCAGGAACTCGTCCGGCACCTCCGCTTCGGCCGGCGGCGTCGTCACCACCACCACGGCCGGTGTCTCAGCCGGTGTCTCGGCGGGCGTCTCGGCCGGTGTCTCGGCCGGCGGCACCACCACCGGCGGCTGGGCCTGCTTCGCCTCCGGGTCCTTGCTGGGCAGGTTGTCCAGCAGTTGTTGCGCCCGGTTGTCCGCCACCCGGGTGACCAGGTGCTGGGCCAGGCCGAACAGCAGGGCGTACGAGAGGATCTGCCGCTGACTGTCCAGGTTGGTGAGGCCGGGCACGAAGCCCCCGGCCAGCAGCAGCATCCCGATGATCGTGGTCAGCGCGCCGGACGGCACCTTGAGCACGGCCAGCGCGGTGGACACCGAATAGGGCGTCGACGTGCCGCGCAGCTTGCGGATGCCGATCAGCCCGCCGAGCGCCCCGCCCAGCCCGCCGAGCGCGGCGACGATCAGGATGTCGCCGAAGGTCGGTCCCTGCCCGTTCCCGCTGGGGCACACGGTGCCCGCGGCCTGGCCCGGCTCGCCCGGCGCCGCCACCGCCGGGTCGAAGCACAGCGGGATCGCGTCCGGCGTCTGCGCGACGAACCAGATCAGCAGGCCGGTGAGGACGGTGATCGCGGCGGCGGCCAGCACGATGATGTTGCGGAAGTCGCGCAGCCGCACGTACTCCTCGTCGGACGCGTCGTATGCCGTCTCCATCGCCTGCTTGACCGCGGCCCGCCGGGCCGCGCCGGTGCTGTTCTGGATCATCCGCTCGCCCTCGACCCGCCGCGGGTCGTTGCGGTCGAGCGCCATGCCCAGCCGGGTCGACACCTCCGGGATGAGCGCCGCGAACTCGCCCTCCGGCAGGACGTCGACCAGAAAGATCTTGGCGGCGTGCAGGTGCAGGTAGGCCCGCTCGACCGACGCCCCACGCCACCGGTCGCCCGGCCCGCGGCGCTTGCGGCGCCCGGTGGGCCGGCAGGCGGCCCGCGTCTCGGCCACGTGGCTCAGCACCGCGGCCCTCGTCGCCTCCTCGGCCGGGGTCAGCGGCCGGGCGGTCGCGATCGCCAGCCGGTTCTGCACCCGATCCGCCTCGAGATCGGCCTGGACGGCCCAGTGCTCGGGCCACGGCGGTCGCCCACCGGATGGATTGGACACCATCGGACTCCCTCGTTCGCCGCCGTTCGCAGTGCGGACGATGAGGATAGTGCGGCCATCCTCTGCGGAGAGTCGGCCGGTCAGTCAGGCTTCTTGGTCTTTTGGATCTGGGCGTAGATGCGCCCGCGCAATTCGGTGAATCGCGGGTCGGCCCGGGTGGTCAGCTGGTCGCGGTCACCCGGAAGGTCGATGGAAAGATCCTCGGTCACCCGGGTGGGTGACGCGGACAGCACGATCACCCGCTGTCCGAGATAGACCGCCTCGTCGATGTCGTGCGTGACGAACAGCAGCGTGACGCCGAGCCGCTGCCAGACCGAGCGGATCAGGTCCTCCAGATCGGCGCGGGTCTGCGCGTCCACCGCCGCGAACGGCTCGTCCATCAGCAGCACCCGCGGCTGGTAGGCGACCGCCCGGGCGATCGCCACCCGCTGCTGCATGCCGCCGGAGAGCTGCCACGGGTACGCCGAGGCGGCCCCGCCCAGCCCGACCGCCTCGAGCGCCTCGTCGGCCACCCGCCGCCGCTGCGCCCGGGGCACCCGTTGCGCCCGCAGCGGCAACTCGACGTTGTCCCGGACCCGCAGCCAGGGGAACAGGCTGCGGCCGTACTCCTGGAACACCACCGCGAGACCCGGCGGCGGCCCGGTCACCGGCCGGTCCTGCACGCGGACCTCGCCGGAGGTCGGCGGCAGCAGGCCGGCCAGCACCCGCAGCAGGGTCGTCTTGCCGCAGCCGGACGGCCCCACCACGCAGGCGAACTGCCCCTCCGGCACGGTGAACGTGAGGTCGCCGACGGCCTCGACCCGGCGGCCGTGCCCGTCGTACGTCTTGTTGAGATGGCCGACCTCGAGCATCACCACTCCCGTCGCCCGGCCCGCTGGCCGAGATACCAGCCGAGGACGCGTCGCTCGACCGCCCGGAAGCCCCAGGCGAGCAGTACGCCGATCAGGCCGAGCAGCAGCACGCCGCTCCACATCGCCGGGATCTGGAAGCCGCGCTGGAACTGCAGCACGGTGAAGCCAAGTCCGTTGTCGGCGGCGATCATCTCGCTGATCACCATCACGATGACCGCGATGGCCAGGGCCTGCCGGGCGCCGGCCACGATCCGCGGGCTGGCCGAGCGCAGCAGCAGGTGCCACAGGCGCAGGCCGCCGGTGATCCCATAGGTCCGGCAGGTGTCGCTCAGCACCTCGTCGCGTCCACGAACGCCCTCCACCGTGTTCAGCAGGATCGGCCACATGCATCCGAACGCGATCACCAGCACCTTGGTGCGGTCGCCCAGCCCGGACAGCAGGATGAACACCGGCACCAGAACCGGCGGCGGGATGGCGCGCAGGAATTCGAGCAGCGGTTCCAGGAAGGCCCGCACGTACCGGTTGGCGCCGATCACGACGCCCAGCCCGATGCCGGCGATCAGCGCGACCGCATAGCCCACCGCGAGGCGGGCAAGGCTGGGCAGCACCTCGGCGCGGATGCGGTCCCAGGTCCAGGTGTCCGCGAACGCGGTCAGGATGGCCGAGAGCGGTGGCCGGTAGAAGTCGGTGCTGCCCGCGCTGAGCACCCACCACAGTGCCACCAGCACGGCCGGCAGGCCGAGCGCGAGACCCACCCGGGCCAGGATCCTCATGCCGGCGCCACCTCCCGCCGGGTGGCCGGGTGCCAGGCCAGCGCGCGGCGCTCGACCAGCCGCAGGCCGACGTTGGCCAGCACGCCGAGCAGGCCGGTGACCAGGATCAGCGCATAGACGTCCGGCACCGCGCCGCCCTGCTGGGCCAGGTCGATCTCCTTGCCCAGGCCGGGGGAGCCGATCACCAGCTCGCCGGTGACGGTGAGGATGAGCGCGACCGCGGCGGCCAGCCGGACGCCGGTCACCACATAGGGCAGCGCGGTCGGCCAGAGCAGCCACCGCAGCCGCTGCCCGCGGCCCAGGCCGTAGGACAGAGCGGTGTCCCGGGCCACCGGGTCCACGTCCGCCACGCCGTAGAGCACCTGCACCAGCACCTGCCAGAACGCGGCGTAGACCACCAGCACCACGGTGGATCGGATGGTCGAGCCGTAGAGCACGATCACCAGCGGGATCAGGGCGACCGACGGGATCGGCCGGAGGAACTCGATGGTGGTCGCGGTCGCCGCGCGCAGCAATGGGGTCGCGCCGATCAGCACGCCGGCCACGATGCCGGCGACCACCGCGATGCCGAGGCCCAGCCCCCAGGTGATCAGGGTGTCGGCCAGCGCCACGTGGAACTCGCCGCGGCCCAGCAGATCGGCCGCCGCGGCGAGGATCCGGCTGGTCGGTGGCGCGTATTCGATCGGCACCACGCCGAGCCGGGGCGCGATCTCCAGCAGCAGCCCGAAGGTCGCCAGCCCGAGCAGGCCCAGGGCAGCCGGGACCGCCCGGCCGGTCATGGCAGGAGCTTGCCGATGTCCGGCTTCTGCGGCACCAGCCCGTCGGTCACCGCGAGGTCGGCGAGCGCCTCGACCGAGGCCCGGTTCACGTCCGGCGGCCACTTGGGCAGCACCAGCGCGTCGCGCACCGCGGGCGGGATCTGCGTATACGTGCCGAGCGCCGCCCGCACCTCGTCCGGATGCGAGTCCGCGTAGGCCAGCGACTCCTTCATCGCCTCGGTGAAGCGGCCGACCAGATCGGCGTCCTTGGCGATCTGCTGCTGCGAGGTGAAGTACATCGCGACGGTCAGGTCCGGCGCCGCGTCGACATAGCTGGACGCGATCTTCTTCGCGCCGGCCGCGACCGCGGCCTGCTGGAACGGCTCGACCACGAAGATCGCGTCGACCCGGCCGGCCTGCAGCGCCGGAAGCTGCTCGGGGAACGGCAGCTCGGTGAACTTGACCGCCGCCGCGTCGCCGCCGTCCTTCTTCACCGACGACCGCACGCTGGTCTCGACGATGTTCTTCAGGGTGTTCGCCGCGACCGTCTTGCCGGCCAGATCCTTCGGGCTCGCGATCGGGCTGCCGGCCTTGACGAACAGCCCGGCGAAGTCCTTGCCGTCGACCCCGGTCGAGTTGTTCCCGTTCGAGACCACCTTGATCGGCGCGTTCTGCGACGTGGCGAGCAGCAGCGAGATGGTGTTGCTGAATCCGAACTGGTATTGCCCACTCAGGACGGCCGGCAGGATCGCGGCGCCGCCCTGTGCGGTGGTCAGTGTGAGGTCGATGTTCCGCTTGCTGAAGAAGCCCTTCTCCTTGCCGAGATAGATCGGCGCGACGTCGACGATCGCGATCACCCCGGTGTTCACCTTGTCCGGGCCGCCGGGCGCCGGACCTCCGTCGTCGTCGCCGGAGCCGCCGCAGCCGGCGAGCACGAGCGCGGTCGCGGCCAGGAACGCGAGCAGGGGAGATCGTCGCATCGGAACTCCATTCACTTCAGGACGGTCGCGAATGGGCTTTCACGCGGTGGGAGATGCCCGTCGAACCTAGATCCACGGGACACGCGGCGTCAATGGCTGTCGATCTTTGCCGGAGCGCCCACCGCCACCGGACGGTGAACGCCGGTGCGTCCGGTCCTGATCGGGCGGCCGGGTGGGGAAAATCGGGGCATGTTGGCCGATGAGGATTTCGACACGTCCACGTTGACCGAGCGGCAGGTGCTGACGGTGATCCGGGACTGGGCGCTGCGGCACGGCCACTCGCCGTCCACCCGCGAGATCGGCGACGCGCTCGGACTGGCCTCCACCTCGTCGGTCAGCCGGCACCTGCGCGCCCTGGACGACCTCGGGTTCCTGCGCCGCGGCCGCACGGCGACCCGCCCGATCGACATCCGGATGTTCCTGCGACCCGCCGAGCGGCGCGCGCCCGACACGGTGGGCGTGCCGGTGCTCGGTGACATCGCCGCGGGCACGCCGATCCTGGCCGAGCAGACCCACGACGAGGTGCTCACCCTGCCGTGCTCGAGGCCCGCAATTCCGGGTACGAGAACATCGACGGCGACCGGGCCATCATCCTCGGCAAGGTCGTCTCCGTGCTCCGCCGCACCTGACCGTTCTACACCGACTCCCAGAAGGCCATCGCGAGGCCGAACGCGCGGAAGTCGCCGGTCGTGGTGCCGGACATCTTGTTCATGGCATAGGCGATGGTGGTGCGCGCGTCCAGGTCGACGATGGCCAGGGAGCCGCCGAAGCCGCCCCAGTAGAGCGTGTTCGGGTTCGGCATGAAGCCCGAGCCCAGCGCGAAACCCAGCCCGAACGTGATCGGCACGCCGAGGACCAGATCCACGCCCTCCACCTGCGGCTCCAGCGCCCGCCGGCAGCCGGCCTCGGACATCACCCGCCGTCCGTTCGCCAGGCCGCCGTTCGCCAGGATCGCGTGGATCTCGGCCACCGCCCGGGCGTTGCCGATGCCGCCCACCGCCGGGATCTCGGCGGCCCGCCACGCCCTCGTGCGGGTGATCTCGACGTCCAGCTCCGGGTTGGTGGCCACGTTCACCTGCAGCTCGTTGTCGCCCATCGTGGGCAGCTCCGCGGGGGCGATCAGCTCGGCCACCCGGGCGTCCTCGGTGGCGGGCAGGCCGATGTGGAAGTCCGCGTCGAGCGGTTCGGCGATCTCCTCCCGGAAGACCGTGCCCAGCGACCGGCCGGTGATCCGGCGCACCACCTCGCCGACCAGGTAGCCCTGGGTCATCGCGTGATAGCCGGACCGCGTGCCAGGCTGCCAGTACGGCTCCTGCGCGGCCAGCAGGGCGGTCGCCTTGTCCCAGTCGTACAGGTCGTCCCTGGTGATCGGCTCCCGCCAGCCGCACAGCCCGGCCGAATGGCTCATCAGCTGGGCGACCGTGACGCCGGCCTTGCCGGCGGCCGCGAACTCCGGCCAGTAACGCGCCACCGGCGCCGCGAAGTCGAGCTCGCCGCGGTCGGCGATCAGCAGCGCGGTCAGCGCGGTCATGGTCTTGGTGGTGGAGTAGACCCCGACGATCGTGTCCTCACGCCAGGGTCTGGTGCGGGCCGCGTCGGCGAATCCACCCCACAGGTCGACCACGGTCGCGCCCTCCACGGTCACGCAGAACGACGCCCCGACGTCCTCGCCGCTCGCCAGATTCGCCTCGAACGCGTCCCGCACCTTGGTCATCGGGCGATGATGGCAGCTTTATCGCTGCGCCTCGAAGTGTTTCTTCATCGAGGGGTAGTAGTCGTCGAAGCTCGGCATCGGCTCGCCGTCGCGGGAGGCGACCAGCGCGTCCAGATAGAACTCCCACCCCGGCCCGACCTCGCCGACGCCCTCGGTGCCGGTCAGATGCTGGGTGAACCGCAGCTCGGTCACGCCGGCGGTCTCGGCGAGCACCAGCTCCAGGCGCCACTCACCCTGCTCATCCACCGAGGAGAGGGCCAGCCGGCGTGGCGGCTCGCACGCGTCGATCGTCATGTCCGTCCAGGGCTTGCCCTCCTCCTGGATCATCTGCACCTGGATCTTGTTACCCGGCCCGGCGTCGCCCTGCCACGGGCCGTACCACCGGGCCGTGCGCTCCGGATCGGTGAGGCTGGCCCAGACGTCGTCGATGGGCGCGCGAAACGTGCGGGTCAGCACGAGATCGTCGCCGATCAGTCGTCCGGTCGGTGTCGGGCTCATCCGGTCTCCTCATGTTTCGTCTGCCGCCGTTCCCGGCGGGTGCGATAGACCTCGGTCTCCAGCGCGTCGAGATGGTGCTGCCAGCCGGTCGGGCGCCGCAGCTCGTCCAGCCAGCCGGCCAGCTCCTCGAGCGGCTCGGTGACCAGCGCGTAGACCCGGCGCCGCCCGTCCGCGGCATCGGCCACCAGCCCGGCCTCCCGCAGGACGCGCAGATGCCGGCTGACCGCGGGCCGGCTGATCGGGAACCGGTCGGCGATCTCTCCGGCGCTCAGCCGCTGCGCACGCAACATCACCAGGATCTCCCTCCGCACCGCGTCGGCGATCGCCCCGGCCACCTCGTCCACGCCCGGAAGCGTAACCAATGCGTTACGCGTTACGCAACGCCTCGCGCTCCGCGTCCGGGATCGTCATCGACTCGGCCAGCACGGCGGCGAGCGCATCCACCCGGGCGCGGTCGATGTCGGCCGAGAAGAGCCAGCGGATGTTCTCGTCGCGGGTGATGAGGTCGATCGCCAGGCGCCCGCCGCTGTCCCGGGTGGTGGCTCGGACATATCGCACCAGGTCGATCGGGATGTCCCGGCGGATCTCGCCCTGCTCGAGGAAGGCGTTCGTCCGGGCCGTGATGACCCGGCGATCCGTGACGGCGACCAGGGTCCTGGCCGCCGCCTTGTCCCGCACCGCCGCGAGCTTGTCCTTCGCTCCGGTGAAGATCGCGGACAGGGCCCCGGACGCGTCGACCTGATCGGGGAAGGCGAGCACGCGCAGGGTCTCGTCGTCCTCGAGGAACCAGCGCAGGATGCGAAGGTGCGGCTCGAGAGCCGTCGATCCGGGCGCGGCGACGACGCCCGGCGTCTCGAGCGCCGGGGCCGGGGGATGTAGAGCGTCGGCGAGCGGCTCGATCGCCTGCAGGAGGCGGGCGGAGGTCTGGCGAGCGGCGTTCGCTTCCCGCCGCCGGCCCGGCAGTGGCAGCGTGTCGCGGCCGGGGAGCTCGGCGATGATGCGCAGCTCGCGGGTGAGCGAGTCGACCAGGCCGGTGGTCTCGGCGAGAGCGGACGTCAGCTCCTCGCCGGTGCGGCGCACGATGTCCTCGACCAGGCGGGCCTCCGCGGCGTCGCCCGGCCCGGCGGCTCGCGCCCGCGCGGCGTGCAGCGCCTGATATCCGGTCCAGGCCTTGAGCGAGGACAGCAGGGCGTTCGCGTCGAAGAGGACCGCCTCGGCGTTCGTCTCCAGATATTCCCGGCGGGCACGCCGGTCGAGCCGATGGACCTGGCGGATGTGCGCGCCGACGTTCAGCCGATAGAGATCGACCTGCGTGCGCAGATCGGCCCTCTTGCCGGCGATGGTGTCCCACAGGGACGTCGGCACCGACTCGACCTCCCGCGCCTGGTCGACCGCGTGATCGATGGTGGCGGCGAGCGCGGTCAACTCGGCCCACTGCCCGTGCCGGATGGCGGTGAGCACCTGGCCGGTCAGCGCGATGTTGGTCCGGACCAGGCCGGTGATCTCACTCAGCTGCATCTGCAGCGCGATCATGCCCAGCGCGGGCCCGATCGCGGCGGCGGCCTGAGCCGCGCTCACGGCGGTCACCGGGATGAACCGGGCCTGAGCGACGATGTGGCCGGACGACATCACCGTGCCGAGGTTCGCGCCGTCCTTGACGGCGAGCATGCCGCCGGACTTCAGCAGGGCCTGGGTCGCGTCGCTGATCCGGTAGAGCCCCTGTGCGGCGGCGAAGGCGTGGCCCAGGTGGCCGGCCGCGGTCGCGGTGTCTCCGATGGAGGCGAGGACCGTGGCGAGGTGTTCGCGATCGCCGACGGGCACCAGACCGAAGTCGATCAGGTCGAGCCGGAGTGCGGGCGGGACCTTCCCGAAGACGACGGCGATCCCGGGAAGCACCTCCGCGAGGACCGTCGAGTCGATGTCCGAGTTCACCGCGGAAGCCTACGGTGCTTTCATCGCCGGCCGGGCGTGTCGGGCCGCGGCACGGCGAGCCGCCGTCGGCAGGCCGGCCTTGACCCGGGCGAGCAGGTCGGCCACCCGCGGATCGTCCAGCGCGCCCGGCCGATGCACCGCGTGGAAGGTGATCAGCGGCAGATCGGTGATCCGCCGCGCCACCAGCCCCGGCGCCGGCTCGACGCAGCCGGCCACGACCGCGAGACCGACGCCGAGGGCGGCGAAGTCCAGCGTCATCGGCAGTCCCTCGGCCTCGACCGCGACCCGCCACGGCACGCCCGCCGCGGTGAGGGCCTGCTCCAGATTGATCCGATGGGGCCGGGCCGGTGGCGGCACGATCAGCTCCTCGCCGGACAGATCGGCCAGGCGGAGACCGCGCTTGCGGGCCAGCCGATGGCCTGCGGGCATGAGGAGCGTCTGCGGGTACGTCGCGATCGGCACGGTCACCAGGTCGTCGGGCAGCACATGCAGGGTGAAGACGCCGAGGTGGGCGCGTCCGGTCAGCAGCGCGGCCCGCATCTGCCCGCGGTTGGTGTGCATCGGCCGCAGGCTGCCGGGCTGCTCGGCCAGCATCGCGCGGATGGTGTCGCCGAGCAGGTAGAGATAGGCCGTGTGGCCGGACGCGATCACCAGCGGGCGGGTGGACGTGGTGCCACGCAACTCGTCCAGGAACAACGACAGCCGCTCCTGGTGATCGCGGGCGAACCGGGCCACCCGCTCGCCGTCGGGCGTGAGCCGCAGGCGGTTGCCGGTGCGCTCGTAGAGCGGACGGCCGAGCTCGCGCGCGAGGGTGGCCAGCTTCGAATGCAGCGACGGCTGGCTGATCCGCAGGTCCTTCGCCGCCCGGGTGAGGTTGAGGTGCTCGGCGAAGACGGCGAAGGCGGCCAGCGCGTCGGATGACACCCGCGGCTCGGTCATAGAACAACCCTATAGGCACCCGGCCATCGGATAGTTCTGCCGCACTAGAAGTGCGACAAGGATCAGGGCATGCACACCGACGCACAGTTGAAGGTCATGCCGTTGCACGCCATCACCGAGGTCTACGGACAATCGGGACTGCGCCGCCGCCTCGAGCTCGAGATCCACGCGCTGCCCACGGACCACCGGTACGCGGTCGGCGCCGCCGCCCGCTGGGCGGCCGAACTCCACGCGGATCAACGCCGCACCCGCGAGCCCTATCTGAACCATCCGCTCCGGGTCACCCTGCGGATGCTCTGCCACTACCGGGTGGCCGACCCCGACGTGCTGGCCGCCGGGCTGCTGCACGACGTGGTCGAGGATCAGCCGTGGGCGGTCGCCGGCGTCACCGAGCACGGGCCGCCACCGGCCGCCGCCGCGCTCGCCGCGATCGCCGAGCGGCACAACCCGCGGGTCGCGCGACTGGTGGCCGCGGTGACCGTGCCGGCCCGGCCACCCGGCGCCGACCGGATCCGGCACTACGTCGGCCATCTGGGCGCGGGCCTGGAGACCGAGCCGTGGGCCCGGGTGATCAAGCTGTCCGACTTCACCGACAACGGCGTCGGCATCGTCTATGCGATCGGCCCGCTGGTGACCCGCTCGGCCCGCAAATACCACCCGGCCGTGCCGATCCTGCGGGAGCTGCTCGACCGGCCGGACACCCCGCTGGCCGAGGACGTGAAGGCCCGCGTCCGCCGGCATCTGCGGCTCGCCCAGGAGCGGTTCACGGCGATCCTGGCTGCCTAAATCGGGCGCGGCGGCCGGTCGCCGACCGCTACGGTGACGGCCGGAAGGAAACGGGGGAAGGTGCGATGGAGCGGATCAACGACCGTCTGGTGAACTGGGCGAGCATGCTGGAGGGCGAGACCCTGAAGCAGGCCGAGAAGGCCTCGCAGATGCCCTTCATCTTCCCGCATCTCGCCCTGATGCCGGACGCGCATCTCGGCAAGGGCGCCACCGTCGGGTCGGTGATCCCCACGCTCGGCGCGATCATCCCGGCCGCGGTCGGCGTGGACATCGGCTGCGGCATGGCGGCGGTGCGCACCCAGTTCCACCGCGACGAGCTCCGGCACGACCTGTCGCCGCTGCGCACCGCGATCGAGGCGGCCGTGCCGCTGTCGGCCGGCGTCTACAACACCGAGCTGACCGAGACGGCCCGGCGCCGGGTGGAGTCGCTGACCGCGCAGGCGGACAAGGCCGGCTTCGATCCAGCGCGCTACGCCGGAAACTGGGCGCTGCAGCTCGGCACGCTCGGCTCGGGCAACCACTTCATCGAGGTCTCCACCGACGAGAAGGGCGAGATCTGGCTGTTCCTGCACTCGGGGTCGCGCGGCGTCGGCAACAAGATCGCCGGACACCACATCAAGGTCGCGCAGGAGGCGATGAAGCGCTGGTGGATCAGCCTGCCCGACCCGGATCTGGCCTACCTGCCGGAGGGCACGGACGAGTTCTGGAAGTACATCCGTGAGCTGCGGTGGGCACAGAACTTCGCGCTGGCCAACCGCGACGAGATGATGGACCGGGTGATCGGCTGCTTCGCGGAGTTCGTCGGCGCGCCGGTCCGGGAGCTCGAGCGGGTGCAGTGCCACCACAACTACACCGAGCAGGAGCAGCACTTCGGCAAGAAGGTCTGGTTGTCGCGCAAGGGCGCCATCAACGCGGCGGAGGGCGTCGCGGGGCTGATCCCGGGCTCGATGGGCGATGCGTCCTATGTGGTCGTCGGCAAGGGCAACCGGCTGGCGCTGAACTCGTCGCCGCACGGTGCGGGGCGGGCGTTCTCCCGGTCGAAGGCCCGCAAGACCTTCACCCGGGAGCAGCTGCGCGAGGCGATGAAGGGGATCGAATACCGGGACACGGACGCGTTCCTGGACGAGATTCCGCAGGCGTACAAGCCGATCGACGTCGTGATGCGGGACGCGGACGACCTGGTGGAGGTGCGCCACACGCTGCGCCAGATCGTCAACGTCAAGGGCGACTGAGACTCAGCGCCGTGGCGACAGGGTGCGGAGCTGATCGACCAGGGTGGACAGCTCGCGCAGCGCGGTCGGGTCGCGGCGTCGGCCGGTGGTGTCGACCACCTCGGTGATGCCGGCCAGCAGCTCGGCGGCCTGGTGCGGGTCGCCGAGCTGGGCGATCGCCTGCGCGGCCAGCCAGTCGCAATAGGCGGGCGCCGCGCCGGCCTCGCGCAGCTGTTCGACCAGCACGAGGCAGACCTTGTCATAGCCGGACGCGCCAGCACCACGCGGGCCAGCGCGTCGGTCGCCCGCATCCATTCCCGGGTGCCCGGGAACAGCTCGCGCACCATCTCGAAGGTGTCCACCGCCTGCTGCCACCGCTGCGCGGCGGCGCAGTCCCGGCCCAACCCGAGCAGGGTGATCGCGACCCGCTGCGGGTCGGCCGCGGGCCGTTCGGCGGCGAGTTCGTCGACGGTACGCAACACGAGCGCCAGATTGCGCTCGGCGCGGCGCATCCGGTCGCCGAACGTGGCGTGCCCGAGGTGCCGGAGCGACAGCACGGCCGCGGGCGCAGCCGACCGGGCCGGGGGAGACCCGTCCGGGCGGACCAGCCATTCGTGCACCCGGCCGGTCCAGCGGAGCGCCGCGGGCCGATAGAGCCGGGTCTCCAGTTGCCGGTAGGGGTCGGCGTGATGGGCGTCGTCGACGTCGACCCGCACGGCGTCGGTGTCCGCCGCCAGGAACCGCCGCAGCGCCGCGGGGTCGCCGGTCACCCGGTGGTCGGCGTCGACCGCGAGCACCCAGTCCGCCCGGCAGCCCGCGACGGCCTCGTTCCGAGCGGCCGCGAAGTCGTCACACCACTCGCCGTGCGTCACGGTGGCCCCGGCGCGGGCGGCGACCTCCGGCGTGCCGTCCCGCGAGCCGGTGTCGTGCACACGAACCTCGTCCACCACACCGGACAGCGATTCGAGGCAGGCGGGCAGCAGCTCCGCCTCATCCTTGACGATCAGGACAGCGGCAAGGTTCACCCTGACCTGATCGGCCGCTTCCGCGGATCGCTGAGTCAGGAGCCTGGGCAGACGTGACCGTTGTCGCCTTCGGTCCGCTCCACGTCGCGGGTGGCCAGCAGCGTCCCCTGGTCCGCCAGCGCGTCGAACTCGTCGTTGTTTCCCTGCGCCGCGCGCACGGCCGCGAGGTCGACGGACATCAGCTGCACCCGGTAGCGCTGTCCGGGGTCGCCGCTGAAGTACTGGGCGCCCCGCCACGACGCCAGGGTCTCGGGCTCGTCCCAGTCGAAGACGTCCTGCACGTAGCGGCGCGGGTCGCCGTTGCTGAGGTTGCGCACGGCCAGGATCAGCGTCTTCCCGGAGGCCAGCCGAGAGCTGCCGGAGAAATACTCGCAGTTCATGACCTTGGCGTCCGCCACCGGCGCCGAGATGCTCCCGGTCGGTTTGAATGGCGCTGTGGGCGGCCGCGACGTGGCCGGCGGCTTGGTGGTGCGCTTCGGCGTGGTCGGAGCGACCGCGGGGATGGTCGGAATCGCCGTGGACGCACTCGGCGCGGGCGGCCGGACGCTGGTCGACGCCGCCGGGCTGACCACCTCACCGGGGGGCGCGGGGGCCGTGCTGCTCCCACGCTTGGCCTGTCCGCCGCCCGGCGCGTATTTCGCGAGCCCCGGCGCGACGAAGGCAGCCGCACCGGCAATGACGGCCGCCACCACGATGAGCGCAGTCCGCTTGCGTCGCGGTGACGCCGTCCGGCGGCGCGGGGATGCCGGCGGCCCGGGGTTGTTCGCCCGGCGCCACGGGGAGGCCTCGGCGACCACCAGCCGGCCCTCGCCGGCGCCAAGATGACGTGGCCGCTGCGGCGAAGGCCCGCGCGTCACCTGGTCGAAGACATACTCGTAGAGCTCGTCGACGGTGATCCGCCCGTCCCCATCGAGATCGGCGGCCCCGGACGAGATCCCCTTGAGCACGGCTTCGGTGAAATACGACGGCCGGGCGAGCGGCGCGTCGGCGTCCTCGAAGCTGGCCTCCGTCTCTCCCGAGGCGGTCAGCACCGCGACCCCGCTGCCCTGCGGCAGATCTTGCACCAGCGCCTCGACGCCCGCTCCGGCCGACCGCATCCGCATGCCTTTGATGAATCCGCCGCTGAAACAGCAGTCGACCAGCACGACCGTCGACTTGGACCGGCTGGAGTTGATCCGGTCGCGCACCCACTCGGCCGACACCGCGGTCGAGCCGAGCAGGTCACGCTCGGTGTTCGTGAAGGCGAAGTGCAGCCGGCCACGCTGGTCGAGCAGGCCATGGCAGGAGAGGTAGAGCAGGTTCAGGCCGTCGGTCATCCGAGCGGAGGACAGAAAGCTCTCGATCGCGCGCTGCGCCTCCCCGCTGGTGTGGTCGACCCCGGTGGTCACCTCGTAGCCGCACTTCGCGGGGTCGCGCAGCAGGTGGGCCAGGGCGTGCACGTCCTCGCCCGGCGCCCGCAGGTCCGGCAGGGACTCGTCAGTGAACATGCCGCAGCCGAGCAACAGCGCACGGCGTCGCGGCGCCCCCTCGGTCATGAGTCGCGGTCGAGGCGGCGCAGGAACCCGGCGACCAGCGCCTCGCGCTGCGCGCGGGTCACCCGGCCCCGGAACCGCTGACCGTCGACCTCGATCTCGATGTCGTTCGGCTGGCGGCTCAACCAGGACGACACGATGGTCAGCAGGCTCTCGGCCACGGTCGGCGCGAGCGTCACCACCAGAGCGCCGATGGCGAGCGCCTCGCCGGACTTGGCACCGTTCGGCGCCGGGCCGGTGGTGGCGGCCCGGACGTCGTCGACCTTCGTGTCGAGGACGCTCTCGCGCAGGTTGAGGACGAGGTCGGCGAGGTACTCGTCGTCGGCGCCGGGACAGAGCACCCGGATCCCGAACGTTCCCGATTCCATGGATCACACCGATCACTGAGAGTCAGCCCTGGCTGGGCCGTTCTGCACCGTACACATCGCCCGCACGGCTGACGACCTGCTGATCGTCTTCAATTCCGGGCCGACCGGCGGGGTGTCTTTCCTGCCGGTCCAAATGATCTTTTCCGGTCGGCCGAGGTGAACCGGCGCAATGGAAAGAAGCGCCAGATCAGAGGCTGTGCGGAACAATTGTCAATGGATCTTCCAGAACGTCGTCCATCGATCTGCAACGGTTTCGCTTAGGTAGATCGTTTCGTCGATTTGGAGTAGCCCGCGAAACGGTCACGACAAGCGCGGACGCCGGTCACCCAAAGTTATCTTAGCGGAGATGTCGATCCGGGCGGCGGCCCTTCGTAGCCATAGTGAGAGGCCGGCACCGAGCCGGCCCGGTTCCATCACCGGAGGCCACGATGACCACGACCGCCAACCCCACGACCACCGTCCGGACCACTCGCACCGCCCGCACGGGCCTCGGCAAGCTGGCCCTGACCGGCGTCGCCGCCACGGCCGTCGCCAGCGTCGCGACCATGGCCGTCGCCGCCGCCGGCCACGCCGCGGGGGTGAGCCTGGATGTGAGCGGCGCGCCGATCCCGGTCGCCGGCTTCGCCACCCTGACCGCCGTGTTCTCCATCGTCGGCCTGGTGCTCGCGATCGCCCTGTGGCGCTTCGCGCGGAGCCCGCGCCGCGCCTTCGTCCGCACCACCGTCGTGCTGACCGTCCTGTCGCTGGTGCCGGACCTGATCGCCGACGCCGCGCCGGCCACCAAGGCCCTCCTGATGCTGACCCACATTGTCGCGGCTGTCATCGTGGTTCCCGCGATCGCGCGCCGCCTGTCCGCCTGAGAATGCTCTCGACCGAGGGGGAGGACCATGAAGCAGTATCTGATCGCCGTGCAGCACAACTATGGACCGGCGCGACCCGGCGACCCGGACGCGGATGCCCTCCGCGGCGAGGTCGGGAAGGTCAACGACGAGATGCGGGCGGCCGGCGTGTGGGTCTTCGGCGGTGGGCTGCTGCCGCCGGAGACGGCCACGGTGCTGCGAGCGCAGGCCGGCGCGACGACCATGACCGACGGGCCGTTCGCCGAGACGAAGGAGCAGCTCGGCGGGTTCTGGGTGCTGCGCTGCGCCGACCTCGACGAGGCGCTGACCTGGGCACGCAAGTGCGCGGAGGCCTGCCTGGAACCGGTCGAGGTGCGGCCCTTCGAGGACGAGCCCGACAACTGAGCCATGGATCTGGACACCGTCTACCGAGCCGAGTACGGCCGCTGCGTGGCCACGCTCGTCCGCCTCCTCGGCGACATCAACCTCGCCGAGGAGGCCGTCCAGGACGCCTTTGCGGTCGCCCTGGAGAAGTGGGAGACGCTGCCGCCCAACCCGGGCGCCTGGATCGTCACCACCGCACGCAACCGGGCCATCGACCGGCTCCGCCGCGAGTCGACCCGCGAGGCCCGGCACGCCCAGGCGATGCTGCTGCACCAGCAGGGCGAACCACAGGAGGTGGGTCCGGTGCGCGACGACCAGCTCCGGCTCATCTTCACCTGCTGCCACCCGGCGCTGTCCCCGGACGCCCGCGCGGCGCTCACCATGCGACTGCTCGGCGGGCTCGAGGTGCCGGAGATCGCGCGGGCGTACCTCGTACCGGAGGCGACCATCGCCCAGCGCATCGTGCGCGCCAAGAAGAAGATCCGCGATGCCGGCATTCCCTATCGGGTGCCGGCCGAGGAAGAACTGCCGGACCGGTTGCCGCCGGTGCTCACCGTGCTCTACCTGATCTTCAACGAGGGTTACGCGGCGACCAGCGGGTCGCTGATCCGCACCGACCTCTGCGCCGAGGCGATCCGGCTGGCCCGCGAGCTGGCCGCGCTGATGCCGGACGAGCCCGAGGTGCTGGGCCTGCTCGCGCTGCTGCTGCTCACCGAGGCGCGGCGGCCGGCCCGGACCGGTCCGGACGGCGAGCTGGTGCTGCTGCCGGACCAGGACCGGTCGCTCTGGAACCGCGCGCTGATCGCCGAGGGGCACGAGCTGGTGCGGCGCTGTCTGCGGCGGGACCGGCCGGGGCCGTACCAGATTCAGGCCGCGATCAACGCGGTGCACACCGACGGGGCCGCCACCGACTGGGCCCAGGTCTTGGCCCTCTACGACCAGCTGCAGGCGCTGATGCCGTCGCCGGTGGTCGCGCTCAACCGCGCGGTCGCGGTCGCCGAGGTGCACGGGCCGGCCATGGCGCTGGCCGCGCTGGAGTCGGTCGAGCTGCCCGGCTACCACCTGCTGCCGGCCACCCGGGCCGACCTGCTGGTCCGGCTCGGCCGCGCGGCCGAGGCCGCGGTCGCCTACGACGAGGCGATCGCGCTGGCCGGCAACGAGACCGAGCGGAACTTCCTCGAGTCCCGCCGCGCCACTCTCGGCTAAGTTCGCTCTCATGAGCGATTCGCGGACCGCGGTGGTCACCGGCGGCATGAGCGGACTCGGCGCGGCCGCCGCCGCGCGCCTGGCCGAGGACGGCGTGCGGGTGGTCACCCTGGACATCGCCGGCGGCGCGGATCTGCGGGTCGACGTCACCGACGAGTCTTCGGTACGCGACGCGGCCGCCCGCCTCGGCCCGGTGGACATCCTGGTCAACTCCGCCGGCATCGTCGGACCCAACGTGCCGCTCTGGGAGATGCCGCTGGACGGCTGGGAGCGCACCTTCGCGGTGAACGTGCGCGGCACCTTCAACACCTGCAAGGCGTTCGTCCCGGGCATGCGCGAGCGCGGCTGGGGACGCATCGTGAACATCGCCAGCATGGCCGGCAAGGACGGCAACCCCGCGATGTCGGCCTATTCGGCGTCGAAGGCCGCGGTGATCGCCCTGACCAAGTCGCTGGGCAAGGAGCTGGCCACCAGCGGCGTGCTGGCCAACGCCATCGCCCCGGCGGTGATCGAGACCCCGATGAACGCCACCACCGGCCCGGACGCGCTCGCGCACATCGTCAGCCTGATCCCGATGAAGCGGGTGGGCCGGCCCGAGGAGGTGGCCGAGCTGATCGCCTGGCTCACCTCCGACCGGGTCAGCTTCTCGACCGGCGCGGTGTACGACATCAGCGGCGGCCGAGCCACGTATTAAAGGCCGTAGCGGGACTTGAGGTGCCGCCACCAGTCGCGGAACATCCACTTGTCGAACTCGGTGATCTGGGTGGCGCTGCCGGCCTTCATCAGGAAGCCGCCGACGTCCGGGCTCCAGTCGTAGAAGTCGTCCAGGCCGAACGTGTGGCCCACCTCGTGCAGGAAGATGTGGATGTTCTCCTGGTTGAGCGCGCCGACGAAGTATTCGCTGCCGACCCGCTGACCCCAGTCGCCGCCCGCACCGCCACCGAAGCCGGCGGTCAGCCACAGTGACTGGTCGTAGTGGTGGGCCGCGCCGCCCGGGCAGTTGGGGTAGCTGCCGGACTGGTTGAAGAACCGACCGCACGGCCGCGAGCACTGCGGCGCGTTCTCGTTGATGTCGTTGACGTAGATGTCCACCGAGCTGTCCGTCCACTCCAGCTGCGCCCGGTCGCGCACCGCCCAGCCGACCACGTTCACCGGCACCTCGGCGTACGGCCAGCCGTTGTGCCCGGCCAGCACGTCCATCCACTTCTTGACCTGGCGCTTCAACGCCGCGTGGATGGCGTCGCGCTGGGCGGCCGTCACGTGCGCCGCGGAGTCCCAGCGGACGCAGTAGTTGAGGTAGCCGCCGTTGGCGAACACCTGGTCCCAGCCGTAGTTCCGGAACCCGTACAGGTTGGGGTAGGTGCTCTCCTGGTGCTGCCAGACCTGGTTCAGTGCGGTCACCAGGTTGCTAGGCGGGTTCCAGCCGTCGGCCGGGGGAGTGCTCGGCGGCACTGCTCCGGTGCAGGCCACGCCGTTCACCGCGAAGGCCGTCGGCGGCGTGTGGGTGGTGGAGACGCTCGCCTGGAAGCCGAAGCTCGTGCTCGCGCCGGTGGCCAGCGCGCCGTTGTAGGACGCGTTGGCCGCGGTCACCTGGGCGCCGGACTGGGTGACGGTCGCGTTCCAGCCCTGGACGACCCGTTCCCCGCCGCCGAACGCGAAGGTCAGCTGCCAGCCGGTGATCGGGTCGCCGACGTTGGTGACCTGAACGTTCGTGGTGAAGCCGCCGCCCCACTGGCTGGCCACCGCGTAGTCCACCCGGCACCCGGCCGCGGCGGCCTGGGCGGGTGCTGCGGCGACGGCGATGCTTCCTGCTGCGATCAACGCAGCCGCTGTGAAGTGCGCATACTTTGTCTGCATTCCAGCCATACTAGAGCCAGCATCGACGTCTATCAATAAATGGGGACCCGCCATGGGCCGGGATCCCGGTAGGCTCCGCGTCCGCGTGACGATCGGACGGGGAGAGATCATGCGGGTACGAATGACGGCGGCCCTGGTCGCCGGTGCTTTGCTGCTGACGTCGTGCTCGTCCTCCTCCGATGAGCCGCCGCCCGTCCCGCCGCCCACCCGACCGTCCGCCTCGGTGGCACTCTCTGCCGCACCGGCGCCCGCGCTCCGCCTCGGAGCCGCTCCGCTGTGGACGCTGGAGAGCGCCTCCCATCACCCGAAGCCCGCCACCAAGGCGCCGCTCGATCGGGTGCGGTCCGTTCAGCTGGTCGGCGACGCCCTGCTCGCGACCGGCTATGTGCCGGGCAAGAAAGGCCGCGACCGGCTCGCCGTGCACGACGCCGCGACCGGCAAGCTGCGCTGGTCGGCCACCGCCGGCGAGAAGGTGCCGGGTGGCGGCGGCGCCGAGTTCCACGGACTCTCACCGACCGTGGTGGGCGATCCGGCCGGCGGTTGGTCGGTCGTGGTCACCTCCGAGCGCAAGCTGGGCGGCGACGACGTCGAGGACGGCCTGCTCGGCCTCTCCGGCCGGGACGGCCGCCCGCTCTGGCGCATCCCGGTGCAGCGCGAGTCGCGCTGCACCTGCCCGTGGACCCGGATGAACGTGATGCTGGCCGGCCCGGCCGCCGAGTCCACGGTCCTGGTCGAGATCGAGTCCCTGCACGTCGACAAGGGCACCACCGCGACCCGGACGATCGCCTTCGACCCGGCCACCGGACGGCAGCGATGGGTCGCGAAGGGCGCCTCACCCCGGGCGATCGCCGGTGATCTGGCGCTCGTCGACCGGCCGAAGTTGCCGGCCAAGGAGTCGCTCCGCGCGCCGGCCACCGCGTCCGCACTGGACCTGCGGACCGGCCGGGCGAAGTGGGAACTGCCCGGCCGGATCGTGTTCGCCGACGATGACACGGCGGTCGTGCGGCGGGGAAGCTCGACCGTCTTCGCCGACCTCGCCACCGGCCGGGAGGTCGGCACGGCGCCCGGGAGCCTCTTCGGATGCCGGCGCACCGAGGCGCTGTTCGCCTGCCAGGCGCCGGCCGAGATCGGCGGTGACGAGGCGCTGGCGGTGACCCGCACCGGCGACACGGTGACCACCACCGTCGTCGCGGGCAGCGGCGCCTGCCGCCCGCTGCTGGTGCGAGGGGCCGACGCTCTCTGCACCGGAGTCACCGCCGGCCTGCCCGGCGCCCTGAAGGCCGTGGACGACCGGCACGCGGTCACCTTCACCGAGAAGGGCGGCGTCGAACAGGGCACCTACGGCATTTACGCCGTCGGGTCCTGAAGCACCTCGCGCAGCTTGACCGCGAACTCCTCGGGCTTGCCCGCATAACCGAACTCGCCGCCGAGGAAGCCGCCGTGGTGGCTCGGGAAGACCGTCGCCTCCTGGCCGAGCAACGCCGCCATGCCCAAGGCCGTGCGTGCCGTGTAGGTCCCCGCGGACTCCTCGCCGACCGCGATCACGATGCGGGTGGGCGCGGCGGTCAGCGCGGCCGCGTCGGGGCGGTAGTCGGAGATCGCCCACGAGTGCTTCGACAGCAGCGGGTCGTCGCGGGTGCCGTCGTCGTCGGCCGGCATGCCGAACGTCGCCGGGTCGGGCGCCGGCTGGGCGAAGAACTCGTCGGTGAACTCGCCCTGCCAGGACGTCATCGCGATGAACGCGGCCATCCCCGCGCCGCTGCCCCGCGCCTGGTAGGCCTCGTGGAAACCGGCCCGGGCCCGCTCGGCGGCCGCGGCGTCGGGCAGCGCGGCGTTGATCGGCGGCTCGTGCGCCACCAGCGTGCGGACGTCGCCGGGGTGGGTGGCGACCAGCTCGAGGCCGGTCACCGCGCCGCCGCTGCTGCCGAACAGGTCGACCGGGCCGGCGCCGAGCGCCTCGATCAGCAGGTGCAGGTCGGCCGCCTGCTGCTGCGGCGTGTTGTCGAGCCGGCCGTCGGTGCGCTTGCTGCGCCCGAGCCCGCGTGGGTCGTAGGTGACGACCGTGCGATCGGCGAAATGCGGGGCGAGCGCGGTGAAGCCCTCGGCCGACATCGGCTGGCCGATCATCAGCAGCACCGGCTGCCCGTCCGCCGGCGGGACCGGGCCCCGCACGTCATAGACCAGGTCGGCGCCCGGCACGGAGAGAGTGTGCGTCTGCGGTTCGGTCATGCGACGAGAATACGGGCGGGGTCCGACAGAAAGTGGCCAACCGGCCGGGTCCTCCACGACGACCTCCCGGGTGAAGGTCGTCCTGCGGAAGCAGGGATCAGCGCAGCGCGGCGCGCTCGTGCAGCAACCGGATCTGCTCGTCGAACGGCGCGACCGGGCCGACCGTGGTGATGCCGGGCGCGACCACCCCGATCGGCAGCGCGGCCACCGGCCCGGCGGGCAATCCCCAGCCGGCCCGCCAGCCCGCGAGCTGGCTGCTGGACGCCGCGTAGACGATCTTGCCGAGTCCGACCCAGGCGTGCGCGGCGGCGCACATCGGGCAGTGCTCGCCGGAGGTGTAGACGGTCGACGCGGCCCGGTCGGCGGGCGACAGGTTGGCCACCGCCCACTGCGCGAGGGCCAGCTCGGGATGCGCGGTCGGGTCGGCGGAGGTGGTCTCCAGGTTGTGGCCCTCGGCCAACTGCTCGCCGTCCGGGCCGGCCAGCACCGAGCCGAAGGGGTCGTCGCCACTCGCCAGGGCCTCGTCGGCGAGCTCCAGGCAGCGCCGCAAATGCGCGAGATCGCGCGGATCCGTCGTCATCGCAAGACCCTAGACGATGGTCAGCGCGGGCCCATCACGGCGGCCGGGTCCAGATCGAGAGCGCTCAGCACCGAGCGGGCGGCGTTGCGGCCCGGGCGGCCGCTGACGCTGCCGCCGGGGTGGCTGGTCGAACCGGTCAGGAACAGGCCGTCGATCGACGTGGCGTAGTCGGGCCAGCCGACCAGCCAGTCGCCGCCGGGCAGCTGGAACTCGCCGCCGTGGCAGGAACCGCCCAGGTTGTGGGTGTTGTGCGCGGCCACGTCGACCGGGGACTCGGCGCGCATCGCCAGGATGTCGTCCGGGTCCAGGCCGCCGGCGCGGGCTCGGACCAGCTGGACGATCTGCTCGGCGTACTCGTCCTTGGCCTCGGACCAGGGGCGGCCGTCGGCGCGCTCCCACGGCGCCACCGTGAGGATCTTGAAAGTGCCGGCGCCCTCGGGCGCGCGGGTCGGATCGACCACGGTCTGGTTCACCACCAGCAGCCATGGGTCGGTCGCGTCGGTCTCGCCGCGGTGGAAGGCGTCCAGCTGGCGCGCGATGCCGGCGGCGCCGCCGAGCCCGGCCGCGGCCGCCGGGGGAGCGCCCTCGAAGGTGAGGTTGCCGCGCAGCGCGGCGTGCACCGCGAAGACACTCAGCCCGGGCCGCCAGGCGGCGCGGGCCGCGGCCAGATCGTCCGGCACGTCGTCGAGCATCTCCGGCAGCTTCGTCAGATGGCCGCTGGTGACCACCGCCCGGCGGGCCCGCACCCGGCGCCCGTCGGTGGTGTCGACGGCCACCGCCCGCCCGTCGCGCACCTCGACGTGGCCGGCCGCGGCGTCGCACTCGATCGCGCCGCCGCGCGCCTCGAGCAGGCGGATCAGCGCGGCCGGCAGCGCGCCGGACCCGCCGACCGGGGTGGACCAGCCGAACCGCAGGCGCCCGGCCGCGATCGAGGAGGGCAGCACACCGGTGCCCGGCCGGCGCGGATCCTGGATGGTCGCCAGCGAGAACCACAACATCAGATCGCGGGTCGCCGGGTGGGCGAAGCGCTCGTGCACGACGTTCCAGGCCGAATCGGCCCGCAATTCCCGGTACGCGCGGGCCCCCGCCGAATCACCCAGGTCGAAGCCGGACGACCAGCGCCCGTGCACCGCCCCCAGACCGCCGGTCCACTCCTCGATCAGCGTGCGGAACGCCTTCGCGTCGTCCGGCGACCAGCGGGCGATCTCGTCCGCCGTGGCGTCCAGGTCGCGGTGCACGACGATCGGGTCGCCGTCGGCGCGCGGCAGCACCACCGCCGGGTCGGTGTGCACATATCGCAGGCCCCAGCGGGAGAGCAGACCGAGCTCGTCGTCGGCGAGCAGCGGGTTCGACTGGATCAGCACGTGCGCCGACGAGCAGGAGTCGTGCGCGAAGCCGGGCAGCGTGAGCTCCTCGGTCACCGTGTTCCCGCCGGGCAGCCGCCCGGCCTCCAGCACCTGCACGCTGAGCCCGGCCTCGGCCAGGTAGCCGGCGCAGACCAGCCCGTTGTGCCCGGCGCCGATGACCACGACATCCGCTTCCTCGAGGATCGCCATCGCCCGATCGTGCAACAACCGCAGTCGTTTGCATAGGCCTCAGCCAGCGAATATTTTCGTTCTTTCGAAATCGGTGCGCAAACGTTTGACGAGCAGTTGAGCCCGGTGCGCAGCGCACCCGCCACGTCCGGATGCGCACAGCCTGGAGGCCGGGACCCCCCTCGGGTCCCGGCCTCGATCGTGGATCAGCGGCCGCAGAGGGCGTGGTTGATCAGCGGGATGGTCAGGTCGGTGGTCCGCTCCGGCGCGCCCGGCAGCGGCTTCAGCGAGTCGGTGTTGAGCGTGATCGTGACGCTGCGAGAGCCGTCGCGGGTGGCGCCGTTGCGGGTCATGAAGCCCATGATGTCGCCGCCGTGGGACCACGACCCGCCGCAGTCGTTCGGCACGTACATCAGGCCGAGGCCGTAGCGGGCGCCGGGCCAGTTCGAGCGGAACTCGTCGCTGGTCGGCACCGTGCGGGTCATCTCGGCGAGCTGGGCCGGACGCAGCACCCGGCCGCCGAGCAGGGCACGGAGGAACCGGTTGGCGTCGCTCGGTGTGCTGATCATCTCGCCGGCCGCGCCGCCCCAGGACGGGTTCAGCTCGGTGGCGTCGATCGGCTCGCCGTACCGGGGGTCGTCCGGGGTGGCGCCCTCGCCGGGGAAGCGCTCGTAGCCCACCGCGTGCGGGTCCGGGATGCGGTGGTCCGTACCCGGGGTGAAGGTGTTTCTCAGGTTGAGGGGTTTGATGATGCGGCGCTGGACCTCCTGCTGCCAGGCGTGCCCGCTGACCCGCTCGATGATCATGCCGGCCAGCATGTAGTTGGTGTTGGAGTAGCTCCAGCTGGTGCCGGGCGCGAACTCGGGCTCGAACTTCATCGCGAGGGTGATCGCCTGCTCCGGCGTGAGGGTGTCGAAGCGGGTGCGCTGGAAGCCCTCCTCGGTGAACAGGTCGGGCAGCCCGGCCAGATATTCGGGTAGGCCGCTGGTGTGCTGCAGCACCTGGCGCACGGTGATCTTGCGGCCGTCGTTGCCGTTGCCGCGCACCACGCCGGGCAGCCATTTGTCGACGCTGTCGTCCAGTGCCAGCCGGCGCTCGCCGACCAGTTGCAGCACGGTGGCCGAGACGAAGGTCTTGGTGTAGCTGCCGATCCGGAACTTCGCGTCCCACGGCACCGGCGTGCCCGCCTCGACGTCGCCGAACCCGCTCCGGACCCGGATGTCGCCGCGCGTGGTGTCCAGCTCGGCGAGCACGCCCGGCGCGCCCTGGATCAGCATCGCGTCCGCGTCCCGCTGCAGAGTCTGCTGGAGGCGGTGGCCGTGCCCGGTGCCCGCCTCGGCGACCGGAACGGCGGACACGGCCAGAGCGGTCGCGACGGCGGCGACGCCGATGACTCTCTTCGATGTCTTCATGGGAGGAACGCTATTGACGATCTCCGCCGGGTCCCATCCCGCCTGCTACCGGAACGAGGTACCGCTGGCACTACCAGACCGGACCCCTCAGCTGAGCCGTCGCCCGGCATGATTGTCTGATGCGGACGGTGACCGGCCCGTTCGACGGCGAGACACCGGCCGACCTCACCCACGTGCTGCGCCGCGACTCCCGGCCGCCGGGCATCCTGCGCTACCGCGGACAGCTCGCCCGGCGTCGGTGGTCTTCAGCGCTCTGCTCAGCTGATCCGGAACACCGGCCAGCCGATCTCGGTGCGCCAGGCCGAGCTGTCCGCGGTGTCGCGCGGCCCGCACAGGTAGCGCTCGCGGATCGGGCCGGCCACGGCGAGCGCGTGCTCGGCGACCCAGCGGCCCAGCTCGCCGTAGGTCACGTCGATCGTGTCGTGCTCGCCGGCGTGCACGGCGACCGCCAGCTCGGCCTCGGGCAGCGTCGTCGCGCCCTCCGGAACGGGCAGGTAGACCAGCACGTGGCCGCGCCCGGCGGTGAACAGCTCGTTGTCGTAGACCCCGCCCGGCGGCCCGGCCGGCTCCGGCACCGCGGCGTCCAGTTCGGCCATCGCCCCGGAGTACCAGCTCAGCACGTCGGCCAGATCGACCGTGTCGGCGACCGCGGCGACCGTCAGCGGCGGCACCCGGCGCAGCTCGACGCCCAGGGCAGGCGGATCCGGCCGCAGCAGCCGGTGCAGCGACGTCACCGCGGCGCGGGTGCGTTCCAGCTGCTCCTCCAGCCGCCGCAGGTGGCCGGCGATCAGGCCGGACCGCTCGGCCGGATCGGGGGTGGCCATGATGTGCCGCACGTCGGCGAGCGGCACGTCCAGCTCGCGGAGGCGGTGGATCACCTGCGCCGCCGGGATCTGAGCGGCGTCGTAGTAGCGATAGCCGGTGTGGTCGTCGACCCGGGCCGGCGCGAGCAGCCCGCTCTCGTGGTAGCGGCGCAGCGTGCGGATGCTCAGGTGGGTGAGCTGAGCGAACTCGCCGATGGTGAGCGAAACAGGCACGGGTCGAGTCTTCACCCTCTCCCCGCGGGAGGGTCCACGATCGGCCCATGACCGATCAACTTCCCGCTCCCGTCCGCACCTATCTCGAGGCGACCGACCGGCGTGACTTCGACGCCGCGGTCGCACCCTTCGCCGCTGATGCCCTCGTCACCGACGAGGGCAAGACCTACCGCGGCATCGGCGAGATCCGGGCCTGGCGCCACGCGGCCGCGTCCGAGTTCACCTACACCTCCGAGGTCACCGGCGTCGACCGGCGGTCCGCGCGGGTGTGGGTCGTGACGATCCACCTCGAGGGCGACTTTCCCGGCAACGTCGTCGACCTCGATCAGACCTTCACCCTGCGCGGTGCGGAGATCGCCGAGCTCGTCATCGGTTAGTGATCACCAGGTTGTCGAAAGCGGCCGCGGCGTTGTAGACGCGCACCCCGGAGGCGCCCGAGGCATAGGAGCCGTCGGTGACCGTGATCTTCAGGGCGTCGTTCACGAAGACCCGCAGCGTGGTGCCGGCCGCCTCGACCCGCAGCCGGTACCGGACGCCCGGGGTGACGGTCAGCGGCGCCGAGCCGAGCTGCGTCCAGTTGTTGTTCGCCTTGCCCAGGATGACCCGTCCGGCCGGGGTGATGCCGGCGTAGTAGCCGCGGTAGCTGTCCGCGCCGACCGCCGCGGAGGTGGCGCGGAAGACCAGCCCGGCGTCACCCGTCCCGGCGGTGACGGTCACGTCGGCCTCATGGTGCGCGTTCCCGTGGTTGTCGTCGAGAAGCGACTTCCCGCCGTACGAGGCGGTGGTGCGGTATTGCCCGCCGGACACCGACCAGGACCCGCCGAACGTGCGCCGGCCGAACGCGTTGCCGTCTTCGAAGTTGTCCTTCACCAGCATGGTGACCCGCCGGATGGTGCCGTCCGGGTTGAAGTGCATCCGGTCGTAGGCGAGTTGGCGGGCGTTGCCGTCGGTCTGACTCAGCGGCCGCCGGTGATAGACGATGTACCAGGTGTCGGTGCCGGGGATGTTGAGCACCGCGTTGTGCCCGGCGCCACGGGCCACCGCGGCGTCCTGCGCGAGCACCTTGTCGAGGCGGGTGAACGGTCCGGTGGGTGAGTCCGCGACGGCATAGGCGACCGAGTAGTCCGGGCCGGTCCAGCCGCCCTCCGACCACATCAGGTAGTACCGGCCGTTGCGCTTGAACATCTGCGGACCCTCGACGTAGCCCGACGGCGTGATCTCCTTGAAGGTGCTGCCGTCGTCGAACCGGCCCAGGCTGGTCATGTCGGCGTTGAGCCTGGCCACGTTGGCGTGTCCCCAGCCGCCGTAGTAGATGTATGCCTGACCGTCGTCGTCGATGAACACGTCCTGGTCGATCGGCTGTGCGCCGTTGACGAACTGCCCGATCAGCGGGCGGCCGATCGCGTCGGTGTAGGGGCCTTCCGGCCGGTCCGCGACGGCCACGCCGATGCCACCGAGGGCGTCGTTGCTCTGGATGTCGTTGGCCGCGAAATAGAGGTGGTAGCGGCCGTTGCGCTGGATCGGGGCGGGCGCCCAGACAGCGTAGCGCGCCCAGCTCACGTTCGCGGTGGTGAGGACGTTCGGGTGCCTGGTCCAGGTGATCAGGTCGGTCGAGGAGAAGGCGTCGAGGTAGGTCTGTTCGGCGTACGGGCGGGAGGCGGTGGGGAAGACGTAGAAACGGTCGTTGTAGATCGCCACGTCCGGGTCCGCGTACCAGCCGTCGGCGAACGGGTTGCCCGCTTCGGCCGTGCTGTATTCCGGCAGCGCCGCGAAGGCGGGACCGGCGGGCGAGGTGACGGCGAGCAGGGCGACGAGGGCTCCGACGGCGACACGACCGGTCTGCTTCACGCTTCCTCCGGAGATACCGAGAGATAGATGAAGTCCGATGTTAGCCGATGGGCCGCCGGACAGGCTTGCCTCAGGCGGGCAGATCGCTCCAGTGGAACCAGCCGGGGTTGGGCGTGTCGCTGAACCAGTGCGTGAGTGACCCGTCGGTGTGCCGCAGCACCACCTCGAGGTCGAACCCGTAGCTCGCCTGGAGCAGCCCGACGACCTCGGCTACGCCGGACGCGAAGGTGCCGGCCGGCGACCAGCCGGCGCCCGGCACGTTCGGCCGCCGCCAGTGCTGCACCTGCTGACCGGCGACGACGACCAGCTCGAACGCGCCGACGTCGGTCTGCGTCGCGCCCAGGTTCCCCTCGATCATGAACGGCGGGCCGTCGGCGCCGGACCCGAAGGTCGCGATCGGCAGCCACGGCGTCGCCGGGCCGGGATCGCGGGCCCAGTGCTGCAACTGGCCGGTCTGCAGGACGCACACCACTTCCAGGCGGCCCTGCCCGTTCTCGGCGCGGTCGCCGATGCCCTGCCGGGACTGCACCAGCGCCGGGCCGCTGTGGCGCACCGCGACGCCGAACCGGGCACGCTCGAACCACTGGCCCGGCGGCCGGTCCCAGGGCGGGCTGTTCTGCCGGGTCCAGTGCGCCAGGGTGCCGGCCGAGGTGCCGACCACGACCTCGAAGTCGCCGGGCGCGCCGCGGTTGGACTGCACGAAGCCCGGCGTGCCGGTCGCGTCCGCCGGGCCGAAGCCCTGCGACCCCGCCGTGCTGCAGTTCCACGACCCCACGCCCTGCCGGAAGGTCCAGTGCCGCAGGCCGCCGGGCGTGCGCAGGGTGACCAGCTCGAAGTTGCGGTTGTAGGTGGTCGAGGACATCGCGGGCTGGGCGCCGAAATCCGCGTCACCGGCCACGTGGATGTCGCCGAACTGGCCGAGCTTCACCCAGCTGGCCTGGTTGAACTCGTAGAAGTACTGACGGCAGTGGTCGCCGTCGCGGACGACCAGTTCGAAGTTGTGGTGGCCGGGCCCGTTGCCGCTCTGGATCAGCCCGCCGGCATGTGCGCGCCGCTTGGACCACGGATCCGCGTTGGTGCCGGACAGCCCGAACTTCGGGTACGCGTCGATGTTGCACTCGCCGAAGCCGATCCGGAAGAAGCCCTGTTGGCCGCCGCCCGGTCCCCACGAGTTCTTGGCGATCCAGCACGCCTGCACGTCGTCGTAGCCGACGATCAGCACCACGTGGGTGCCGCGCGGGCTGCCGGCGACGTGCTTGTAGACCCCGGAGCCGCCGAACCAGTACCAGTCGAAGTCCTGGAAGACGTCGAACGCGGCGACGATCGGGCCGATCGTGTCGAGCCAGGTCTTCTGGTCGGCGTTCGCCACCGCCCGGGCGCGAGCGGGCAGGCGCACCGCCCGTCCCGGCCGGTCCGCCGACGCCGAGTACGGATGCGTGTACGGCGAATCGACCTCGCTGAACGGGAAGCAGTCGGGATCGGCCAGCCCGTCGGAAACGAAGAAGTCGAACACCATCGGATCCGGCCAGCCGCCCTGGAAGGCGTGCGAGTGCATGCCCTTCATCAGGTCGCCCTCGGACCGCACGCACCACACGTTGTGTTCGATCCGGACCATCGCCTCGACCAGTGCGGTCGGCGCGAAACCCCAGCAGAAGTTCGTCCAGGCCTGGTTCGTTGCGGTGGTGATGTAGTTCCGGCCGAACCGGTTGCGCCAGTCGACGCTCATCGCTTCTCCTCGTCCGCGCTCCGGTCCGGCGGGCGGCGTCGCGCCGCCGGGGCCGCGTCCCGGTCGAGCAGGCCGGCCTCGATGCAGGCCTGCGCCAGATCCGGGTCGGCGGGCGGGTTCTCGCGCAGCAGCGCGCGGAAGTCGGTCGGCTCGGCGTCGTCGCCCCGCGGGGTGTCCGGCGGCGGCGCGCCGCCGACCGGGAAGCGCGGTGGCTGCGCGTCGTCGTCGGTCGAGGTCTCCAGCCGCCAGGGCGCGCCGGCCTCGTCCAGGGCGCGACGCAGCTCCCGGGCGGTCAGCGGTTCCTGCGATTCGTCGGTCACGGGCCGACCCTAGCGACGGGGCACGCCCGGCGAACACGAAGCGTCCGAACACCGACTGCGGAGCGTCACACCCCGGCGGTCGACACCTCGACGCAGCAGGCGCCCGGGCGCGGGACCAGGCGCGCGTCGGCGCGCCCGGCGAGCAGCCCGGTGACGAACTCGAGGTTGAGCCCGCAGACCAGCTCGGTGTGCCGGGCCGCCACGGCTCGGAACGGGCAGTTGCGCAGCCGCACGGCCGTGCCGCTGACGTGTGGCTCGAAGCCCAGCCCGGCGAGCGCGCCGAACGTGTCGGCGCCCCGGGCGGCCAGCTCCGCGCCGCGCTGCCGGGCCACCCGCGCCGGCGCCCGGCCGGTGTCCACGGCCTCGGCGAGGATGTCGGCGATCAGCTCGTACCGCCGCTCGGGCATCGTGACCGCGAGGCCGTCGCCGACCGGCTCGTAGACCTTCGGGGTGCGGCCGCGGCCGCGCGGCCGGTCGGCGGGCGCCTCGTAGCGCGCGGTGAGCAGTCCGGCGTCGACCAGCTTGTCGAGGTGGAAAGCGGCCAGGCCGCGGGACGTGCCGGTCGCCGCGGCCGCCTCCTCGCGCGCCACCGGGTGGTCCTGCCTGCGCACATAGTCATAGAGCGCCCGGCGGGAGGCGTCGACCAGCTTCGCCAGGGTGCTCCAGCGGTCGTCCATGGCGGCAGATTATCACCAACGAGCGCTATTGAAATTACGCCGGGCGGGGTGCAGGGTGGAATGACGCGGGAAGGGATGGACCCCATGACCGATCAGCGCACCTTCGTCATCGTCGGCGCCGGGCTGGCCGGCGCCAAGGCCGCCGAGACCCTGCGCGACCACGGATTCACCGGCCGGGTGGTCCTGCTCGGCGCCGAGTCCGAGCGACCGTACGAGCGTCCGCCGCTCTCCAAGGGACTGCTGCTCGGCTCCGACGACCGGCAGTCGGTCTATGTGCACGAGGCCGGCTGGTATGCCGCGCACGACGTCGACCTGCGCACCGGCGCCACGGTCGAGGATCTGGATCGGCCCGCCCGCAGGGTGCGGCTGGCCGGCGGCGCGGAGATCGGCTATCACAAGCTGCTGCTCGCCACCGGCGCCACCCCGCGATCCCTGCCGATCCCGGGCGCCGGCCTGGACGGCGTACTCGAATTGCGCAGCCTCGCGGACAGCGACCGGATCTCCCGGGCGGTGGGCGACGGCACCCGCCTGGTGGTGATCGGCGCGGGCTGGATCGGCCTGGAGATCGCCGCCGCGGCCCGCTCCCGCGGCGCGCACGTCACCGTCGCGGAGACCGCGGACCTGCCGCTGCAACGGGTTCTGGGCGATCGGTTGGCGACCGTCTTCGCGGATTTGCACCGCGAGCACGGCGTGGAGTTCCGCTTCGGCGCGACCACCCGCGAGCTGCGCGGCGACGGCCGGGTCTCGCAGGTCGTGCTGGGCGACGGCCGGGTGCTCGACGCCGACCTGGTGCTGATCGCCGTCGGCGCCGCGCCGAACACCGGCCTCGCCGAGCGCTCCGGGCTGCCGGTGGACAACGGCGTGCTGGTGGACAGCGCCCTGCGCTCCGCGGACCCGGACATCTTCGCGGCCGGCGACGTCGCGAACGTCGACCATCCGCTGCTCGGCGCCCGGATCCGCGTCGAGCACTGGGGCAACGCCCTGCACGCCGGCCCGGCCGCGGCCCGCGCGATGCTCGGCGAGGACGTCAGCTACCACCGGCTGCCCTACTTCTTCACCGACCAGTACGACCTGGGCATGGAGTACGCCGGCTGGGTCCCGCCCGGCGCCGACGCCGAAGTGGTCCTGCGCGGCGACCTGAAGGGGCGCGAGTTCGTCGCGTTCTGGACCGTCGGCGGCCGGGTCGCCGCGGGCATGAACGTCAACGTCTGGGACGTCAACGACGCGATCCAGGACCTGATCCGGGCCGGCCTCAACGGCGCCAAGCATGATCCGGCCGACCTGGCGAACCCCGACATCCCGCTGGAGAGCCTGGCCCGCTGAGCCCGTGGCAGCATGATCGGCATGAAGCTTCTGCTGCCGGACAGCATCGACCTCGACCTGCCCGCCGGGATCGAGGGCATCGTCTACCCGATCGACCAGCCGATCCCCGCCGAACACGCGGACGCGGAGGCGCTCGTGGTGTGGGGCAACCCGGGGTGGCAGTTGCGGGACGCGGCCGAGCGGCTGACCGGCCTGCGCTGGGTGCAGACGCTCGCGGCCGGCCCGGACGCGGTGCTGGCGGCCGGCTTCGCGCCGGAGGTCGTGATCACCGGCGGCACCGGCCTGCACGACGTGACCGTCGCCGAACACGCGCTGGCCCTCACGCTGGCCGCGGCCCGGCGGCTCAACCTGCTGGTCCGCGCGCAGATCGGCCGCCGCTGGGCGCAGGAGTGGGGTGGCCTGCAGCCGGTCAGCGAGCCGGGCAGCTTCCGGACGCTGCGCGACGCGCGGGTCGCGGTCTGGGGCTTCGGCGGGATCGCCGCCACACTCGCGCCGCTGCTCGCGGCGCTCGGCGCCCGGGTCACCGGCATCGCGCGCAGCGCGGGGGAGCGGCACGGCTTCCCGGTCGTCACCGAGGCCGACCTGGCTGCCCTGCTGCCGGAGACCGACGTGCTGATCTCGATCCTGCCCGCCACGCCGGAGACCGAGCACGCCCTCGACGCCGAGCGGCTGGCGCTGCTGCCGGCGCACGCCTGGCTGGTGAACGTCGGCCGTGGCGCCACAGTGGACGAACGGGCGGTGCTCGACGCGATCCGGGGCGGTCGCCTGGCCGGCGCCGCGCTGGACGTGTTCGAGACCGAGCCGCTGCCGGTCGGCTCCGGCCTGTGGGACGAGCCGAACGTGATCGTCAGCCCGCACGCGGCCGGCGGACGCCCGATCGGGGCGGCGGCGCGCATCGCGGAGAACTACGCCGCCCTGCGCGACGGCGCCGCCCTGTCACACACGGTCAGCAGAGACCGCTAGGCCTTCGCGTGGTGGCGGACGGCGATAAGCTCGCGCGATGATTTTCGGGCGGCGGGCCAAGGACAAGCCGGCGGCGGCGATCGCGGCGTTCTGGGCGTGGTGGGCGACCGGCCGGTCGCGGGTCGAGCGGGCGATCGCGGACGGCCGGTGGGACGACGATCTCGTCGGCGAGTTCAGCGACCTCGTCGAGGCGATCGCCCCCGGCCTGGCCTGGGACTTCGGCGCGGGCACCCGGTCGAGGCATCTGCTCGTGGTCACCGCCGACGGCGACCGGTCACTGCGCGGCACCGCCGAGCGCTGGCTGCGGGCCGCGCCGGCGCCGGACGCGACGTTCGCCTTCGCGGCCGCGCGCCAGGCGATGCCGGCCGCGCTGGAGTCGCGGCTGGACATCGGCGGACGGCAGATCGAGCTGTCCGGCCTGCTCTTCGCGGCCGAGCTGGACGAGCAGGCGGTGCAGGTCGACGTGCGGGTGTGGCATCCCGAGTTCGCCGGGATGCCGCACGACTCGCGGGTGCGGATCGCCTTCCTGGCGCTCGACTGGTTGCTCGGCGAGGACGAGGTGGAGATCTTCATCCGGGAGATCGACGCCACCGCCGACAGCGGTCCCGCGATGTCCGCCAAGGAGCTGATGACCTCGGTGCAGGCGCTCACGCCGCAGTGGCAGTTGCTGAGCGGTGAGCGCGGCGGCCATCCGCTGGTGGCCACGGTCTCCGCGCCGCTGAAGGCGGCCCGCTTCCCGGCGGCGGACCTGCACGTGCGGGTCGACGTCCCGTTCCGCCGCGCGAACCCGGGCGGGCTGCCCGCCGAGGAGTCGCTGATCGCGTTGCGCGCCTTCGAGGACCGGGTCTTCGCCGACGAGTACGGTCCCGTGCTGGTCGCGCACGAGACCTCGAACAAACTGCGGACCTTCCACCTGTACGCGGAACGCCAGGCCGCCGCCGACGCGCTGGCGCCCCTGGTCACGTCCTGGCCCGAGGGTCGCGTCCGCATCACGGTGACCGCCGACCCGACCTGGGACGGCGTGCGCCACCTGCGCGCTTAGGCGAGAGCCCGCGCAGGAACACCGTGGTGATCGCGGCGGCGGTCGGCTCGACCCCGCGGCCGCCCAGCCCGCCGAGCCGGATGCGTGTCTTCATGCCGTCCATCAGGCTCAGGTAGACGTCCATCAGCGCCTCGCGCGCTGTGAGAGCGCTCGGAGTCGTTCCTCACTCCAGCAGGACGGTGACGGCCTCGGCGACCGAGGTGACGGTCCGGTCGGGCTCGTCGCTCGGGTGCGGCCGGGGCTGCACCCAGATGGTGCGCAGGCCGGCCGCGCGCCCGCCCGCGATGTCCAGCGGCAGGCTGTCGCCGATCATCCAGCCGCCGTGGTCCAAAGTCGCGCCGCAGCGCGCGGCGGCGATCCGGAAGATCCCCGGGTCGGGCTTGCGGATGCCGGCCTCGGCGGAGATCGCCCAGCCGTCGACCAGGCCGTCCAGGCCGGTGTTGCGGATCTTCGCGGACTGGTTGTCGGTCATCCCGTTGGTGACGATGCCGATCCGCCACCCGGCGCCGCGCAGGCGTTGCAACGCCTCGACGGTGGCGGCGTCGCAGGTCACCAGCTGGGGCAGGCGGCGGCGATATTGCGCCCACAAGCGGTCCGCGGGCTCGGCGAGGTCGAACGTCTCGCGGACGTCGGCGAAGAAGCCCTCCATCGGGCCGGACGAGCGGTCGTCGGCCAGATCGAGATAGGCGAGGGCGCTGTCGTCGAGGCGGTGGGCGAACACGAACTCCTCGGCCCAGGCGGCGAACGCCGCCCGGCGGTCGATCAGCGTGTCGTCCAGGTCGAAGAGGGCCAGCGGCATGCCACCACGGTAAGGCGTGGCATGCCGCCGGCGGGTCACTGCGGGGTGGGGCGGAAGCTCTGGGCCGCGGTGCCGTTGCAGGCGTACTGCACCAGTTGCACGCCGTCCGCGGTGCTCGCGGCCGGGACGTCCAGGCACTTTCCGCTGTTGCGGTTCACATAGTGGTAATTGCCGTCCGCCTCGGCGACCGGGAGCCATTGCTGATTGGCGCCGCCGCCATAGGTCCAGGTCTGGACCGGCGCGTTGTCGGCAGTGGACACATTGGTCACGTCGAGGGCCTGCGCGCTGTTGCCGCGGCCGTTGATGCGGACCTGGCCGTTGCTCGTCGGGACCAGTTCGAACTGCTGGGCGGTGGTGCCGTTGCACGCGTACTGCTGAATGGCCGTGCCGTTGGTGGTGCCCGCGGCGCGCGCGTCGACGCACTTCCCGCTGCTCTTGCTCACCAGCGTGTGCCACTGCTCGGCGGGCGGCGGTGGCGTCTCGCCGGATTCGCCGGCCAGCCACTTGATGCCCTGGATCAGCCACCGGTTCTGCTGGGCGCTCGCGAAGGTCGACGACTTACGCGTGTTGGTCTCGTAGTTCATGTCGTTGTGGCCGAAGTTGGTGTACAGCATCTTGTAGTTGCGGTTGGTCCAGATCAGCGGATAGAAACCGCTGCGCCACTGCTGGTTCGGGTCGGTGCCGACCGGGAAGCTGGACGCGTCGACCGAGGCCAGGATGTCGATGTCCGGGTTCTGCCGCAGGTCGCGGCTCCACGAATACCATTCGCTGACCGCGGACGGAAAGGTGGCCGGCAGGCCGGCCATCGACGGGTGCGCCGGGTCCTCGACGCGCAACGTCTCGGCGGTCGGCCCCCACGTGTTGGTGGCGAAGTTCCCGGACCCGAGGAACGTGTTGTGATACCAGCTCCACGAGTTCGCGTCGGTGGTGAACGCGCTCACGTGGAAACCGAGCCACCTGCCGCCGTTCTGCATGTATTGCTGGAACGCCGCGCGCCGATCGGCCGGCGGCCCGTCGTCCAGGAACATGATGACCTTGTACTGCGCGAGGCCGGTGGCGCTGAGCCGGCTCCAGTCGGTGGTCGCCTCCCAGGTGAAACCGTTCTGGGCGCCCGCCGCCGGAAACCACTCCTTGGCCTCCTTGGTGAAGTCGATGTGCGCCGCGTCCCACGTTCCGTTGTAGAACGCCAGGACCTTGAAAGGCGCCGCCCAGGCGGCAGAGGCGACCGGTACGAACACAGCGCCCACAAACGCGAGAAGGGCGGCGAGAACTGGCCGGAGCAGATGTCGGAGCACGGTGGCACACCTCGGGGGATGAGAGCGGTGGGGGGAGCGCGGCGCCGCTGGCACACATCCTCGGTCATCGATCCCCGGCATCACAAGGTAAACAAGCCTAATAGTTAAATTAACTTCCGATCTCTTCCGCGCGGGGGCTAGCACCCCCACGGGCCGGCGGGTCAGCAGGCTGGTGGGGTCCGGCCCCGGAATCCCAGACTTGGAGTCCCCATCCGATGTGGAACGAGGACTTCATGGACTTCTCTCGACGCCGGGCCTTCGCCCTGATCACCGCCGCCACCCTGGCTGTCTCGGCAGTCGGTGCCGTGCCCGCCACCGCCACCGCCACCGCCACGGGATCGGAGCGCGGCCGGCTGCGGGCCGCGCTCGACGACCTGACCGATCTGGGCGTGGTCGGCGCGCAGGGGGAGATCTCGGCCGGCCGCCGGGACGTCGTCGCCCGCAGCGGGGTCGCGGTGCGCGGCACGCACACGCCGATGCCGATGGACGGGAACTTCCGGATCGGCAGCAACACCAAGACCTTCGTCGCGGTCGTGCTGCTGCAACTGGCCGGCGAGGGCAAGCTGTCGCTGGACGACCCGGTCGAGCGCTGGCTGCCCGGCGTGGTGTCCGGCAACGGCAACGACGGCGCGCGGATCACCCTGCGGCAGCTGCTGCAGCACCAGAGCGGCATCCACAACTACACCGAGGACCTGGTGGCGCTGACCTCCGCCGAGGCCTATCGCGAGCACCGGATGGATCACTACGAACCCGGGGACCTCGTGGCCATCGCGATGGCGCACCCGCCCACGTCCGAGCCGGGCGAGCGCTGGGAGTACTCCAACACGAACTACATCCTGGCCGGGATGGTCATCGAGCGGGTCACCGGGCGGCCGTGGGCGACCGAGGTGCGAAACCGGATCGTGCGGCCGCTCGGCCTGCACGACACCTACTATCCGGGTGATCGGCCCACACCCGCCCGGCCCTTCGCGCGGGCCTATCAGCAGTTCGCGCCGGGCGGCCCGGCCGTGGACGTCACCGTGTTCAACGCCACCGCCGCGGACGCGGCCGGCGGCATGGTGAGCAGCACCGCGGACCTGACCCGCTTCTGGCGTGCGCTGCAGGGCGGCGAGTTGCTGCGCCCGGCGCAGTTCGCCGAGATGCACCGGACCGTTCTCGCCGACGGCATGCAGGACCAGTTGCCGGGCCTCCGGTACGGGCTGGGCATCTTCCACCTGCCGAACCGCTGCGGCGGCTACTGGGCGCACCCCGGCGACGTGCCCGGCGTGAGCACGTTCAACGGGGTGACGAGCGACGGCGGCAAGGCCGTGGTGCTCTACCGGACCACCGGTTTCGCCGACCAGGCGACGGCGGCGGCCGTCGACACCCGCGTCCTCCAGCTCGTGGACGACATCATCTGCGGGTGACCGGCATACTCGCCGGTCACGGTCTACGACGTGGCGTGAGCGGGCTCTGGGGCGCGCTGCAGGAGCGCCGTGGAGAGCCAGAGCACGCCGGCCGAGCCGATCAGCAGGCCGCCGAGATAGACCCCCTCGGGGACCGTCGTGCGCAGGGCCGCGGCGCTCAGGCCCGCGGCGTAGAGCACGATCGCGCCGCGGGGGAGCACCCCGGCCCGCCACGACGCGACCGCGAAGGTCAGCACCCCGGCCAGGAAGATCAGGGCCACCACCAGGAAGTACGGGCGGCCGGGGCCGGTCAGGATCTGCTCGCGGCCGGCGGCGTCCTGGAACTGCAGCACGGCGTGGGTGAGGAATTCGATGGCGAACAGGCCGCTCAGCCCGAGGTGGTTGAGCACGAAGCCGGCCAGGCCGAGCCGCCCGGCCGGAACGCGCTGGATCAGGTAGAACGCGGTCAGGGTGAACAGCAGCAGCGCGGTGGCCGGCGGGGCGAGCGCGTGCGTGAAGGCGTTCTCGGGCAGCAGGCCGGCCCGGCGGGCCGCGGCGACGATGGTCAGGAAACCGCCGATCAGGCCGGCGATCCCGGCGAGGCGGTAGAGCGTGTGGGTTGGCATGCGGTCACCGTGCCGGGGCCGCGTGGGGTGCGGACAGTGCCGTCCGGCCAAGACTGCCGGCCGGCGACCATGACCATCGGCACATGGCCTCCGCGAAGACAGAGGCTAGCCTCATGGACATGGCCGGGACCGCGCCTCCGCTGCGCTGGATGGCGTCGACGCTCTACGGCGCCGTGCTGCTCACCGGGCTCTATTTCAAGGCCGCCGGGCTGGCGCCGGACTGGTCGGCGGCCGCGCTCGCCGGGTTCGTGGCGGCGCTGCTCGGCCTGCTGGCGATCGAGCAGGTCGAGCGGCCGGGGCGGGGCGTCAAGCGGCTGGTGGCGCGCATCGTGCTGCTCGAGGTGGTCGCGGTGTGCGACACGACCGGATTCGGTGTGGCGCTGGCCATCGTGGTGCCCTTCTTCGCCTACTTCTCGCTGGGGCGGCGGTGGAGTGTGGGGCTGGCGGCGGCATACCTGGTTGCGGGTGTGGTCCGCGCGTCGCGTACCCCGGGGTGGAGCTCTGATCCGGAGATCGTGTCCGACCTGCTGATGTTCTTCATCGGCCTGGTGATCACCGTGGCGACCGCGGCCGTCGCGGCCGAGCAGCGGCGCAGCCGGCTGCGGGCCGAGGAGCTGGTGTCCGAGCTGAGCGCGGCGCAGCGGCAGGTGGCCGAGCTGAGCGCGGCGGCCGAGCGCAACCGGCTGGCCCGCGACATCCACGACAGCGTCGGCCACCACCTGACCGCGATCAGCGTGCAGCTGGCGAAGGCGGAGGCGTTCCGCGAGCGGGACGCGGCCGTCGCGGACCGCGCGGTGAGCGACGCGGGTCAGGCCGCGAGCCGGGCCCTCCGAGAGGTACGAGAGTCCGTCAGCGCCCTGAAAGCCGAGCCGTTCTCCCTGGTCACCGCCGTCACCACACTGGCCGACGGCCTCGACGACGCCGGCTTCCGGGTCTCCGTCGAGCTCACCGGCAGCGAGACCGGGCACGCCCGCGCCGACCTGGAGGCGCTCTATCGGGTGGCCCAGGAGGCGCTCACCAACGCCCGCCGGCACGCGGACGCCGACGCGGTGCGGGTGGCGCTGCGGTTCGCCGACGCGGCGGTGCTCGAGGTGGCCGACAACGGCCGCGGGTTCGCCGAAGCCGAAGCGACCGGGAACGGCTTGCGCGGCATGCGGGAGCGCGTCACCGCGCTCGGCGGCCGGCTCGCCATCGACTCCGCGCCCGGCCACGGCACCCGGGTGACGGCCCGGGTGGGTGGCTCGTGACCACGGTGCTGGTCGTCGACGACCAGGCGCTGATCCGTGAGGGCATCGCGTCGCTGCTGAGCATCGAGCCGGGCATCGAGGTGGTCGGCACCGCCGCGGACGGCGCGGCGGCGGTCGAACTGGCCGTGCGGACCCGCCCCGACGTGGTGCTGATGGACGTGCGGATGCCGCGGCTCGACGGGATCCGCGCGGCCGAGCTGCTGCGCGAACGCCTGCCGTCCTGCCGGGTGCTGATGCTGACCACCTTCGACGACGAGGAATACGTGCTGAGCGCGCTGCGCGCCGGCGCCGGTGGCTACCTGCTCAAGGACCTGCCCGCGCGGGAGCTGGCGCAGGCCGTCCGGCTCGCGCACGCGGGCGTGGATCAGCACGACGCGGCGGCGATCCGCCGGCTGGTGTCCGCACTGGACCGGTCCGCGCCGCCGGCCGGTCCGCGCCCCGAGCTGACCGAGCGGGAGTTCGCCGTGCTCGGGCTGATCGCCCGCGGCGCGAGCAACCGCGAGATCGCCGGCGAGCTCTTCGTGAGCGAGGGCACGGTGAAGAACCACGTCTCGCACATCCTGGCCCGGCTCGGCCTGCGTGATCGCACCCAGGCGGCGCTCTACGCCCGCGACAACGGCCTGATCTGAAGCCGTCAGGCCGTCGATGACGGCGTCGTCGAGCCCGTGATAGTCCACCGCGTCGGACCATCGGCAGGGGAGCCGGCCACTGAAGGGGATCTACTGCGCCTTGATGTACTGCGCCGGTGGCACGCCCACCATGGCGGCGAAGTCGCGGGTCAGGTGCGCCTGGTCGCTGTAGCCGAGCTCGGCGGCCAGCGCGGCCAGGTCGACCGGCGTGCCCTCGGTGGCCCGGGCGGCGGCCTCGTGCAGGCGGTGCCGCCGGATCACCCACTTGGGGCTGACGCCCACGTAGTCGGAGAACAACCGCTGCAGTCCGCGCACGCTCAGCCCGAACTCGCGGGCCAGGTCGTCCACCCGGCCGACCCCGGTGCGCGCCACGATCGCCGCGGCCAGCACGGCGGCCGGGTCCGGCTCGGCCGGCGCCCGGGCAGCCAGGAACTCGTCCAGCAGCGCGGCCGCGGCGCGGTCGTCGGCGGCGAGCACGGCGTCGGCGAGCCGCGAGCCGGCGGCGCCGAAGACGGCCTCGACCGGCCGGAACCGCCCGGTGATCGAGGAGACCGGCGCGCCGAGGAAGGGGTGGAAGCCGGCCGGGTGGAAGCGCACCCCGAAGACCCGGCCGGCGCCCTCGAGCACCTCGTGGAACGGCCCGCGCGGCACGCCCGCGACCCGGCAGCGGCCGGCCTTGAAGGTCACGTTGACCGCCGGGTAGGGCAGCACCGGCTGCCGGTGCGGCTGCCGGCCGCGCAGGTCCCACGCGACGATCCAGTAGTGCGCGACGAACGGCCACAGCGGCGGCGCCGCGTCGATCGTGCTGAACCGGAACTTCCGCAGGCCCTCGCCGGGGTTGAGGATCGCCGGCATCCGTTCAGGCTACCGTCGCGTTTCTTCAAGAGCGCCCGGCGTGGCCCCGCCTAGCCTTCCGGCCATGGAAGAAGCGCTCACCGAGACCGCGACCGTGCTGCGCGGCGTCGACCCCGCCCGCCTGGACGCACCGACCCCGTGCCGCGACTGGGACGTCCGCACCCTGGTCAACCACCTGCACCAGGTCGCGACCGCGCTCGCCCTCTCCGGCCGGGGCGAGCCGGTGCCGGGCGATCTGTGGCAGCGCGACCTGTCCGCCGAGTCCTTCGACGACGTGGCCAAGGCCGCGGTCGCCGCCTGGGCGCAACCCGCGGCGTGGGACGGCGAGGTGCGCTTCGGCGACTACCCGATGCCCGCCCGCGTGGTGGCCGCGATGCTGGTCAGCGACGTGGCCATCCACGGCTGGGATCTGGCCCGGGCCACCGGGCAGAGCTATCGCTGCGACGACGAGACCGCCGAGACCGCCCACCGGTTCGTCGCCGAGACCGGCGATCAGGGCCGGCAGATGGGCATCTTCGCGGCCGCGCTGCCGGTCACCGACGAAACGTCGCCCTTCGAGCGGGCGCTGTTGCTCAGCGGCCGCGACCCGCACTGGACCAATTAGTTCCGGACCAGCCGCCAGCGGTTGTCGGCGCTGCCGTTGTCCGGGTCCTGCACCGCCTGCGCGCCCCAGGTGGCCGAGCCGTTCAGCACCCCGAGCAGCTTGCCGCTGTTGACGTTGCGGATCCGGTGGGTGCCGTCGCCGTTGTCGACCAGCGTCCACCGGTGGTCCGCGGTGCCGTTGTCCGCCCACTGCAGCACCCGGGCGTTGTCGGTGGTGGACATGTTCTCCACGCCCAGCACCTTGCCGCTGTGCACGTTGCGGAACCGGACCGCACCGCCGTCGGTGACCAGCACCCAGTTGTGGTCCGCGGTCCCGGTGTCGCCCCAGACCACCGCCAGGCCACCGTCCGCTGTGGACATGTTCTGCACGCCGAGCACCAGCCCGGACGCGGCGTTGGTCAGCCGGTAGGTCGCCGCGGTGTTCCAGTAGACCGCGTAATTGAAACCCTGCGCGTCGTGGAACGGTCCGAGGTTCACCGCGGCGCCGCCGGCGGTCGCGGTGAAGGCCAGACTGCCGCTTCCGGTACGCGAGATCGACGCGACATCCAGCGCCGGCCGGGTGCTCAGCGCCGTGTTCCCATAGTTGCCGCAGAGCACGGCGGGCCCATAGGTGATCGCCTGCACGCCCGCGTCGTCGTTCGCGGACTTCATGATCACCCGCATCGGCAGGCGCACGCTGATCGTGTCGCCGGCCGCCCAGGTGCGGGTGACGGTGGCATAGCTGCCCGGCGTCGTGGCGATGTTCTGCACCTGCCCGTTGACGCTGACCGTGGCGCCGGACGTCCAGGCCGGGATGCGCACCCGGATGCTCCACGACCCGCTCGGCGCCCCGGACAGCGTGAGCGTGGTGGTGTCGCTCACCGGGTACGTGGTCGTCTGGGTGACCGTGATGCCGCGCTGCGCCCAGGTCAGCACCGACGGCACGAACAGGTTCACGGTCAGCGTGGTGCCGCTGAAGAAGTAGATCGAGTCCATCAGCTTGGTGTTGGTCTCCAGCCCGGTGCCCTGGCAGCACCAGAACGAGTTGTAGTCGGTGCTCCACGTGCCGCCGCCCCAGGCCGGCCCGACGCCGCGGCGGCCGCCCGGGTTGAGCGGCGTGAAGTAGGTGACGTGACCGTGCCCGTCGGCCGGGTTCTGCGCGCCGATCAGATGGTTGAGCAGCGCCGCCTCGTAGTAGTCGAAGTACGCCGCCCGCCCGGGGTCGAGCAGCCACAGCTCCCGCGTCAGCTCGAGCATGTTGTAGGTGTTGCACTGCTCGCAGGCGTCGATGGTCAGGTAGCCCGCGATCGCGTTCGGCGGCCGGAAGTGCTCGGCCTGGCTGTTGCCGCCGATCGCGTAGGTGTGCGCGTTCACCGTGATGTTCCAGGCGTTGGCGGCGATGTCGCGGTAGCGGGTGGTGCCGGTGGCCTTGAACTCGCGGGCGGCGCCGATCCACTTGGGCACCTGGGTGTTCGCGTGCAGGCCGTTGAGCTGGTCCTGACCGGCGGCCAGCGGGTTGAGCACGGCGGCGTGGTCGAACCGCTGCGCGACGGTCAGCCAGCGGGTGTCGCCGGTCTGCTGGCAGAGGTCGGTCAGCACCGCGCTCATGCCGCCGAACTCGGTGCCCAGCATCGCCTGCATCTGCGCGGAGCTGAGCCGCCCGGTGCGGGTGTCGACCCAGGCGGCGAGCGCGAGCAGCACCGTACGGGCCTGGGTGTTGCCCAGGTAGCGCCACGCGTCGAGCAGGCCGGCCATGGTCTTGTGGATGCAGTAGTAGGGGACGTTGCCGTTGGTCAGCGTGCGGTTCTCCACCGCCGTGATGTCGGCCTCCGGGAACCCGGAGAGGTAGCCGGCGGTGAACCCGGCGGCGGCGTTGTTGGCCTGGCAGCGGGCCAGTTCGGCCACTACGTAGTTCGCCTTGTCCCGGCAGGTGGTGTCGCCCAGCACCGCGTAGGCCTGTGCCCACGCGGTCAGGAAATGCCCCTGCACGTGGGTGCGGAACGGGAACGTGGGCGCGTCCCAGCCGCCGGTCGCCCCGGCGCCGCCGGTGGACAGCCGGTGGTTGGCCCGGAAGTTGTAGAGCAGCCGGTTCTCGTCGACGAAGCGCAGATAGCTCAGGGTCCGGGACTGGTTGTCCTGGAACCGGCCCGCGGTCAGCCGCACCTGGCCGAGCGGGAAGGGGTAGGCCGAGACACCGAGGTCGGGCCGGGCGGGCGGCAGCTCGTCGGCGAACGCGGGTGCGGCTTCGGCAAGGGCTCCCGCGGCGGAGGCCGTGGCGCCGATGGCGGCCAGCTGCAGGACATGACGTCGGGAGATGGGTGGGAGCGCTTCCATAGGCATTCGTCTATGTTGACCCCGCTCCGGCCCGGCGGCCCCCACGAATGTGGGAACGGCCGTTCACGCTTGAGAATGTGATATCACTTTGATACTGTCTAGAAATCATCGACACGACGGAGGCCGCCATGACCGAACACCTCGATCTGCCCACGCCGCAGGTGCGGGAGCGCGTTGCCCGGGGCGTCTCGGGCTGGCCGATCCTCGTCGTCTCCGTCGTGGTGTTCGTCCTCGGCGTCGCCGTCTTCTTCATCGGGGTGTGGCAGGCGGAGACGGCCGTCGTGTTGAGCCTCGTCGGACTCAGCGTCCTGCTCGTGCTGGGCGCCCTCATCGCCGCGGCCGGTCTCACCCCGGTCGCGCCCGGCGAGGCCCGCGTCGTTCAGCTCCTCGGCCGCTACACCGGCACCGTCCGCACCGACGGGCTGCGCTGGGTCAACCCGGTCACCGCCCGGCGCAAGGTCTCCACCCGCATCCGCAACCACGAGACCGACGTGCTCAAGGTCAACGACGCCGACGGCAACCCGATCGAGATCGCCGCCGTGGTCGTCTGGCACGTCGAGGACACCGCCCGCGCCGTCTTCGAGGTCGACGACTTCATCGAGTTCGTCGCCATCCAGACCGAGACCGCGGTCCGGCACATCGCCAACAGCTATTCGTACGATTCGCACGACACGACCCTGATGTCGCTGCGGGACAACGCCGACGAGATCACCGCGCGGCTGTCCGAGGAGATCGGCGTGCGGGTCGCCGCGGCCGGCGTGAAGATCATCGAGTCCCGGCTGACCCGCCTCGCCTACTCACCCGAGATCGCCCACGCGATGCTGCGCCGGCAGCAGGCGAACGCCATCGTCGCGGCGCGCGCCCGCATCGTCGAGGGCGCGGTCGGCATGGTCGAGATGGCCCTGCTGCGCCTCGCCGAGAACCACGTCGTCGACCTCGACGAGGAGCGCAAGGCGGCGATGGTCAGCAACCTGCTGGTGGTGCTGTGCGGCGATCGGGACGCCCAGCCGGTCGTCAACGCGGGCACGCTCTACGCCTGACCAGATGGCCACCGAACGCAAGAAGCTCCTCCTCCGGCTGGACCCCGCCGTGCACGACGCGCTCGCGCGCTGGGCCGGCGACGAGTTCCGCAGCACCAACGCCCAGATCGAATATCTCCTGCGCCAGGCGCTCGCCGACGCCGGACGCCTGCCCGGGGGAGTCGGCCGGATCCGCAAACCCGGCAGGCCCCCGGCCGCTACCGACCCGGAGGAATGACATGGCCATACCCGAGAGCACGCCCCAGCGCATCTATCTGCTGGCCTACGACCCCGAGCGGGGCCGGGTCCGCTTCGGCACCCACCTCGGCCTGATGCTCCGCGCCGCGGCCGCCGCCGACCTCCGCCTCCAGGGCCACCTCACCGACGAGCGCGGGCGCGCCACCCTCAAGGCCCGGCGCGCCACCCACGATCCCGTCCTGGACGCGCTCCTCGACGAGATCGCGGCCTCGAAGCCGCGCAAATGGCAATACTGGCTCGACCGCCGCCAGAGCGCCACGGTCCGCGCGGTGCGCACGCAACTCAGTGACGGCGGCTGGGTCCGCCTCGAGTCTCGCCGGATCCTGGGGCTGTTCCCCGTGACCCGGGTGACGATCCGTGACACCCGCGTGCGCAAGGCGCTCCTCGGCCGGGTCAGCGGCGCCCTGAAGACCCCCGTCGACCGGGTCGATCCCGCCGACGTCGCGCTGGTGGCCATCATCTCCGCCGCGGACCTCAAGCTGGTCCTCGACCGCGGCACCCGGCGAGCACACAAGCAACGCATCAAGCAACTCATCCACCGCAGCGGACCGATCGGCCCGGCCGTGCGCGCCTCGATCCGCGACGCCGCCGCGGCCGCCGCCGGCTAATCACCGATCTCGTCGACCTGGGCGAACGGGCGGTCGACGTTCCAGGCCACGTGAATGATGAAGCTGTGGTTCGGCTCGTTGAAGTAGACCGCCAGGTTGTCCGGACTGTTCTGCACCGTGGCCACCTCGAAGCCGTTGGCCGGGGTCGCGGTGACCACGGTGACCCGCCCCTCCCGGATCCGGATCACCGTCTGCCCGCCGTCCACCTGGAACGACCGCACATAGGTGTCCACGCCGGCGCCGTCGGTGGTCACCGTCCAGCCGTCCACCACCCGCGTCTCGACCTCCGAGGTCCGGGACGTGGTGGGCGGCGGTGACGACGACGGGGGCGATGTCGGCCGGGAGGTCTTCGCGGGCGACGACGTCTCGTCATCGTCCGGGGCGGCCGGCGACTGGGCCGGGGGTGTGGTGGCCGCGGGCCGGGTGGGCACCGAGGGGGACGGCACCGGCGGCAACGGGATCGGGCTGCCCGCCCCGGAGCGGCGCAACTGGTCGGCGGAGATCAGCCCGCTGTCGTCACCGGTGGCCGTGCGCAGCACCGGCAGCATGGCGACCGAGGCCAGCACGATGCTGGTCAACGTCGCGGCGAGCCAGCCGGCGAGCGGCGCCCACCTCCGGGGAGATCGCACCGGGCCATGCTCTCACCTTGATCGCGGAGAGTCCTAGGGTGTGTGCCATGGCGCTGATCCTGCTGGTCGAGGACGACCGGAACATCACCGGCGCGCTGGTGCGCGCGCTCGGCGATGCCGGGCACGTCGTGCACCCGGTCGGCCAGGCCACCGAGGCGCTGAAGATCCTCACCGAGCGGCAGCCCGACCTGGTCATCCTCGACCTCGGCCTGCCGGACATCGACGGCGCCGACGCGCTGCGGATGATGCGGCAGGTGTCCGCGGTGCCGGTCATCGTGGCCACCGCGCGGCGCACCGAGGCGGACATGATCAGCCTGCTGGACGCCGGCGCCGACGACTACGTGACCAAGCCGTTCTCGGCCGGGCAGATCCTCGCGCGGATCTCCGCGGTGCTGCGCCGGGCCCGCACGGCGCCGGACACCGCGCCCGCCGTGATCACCGTCGGTGACCTGGCGATCAGCCCGCGGCAGCGGCAGGCCACGCTGAACGGCGTCCCGCTGCAGCTCACCCGGCGCGAGTTCGACGTGCTGACCTATCTGGCCGAGCGGGTCGGCGAGGTGGTCACCCGGCGGGAACTGCTGGCCGAGGTGTGGAACCAGAGCCACTTCGGCGAGGAGCAGACCATCGACGTGCACGTCTCGTGGCTGCGCCGCAAGCTGGGCGAGACCGCCGCGGCCCCCCGATATCTGCACACCGTGCGCGGGGTCGGTGTGATGATGGCCGAGCCGCGGTGAGGCGCGCGCTCAACTGGCTGGCGCTGGCCATCACCGGCATGGTGGCGCTGGCCTTCCTGGTGCCGCTGATCGTCGTGACCCGGCAGATCGCCCACGACCGGGCGATCGGCGAGGCCCGGCAGCAGGCCTCCGCGATGGTCGCCGCGCTGGCCGTGCAGGCCGACCCGCAGCTGCTCACCGTCGCGGTGGCCAGCACCGTGGCGGGCAGCGCCGGGCGGCTCGCCGTGCACCTGCCGGACGTGCCGCCGATCGGCGCCACCCACGTCACCGAGGAGGACGTGTCGCTCGCCGACCGGGCCCGCCGCCCGGTCACCGCGACCGCCGTCGGCGGCCTGGCCTATCTGCAGCCCAGCGTGCTCAGCGACGGCCGGGCGGTGGTGATCGAGGTGTACGTGCCGGACGAGGAGATGTCCCGCGGCGTCTGGCCGGCCTGGCTGGCACTGACCGGTCTCGCCGTCGTGCTGGTCGCCGGGTCCCTGCTGATGGCCGACCGGCTCGGCGCCCGGCTGGTGCGGGCCACCCGTGAGCTCGCCGGCTCCAGCCGCCGGCTCGGCGCCGGCGACCTGACGGTGCGGGTGGTGCCGTCCGGCCCGCCCGAGTTCCAGGACGCCGCGCAGGCGTTCAACTCGATGGCCGACGACCTGCGCCGGCTGCTGGACAACGAGCGCGAGCTGGCCGCCGACCTGTCCCACCGGTTGCGCACCCCGCTGACCGCGCTGCGGCTGGACGCCGACTCGATGCCGCCCGGGCCGGTGGCGGATCGGATGCGGCAGGCCTGCGACATGCTCGACGACGAGCTCGAGCAGATCATCACCGCCGCCCGGTCGGGCGTCGCCTCCCGCGACGGGCAGACCTCCGACCTGGTCGAGGTGCTGGCCGACCGGCTGGCCTTCTGGTCGGCCCTGGCCGAGGACCAGGGGCGGCCGTACGACGTGCGCGGCGGCGAGCGTCCGGTGTGGGTGCCGGTGGAGCGTGGCGAGCTGATCCTGGCCGTGGACGCCTTGCTGGGCAACGTGTTCGCGCACACCCCGGAGGGCGCGGCGTTCCGGTTGAGCGTCTCACCGGCCGGGCTGCTGGTCGACGACGCCGGTCCGGGCATCGCCGACCCGGCCACCGCCGTGCGGCGCGGGGTGAGCGGCGCCGGGTCGACCGGGCTGGGCCTGGACATCGTGCGGCGGGTGGCCGAGGCGACCGGCGGGCGGCTGGCGGTCGATCGCAGTCCGCTGGGCGGGGCCCGGATCGGGCTGCTGCTCGGGACGCCGCCGCCGGCGGTCGGGGAAGCGTCCGTGCGGCCGGCGGGACGGCGCCGCCGGCGTACCCGATGACTGGTGGTCCGGGGTTTCATGATCCCCTCGGGCACTTTTAAGGCTCCTTTATGAATGGGCTGGATAGCTTCCTGCGGTCAGTAACCGGACCTCACGCAGGGAGACCCCAGTCATGCGCAGAGCGATCGCCTATCCACTGGTCGCGATCGGAGCCGCCGCCGCCTCGACCGTCGTGGTCGCCTCACCGGCGCTCGCGCACGGATACGTCTCCTCACCGCCCAGCCGCCAGGCGCTGTGTGCCTCCGGCGCGGTCGCCGGCTGCGGGCAGATCCAGTTCGAGCCGCAGAGCGTGGAGGGTCCGAAGGGCCTGAAATCCTGCGACGGCGGCCTCGGCCAGTTCTCGGTGCTGAGCGACGAGGGCCGCAACTGGCCGGCCAAGTCGGTGAGCGGCAAGGTCACCTTCACCTGGGTGATGACCGCGCGGCACCGGACGAGCAACTGGGAGTACTTCGTCGACGACCGCAAGGTCGCCACCGAGGACGGCCGCAACGAGCAGCCGGACGCGGTGGTCAACCACTCCGTCGACCTGAGCGCGTTCCCCGGCCGGCACACGGTGCTCGCCGTCTGGAACATCGGCGACACCGGGAACGCGTTCTACAGCTGTGTCGACGTGAACGTCGGAGGCGGGGGGGGGGGGGGGGGGTCCCCCCCCCCCCCCCCCCCCCCCCCCCCCCCCCCCCCCCCCACCCCCCCCCCCGTTGGGGGGGTAGCCCAGCGCCAC
>NZ_JBVJIP010000007.1:73831-204243 GCF_055586225.1 Actinoplanes sp. NPDC051388 | reverse complement strand
AACTTTTTCCTGGGGCTTGGGGAGGGGGCGCGTGGGGGGCTCTGCGCCCCCCCCCCCCCCCCCCCCCCCCCCCCCCCCGCCTCCGGCCACCACCCCGCCGACCCAGCCGCCGGTTGAGGAGCCGGCCGAGCCCGACCCGACCACCCCGCCGCCCGCGGGGGGCGGAAACGCCGGGGGAGAGGGCTGGGCCGCGGACGTCGCCTACCGCACCGGCGACGTGGTGACCTTCAGGGGCGTGCGGTACCAGTGCCGGCAGGGTCACACCTCGCTGAGTAGCTGGGAGCCGTCGATCTACACCCTTGCCCTCTGGTTGCCGCTGTGAAGGCCCGCGCTCTCCTGCTGGCCGTCGCTCTGCTGCTCGGCGGGTGCGGCACCGACGTGGCCCGGACGACCCAGGTCACCGCCGCCGTGCAGGCCGGGGACACCTACAACGACACCGACGTGATGTACCTGCAGATGATGGTGGCGCACCACGAGCAGGGCCTGGAGATGGTGCGGATCGCCGAGAAGTCGGCCCGGCGGATGGAGATCCGGAGCCTGGCCAAGGCGGTCGACCTCACCCAGGCCGACGAGATCACCATGATGAAGGCGTGGCTCGAGGGCTGGTCCAAACCGGCCACTGTGGACCACGACATGAGCGTGCACGCGGCGCACGGCGGCCTGCCGGCCACCGGCCCGGCGGAGATGCAGGCCCTGCGCGACGCGAAGGGCGCCGACTTCGAGTCCACCTTCCTCAACCTGTTCGTCGCCCACCAGCACAACGCGATCGAGATGGCCGGCCTGGAACGGACCGGCGGCGCGAACACCGAGGCCAAGGCGTTCGCCGAACGGGTGCGCGAATCCCGCACCGACCAGGTGCGCCAGATGTTGAAGCTCCTCAACAGCTGACGCGCGCGGGCTCGTCCTTCCCATCCCCAAGGACGAGCCCGCCACTCCTGGGCCACGAGGAACTGCCCCCGCCCGGTGCAACCCTATGAACTCAGAAGGTGACCTCCAGCGAGGTCAGCCGGTGCCCGACCGGCGGCGTCGGCTGCCAGGCCGGGGTTTCGTAGGCCGGCGCGATGTCCGGGCAGCGGTCCAGCAGGATCCGGAAGCACTCGTCGGTCTCCATCCGGGCCAGCGCCGCGCCCAGGCAGTAGTAGGTGCCCATGCCGAACGCCAGGTTGCGGCCGCGCTTGCGGTGGAGGTCGAAGGTGTCCGGGTCGGAGAAGTGCTCCGGGTCGCGGTTGCCGGCCATCAGCGCGAGATAGATGCGCTTTCCGGCCGGGATCGGATGGCCGTGCAGCTCGATCGGCTCGGTGACGGCCCGCCCGATCACGCCGGCCGGGCCGTCCAGGCGCAGCATCTCCTCGACCGCGAGCGGCGTCAGGTCCGGCTTCTCCTTCAGCAGCGCCAGCTGACCCGGGTTGTCGAAGAGCAGCACCAGGCCGTTGGCGATCAGGTTGGCCGTGGTCTCGTGGCCGGCGAAGAGCAGCAGCACGCAGTTGGCCACCGCTTCGTCCTCGGTGACCTGGCCTTCGGCCTCGGCGGCGACGAACATGCTCAGCACGTCGTCGCGCGGCTCGACGCGGCGCTCGGCGGCGAGCACGCGCAGGTAGTCGTGCATCTCGAGCATGCTGCGCTGGGCCTGGCGCAGACCCTGCACGTCGCCGTTGCCGAAGATCGCCAGGATGTCCCGGGACCACGCCTGCAGCTGTTCCCGGTCACCGACCGGCATGCCGAGCATCTCGGCGATCACGTTCGCCGGCAGCGGGTACGCGAGATCGCGCACCACATCCATCTCGCCCTTCAGAGCCACCGCGTCGAGCAGCTCGTTGGTGATCTCCCGCACCCGGGGCCGCAACCGGTCCACCATCGCCGGGGTGAAGTAGCGCTTGAGCAGCTGCTGGAAGCGCACGTGCTCGACCGGGTCGGTGTGCCCCATCCACATCTCGAGCGACCGCCGCATCGGGGCCAGCTCCTCCTGCTCGGCCGGCGTCAGGCGCAGCAGGCTCTGCGTCATGTTGGCGGTGTCCATCCGCTTGTCCCGCAGCGCGGCGACGATGTCCGCGTGCCGGGTGAGCAGGTATCCGTCGAACTGCGGGAGCCGGGCGAGCGGGCTCTCGGCGCGCACCCGGTGCAGGAACGCGTTCGGATCCGCCAGCACCTCGGGGGTGAACACGTCGTAGTCCCGCACGGTCGCAGTCTGATCACTCATGGTCGCGATTCTGGCCGAGTCCAGTGATCCACATCCATCCCGACACGGTGCCGGAATCCGCAATGGACGGTAATCCGCAGCTCGGCAGGGGACATGGAACGGCGATGGAACGGGCGTGGAACGCCTCACGGTCATGCGCCGGATCACCTTCACCCGCAGCGGCTCGTCGATCCTCGTGGCCGCCTTGGTCACCTCCATCGCCGCGCTGGGCTTCGGCCCGGCGCCGGCCGCGGCCGATCCGGCGCGCGCCGCCGCCGCGGCACCCGATCCACTCCCCCGGGAGGGCACCGCGGCGGCGGGTGCGCTGGCCGGGACCCACGCGGTCACCGAGTCGGGGCAGGCCACCTACACGGTCGGCATCGAGGCGCCGCCCGGGCTCGCCGGGCTCGCCCCGGACATCGACCTGACGGTCAGCTCCGGAGGCGGCGACGGCCTGGCCGGCGAGGGCTGGAACATCTCCGGGTTCTCCACCATCGAGCGCTGCGCACTGAGCGCCGCGCAGTCCGGCGAGTACGCCCGCCCGATCGACGACCCGGCCGGCCGGCCGGACGCGTTCTGCCTCGACGGGCAGCTGCTCGTGGTGACGGCGGGGGCCTACGGCGCGGACGGCTCGGAGTACCGCACCGAGGTGGACACCTTCTCGCGGATCACCGCCACCGGTGTGGACGCCGCCGGGCCACAGGGCTTCGAGGTGCGCACGAAGGACGGCGCGATCCTGCGCTACGGCTTCGCCACGGACGCGGTCACCGCGCTGGACGGCAAGCGCCGGCGCTGGGCGATGCACGAGCAACAGGACCGCAGCGGCAACTTCCTGGAGATCGCGTACGCGCGGGTGTGCACCCCGCCGCAGCCGATCCCGACCTGCACCCGGTTCGCACCCTCGGAGGTGCGCTACGGCGGGCACCGCTCGTCCTCCGGCGCCGTCCAGGCCCACGACCGGCTGGTGCGGTTCGTCTACGAGGAGCGCGCGGACGGCTGGTCGGCGCACTCGCGGGGCCTGCGCGACCTGGAGTGGCGCCGGCTCAACCGGATCGAGACCGTGGTCGGCGGCGTGGTGGCCCGGCGCTACAAGGCGGTCTACGACTCGCGGCCGGACGTCAGCCGGCTCACCCAGCTGTTCGAGTGCGCCGACGACGGCGCCACCGAGGTCTGCAAGCCGCCGACCACCTTCACCTACGACACCGGGGAGGGCTTCTTCACGTCGGCGACCGACGGGCCGGTCGTCCCGGACATCTTCGGCAACGGCCTGGGCAGCGCGGCGGTGGGCCAGACGATCGTGCTCGACGCCAACGGCGACGGGCTGGACGACATCGTGTTCGGCTCGCCGGAGGAGCGCTACAGCTGCGACCCGAGCCTGTCCAGTTGCAGCGGCAGCTGGGAGTTCCGGCTGGCGGTGGCCGGTGGCGACCGGTCCGCGCCGTACACGGTGGTGAATCTGGATCTCGGGTCCCAGCCCGACCTCGGCTTTCCGTTCTGGTGCATCTCGCAGGACAGCGTCATCGACTACAACGGCGACGGGCGCGACGACCTGGCCAGCACCTGCGGCTTCCGCAAGAACGGCATCGTGCTGGTCTCGACCGGGCAGGACTTCGTCCAGGAGCGCATCCCGGTGATCCCGGACGACACCGACGAGCCGTTCTGGCTCGCCGACCTCAACGGCGACGCGCTCAGCGACGTGCTGATCTGCAAGAGCGACAAGAGCCTGCGGCTGCACCTGAACCGCGGCCCCGGTGCGGGCTTCGAGGCCGGGCGCACGCTGCCGAACTACGGCCACGAGGGTGACTCGCCGATGCGCGGCTGGCGCGGCGGGCGGGGCACCGAGGCGTGCGAGGCGCCGATGTTCGTGGACGTCGACGGCGACGGCGTGGCCAACGTGCTGAAGCGGCAGTGGGCGCTGACCGGCACACCCGACGACGAGACGTCGATCTGGACCCAGACCTGGAAGGCGCTGTCGATCGATCCGGCCGCCGCCCGCTGGATCGACACCGGTCTGGCCTTCGACGAGACGATCAACGGCGACCTGCCGGACCCCGAGGACATCTTCGACCTCACGCCGTACTGGGCCGGTGACGTCTTCGACGACGACGACGGCAACGACGGCGGTCAGGTCACCGTCACGTCCTATGCCCGGAAGTGGCAGATGCGGGTGGCGGACGTCAACGGCGACGGCCTGGACGACATCGTCCGCTATGACGGCACCCTGCAGAACCGGGTGCGGCTGCACATCAACACCGGCAAGGGATTCGGGGTGGACGCGCCGATCCTGCTCGGCGACCCGTCCTGGGACTGGTACCGGGTGAGCGCGTACGGGTTCGCCCGCGCCCAGTTCCTCGACTACAACAACGACGGGCGCACGGATGTGCTGCTGCCGGTCGGCGACCCCGGCCAGCCGGCGACCATGCGCTGGGTCGTGCACCGCGTGCGGGACCGGTCGAGCTTCGTGCCCGAGCTGCTCGGCACGATGAACATCGCGCAGGCCACCCTGCCGATCCGCGCGGACGCCGACGGCGACGGCAGCTCCGACCTGATCCTGGCCGAGGACGTCCCCGGCCTGCTCGACCCGCACGGCAACCCGGCGAACCGGATGAAGATCCGGTGGGGCTCCTACTCCCGGGGCAACAAGATCGTCGCGGTCCGCGACGGCCTGGGCCGGCGGACCCTGTTCGGCTACGACAGGCTCGACGCGGATCAGCGGCCGGTCTATCGCCGCACCACGTCCTGCCGGTCGGTGCACAGCTGGTGCGCGGCGCGGGTCGGCCCGCTGGCTTCCAGCGTCCTGATCGCGGCGACGGAACGGCTGCCCGTGCCGCCGTTCGAGCGGGCCGCCCGGGTCAGCTTCCAGACGTTCCGCTACGAGGACGCGCGGCACGCGTGGTACGGCCGCGGGAGCCTGGGCTTCGGCCGCCGCGTCGTGACCTCGTTCGGCGCCACCAACACCGAGCTGATCGAGACCGCGTCCACGCTCTACGACAACTCGACCCACCAGGACGTCACGCCCGGCGCCGCGATCCGGCACTGGTTCCCGTTCGCCGGGCGGCCGATCATCGCCGAGTCGCGGTCCGGCCCGGTGCGGCACGGCCTCGCCGCCCAGGCGGAGACGCTGCGGCTGCTGGTGACCAACCCGATCCGGCACGAGGTGAAGCTGTCCGCCGCCGGGGTCCCGTTCGTCACCGACACCGGCAGCTCGCAGGCCGAGATGATGCGGATCCCGGCGGCCGGCACCGAGCGGGTGGTCAAGTCGACCGAGACCTCGACCGCCTACGACGCGGACGGCAACCCGGTGCTCTCCACCGTCGCCGTGCGCAACGGGCAGAGCGCCGAGGTGGCCCGGACCCGGACGGAGATCAGCTACGACACGAGCGCCGCGCGGCGTACCCAATGGCTGTTGAATCTTCCGGTCCGCCGCACGATCACCCACACCCGGCAGGGGAGCGCGGAGACCCGCACGCTGGCCTACACGCACAGCGCCGACCGGGGGCTGCCGCTCAGCACCACGATCGAGCCGGACGACGCCGCGCTCACGCTGGTCGAGTCCAGCGCCTACGACGAGTTCGGCAACGTGATCCGGCAGGACACCGCCGGGGCCGGCGAGACGACCCGGACCACCCGCACGGACTATGACGCTCGCGGCCTCTTCCCGACGGTGATCAGGAATCCGGCCGGGCACGCGAGCACGACCGTCACCGATCCCGCGCTGGGCAGCCCGCTGGTGCAGGTCGACCCGAACGGCGTGGCGACACAGTTCGCCTACGACGGATTCGGCCGGATCCGGCGCGAGCGCGGACCCAACGGCGACACCGTCACCACCTATGCCCGGGCCGACACCGACACCACCGCCCTGCTGCGCGCTCGGGTGCGGGCCACCACGCAGGTGGCCGGCGGCGCGACCACGATCGAGTTCGCCGACGCGCTCGGCCGCGGCGTCGACCGACGGGTCAGCGGATACGCGGGCACGATGGTCGGCACCGAGACCGGCTACGACCATGCCGGCCGGCAGATCTCGGTGACCCGTCCGCACCTGCCCGGCGACACCGGCCAGGGCACTACGCGATACACCTACGACGCGCTCGGCCGGCTCACCACCGCCGCCCGCCCGGACGACGACGCGCCGGGCGGCGTGGCCACCTCCACCCTGCGGTACGGCTGGCCGGACGAGGCGCCCTCGGCGGCGTCGTTCACCGCGCCGGTCAAGGCGGCGGGCGCCGAGGCGGTCGCGATCACCGATCCGACCGGCCGGACGTCCGTGCAGGTGAACGACTTCGGCGGCGCGCTGGTCGCGAGCGTGGACGCGGCCGGGGCGGCCACCCAGACCGAGTACGGCTCGTTCGACGTCGCCCGGCGGATCATCGACCCGGCCGGGGCGGTCACCGGGTTCGACGTCGACCGGCTGGGCCGCAACATCGCGGTCACCAGCGCCGACGCCGGCCGGCACGGCTACACCTGGACCCGGTTCGGGCAGCTGCGCACACACACCGACCCGCGCGGGATCGCCTCGGAGTACACGTACGACACGCTCGGCCGGACCGTCCGGCGGGCGGATCCGCGCGGCGCGGCCACCTGGACCTACGACGGGCCGGGCAGCAACGCCGTCGGCAAGCTGGTGGAGTCGCTGAGCCCGGACGGCGCGCGCACCACGCTGCGCTACGAGGACCCGCCGGCCACCGGACCCAACCGCGGGCTGCCGGCCTCGACCGAGCAGACCGTCGAGGGGCGCAGCCACCGGATCGGGTACACCTACGACGGGTTCGGCCGGGTCAGCCACATCGAATATCCGGCGGCCGGCGCCCTGCGCTTCGGCGTCGACCAGGTGTGGGACACCACCGGCCTGCTCACCGAGGTGCGGGACAGCTCGACCGGCCGACCGTTCTGGTCCTTCGTGGACGACGACCAGGGCTACCGGATCGGCGTGGAACGCCTCGGCAACGGCGTCATCACGACGTCGACGTTCCAGCCGCTCAGCGGCCGGCTCGGCGGCACGACGTCGGGAAAGGGCGCCGGGACCGAGGTGCAACACCTCGACTACGGCTACGACGCCGCCGGGAACGTGCGGCGGCTGGTCGACACGGTCCGGCCGGACCGGTCCCGGACCTATGCGTACGACGCGGTCCACCGGCTGTCCGAATCGAGAACCGCGCAGGACCTGGTCGACGAGCAGTTCGCCTACGACCGGGCGGGCAACATCACCAGCCAGTTCGGGGTGGGCGCCTACACCTACGGGACCGCCGGGCGGCTGCCCAACGCGGTTACCAGGGCCGGGACCAACACCTTCTCCTACGACGCGGCGGGCAACCAGACCGACCGGCGCGGGCCGGGCGTCGCGCACGGCACGCAGGAGGTCTCCTACACACCGGCGAACCTGCCGTCGAAGGTGACCACCGGTCCCGAGCCGACCCCACGGGCGACCAGCTTCCTCTACGGCGCCGACGAGCAGCGCGTGCTGCGCAAGGCCCCGGACGCCGTCACCACCTATGTCGGCGGCCTCTACGAGCGCCGCGAGACACCCGCCGGCCAGCTCGAGCACCGCTACTACGTGCAGGCCGGCGACCGCCCGGTGGCCCAGGTGGTCCGGCCCGAGCTGGGCGGCCGGGTGGTGCAGAGCATCACCACGTACGCGCACCCGGACCGGCTCGGATCACCGCTGGACCACAGCGACGAGACCGGCGCCGCCGGGCACAGCCAGCGGTTCAGCTCGTACGGCGTGAACCGCGAGCCGGACCCGCGGGCGACCGGCGAGCAGGGTTACGCCGGAAAGCAGACCGACTCGGATCTCGGGCTGGTCGACATGTCCGGCCGGCTCTACGACCCGCTGGTGGGCCGATTCCTCTCGGTCGACCCGGTGATCGTCGACGGCGCCGGTGGCGCGGGCGCCGAGTCGCCGCAGGACAGACTGATGTCCCGGGTGACCGCGGACGCCGCGCCGGTGATGTCCGCCGCGGATCTGCTGCAGCCCTATGCCTATGCCGCGAACAACCCGCTCACCCTCGCCGACCGGGACGGCCGGCAACCGGTGCCGGGCTACTACCGGGCGAAGATGGCCGTCGAGTATCTCGCGACCACGACCCCGGGCCAGGCCGTGACCGGATTCGCCGTCGGGGTGACGCAGGGCGCCGCGCCCGGCGGATTCCTGGCCGGTCCGGCCTTCACCCGGATCGCGCCCAGCCGCACGTTCGAGTTCTTCCGCGGCGCCGGCGAGTTCTCCTACGGCTTCGTCCAGATGTTCGGCGGCAGCGCCGGCGCCGCCGGTGGCGGCCTGGCGAGCGCGACCGGGCTCGGCGCGACGCTGGGCGCGCCCGCCGCGGTCGCCTCCAGTGCGGTCGCCATCGAGGGCGCGGTCGACATGGGCGCCGGGATCGCGACGATGATCGGCTCGATCTTCATGGCGGACTCGCAGTCGCCCGGCGGCGGCGAGAGCACCGGCGCCGGACCGGCCGCGACGCCGGCGCCGGTGCAGAGCTCGCCGCCGCCGGCCGCCGGACCCATGTCCACCACCTTCTACGGCCCGCTGCCGCTGCCGTCGATCGCGAAGGGAGCGATCGCGAAGCGGGCGGTGGAGCTGAAGGCCGCGCTGCGCAACTGGCGGTCGTCGCGGTTCAAGGCCGGCGGTCAGACGTTCATGCTGGACAAGAAGGGCCTGGAACACATCCTGGAGCGGCACCACCCGAAGTTCTGGAACGGCACCAGCAAGCAGCGGCAGAGCTTCTTCGACCCGAACCACTCGATCGCGGACGTCGAGAACATCGTCTCGGAGGTCATGCGGCAGAATTCCGGCTATCTCGCCAAGCGCGGCGCCAACGGGATGTACCAGATCCGGGGGCAGGTCGACGGCTACTGGTACACGTTGGGTCTGAACAATGGTCGCATCGCCCAGCTCTATCCGAATTGAGAGCTACCTGCGCTCCCCGGACGGCACGTTCACGGATCCGGCGGCGACGGTCACGCCGCCGCCGGACCCGGACTACGTCGAGGGCGCGATCGAGCTGGTCGTCGGCCGGGTCGAGATCATCGGCCGGCCACAGTGGGACTACGTCGACCAGCTCTGGGCCTACCTGGTGACGATGGTCCGCACCCTCGACACCGAGGACGCGGCAGACACCTGGTTCCCGGACCAGCCGATCCGGCTCGGCTTCCGGCGCGAGGGCCGGCAGATCAAGATCAAGAGCGAGATCGGCCCCGACGTACGCGAGGCGCACGCCGACGCGGGCGAGTTCCTGGCGGCGGTGCGGACCGCCGCCGAGGAGTTCTTCCACCGGATGATCGAGCTGGTCCCGCGGAACGCCTCCGGTTACCGCGCCGCGCTGGACGAGCTCGCCGGGCGATAGCAGCAGCGCAGCCCGGTCGAGACGGCCGCACGCAGCTCACGCCCGACGGCCGGGTCCGCGGCCGCGATCCGGTCGAGCGCCCGCCGGATGGCCTTGCCGACCGAGATCCGGGCCCGCTCACCGGCGGTGGCGAAGGCCCGGTGCCGCCGCCCGAGCCCGGACGCGGCGTGCAGTTCGGCGACCAGCCAGTCGTGCTCGGCCTGCGCCTCGGGCGTCCGCCGTCCGTCGGGCCCGGCCCGCAGCCGCGTCAGCCGCTCGCGATAGGCGCGGATCGCCGCCTCGTCCAGCACCGGCTGGTGCCCGCCGCCGGCCAGGTCGGCGGCGCCGGCATCGCCGGCCGCCAGCCGCACGGCCGAAATCTCCTGCCCGGGGTTGGCCAGCAGGGTCGCCAGGTAGTCCATGCCGCGGCAGTCCTCGACCTCGGCGACCCGTCCGTTCAGCTCGATCAGCCAGCGAGCGCCCCGGCGCCGGCACCGCACCACGGGCCGTCCGTCCGTGGGCAGCGCCATGCCGATGCCGTCGGCCTCCCGGGTGGCGACGCGAAGTTCCCCGGCGGCCTCGTCGGCGTCGCCCGGCCGCCCGCGCCGCCGCAAGGCTTGCGCCAGCCGGGCCCGGGAGAGTGTGGCGGCGGGCAGATGCCCGAGGGCCAGGTTGTCCCGGATGGCCGCGCGCAGGTGGACCACCGCCCGGGCGGCGTCGCCGGCGGTCAGCAGGGCGATCCCGATCGCGTGCCGGGTGGAGCCGAGGCAGGCGACGCCCGGCCCCGACATCGCCGGCAGGTGTCCATAGGGGAGCAGCTGCTGGGCGACCACGGCCGCGGTGCCGGCGTCGCCGAGCAAGTGGGCCGCCTCGGCGATCGCGCACATCGTGGGCAGCCAGGTGCCGCACCGGGGGAGATCGGCGACGGGCAACCGGGCGAGCGCGCCGGCCGCCTGCCGGTGCTCGCCGGCCGTGGCGGCGGCGACCGCCAGCGCGGCCCGGTGCGACTGGTCCACCGCGCTCAGCGTCGGTGAGCTGACCAGATCGCGCAGCATCGGCAGCAGGTCGCCGGCGCGTCCCTGGAACCAGCGCAGGGCGAACAACTGCGCGCCGAGCCGGCCGGCCGCGTCCGGGTCGGCCGCCGGCACACCGCGGTCCGCGCCGGCCCGGGCCAGCGCCTCGGCCTCCGTGAAGCGCCCGGCGCGGATGGCGAGCATGACGCCCATCGCGTCCGCCACGACGCCGGCCGCCCGGTGCGGTTGCCGGGCGAGCTGGCCCTCGAGGTCGGCCAGCCGGTGTTCGGCGCGCGGGTCGGCGTCCAGGAACGAGTCGGCGACCCGCCACAGCAGGCCGGTGACCTGATCGCCGCGCCGGGACGTGCGGAAGCCCGCGGCGATCAGGTCCCGGGCCAGCGCGTGCCGCAGCGTGCCGTGATCCGGGCCGAGCAGGCAATAGTGGGCCAGGTTCGCGGCCTCGGACCAGGCGATCGGGTCGCCGGACCGCTCGCAGTCGCGGACCACGGCCAGGATCGCGGCGTGCGTGCCGGCGTGGTGGTCGGCGTCGGCGATCAGCCGGGCTCTCAGCCGCAGGCCGAGAGCCGACCGCGGATCGGTCGTCGCCACGGCCCGGCGCAGGCGGTCCGCCATCAGCACGGCCGTCGCGGTGTCCCGGTACTCGTTCGGGGCGAGACCGTTGAGCCCGAGCGCGGCCCAGGCCATCGCCTCGGCATCGCCGGCGGCCTCGGCGAGGCGGAAGGCGGCGTCGAACAGCTCCCGGGCGGCCGGCCGGTCGCCGTCCACCCACAGGGCGTGCGCGGCGTCCGGCAGCAGCCGCCGGAGCCCGGCATCCGGCGCGACCGGCGCCACGGTCGGGGCACTCCAGTTCACGCACCCACCGTCCGGCAGACGGGTCGCCGCCGGGGAAATCCCGGACGATCCCGGACGCGGGCGAATTCCGGGAAGGGCCGCGCGGGCCGGGCCGCGCCAGTACGCTCTCGGGGTGCTGTCCCGTCTGCTCGGCCGGGGGCGCCGGCCCAAGCCGCCCACCCTTGACCTCGACGTGGCCCTCGACGACCTCGCGCTGCGCATGGCCCGCGACCGGGCGCTGGCCGGCACCTGGACCGCGGCCCGCGACGTGGTCGCCGAGGCCGGGGCCGATTGGGAGCTGCGCGCCCGGCGCGTCGCCGTGCTCAGCGACGCCGCGGCGAGCAACGGCGGCTGGCTGAGCGCCTGGCTGCAGGCCGCTCCGGACGACGCGGCGGCCGTCACCATTCAGGCGGCGACGCTGGGCGCGATGGCCGGCGAGGCTCGCGGCGCCCAATCGGCGGCCCACACCAGCCCCAAGCAGTTCCAGGCGTTCGCCGAGCTGTCCGAGGCGTCCGCCGAGGCCGGCCGCCGGGCGATCGCGCTGGCCGGGCCGCACGACCCGGTCCCGCACATCGAGCTGCTCGGCGCGATGTTCGCGGACGGCCGGGTGAACACGAGGGAATACCAGGTCACCCTCTCCGAGGCGCGCGGCCGCGACCCGCACAACTTCGAGCTGCACCTGACCGTCGTCAGCCTGCTGTGCGAGAAGTGGTACGGCTCGCACGACCGGATGTTCGCCGCGGCCCGGGACGCCGCCGAGGCCGCACCACCCGGTGCGAACGCGGTGATGCTGCCGTTCCTGGCCCACTTCGAGTTCGCCATGCGGGAGCACGGCTGGGACCAGCGCACCGCCGAGTCCCTGGCCGCCTGCTCGCGGCACTTCCACCGCCCCGAGGTGCGGCAGGAGCTCGACGGCTGGGCGGCGAAGTGGCGCGCCGGCACGCCGACCCCCGGCCGCGGCATGACCTGCCGGCACTGGCTGGCGCTGGCCCATTTCCTGGCCGGCCGCCGCCCGGAGGCCCGCGCGGTGATGGACGAGATCGGCTCGTACTTCGGCTCGACCGTGGCCTGGGCCTACTTCTTCGGCGACGCCGCCGGCGGTTATCAGGCCGCCTGGCGCTGGGCCCACCGCGACGACTGACGTCACTGCGCGCATGCGCGGCGGTTCCCGGACGTCGCCGGTCAGGACTGCATGAACTGCTGGACGAAACCGGCGCTGATCTTGCCGAGGATCTCCCATCCCTCCTTCGACCGGGCGACGGTCGCCTCGAACGAGTCGTCGTCCCCGACCTCGTTGAGGATCAGCTGGGAACACCGCACCCAGAGGCTGATCCGGGACACGAAATCCCGGGCCCACTCCACCACGTGATCGTCGCCGACGCCGCCGCGCAACGACAGCTGCGACGTGAGCATCAGGAACTCTTCGTCGTGGTACGACGTGGTGCTGTACGCCTCGTTCATGCCGCCCCACGTGCCGGCCGCGGCGAGTCCGGCGATGATGTTGTGCGCCGGCCAGCCCACCCGGCAGGTGAGAGACAGCCGTTCATGATCGTCTTGGACGAGCAGCACCGGCAGCGTTTCGCCGTCATCGTCGGTGAAGAAGAAGATGATGGTGCGGTCGTCGGTGCGCTGAGCGTCGGCGGCGCCGGGCAGCCGGCCGGCGATGTCGAGCAGATCGATGGTGCGGACCAGCGTGTGAGTCTTCATGGCCGCCACTCCGTCCTGTGCAGAGACCGTGCCGGCCGACGCTAACCGGTCCGGCCGGCGGCGGCTGTCCGGGCTGCGGCACGGCGGCGGTCGGATCTAGGACGCGGGCCTGCGCGTATGACGGAGCTGGTATGGACCGCGGCGCGGCGGCTTCGCCCATACTGAGATCGTTGTCGATGCAACCGTTTGGTGAACGGAGTGCACATGCCCGCTCTCATCGCTCTCCTGGTCATGGTCGGCTCGCTGGTGGCGCCCGCGAACGCGCCGGCCGCCACCCCGATCACCGTCGCGCAGGCGATCAGCAGTCAGAGCGGGGGGAGCGGCACGGTCCGCGGCTACGTCGTCGGGCAGCCCACCGCCGCGAACACCGTGCTGCGCAGCGGCTTCACCGGCGACACCGCCCTCGCGATCGCGGACGGCAGCGGCGAGACCGACCCGGGCGACATGCTCTACGTGCAGCTGACCACCGCGTACCGGTCGGGTTTCGGATTGCGGAGCAACCCCGGTCTGATCGGTGACCTGCTCACCGTGACCGGCACCCTGACACCCTATTTCACCCCGCACGCCGGCCTGAAGTCGCCGACCGCGATGACGCTCGGCGACGGGTCCACGCCGCCGCCGCCGACCGACCCGGATCCCGGCGGCTATTACGCGGCCGCGGCCGGCAAGTCGGGCGACGCCCTGAAGGACGCGCTGCACGGCATCATCTCCAGCGGCGTGACCACGCTGAACTACGACGCGGTGTGGAACGCGCTCAAGGTCACCGACCAGGACCCGGCGAACTCGGCGAACGTGATCCTGCTCTATTCCGGCACCAGCCGGTCCAAGTCGCTGAACGGCGGCGACCAGGGCGACTGGAACCGCGAGCACGTCTGGGCGAAGTCGCACGGCGACTTCGGCACCGGCAACGGCCCCGGCACCGACCTGCACCACCTGCGGCCTGAGGACGTGCACGTCAACTCGGAGCGGGACAACAAGGACTTCGACAACGGCGGCAGCGCGGTCGCCGACGCCCCCGGCAACCGGACCGACGCCGACTCGTGGGAGCCGCGCGCCGCGGTCAAGGGCGACGTGGCGCGCATGATCTTCTACATGGCGGTCCGCTATGAGGGCGGCGACTCCCACCCGGACCTGGAGGTGGACAACGCCACGAGCGGCGGCACCGCACCGCGGCTGGGCCGGCTGTCCGCCCTGCTCACTTGGAACGCGGCCGACCCACCGGACGCCTTCGAACGCAACCGCAACGAACGCATCTACACCAGCTACCAGCACAACCGAAACCCGTTCGTCGACCACCCGGAGTGGGTCAACTCGATCTTCGCCTGATCCCGCCCCTTACCGCCGAGCGCGGCCCGATGAACCGACGCTCGGACTCGGCGAACGACCTGGGTGAAATCGATGCGGTGCATCATTTTCTGGGTAGGCGCACGATGCGCGCCGGGATGCCGAGGTCCTGACACAGCGCCAAAAGCCCGCTGCCGTCGATGAGCTGCAGAGGCTTGCCGTTCGCGAATTCGTAGCTGCTCGGGCCGTAGCCGCTGGTGGTGATGAGGATGCCGCTCTTCGCGCCCTCGTGCTGCATCGTGCCGTACAGATCGCGGACCGCGGTCGGGGGCACCGTCTTGTTGTACAGCTTCGCCTGGATGACGTATTTGCCTCCCCTGATCGGGGTGGGGTCGTAGGCGACGCAATCGACACCGCCGTCACCGTCAGCTCTGAAGATCTTGGTGTCGAAGCCCATGCGGTCGAACAGGTTGTGCACGAAATGCTCGAACTCCTTCGATGTGAGCTCCAGGAGATTCGGTCTCTTGTCGATCTGACTGATCACATCGACGGGGTCGATGACGCGAGGGTCTGCCATCTTGAATTCCATGACCGGCGGAACGGGTTCGAGTTCTTCCGGATGTCTCGAGACATCGGCGGCGAAGTACTTCCGGATGCACGCGACCGGATCGAGTTGATCGAGTATCAGGGTGTCGAACTGTTCGCGTGTGGCGCGGAGGGTGATCAGGCACGGTTGCACGGGCTTGCCCGTGGTGGGATCGATCGCATCCACCAGGCCGTTGAAGACGACGGTGCTGACCAGCGACAAGTCGTCGGACCCGAAGACCGAGCGCAGTGCCCGCAGAGCGATCTGCGCGACCACTGTCTGGTAGATCTTCCGGGTTTCTGCCGGAGGACGCGGCGCCGCGGTGAACTCATCCCGAGTCTTGATCCACCTGAACGACTTGTCCGCCGGAACGATCTCGGGCGTGGGGAGTCGCCACTCGAGGGCCAGGAGGGTGGATTCCGGAACGTAACCGGCACGGCGCTCGCGGGGAAAGCCGGACGGGTCCAGGACCTGGTCGATTCCCATCTGGAAGTACCGGCTGACCGCGTGCCGATCGCCGTCCCTGACCGCCGCGGCGAATGCCTCGACCTCGCGGTTGTGCCGTGAAATCTGTGCGTCGACTTCGTCTTGGCGGTGCGCCTGAGCGGCTCTTGCCTGGGATACCCGGTGCCGGCGCGCGATCTCGCCGGACCGATGTTCTTCTGCCGCCGCGGCGAAATCCCGTTCAGCAGCTTCGCGATCTCGCAGGTGACGCGCCTCGCCGCCGAAGAAGCGCCCCACCAATCCCGGCGGTGCCGGCTCGAAGTCCTGCCAGCGAGGCGTAGGCGCAGGTTGAGCGTCGGGGCCGAGAACGAGTGGCACGGTCACCGGGCGTTTCTTGAGTCTGTCCAGGTTGATCGCCGGAGATGGGGACGACAGGGAGGCTGCGAGTATCCCGGTCAGCTCAGCCACGCGCTGCTCCGCAGCAGTCGTCATCAATGACGCCCGTTCCTTGCGGCCTTGCTCGTAGGCCAGGGCTTGATCGCGTGCATGTTGCCGAGCCGCCTGATCAGCCGCGCGCTGTTGCGCCGCGATCTCTCGCCGGAGATTGTTCGATCGCGAACTCGATGACATGTCCACCCCCACGTCGATTCGTAGAGTAATCGACGCGTCACTCTGTGAACAGTTGTCACCATTCGAGGTGGGAAGCGGGTTGCGAGAAGGTTTCGACCATGTCTCCTGGCCGACTACTTGACCAGCAGGTCGAGTGACAGCCAGTCGGCCAGGTCGGTCAGCTCGTCGTCGATCGCGGTCGTCATCTTGCGGGTGAACGGGACGTCTCGGTGGATCGCGTCGACTCGCAGGACTCCCTGGGCTCGGTCGGCGGTCGCGTCGACCTTGCCCACCAGGGTGTCGCCCCACAGGATCGGGAGTGCCCAGTAACCGAAGCGGCGCTGGGCCGCCGGCTTGTACATCTCCAGGGTGTAGTCGAACTCGAACAGCTCGACCATCCGCTTGCGGTCGAAGACCAGGCGGTCCAGCGGGGACAGCAGCGCCGCCCGGCCCTCGAACCCGCCGTCGAGATAGGCCGGGTCGACCCGCCACTTGCCGCGCACGCCCTCGATGACGGCCGGCTCGCCCGCGTCACCGACGTGGTTCGGCTCGGTCGGCGTCGCTGTCGCCCGGGGGCGGGCGATGCCGAGCGCTCGCAGCCGCCGCTCGTCGCGCACCCGGTGGGCCTCCTCGGACGGGACCGGCGGGTCGTCGGGGTAGATCCGCTCGGCCAGGTCCCACAGCGGCTCGCGGCCGCGCCGGCCCGCCACCGCCACCTCGCCCCGGGCCACCATCTGGGTGAGCAGCCGGCCCACGTTGCGGTCGTTGTTCCACCCCGACGAGCGCCACGGCACGATGGTCAGGTCCGGAAAGGCGCTCGCCGGCAGGGGGTTCTCCTCGAACAACCGGTCCAGGATGTGGCGGCGGCACTCGTCGTTGGCACGCACCCAGTCCTCCACCGCGGCCTGCCACTCCTTGACCTCGCCGCGGCCCGGCCAGTCGGCCATGTCGGCGCGGAAGAGCGCGATGTCCTCGGCCGGCCGGATCAAGCCGTCGAGCTCGATCAGCTCCTGGTCGCGCAGGAGGGTGGCCAGCTCCTCCGGCGCATAGGACGAACCCAGCCGGCTCCACAGGACCAGGTCGGCGCTCGGCGCGACGGCCGCGGTCTGGTCATGTTGCAGCAGCGCCAGGTGCCGCACGACCGTCATCAGGTCGTGCGGCCGGACGCCGTCGAGGAGCTGGGCGCGCACCGCGATGCGGCGCGCGTCCACCCGGGTCAGCTGGTGGATGGCCATGCCGAAAAGGCTAATCCAGCGGTACGACAGAACCGGCGATCGCGAAGCCACCCGGCGGAATGACGACCGTGACCCCGGTGTCCGCGAGCCGGCCGCGGGCGTCGTAGCTGCGCGCGACCGTCGGGGCGGTGACCCGGCGACCGGTCCCCGCGACACTCGAATACAGCGTCACCCCCGGCATGGTCAGCGTCGAGACGAGCGGCGTGAGCAGCAGCGCGTCGAGGTCGCCGCCGCCGGTGGCGGTCAGTCCGGTCGCGCCGGCCGGCAGGTTGCGAGGCACGGCCACCGGCAACAGCATGCCCGGCGCCGCGGACACGCCCTGCGCGCCACCACCGCCATAGCGGATCGTGCCCAGACCGCGGAACGTGCTCGTGCCGCCGGGCCCGGGCACGCGGTTGACGATCGCCGCCACCAGGCTCGGCTGGGCGAGAGCGGGCACCGTCCAGGTGGCCCGGCCGTCGCCCAGCCGGACGTAGGCGCCGCCACTCCACTGCGACTCGCCGGTCCACGCGGAATCGGGGGTGACGATCGCGGCCGGCCCGGAGAGCCGTGCCGCCTCGGCCTCGACCGTGCGCTGTCCGTCCCGGCCGACCACGCCGCCGGCGGATCGGGCGAGCGCCCGCAGGTCCGGGTTCGCATCCAGGGCCAGCATGGTCAGCAACCCGTGGATGGCGGACTCGGCGCCCGAGTTCCGGTTGACCTCGCCGCTGCCGCTGACCCCGTCGTTGGTGGCGCCGGTCGCCGGGTCGTACATCACCGCGCCGGCCGGGTTCTGGCCGAAGAACCAGCCGGCCGCCACCCCGGCGAGCTGCCGCAGGCCGGGCGAGTGCGCCGCCCTGGACACGGACAGCAGCCCCTGCACGCGCGCGTCCGCGCCATAGGCGATCTGCGAGCCGTCGATCGGCGCCGGCAGCAGGCCGTTGACCGGCCCGGTCGAGGTCAGCAGCCGCGGGGTGAACGCCGCGGCGTCCGCGATGGCAGGTGCCAGCAGCCGGGGAGAACGCAGCGTGGTCGAGGCCTCGGCCAGTGCGGACGGCATCTGCGCGCCCCACGCGTGCCAGAGCGACTGCGACAGCGCCCAGGGCAGCAGGGCGCCGTACGGCCAGTCGTCCCGATCACCGCCGCCCATGCGCGCGATCCCGTCCGCGAGCCGGGCCAGCGCCACCCGTGCGGTGCGCGGCCCACCGGCCCGGACATAGGCGCTCAGGCCCAGCACCGCCTCGGAGCTGGCGTCGGCGCCGTCCACGATCAGCCAGGCCGGCACCCGCGCGCCGTCGACGATCTGGAATTCGCCGTAGCGCCCGAGCACCTGCCGGTCCAGCGCCGCGATGGCCAGGTCGAGCCGCGCCCGGACGAACGCGGCGAACGCCGGATCGGCGTCCCGGAACGCGGCGTATCCCTCGCCGAGCGCCCAGATCGTGCGGGCCAGCCAGTAGGACTCGGCCGAGTCGGACGGATCCGGCGTCTCGGTGGGCGTCGGACTCGGATTGAGGGTGCCGTCCGGCTGCATCCACAGCACCACGTTGCCCGCATTCGGTCCGGTCGCCGTCTGCAGATAGGTCAGCCCGCGCAACTGCTGATAGGCCTGATCCCGGCTGTGCCGATCGCCGAACTGCCGCCAGTGCCGCAGATAGACCACCGCGGCCCGGGAGATGTCGTCCGCGTCGAAGGCGCCCTGCCCCCAGGTGTCCGTGGCCGCGTCGTAGGCGCCGCCACCGACCCGGCGGTAGCCGCCCTCCGGCAGATCGTCGGCATAGACCCAGAGCACGCCGATCGACGGTTCCCGGTCGAGTCGGTAAGTGGTGTGGCCGGCCTGCGCGGGCGGCGTCACCGCGGCGGTCAGGAAGTCGAGGTGCGCCAGGTTGGTGAGCGGCGCCGGTGGCGCGGCGGTGGCCGGGGTGGCGGTCAGGAAGGTGGCGGCGAGCAGGGCGACGATCAAGCGCTTGATCATGATTTCTCCGATAGCCGGTCGAGCCGTGCGACGCCGATGCTGGAGTCGGCCATGCCGTAGAAGACGAACCGTTGCCCCTCGATCTCCTCGATCGCGGTCGGGAAGACCACGTTGGGCACCGCGCCGTCGCGCTCTTCCGCGAGCTGCGGCTCGAGCAGAGGCTTTTCGGTACGCGCCAGCACGCGCGCGGGATCAGCCGGATCGAGGAGCATCGCCCCGGCCGCATAGTGCACGTTCTCCTGCAGACCCCAGCCCGCGGCCTGCGTGCCGGACACGCCGTGGTGGATCAGCAGCCAGCCCTCGGGCACCCGGATCGGCGGCGGCCCGGCCCCGATCCGCAGCTCCTCGTAACCGAATTCTCCGGTGGCGACCGGCCGGTGACCGCCGAGGTGGGTCAGCGCCCGGACATCGGCCCGGACCGCGCCGGCCGGCGCATAGGAGATCCAGATGCCGGGCCGCGGATCGGTCACGCCGGCCGGCAGGTACACGTCCGAGCCGTCGGCCAGCGCGTCCAGGTTCCACATCGGACGGTGCAGGACGGCATACGCGGGACGACCGTCCGGCCCGGGCACCGGGTCTCCGAAGAGCACCACGTCCTTGTTGGCGAACAGGTTGAGGTCGGTGTCGAGCGGTTCGGCGTACTCGAAATGCAGTGGTCCCAGCCGGCGCCAGACCCGCAGATCGACCGAGACGGCCAGGGCCGGTTTCGGTCCGCCCGGACCGAACGCGGCATAGGCCATCGCATAGAGGCCGAGTGCGGAGAGCCAGGTGATCCGTGGATCCTCGACGCCGCCGTGGGTGTGCCCGCGCTCCCAGCCGGCGTCCGGGCCGAGTACCACCGAGTCGCGGCGCACGCCGACCGGCACCCCGTCCTCGACGATCACCTCGGCCAGGCCGACGCGGGACACGTTGCCCGCGGCCACCATCCGGGGGAGCAGCCAGAGCCGGCCGTCGGCGGTGCGGCCGCTGCCCGGGTTGAGCACCCCCTCGGCCTCGAACGGCGCCGCCGGATCCGGGCGCATCACCACGCCCAGCCGTTCCAGTCGATAAGGGAAGGTCATCCCTTCACTCCCGAGCCGAGGTCCGACGAGACGAAGTGCCGCTGGAAGGCCACGAACAACACCACCGCCGGTCCGGCCAGGACACACGCGCCGGCCAGGATCGCGCCGTACGGGTTGGTCGCCGCCGCCGCGACCGTGCTCATGTAGTTGGCCAGAGCCACGGCGAGCGGCTGCATGCCGGCCTCCTTGGTGACCAGGAACGGCCAGAGGAACTCGTTCCACGGGCCGATGAAGGTGAGCAGCGTGGCGGTGAGCACGGCCGGGCGCACCAGTGGAAGCGCGACGCTGCGCAGCACCCGCAACTCGCTCGCGCCGTCGATCCGGGCCGCCTCGAACAGTTCGGCCGGCAGTTGCAGGAAGAACTGCCGGAACACGAACACCGCGACCGAGTTGATCGCGAACGGCAGGATCATGCCCAGGTACGAGTCCGCCAGCCCGTACGCCCGGACGATCTGCACATAGAGCGGGATGACCAGCAGCTGGAACGGGATCACCTGGATCAGCAGCATGGCCGCGAACAGCGTGCCGCGGCCCCGGAAGCGCAGCCGGGCCAGCGCATAGCCGGCCAGCACGCCGAAGACGAGCGTGCCGGCCACCACGCCGGCGGTGAAGATGACCGAGTTGAGCAGCGACCGGCCCAGGTCGATTGCGGCGTTGATCTCCCGGTAGTTGGTGAGCCCCAGGTTGCCGGGCATCGGCAGCACGCCACCGGGCGAGGTGTCCGCCCGCTCCTGCAGCGAGCCGACGATCATGTAGTAGAACGGGAACAGGAAAAGGATCGCGCCGACCGACAGGGCGACGATGCGCTTGGTCATCCCTGCCTCCGTTCGAGCAGCCGCTGCGCACCGGCGATGAGCAGCACGCCGGCCACCAGCAGCACGCCGATCGCCGCGGCGACGTCCGGATGCCCCTGTTCGATGCCGCGCTGATACATCAGCAGCACCGGCGACGCCGACCTGCCGTTCGGGCCGCCGCCGTTGGTCAGCAGGTAGGGCTCGGTGAAGAGGTTGGCGCCGGTGATGATCGCCAGCAGGGTCACGAGGGTGGTCGCCGGGCGCACGCCGGGAATGGTCACCGCCCGGAAGCTGCGCCAGCGGGAGGCGCCGTCCACCGCGGCCGACTCGTAGAGCTCCTTGGGCACGTTCTGCAACGCGGCCAGGTAGAGCAGGATGAAGAAGCCGAGCTGCTTCCAGGTGACGTAGACGGCGATCGACGGCATCGCCCAGCGCTCGTTGATCAGCCAGGACGGCTCCGGCGCGAGGCCGCCGAGCACCTGGTTGACCAGGCCGCCCGAGCTGAACAGGAAGAGCCAGACGCCGACCACGGCGACGCTCGCGGTCACATAGGGGACATAGAAGCTGATCCGGAAGAAGGTGCGGAACGGAATCGCCGCGTTGAGGGCGCTGGCCAGCACCAGCGACAGCACCACGGTGAGCGGCACGTTGATCACCAGGAACACCAGGATGTTCAGGAAGGACTGGCGCACCGCGGGATCGCTGAGCACGGCGGTGTAGTTGTCCAGGCCGACGAACGGGCGCGGCACGCTCACCCCGGGCGCGGTGAAGATGTACTTGTGGAAGGACATCCACACCGCGAGCCCGAGCGGATAGGCGAAGACGGCCACGATGAACACCGCGTACGGCGCGCTCAGCAGCAACCCGATCGGCTGCCGGCCGAACACCTTCGAGGTCATTCGACGAGCTTGTTGATCTTGGCGGCGGCGTCGGTCAGTGACTGGTTCGGGTCCGCCTTTCCGAAGATCACCGAGTTCGACCACGCGTCCCGGAAGGCCTGCCACACCTCGACCGAGGCCGGCACGTTGGGCACCTCGACCACGTGCGCCGACTTGGCCGCGAACGCCTTGTACTGCGGGTTCTCGGTGAAGTAGCCGGCGAACTCGCTCGCCAGGTTCTGCCGCAGCGGCATCTGGCCGGTCATCTCCAGCAGCTTGCCGTCCTGCTCCTTGCCGGTGGAGAACTTCAGGAAGTCCCACGCCGTGCCGCGGTTCGCGCAGGCGGCGTAGACGGCCACGTTCTTCGCGTCGCTGAAGGTCGCCTGGTCGTCGGCCGCCCCGGCGGTGGTGGGCAGCGAGACCGCACCCCACTCGACCTTGTCCTCATAGGCCGCGATGGCCCACGGCCCGACACTGGACATGGCCGCGGTGCCGTCGGCGAACGAGTCGCCGTTGTAGGCCTCCTTGCCGGCCAGGTTCTGCGCGTACAGCTGCTGCCAGAAGCCGGCGACCGCCTTGCCCGCGTCGGAGTCGAAGGTGGCCTTCTTGTCCACCACGAGTTGCTTGCCGCCGCTCTCCGCGGCGTACATCGGGTAGAAGTCGAACCAGGACTGGAAGAACTGGCTGGACGGCGACGGGTAGATCGCGTACTTGGCGGCGCCGCTCGACACGATCTTCTGCGCTGTGGCCAGGAACTCGGCGTAGGTGCCCAGCGGGGGAGCGGTGGTGCTCAGCCCGGCCTTCGCGAAGATCTTCTTGTTGTAGAAGAGCATCACCGGGTTGGCCTTCCACGGCAGCTGATAGAGCTTGCCGTCCGGCGACTTGTACTGGTCGCCCTGCGCGCCGGACCGGGTGCTGACATAGCTCGCGCCGTCGGCGAAGTCGTCCAGCGGCACCAGCCCGCCCATCGCCTGGAAGTTCGGCACCGCGGCCGGCGAGGTGTTGTAGATCAGGCAGGGCGCGTTGCCCGCCGTGATCGCGGCCGAGATCACCGCCTCGGACGTCTGGCCGGCCGGGATCTCCTGTGCGGTGACCTTCTCGTCGGGGTGGGCGGTGTTCCAGGCGTCCACGACCTGTTTGCCCCAGGCCACCTCCTGCTCGTTGTTGGAGAGCCAGACGTTGATCGGGCCGCGGGCCTGGGCGGCGTCCGCGCCCGAGGAGGCGTCGTCGCTGCCGCAGGCCGCGACGGAGAGCAACAGGGTCAGGGCGGCGAGCCCGGCGAGCGGCATGCGTGACTTCATCGTCTTCTCCCTTGAAGGCGATTGGGCACGGCAATGCCGGCGCGCGGCGGAGTGCACGCGAGCGAAGGGGAGAGCCGTGCGAATCGGAAGCGGCGGAGGGCGGCACCAGCTGCGAGCTACGCCGGGGTCCGGGGCGCGATCTTCGCAGCCTACGCCCGCACGGCGCGGTCGGCAGGGCAGAGAAAGGCCGGGGTGACCGCGTCACCCCGGCTCATCGCCCTCGAACGTGCCTAGTGGAACGCGCCGTCCCGGACCTCGACCAGCTTTCCGCCGTGCTCGATCCCGAACGCCCCGGCCAGGCCTCCGCTCGACGCGTAGAGCTTGCCGCCGGCGAATTCCAGCCCGGTCGGCATGGTGACCTGGGCGTGCGTGACCCGGCCGTGCTGGATCCGGGTCAACCGGCCGACCGACGAGGGGTCGAAGTCCGGCGGCGGCGGGCCCGGCGGGAAGCCGAACAGCACCTCGGAGGCATAGATTGTGCCGCGCGGGGTGACCGCGACGCCGGTCAGCGACGTGAAGCCGCGCCACACCCGCAGCACCCGGCCGGTGCGACCGTCCAGCTTCCACACGGCCGACGCGCCGGGCTGTTCCGCGCCGAGCGTCGACACGTAGACGTCATCGCCCACCACGGCGAGCCCGGTCGGCACCGAGTCGCAGCCGACCGTGCCGGGGTTGGCCTGCGCCCCCTCGGCCAGACATTCCGGCGTCCGGGGATTCGGCGGGACAAAGAACGTCGAGATCTTTCCGGTACGCGGATTCACGCGCAACACATCGTTGGCGCCGCCGTCCGCGATCAGCAGCCCCCATTTCGTGGCGATCATGCTGAATGGATTGGACAGGGCGTCGTACGGCACCCCCTCGTCATTGAATTGCACCTGTCCGTCCGGATTGCGCTTCAGTTCGTAGGCCATCAGATCGGCGAGAACGCGAACGTGCTTCCCGTTCCGGTCCGCGACCAGCACCGAGGCCGGGGGATAGGGGCCCGGTTCCGGCGGTGGCCCCTCGTCCGGCCCGGCGCCGCCACCCTGGACCACATAGATCTTGTCGCCGAAGGAGGCGACCCCGGCCGGGCCGGCCAGGCCGGTGATGAGCGTGCGCGTGATCCCCGACCGCAGGTCCACCGCGGTGATCTCGCCGGCGTCGGACTCGGTGATCAGGGCGCGCTTCGAGGACAGGATGTCGAGGCCGAAAGGTCCGTCCAATCCGGTCGCGATGGTGCGGACCGGTTGTCGGGAATGTCCGCCGGAGGCGTGCGCCGGCGCACTGGCCAGCACCGTCAAAGCACTCGTTCCGATGACGGCCAACGTTCTTACCGCATGGTGGAGTTTCATCCGTCCTCCGAATTCGAATCGGATGTTCACCCTCAACCTAGAAAGCGCGGATGAGGGGGACAAGCCACCGATCGGATGGTCGGAACCGCGCATTCATAGGTGCTACTCAGGTGCGTTCGGCCGACCCTGCGGGTGGTCGCCGCCGGTCAGTTGTGGCGCAGCAGGTGGAGCAGCAGATCCCAGAAGCCGGGGAAGCGGATCGCGCTCGGCTCGCCGGCCGGCAGCAGCCACGCCTCCCAGTCGTCCCAGGAGTTGCGCACCGACGGGTTGAGCGCATAGACGTCGTCGGCGCCGCCGATGTGGACCAGGCCGGGCGGGGTGGTCATGTACTGCAGTGCGACGAACTCGGTGTCGGTGACCCGCACCAGGTCGGACACCACCCGGTCGGGCAGCGACGGGTGATGCTCGGACAGCCGGTCGACGTCCGCGGCCCGGAACATCGAGGCGCCGTCCGGGCCGGCGTGCGGCCAGCCGTCGACCAGCTCGAAGAAGCGGCGGTAGCCGGGCGGCAACCGGCGGCCGATGCGCTGCTCGAGCGCCTGGACGTCGGCGCAGCTCGCGGCGCGGCGGCCGAGGATCACCTCGCGGAACCGGAAGTCGGAGGCGGACAGCTCCGCGGCGATGATGTGGGCGGGCTGGTCGGCGGAACCGGGCGTCATGTCGCTCAGGCTAGGCGTCGCACCGGCCCACGACCATCCACTGTGTACGACCTGACAGCAGGTCTGCGCGAACGTTCGCGCACGGCAGGTGCGTTTGGCGTGGCTCGACGAGGTCGGCGGCTCGTCGGACACCCTCACGGTCCGCTGACGATGTCGATGTCGTCGACGTAGCCGCGGAACAGGCCGGTGTTCGCGGGCTGGTCGTAGCCGACGCGGATCTGGTCGATCGTGCCGCCGGCCAGGGCGCCGATGCCGACCCGCACGAGGTTCCACTGGTTCGGCACCAGGCGTCCGCCCTGCCCCTGGAACCGGGGGTGGGCCCGGACGCCGAACTGGTCCACCGCGCCGGAGTCGCGCAGGCTGCGCCCGTCGGTGAGGAACAGGTCGAGCGCGACCGAGGTGCCGTTCGGATAGGTCGGGTGGATCCAGTACGTCAGCGTGGTGTCCGCGGCGATCGGGATGTGCACGTCGAACAGCCGGTTGTAGGAGTAGGACCCGGCGGCGCTCAGGTCGTTGCCGGAGTACATCAGCGCGTAGGTGCCGCCGTGCGCGGTCTCGGCGCGGCGACCGGACTCCATCGCGGTCAGCCCGCAGCAGAAACCGCCCACGTTGAGGCTGCCCACGACGCTGTCGGTCCAGGTCAGCGGGGGAGCGGCGTCGCCGAAGTCCGCCAGGAACAGCGGCCAGCTCCGGCCGGCTCCGAGCGCCGGGCGGAGCCCGGAATACCAGACGTTGGCCATCTTGACGTAGCCGGCGTCGGTCGGGTGGATCTGGTCCGGGCCGGTGTCCGAGGGCAACAGCGAGTGATAGAAGTCGACCAGGTGGACCTTGTGGCCGGCCGCCGCCTCGGCTTGGGCGATGCCCGGGAGTTGCGCGTTGAAGGCCTGCGCCCGGCTGTCGTTGGTGGCGTTGCCGGACCGCACCAGCGTGGAGAAGACCACGGTCGCGGTCGGCCGGGCCGCCACGATCTGCTGGATCAGCGCGCGCAGCCGGGCCGGCGCGTTCGGCAGGTCGGTGTTCTGGATCATGTCGTTGGTGCCGACGTTGAGCAGCACCACGTCCGGCCGGGCGGCGGCCAGCCACGCGTCGGCGCTCGCGGCGACCTGGTCGATCCGGAAGCCCGGGTGCCCCTCGTTGTCGCCGTCGGCCATCGTGCCCGAGCGCTGCGAGCCGACGAAGTCGATGGCGATCCCGGCGTCGCCGGCGAGGTGCTTGCGCAGCTCCTCGCGGTAGCCGTTGCCGTCCGAGGACGAGGTGCCCCAGGTGATCGAGGCGCCCAGGGGCATGACGCGCACCGGCTCGGCCGCCCGGGCGGGGTCGGCCGAGCCGAGAACGGACAGCGCGAGCAGTGCGGCGATGGTGGCCGCCAGCGTCTTCATATCGAAGATCGTCCATCAATGGCGACCAAAAGCCAACTACCCGCAGTCGCCGGCGATGCGGCCGGAGACCTCGTTCGGCGCGCCGAAGTCGGACACCGTGGCACTGTTGCCCGAGCAGGTCAGCGTGCCGATCACCGCACTGCCGGCCAGGATCGGACCATATCCGCCGGCCAGCCGGGTGAACCGCTCGTTCGCCGACACCTGGGTGTTGCCGCTGATCGTCAGCGCGCCGCGGAACGTGCTGCCGGCGACGGTCACGTCCCGGGTGGTGCCGACGATCCGGGTCGCGCCAGTGACCGTGGTGCCGAACAGCTGCACGGCCTCGGCGCCGTTCGCGACCAGCGTGCCGCTGACCTTGCTGTCCTTCGCCACCACGGAGGCGCCGTTGCGGACCGTCACGGTGCCGCGGACGTCGGCGCCGGTGAGGCAGGTGACGCCCCGGGCCGCGATCACCCCGGCCACCCGCCCGGTCAGCGTGGTCGTGCAGGCCGGCGAGGCGCCCGGCAGGACGGTGGCGCGGTAGCTGCCGGCCGGCCCGGCGTTGCCCGCCGGGTCGATCGCCCGGTGCTCGACCTCGTGCGTGCCGAAGCCGGGCACGAAGCCGCCGGACGGGTGGTCGTCCGGCAGGGTCTGCTCGAACGCCGCCCGGGACAGCCCGCCGGTGCCCAGGTTGCCGTAGGTCAGTGCCTTGACCACCGTGCCGGAGTGACTGAAGTGGAACGGCGACTCGGGCATCGGCCGCTCCGGGAACCCGAAGTAGTTGAACCAGCCGTCGTGGTCCAGCCGCAGCTGCCCGACGACGTACCGCTGCCGGTCGTAGCCCTCCTGGTCGTCCTGCGGCGCGAGCCACATGTCCCAGCCGTCGAAGTAGACCGGGTGCTCGACGCTGCCGGGCAGCGTGGTCAGCGGCGTGGACAGGGTGCGCGGCGCGGTCGGCAGGGCGTTGTCGACGGTCCAGCTGATCTGGTCGGAGACACCGCCCGGGTCGGCCGGGTCGGTCACGCCGGCGGTCAGCCGATGGGTGCCGGGCTCGAGATTCCGAGAGCCGAGATCGAGGGTACGGCTGTTGCGGGTGCCGCCGATCGGCTTGCCGTCGAGCGCCCATTTCACGGTGACGATCCGGTCGGCCGGGTGGTTGGTCTCGACGAAGACGATCTCGTCACCGGCGACCGGCTGGGTGGTCGGCGTCGCCGCGGTGATCTCGGCGGCCGGGGCGGACGGCACGGCGCGGGTGTCGCCCACCGTCCACTGCCGCGTCTGCACGAAGCGGGGGCCGTTGAAGCCGGAGTCGGCGGCCGCGTTGTTCGTGGACGGGTTGCGTACCCAATCGATGCCGTCGGGCCCGACCGGATCACGCACCTCGAGGCCGACGGTCGTGCCCGCGGCCAGGCGCAGCGGGGCCAGGTCGAGGTGCTGACCGGTGCCGACCACCGCGCCGCCCGCCGTCCAGGTGTAGCGCAGCTCGTGGAAGCGCGGCCGGCCCGCCTCGGCCCAGAGCACGCCGTCGCGCGCCACCGTGCCGGGTGGGGTGCTAAGGACGTTCAGCCGGCCCTCGTTGCGCATGCCGGTGATCCGGGCGACCATGTTCTCCCGGCCGATCTGGTCCAGGTCGAAGCCGAGCCACCGCATCATCGAGTGCTCGCTGGGCCGGCGCTGACCACACGGATAGGTGCCGCCGCCCTCGTGCAGCCCGATCCGCCCGCCGGACAGGCTCTCCTCGCCCAGCCACCGGAACCACTTGGCCTGGGCGGCGATCATCTGCTGCTCGTCGGTGAAGACGGTGTGGTGGAAGCTGCTCGGCTCGGGCCCGGTGTAACAGGGCCGCACCACGTCCCGCGAGCTGTACGGATATTCGTCGGCCAGGGTGCCGAGCGAGTGGCCGAGCTCGTGCAGCGAGATCAGCGGGCCCTGCGGCGAGCCGCCCGACGTGGTCGCGCTGGTGCCGCCGATGCCGCCGTAGGTGAAGGTGTTGAAGACGGCCAGCGTCTGCAGGTTCTGCGAGGTGCGCGGGATGCCCAGCGCGGGCGCCACATAGGTGTCCAGGATCCGGTTCAGCGCCTGGTTGCCGGTCTCGCAGGGGGCCGGGCCCGGGTGGCTCTCGCAGCCGACCGGCGCGCCGCCGTAGACCACGCCGCGGGCCAGCGGGTCCGCGCAGCCGTTCTGGAAGATCATCCGAAGCGCGGTGTCCTTGCCGTCGATCGGGCCCTCCCGGACGCCGGTGTCGCGCACCGTGCCGTCCGGCGAGCGCACCCGCCCGTCCGGGTCGCACCGCACGCCGTAGTCGATCGACGCGACCTCGACGGCGTAGACGTTGATGAAGTCGCGGTAGGTGCGGAACGGCTCGGTGGCCCACATGACCGCCAGGTTGCGGTCCACGTCGCCACGGAAGAGGGCCTGCTGGTCGGCCTGGTAGCCGTCGCCCAGGATGATCAGGTTGAGGCGTTCGGCCGCCGGGCCGGTGACCTGGATCGGGTGGACCGTGGGTGCGGGCAGCTCGGCGGCGGCGGCCGAGGCCGGTGCGGCGAACAGTCCGGAGGCGAGGATCAGGACAGCGGTGGCGAACAGAGATCGCTTCACGGCACTGACCGTAGCGACGTCGCCGCGCGAGGGCTTCCGATGCCTGTCGGAAAGTCCACCGTCGCATTGCGACGGTCAGAGCAGGAGGGACTCGCGCATCGCCCGGCCCGGGTCGTAGCTGCCGACCACCTGACCGCCGCTGGGGTCGCGCACCTCGACGATGTACCTGCGGCGCATCATCTCGCGCACCGGTTGCGGCAGCGGCGGCGGATCGGACATCGCCGCGCACAGCTCACGGGTCGCCACGATCACGCCGTCGGCCAGGGCGGCGGCGTCCGCGTCGACCAGCACCCGGCCGTACTCCCAGCCGGACACGGTCAGGTCGAGCACCTCGAAGAGCCGGGCCAGCAGCGGCTCCGGGTCGAGCACCCGTTCCGCCCGGCGGGCCTGCCGGCCGAGCGCGGTCACCGCGCCGGCCACCTGGATGTACGGCTGCAGGCCACCGGGCAGCGCGAAGAGGTTCCACCGCAGCCGCCGCGCCGACGCCTGGAACAGGTACCGGTAGTTCGCCCGGTCCACCGGGAGCCCGAGACCGGCCGCCTGGGCGCTCAGGTCGGCGTGCGCCGCGTCGGTGAACTCACGCAGCACCGCGCCCGCCACCGCCAGCCCGTCATCGCCGTCGAGCAGCCGGGCGACCGCCTCGGCCTGCTCCCGGAACGACACCGGCTGTTGCACGCCGAACCCCTGCCGGACCTGCCGCAACAGCGCCTGCTGCTGCTCCGGGTCGGCCGCCACCCGCTTGCGGCCCAGGAGCCCCAACCACCGCATGTCGCCCCGTTTCAGCCCGCTGCCGGAAGAACGCGGCAATGTTAACGGATGACCGGGGCGGCGGCCCCTCAGTGGTCGCTGACGTTCACCGTGACGCGGTGTTCGCTGGATCGCCAGTTCGGCACCGTGGCCCACTCCGGGCCGTCGCCGCGGCGGCCGGCCACGATCGAGACGGTGCCGAGGTGGGCCGGGGCGGCCGGGATGAAGACGTCCATGCCGGTGATGAAGGTCTGCGCGAAGAACTCCGGCAGCGGCGCGGTCAGGTCGGTGACGCGGTCGCTGCCGTCGTCGAACGCGAAGATGCCGATCACCCGCTTGGTGCGGGGCGCGTTCGCCTCGTTCAGGATGTCCCGGCCGTTGATCCAGAGGTGGTCGCTGCCCGCCCACCACTCCTTCTGCCGGTTGATGATCAGGGCGGTGTGCCGGTCGCTGGTGTCGACCAGCGCGCCGAGGCCCTCGCCGGGGCGGCCGGCCAGCAGCCGGACGAAGGTGTCGGAGCGGCGGAACGGCTGGAAGTAGAAGTGGTGGGTGGACACGCCGGGGCGCAGCAGCGCGAACTCGTACCGGGAGAAGGGCCGGACCGGCAACGGCCCGAAGGATCCGTCCTCGCCCAGCGTCACCGTGTGTTGCGGCCGGGCCGACAGCCGCCGCCCGCCGACCGGGTCGACCGGGAAGATCTCGAGCGTCGCGCCCTCGACGCCGGTGTTGCTCGGGAAGATCACCGCGCGGCCGGAGACCTTCGCGGACGGCTCGGGGACGATCCGGGTGGTGCGGGGCGCGTGCCCGCGGAAGAAGCGGAAGACCTCGGTGAAGGATTCCGCCGACGACACGGTCTGGGTGTGCGACTGGTCGGGCAGGTGCACGTTGGTGGCGCCGATGATCTGCCGGGCCGGGTCGCCCTCGCCCCAGATCGCGAGCGTCGGCACGCCGCCCGGGGGAGCGGTGGCCGGGCGGCCGTCCAGGTTGACGTAGTGCGCGACCCGGGTCGCGCGCTCGGCCGAACTGTTCAGGTAGCCCTGCATCACGAAGGTGCCGAGGGAGTGCCCGAGCAGGTCGATCCGGTCGGCGCCGGTGGTGGCGAGCAGCCGGTCGATCCGGGCGTCCAGACCCGCGTAGACCTGCGGCAGGATGGTGGCGATGCTGGGTGAGTCGTACTCGTGCGCCTCGATGATCCCGGCCGGGTAGCCGTTGCTCGCCAGGCGCTGTGCCTGGGTCTCGAACTGCGCGGCCGACCCGGCGCTGCCGTGCACGAAGACGACCGGCCGGATCGGGGCCTCCGCCGCCGGAGCCGGCGCGAGCCCGCCGGCCAGTGCCAGCAGCACGCTGAGCATCGCGTTCATCCGAGACCCCTTTGATCGACGGTGATCATTGCTGCACTAAGAGTGCAACTATAACGCCATTCAGGAATCCGGTGGGTGTGCCGAATGGGCAGTCGTGCACTCTGTGGGTCGGATCAGAGCGACGGTGCTGCCCCGCGTCCGGTTGTCGGACGATGCGTTCCGTTCGCGGCATCGTGCCCTGCGTGTCGTGTTGTTCGCGCAGTGCCCGATTCTCGGGCTGGTCGCCTGGTGGCACCACGCCTCCGAACCGGCGGCCATGGCCGGCATGACGCACGGCGGCGCGGACCTGGTGGTCGCCGCCACCGCGGGCGGCCTGGTCATCTGCACCGGGCTCAGCCTGGTGTTCCGGGCCCGCCGCGCGGCCGCCGTGGTGGTCTCGCTGGGGCTGCTGTTCTCCGCGGCGCTGCTCACCTCGGTCGGCGGCGGCCGCACCGACCTGCATTTCGCGTTCTTCCTGATGGTCGGCTTGATCAGCCTCTATCAGGACTGGCTGCCGCTGGCCCTGTCGGTCTTCCTGGTGGTCGCCCATCACCTGCTGATGGGCCTGCTCGACCCGGGCCTGCTCTATTCCGACGCGCACGCCGGCGACCACTGGATCCAGCTGGCCGTCCTGCACGCGGCGTTCGTGCTCGGCGGGTGCGCGGTGCAGATCGTCTACTGGCGGTTCGGCGAGCGCGCCCAGGCCGAGACCGACCGGGTGCGGGCCGAGGCGGAGCGCACGCTCCGGAGCAGCGCCGAACGGTACGAGTCGCTGGTGCAGGACTCCTCGGACGTGATCACGGTGGTCGACCCGTCCGGCCGGATCGCCTCGGTCAGCGCGGCCGTCGAGCGGATCATGGGCTACCGCGGCGACGACCTGGTCGGCCTCGCCTACCAGACGCTGATTCATCCCGACGATCAGGCGCGGCTGACCGGCGCGGTCGCCGATCGCGGCGCGGGCTTTCGCGCCGAGGTGCGCACCCGGCACGCGGACGGCGCCTGGCACTGGCACGAGGTGGCGGTGCGCGACCTGAGCGGGCAGCCGGCGGTCGGCGGGCTGGTGATCAACCACCGGGACATCACCGAGCGGCGCGCCTTCCTGGACCGGCTCGAATACGAGGCCACCCACGACACGCTCACCGGGCTGGTCAACCGGGGTGAGCTGATCCGGGCGCTGGAGCGCCAGCTGACCGGGAACGCCGGCCAGGGCGTCGCCGTGCTCTATCTCGACCTCGACGGATTCAAGCAGGTCAACGACACCTTCGGGCACGAGGCCGGGGACGCCCTGCTGATCGCGGTGGCCCGGGTGCTGCACCGCTGCGTGCTCGGCTGGGACACGGTCGGCCGGCTCGGCGGCGACGAGTTCGCGGTGGTGCTGTCGCGGATCACCCTGCCCGAGGACGCGATCGCGGTGGCCACCCGCATCCTCGCCGAGCTCGCCGAGCCGGTGGAGGCGGGCGCCACCACGGTGACGCCGCGGGCCAGCATCGGCATCGCGCTGGCGGACGGGCCGGTCGACACCGACGTGCTGCTGCACCGGGCCGATATCGCGATGTATCACGCGAAGCGCGACCAGGGGTCCCACTGGCGACTGCACGAGGAGAGCTCCGCCGCCCGTTGACGCCGCGCCGGGCCGCGCCGGAAAGTTTGCCTCGCGTGTCATCATCCCAGGCCGGTGGGGCGTTTCGCTGCCGTGACGTTCGAAGAGTTCGTGTCCGCGCGCCTGGCCGCGCTGATCCGCTATGCCACCGTGGTCACCTGGGATCCGCACCTGGCCGAGGACGTGCTGCAGAACGTGCTGGTCCGGGCGCAGGCGCGCTGGCCGCGGATCAGCCGGCTGGACGCGCCCGAGCTCTATGTGAAGCGCATGGTGGTCAACGAGTTCCTGTCCTGGCGGCGCCGCCGCGCGTCCCGGTCGATCCCGCTGGCCGGGGAGTCGCTGGCCGGCCTGATGCCCCCGGCGCCCGACCGGATGGCGCAGCGCGACGACCGGGACGCGATACTGCGGCTGATCGCCACACTGCCACCCCGGCAGCGAGCGGTGATCGCCCTGCGCTTCTACGAGGATCTGACGACCGAACAGATCGCCGACCTCCTCGGCTGCCGGACGGTCACGGTCCGCACCCACCTCTCGCGCGCGCTGGCCACCCTGCATCAGGCGTTGCCCGCCACGCTGACGACAACCGGAGAGCAGAGCCGATGAACCTCGAAGATCTGGTACGCGAAACCCAGGAGTTGCAGGCCGACCGGGCGGTGCCGGCCGAGCGGATCCGGGCCGCGCTGCCCTTCCGCAAGGCCCGCGCGGTCCGGCGTCGCCGGGGTGGCCTCGTGGCCGCCGCGGTGGCCGTGGCGGCGGCGATCACGCTTCCGACGCTGACCATGGGCGGGACTACCGCGCAGGCGCCGACCGATCAGCCCAGCCCGCCGCTGCCGTCGGCGATGGTCGACCCGCCGCCCGGCACCGACCCGATCCTGGTTCCGTTCATGCGGCTCGGCCACCGGCCGACCTGGGCGCCGGCCGGATTCACCGAGAAGATCAGGACCATCTCCAAGGTCGAGCCGGGTAGCGATTCCGGACCGCCCATGCAACGGGTCTGGAAGCGGCAGGTCGGCGCCGGTGACCCGTTCGGCGGCGCGGAGCTGACCCTCTATGTCAACGTCGTCCCTCCGCTGGACACCACCGGCTCGAAGGTCGACATCGGCGGCGCCCGGGGCTACTACTCGCCCGCCCAGGGCGATCAGAAGTCGTCGGTCCGGTGGATCGCCGCCGACGGCACCCTGCTGATGCTGACCGCCAACCACCTCGCCATCTCCCAGCGGGACCTGCTGCGGATGGCCCGGTCGGTGCGCGCCGACTCGACCACCATGATCACGCCGGTTTCCGTGGGCGGGCTGCCCGAGGGCTGGTCGACCACCGCGGCCACGGTCAGCGGACCGTCGGCGGCCTCCTGGCGCGCCGAGATCGCGGCCGGCAAGCCCGCGCCCGAGGGCGCCACCGGCAAGGCCCTCAAGGAGCCCGGCCCGGACTCGGCCGGCAGCCTGTCCGTCGTGGTGGGCGACACCACCGACGCCCCCGACGGCGGCGAGAAGCTCACCGTCGGCGGACGCCCGGCCCGCCACCCCGTGCGCTCCGACCCGCGCGGCCGGTCCCTCACCTACCTCGTGGTCGATCTCGGCGGGGGCCGGCTGATGACGCTGATCGGCTCGGGCGGCGGGATCACCCTGGAGGACCTGGGCCGGGTGGCCGAGGCGGTGTGGATCGCTCCGGAGGAGCAACCCTGGCTGGGCTGATCAGCCGAGCAGGGCCGGCGGCTGCCACTTCTCGCCGCGCACGTGGTGGGCCAGGAACGCGAGGACCGTCTCGTACCAGACCTTGCTGTTGCCCGGCTTGAGGATCCAGTGGCCCTCGTCCGGGAAATAGAGGAGGCGGTGCGGGCTCGGTCCGTCCGCCGCCGCCCGGCTCTGCAGGTCCCACCACAGGCGCAGCGCCTCGCCGATCGGCACCCGGTAGTCCTTGTCGCCGTGGATCACCAGCATCGGCGTGGTGATCGCGTCGGCGAACCGGTGCGGGGAGTTGGCCCCGGTCATCTCCGAGGTCATCTCCCGCGCCCAGTAGTCCGCGGTGTCGGTGGTGGCGGCGAACTGGTCCAGCGCCCACAGCGCGGCGTGCGTGACGATCGCCGAGAAGCGGTCGGTGTGCCCGGCGATCCAGTTCGCCATGTAACCGCCGAACGAGCCGCCCAGCGCGGCGGTGCGGCCGGCGTCCAGGTCGGGCCGCACCTCGGCGGCGTCGGTGATGGTCATCAGGTCGGTGAACGGCGCCCGGCCCCAGTCGCCCCAGCCGCGGCGGATGAAGTCGCGGCCGTAGCCGGTGGACAGGGCCGGGTCGGGCAGCAGCACGGCATAGCCGGCGGCCACCGCGATCCACGGGTTCCACCGCCACGACCACGAGTTCCACGAGTGCTGCGGGCCGCCGTGCACCCAGAGCAGCAGCGGCGCGGGCGACTCCGGGCCGGCCGCGTGCGGCAGCGCCAGCCAGGCGCGCAGCGGCACCCCGTCGGCCGCGGTCGTGGTGACCTCGTCGAGCCGGCCCGGCAGGTCCAGGTCGGGGCCCGGTCCGGGCAGCGGCCGCACCGACGGCTCGCCGGTCAGCGCCACCCGCACCGGCGCCGGCGCGGCGTCCACTGCGGACCGCAGCGCATAGGCCCACTGCCCGTCCGGCGACACCCACGGCTCGGTGTAGGCGCCGTGGTCCGGGGTCAGCCGGGTCACCGCGCCGGTGCCGGCGTCCACCCGCCACAGCGGGGAGCGGCCCTGATCGTCCGCGACGGCGATCAGCGCGGCGCCGTCCGGCGTCCAGCGCGGCGCTTCCGGGCGGCGGTCCCACCCCTCGGTCAGCGCGCGCACCGGCCCACCGGCCAGCGGCACGACCGCCAGCCAGCCGTCGCTGGGCCCGGCCGGGGTGGCCCGGGTCCGCGCCACGAACGCGACCCGGCTGCCGTCCGGGGAGATCCGCGGCGTGTCGTAGTCGAACCCGGCGTCGTCGGCCAGCGTCCGCCGCTCGCCGGTGGCCACGTCGATCGCGGCCAGCGTGAACCGCCGCTGCCCGGCCGCGTAGACCGTCCACATCGTCACCACCGTGCGGCCGTCGGGGGAGATGTCCCAGTCGGAGAAGTCGGCCAGCGCGCCGTCCGCGTGCCCGGTCAGATCCCGCGGCTGCAGGATCTCGTCGTCGTCCGTCAGCTCGGCGGCCAGCAGCCGGGTGCGGTCCGGGCCCAGGTCGTGGTGCCAGTGCCGGGCCGGATAGTCGCCGTGCAGGACCGCCGAGGTGCCGGCCTCCTTGCGCTGCTCGCGGATCTCCCTGTCCTCGTCGGCGCCGGTGGCCGACGGCATCATCGCCGAGCCCAGCAGCACCGCCCCGGAAGCGCTGGTCAGCAGGCCGCGCACGCCACCCGGCGGGCGGGCCACCACACGGGCGTCGCCGCCGCCGGCCGGCAGCAGCCAGAGCGCGGCGGCCTCGTCGTCCGCGTCGTCCGGGGCGCCGTCGTCCGGGCGCGCCGAGGCGAACAGCAGGTCACCCGAAGGCGTGAATGCGGCCCCCGACTCGCCCTTGGCGCTGCGGGTCAGGCGCCGCGCCGGACGCTCACCCGACGGGTCGACCTCCCACAGCGACGTCACGTACCTGGTGTTCTTGCGGTCCGGGGTGGCCACGCCCACGACGAGCCGCCGCCCGTCCGGTGCGAGCACCAGACCGCCGAGCCGGGGCAGGGCCGCGTACGCGTCGAGATCGCTGAAAGGATCGGCATCGGTGAGCATCGAGTCTTCATACCACCGGGGGGTGGACGGGGTATGTTCGTTTGCCTCTACGGGCAGACGGAGGTGGATCATGCGGAGGGTGACCCGCCGATTCGCCCTGTGGCAGGCAGACCTCGACGCCGGTGTCTGCGCCGCCCCGGAGGAGTGCGTCGACGACCTGCGCGAGCGGGAGAGCGTCGCGGTCGTGCTCGAGCACCACTTCCACGGCCGCACGCCGATGACCCGGGTCTTCGAGACCGCGCTGCGCCACGACGTGGAGTGGCAGTTCGGGGACATCGCCTGGCCGGACGACCTGCGCCCGGGCGCGTTCGTCACGGTCACCTGGCAGGCCGCCGCCAAAGACGAGATCGTGGTGCGCACCGACCCGCTGGACGAGCCGACCCAGGTGGACGGCGTCGACTACTTCCACGAGTACGACCCGCGGGTGGTCACCCGGGAGTTCGACGCCGGGAAGTCCAACCGTGGCCGGGTGCTGCGCGCGGTGCGCCGGCAGGGCCGCGTCTTCGAGGACGGCAGCGCGGTGCTCGCCGAGTCGGGCCTCGCCGCGCACGTCGGGCTGGGCCGCGGGGCGAAGGCGGCGTTCCTGCTGAGCAACGCCCTCGACCAGCTGATCCGCGAGGGTTACCTGACCCGGGTGCCGGGCAGCGTCGACCCGGCCGGCTACCCCTACTACCCGGCGGTCGAGGGGCAGAAGCCCGCGGACATGCTGTTCTACGCCCCGATGGTCGAGCCGGCCGAATACCCCGACGACGACGCCGAGGGCTCCGAGCGCCGCGAGCACTGGGTGAACGGCTTCGTCCGCCGGTTGCCGCCGGGCGCGCATCCGTCGGAGAAGCAGGTGGCGCTGCATCCGGGCCCGCTCGAGCCCGGCTACACCTTCGTCAAGAAACACCATCGCAGCGGTTGATCTGCCGGTGGATGTCGATCGGGTGGGTCGTCGGTCGTCATCACGGTGACACGGACCAACCACGAAGGGATGTCGAGATGCGCTACACGCTGCTGCTGCACTACGCCGAGCCGGAATCGCCCGAGTCGCTCGGCGCCGAGGTGATCGAGGAGGCGCAGCGGGCCTTCGCGAGCTACGCGGCCACCCTGCACCAGGCCGGCGCGCTGCTCACCGCCGAGGTGCTGCAGCCGTCCGCGAACAGCACCACGCTCACCACCGCGGACGGCGGGGTGCGAATCCAGGACGGGCCGTTCGCCGACACCAAGGAGCAGCTCGGCGGCAGCTTCGTGATCGACGTGCCGGATCTCGACGCGGCGATCGGCTGGGCCCGGCAGGCGCCATCGCTGGCCTGGGGAGCGGTCGAGATCCGGCCGGGCGCGACGCACACCGTGGACGGCGTGTGGATGCCGAACACCTGACCGGCGCGCGGGCGGCGGCCGAGCACGTCGCCCGCGTCGCGTACGGCCGCCTGACCGCCCTGCTCGCCGCGCCGACCGGTGACCTGGCGCTGGCCGAGGACGCGCTCGCCGACGCCTTCGAGCGGGCGCTGCGCACCTGGCCGCAGGACGGTGTGCCGGGCAACCCGGAGGGATGGCTGATGACGGTGGCCCGTAATCGCCTGCGGGACGTGTGGAAGTCGGCCGCGTACCGCACCGCCGCGCCGCTGTCGGCGGCCTCCGACCGGCCCGCGCCGATCGAGGACCTGGACCTCGACGCCATTCCGGACGAGCGTCTGCGGTTGCTGTTCGTCTGCGCGCACCCGGCCATCGACCCGGCCATCCGCACGCCGCTGATGCTGCAGACCGTGCTCGGCCTGGAGGCGGCTCGGATCGCCACCGCGCTGGCGACGCCGCCGGCCGCCGTGGCACAGCGGCTGGTCCGGGCCAAGCGGAAGATCAGGGACGCCCGGATCCCGTTCGTCGTCCCCGACCGGCAGGCCATGCCGTCCCGTCTCCCGGCCGTCCTCGAGGCGGTGTACGGCTGTTACGCGATCACCTGGGACGCCGAGGCGCACTATCTCGCGGTGACGCTGGCCGGGCTGCTCGGCGACGAGCCGGAGGCGTGGGGCCTGGCCGCCCTGATCACGCTGTCCCTGGCCCGGGCCGGCGGCCGCGGCGGCGTCTTCGTGCCGCTGGACGAGCAGGATCCGGCCGGCTGGGACGCCCGGCTGATCGCCGAGGGCGAGTCCCAGCTGCGCCGGGCGACGCGGCCCGGACCGCCCGGCCGGTTCCAGCTCGAGGCGGCGATCCAGGCGGTGCACTGCGACCGGGCCGGCACCGGTGTGACCGACTGGGCGGCGCTGCGCACGCTCTACACCGCCCTGGTCACGGTGCACCCCAGCCTGGGCGGCCGGGTCGCGCTGGCCGCCGTGATCGGGCGCCTCGACGGTCCCGCGGCCGGCCTCGACGCGATGCCGCCGCCGGCCGACACGTTCCAGCCGTACCACGCGGTCCGGGCCGACCTGCTGGCCCGCGCCGGCCGCCGGGACGATGCGGCCGCCGCCTTCGCGCGGGCCGCCGAGCTCAGCACCGATCCGGCTACCCGGGCCTACCTGCTGTCCCGATGAAGGCGGCGACCTCCGCGCAGAAGGCGGCCGGCTCCTCGAAGAACGGGAAGTGCGCGCCGCCCTCGGTCTTGGTGAAGGTGCGCAGCCGGGCGCCCGGGATGTGCGCCGCGGTCCAGGCCTGCGACTCCGGCGCGACGTGGCTGACCTCGCCGGCCAGCACCATGGCCGGCACGTCGATCCGGGGCAGCACGTCCCGCCAGTCCTGCATGACGTGGTCGAGCAGCAGCCGGGCGCCCCACCCGGCCGGCATCTTCAGGTTCTCCACGCCCAGGAAGGCCAGGTCGTCGGCCGGGATGTCCGGGGTCAGCATCGACTTCAGGAACGCGGCCCGGGTGTCCCGGTCGTCCACCGCGATCGCCCGGACGAAGCCCTCGGCGGCCGGGAAGTCCAGGATCGCGCCGGCCTCGCCGCCCTCGGTCGCGTCCATCCAGGGCAGCACCACGCAGGCGCTGGGCTGGTCCACGACGATCAGCGAGCGCAGCCGCGCGGTGCCGTGCATGTCGATGAAGCTCCACAGCACGGACGCGCCCATCGAGTGCCCGAGCAGGTGCGCGTCCGCCACATTCAGGTGGTCGAGCAGTTCCCGCAGGTCGGCGGCGAGCCGGGCGATCCGGGCGCCGTGTTCCGGCTTGGCGGACTCGCCGTGGCCGCGCTGGTCAAAGGTGATCACCCGGACGTCCCGGGACAGCGTCGGCAGCGCCCGGTCGAACATCACCCGGGACTGCGACCAGCCGTGCAGCAACACCAGCGTCTCGGCGGCGTCGGCCGGTCCGTCGACGCGGTAGTCGAGGTCGCACCCGTCGGAGGTGGTGAAGATGGTCATGGCAGGCTCCTCGTTCTGTTGAATGCGACTAGCAGCGGGCGGTGAGGCCGCCGTCGACCGGGAGGCAGACGCCGTTGACGTAGGCGGCCCGGTCCGAGGCGAGGAAGACGGCGACGTTCGCGACGTCGTGCGGGGTGCCCATCCGGCCGGTCGGGCTGCGGGCGTGCCGGGCCGCCACGGCCGCCGCGCCGGTGGCGAGGCCGTGCCCGGCCAGCGGCGTGTCGATCAGGCCGGGCAGGATCGCGTTGGCCCGGATGCCCCGGGCGGCATAGGTCAGCGCGATCGAGACGGTGAGCTGGTCGACGCCCGCCTTGGCCGCGCTGTAAGCGGGGTAGACGTAACCGGTGTCCCGGATCCCGGCCACCGAGGAGACGTTCACGATCACCCCGCGGCCGGCCGCCAGCATCAGCGGCAGGACGTGGTGGCAGGTGAGAAAGGCGCTGGTCAGGTTCACCGCCAGCGCGGCGTTCCAGTCGTCCAGGCCGACCTCCGGCACCGGGCCGGGCCGCGGGTCGCCGACGTTGTTGTGCAGCACGTGCGGCGGGCCAAGCTCGCGGGCGGCGGCGGCCACCGCGGCGGCCACCTCGGCCTCGCGCGTCACGTCGGCGACCACAGCCAGCGCCGCGCCGCCGGCGTCGGTGATCTCCTTGACCACCCGGTCCGCCTCGTCGGCGCTGCGGTCCACCGCGGCCACCACGGCGCCGGCCCGGGCATAGGCGAGCGCGGCCGCCTCGCCGTTGCTGATCGCGGCCCCGCTCGAGCCCGCGCCGAAGACGATGACGACCCGGCCGTCGAGATCTCCGCTCACGCCCCTTAACATGCCGGAAACCTTCGGGCCGCGGCACCGACTGGAGACGAGACGCCCGAGCGGATCTTGCACCGTCTGTAGAATCCGGGCGTGGCGCAGGACCCGATCCAGGCCGCCGTCGATCAGCTGGCGGCGCGGCTCCGGCGGTCCGTGGTGATCAACGATCCCGGCGTCCACCTGATGTACGCGTCCGCCCACTACGGCGACGAGGATCCGGTCCGGATCCGGGCCGTGCTGCAACGCGAGGCCGATCCCAAGGTGATCGGGCACGTGCTGGCCCAGGGCGTGGCCGGCTGGACCACGGCCGGCCTGATCCCGCCCAACCCGGCCCTGGAGATGGCGTCCCGGGTCTGCCTGCCGGTCCGCTGGCAGGGCGAGCTGCTCGGCCTGCTCATCGTGATGGACGCCGACGGTTCGCTGACCACCCGCGAGCTGGCCGTGATCACCGGCGTCGCCGAGGAGGTCGCGCCGCTGCTGGCGCCGCACGCGCAGGGCGGACCGGACCCCACCGAGCCGGCCGTGCTCGACCTGGTCGGCGCCGACCCGCTGCTGCGCCGGCGCGCGCTCGCCGACCTCGCCGTCCCGGACTTTCCGCAGGTCACCGCCGTGCAGCTGGGGGTTGCGGGCGCGGTGTCCGGACATGCCGAGATGGCCCTGCGCACGGCGTTGCGGCTGCCGGCGCCCGCCGTCGCCGGCAGCCGGTTGTCCGCGGTCCAGGACGGGGTCGCCCTGGTCCTGCTCGGCAGCGCCGTGCCGATCCCGCCCGGCGAGCTGCGCGACTACGCCGACCGGCTGCTGCACCGGGTGCGCGACCTGTCGGCCGGCCGGTTCGACTGCCGGGCGGGCATCGGCGGCGCGGTGGCCGGGCTGGAACGGGCGGGGGAGTCCGCGACCCAGGCCGGGCTGGCGCGCCGATTCGCCGCCACGATGCCCGGCGCGCCGGTCGCGGCGTGGGCGGACGTCGGCCCCTATGGCGTGCTGCTGCGCCTGCCGGAGCTGGACGCGAGCGTGCTGCCGGACGAGGTGCGGCGACTGCTGCGGGCCGATCCGGGTGGCGAGCTGACGCGTACCGTCCGGGCCTTTCTCGATCACGGCGGGAACGGGCCGGACGCCGCGGAGGCCCTGCACATCCACCGGACCACGCTCTACTACCGGCTGCGGCAGGTGCGCGAGCGCACTGGGCTGGACCTGGACGACGGGCGCACCCGTCTGACCCTGCATCTCGGTCTCGCCCTGACCGATCTGATCGCTTCCCAGGCGCGCCTACCCTGACGGCATGTCCGTGCTCGACCAGCTGCGCGATCCGCGCGACGAGGTGCGCCTGCGGGCGATCCGCCGGGCCGGGACGAGCGCCGAGCCCGGCATCGCCGAGGCGCTGCTGGACATCGCGCTGCACGACGGCGCCGAGGTCCGCATTCCCGGCGGATTGTCCGAGTCGTTCGAGAGCCTCGCCGAGGAGGCCGCGCGGGTGGTCGGCCGACTGCTGCGCGCGGAGATCGACCCGCGGGTCCGGGCCGCCGCGCTGGACCCGGCCGAGGACGACGACCGGGTGGCGTTGCTGCTGTCCTGCCTGGGTCCGTCGTACGAGCCGCTGCGCCGCGAGCTGGCCGAGCATGAACTGGGCCGGCTTCGCCTTCGCGCACTCCGGGGCACGCTATGGACCGCGGAGACCGTCGAGAGGCTGCTCGGCGACCCCGCCGCCGAAGTGCGGCGGGAGGCGCTGAGAGCGCCCAGAGATCTGCTCGGCGACGACCTCTGCCTGCGGCTGCTGGCCCAAGACCCCGATCCCGGGGTACGCCTGGTGGCCGCCCGCAACCTGCGCTTCGCGCCGGACGTCGGGAGTGCGCCGTTCATCGCCGCCGCGGAGCAGGCGACCGACCCGGCGCTGCGCTCGATGCTGCTGTCCTGCCTGGCCCGCCGCACGCACGACCGGGCCAACGCGCACGCGCTCGCGGCCTTCCTCGACTCGCCGGTCAAGACCCACCGCCGGGACGCCGCCGAGGCGCTGCGCGAGGTGCGCGACTCGGTCGTCGCGAACACCGTCGCCCGGCGCGTCACCGAGGAGCCCGACGATTACGTGCTCAGCCTCCTGATGCGCTATCGGCGCCTGGTGCCCGAGCACGACACGCTCGTGGTGTTCACCTCGCAACGCCGCTGGATCTCCCTCCGGTACGGCCGGCCGATCGCGGTGGCCGCGGACCTCCGCCCGGAGCGGGTGGTGCGGAGCCTGCGCTGCATCGGCTGCGGCATTTGGCACAAGGGCGAGGCCGAGGTCCCGTTCGCCTACCGCGACGACGACCACACCGGCTATCTGGACGACGGGTACCCGGGCACGCTGAGCGGTGTCTGCCCGATCTGCGGGCGGACGAACCGGGCACCGGTGACGCTGACGGTCACGGTCAGCCGCGGCGACGGCAGCGCCGAACTGGTCTGGGACGGCCCTACTCGGTGAGCAGGCCGTCGGCCTCGGTGTACTCCGCGCCGGTCTCCGGGCACACCCACACTCCGTCGCCCTTGGCGGTGAGCGGGCGCCCGGCCCGGCCGACCCACCCGATCCGGCGGGCCGGAACGCCCACCACGAGCGCGAAATCGGGCACGTCCTTGGTCACCACCGCGCCGGCCGCGACCAGCGCCCAGCGGCCCACGGTGACCGGCGCGACGCAGACCGCCCGGGCGCCGATCGCCGCGCCCTCGCCGATCGTCACGCCGACCGCGGTCCAGTCGTGGCCGGTCTTGAGCCGGCCCTCCGGGGTGATAGCCCGCGGATATTCGTCGTTGGTCAGCACCGCGGCCGGGCCGACGAACACCCCGTCGCCCAGCCGGGCCGGCTCGTAGACCAGGGCGTGGTTCTGCAGCTTGCAATTGTCGCCGAGGACCACGCCGGGGCCGACATAGGCGCCGCGCCCGACGTTGCAGTCGCGGCCGAGTGTCGCATCCTCACGGATCTGGGCGAGATGCCAGATTCGCGTCCCGCTACCGATTTCCGCCTTGGCGTCGACATCGGCGGTCGGCGCGATCGTGACGCCGGTCCGAATCGGCGATTCGTCGGTCATGTCGGTCCTTTCCAGACACTCGTTTCCGCGGCGGCCGGGCCATCAGCGGATGCGGCCAGAGTAGTTGCGGCGCGGGCTGATTGATATCGAATGGCCGACGCCCGGACCTGATCTGACCGACGGTCGGCGTCCCGGCTGACCGACAGGAGTGGCCGTGATGACCGAAGGTACCGACTTGCCCTCCCGGCTCCGCCGTTAATCCGTCAGCACCCTGGCGGCGGGACCGGCCGGATCGATAACTTGCGCTCGGATCAGCGCTGGAAATCCTTGTGCCCGTTCACCGTCGGGCCCGATCCGGCGTGCTCGCCGCTTTCCCGACGAAGCCTCGGCTTCCAGAACGAAACGGATGTCTGTGACTCCTCCGCCACCCGCACCCGACTTCTCGATCGGGGTCGCCGTCGTCGGGGCCGGTTACTGGGGCCCCAACCTCGTCCGCAACTTCCAGGCCACGTCCGCCTTCCGGCTGCGCTGGCTCTGCGATCTCGACGTCGACCGGGCCCGGCGGGTCCTCGGGGGCTACTCGACCGTGCAGGTCTCCGCCGATCTCGACGAGGTCCTCGCCGACCCCGAGGTCAAGGCGGTCGCCATCGCCACCCCGGCCGGCACCCACCTGGCGGTCGCCCGGGCCGCACTGCGGGCCGGTAAGCACGTGCTCGTGGAGAAGCCGCTCGCGGCCACCTACGACGAGGGGCGCGAGCTCGTCGAGGAGGCCGACCGGCTGGGCCTGACCCTGATGTGCGACCACACCTACTGCTACACCCCGGCGGTGCTGCGGATCCGCGAGCTGCTGCGCTCCGGCGAGCTGGGCGAGCTGCACTTCCTCGACTCGGTGCGGATCAACCTGGGCCTGGTGCAGCGCGACATCGACGTGGTCTGGGACCTGGCGCCGCACGACCTGTCGATCCTCGACTTCGTGCTGCCGCCCGGCGTGCACCCGATCGCGGTCGCCGCGCACGGCGCCGACGGCATCGGGGCCGGCCGGGCCTGCGTGGCCTATCTGACTCTGGAACTGAACACCGGCGCGATCGCGCACATCCACGTGAACTGGCTGTCCCCGGTCAAGATCCGCACCGCCATCTTCGGCGGCTCGAAGCGGACCCTGGTGTGGGACGACCTCAACCCGAGCCAGCGGCTGGCCATCTACGACCGCGGCGTCGACGTGGCATCGTCCGAGGAGCTGGGCGACGAGCAGCGGCGGGACATGCTGGTCTCCTACCGTTCCGGGGACATGGTGGCGCCGGCGCTCGGCGAGCGCGAGGCGCTGCGCACGATGGTCGAGGAATATGCCCGGGCCATCACCACCGGCGAACCCGCGCTGACCGACGGCCGCTCCGGCCTCCGGGTGCTGGAGATCCTGCAGGCCGCCTCGCGCAGCCTGACCGAGGGCGGCACGATGATCAAGCTCGACGAAGGGCGGATGGCGTGACGGGGGTAGCGATCGAGGGCACCCGTGCCCTGGTCACCGGCGGAGCGGGCACGATCGGTTCGCACGTGGTGGACGAGCTGGTCCGGGGCGGTGCGGCCGAGGTCGTCGTGCTGGACAACTTCGTCCGCGGCCGGCGGGAGAATCTGTCCTGGGCGCTGGCGAACGGCCCGGTGCGGCTGGTCGAGGGCGACATCCGCGACCAGTCCCTGGTGCGGGACGTGACCGCGGACAAGGACCTGGTGTTCCACCTGGCCGCGATCCGCATCACCCAGTGCGCCGAGGAGCCCCGGCTGGCGAACGAGGTGCTCGTCGACGGCACCTTCAACGTGGTCGAGGCGGCGGCCGCCGCGGGCGTCAAGAAGCTGATCGCGTCGTCGTCCGCGTCGGTCTACGGCCTGGCCGAGGAGTTCCCGACCACCGAGCGGCACCACCCGTACAACAACGACACGTTCTACGGCGCCGCCAAGGCGTTCAACGAGGCCACGCTGCGCAGCTTCCACAGCATGTCCGGATTGGACTACGTGGCGCTGCGCTACTTCAACGTGTACGGCCCCCGGATGGACATCTTCGGCCTCTACACCGAGGTGCTGATCCGCTGGATGGAGCGCATCGAGTCGGGCACCCCGCCGCTGATCCTCGGGGACGGCCTGCAGACGATGGACTTCGTGCACGTGGCGGACATCGCCCGGGCCAATATCCTGGCCGCCCGCGCCGACGTCACCGACGAGGTGTTCAACATCGCCAGCGGCACCGAGACCAGCCTCGAGGAGCTGGCCCAGGCGCTCAGCGAGGCGATGAAGTCCGACCTCGCTCCGGAGCACGGCCCGGCCCGCGCGGTCAACGGCGTCACTCGCCGCCTGGCGCACACCGAGACGGCCGCGGAGAAGCTCGGCTTCCGCGCCGAGATCGGCCTGCACCAGGGTCTCGAAGGCCTCGTTGATTGGTGGCGGTCCTCAAAATGATTCCGGTCATGATCCCGATGCTGGGCGAGGAGGAGGCACTGGCCGCGGCCGACGCCGTCCGGTCCGGCTGGGTCGCCCAGGGGCCGCGGGTGGCGCGCTTCGAGCAGGAGTTCGCCGCGATCGTGGGCGCCGCCCACGGTGTCGCGGTCAGCTCGTGCACGACCGCGCTGCATCTGGCGCTGGTGCTGGAGGGCGTGGGCCCGGGCGACGAGGTGATCGTGCCGTCGCTGTCCTTCATCGCCACCGCCAACGCGGTCCGCTACGTCGGCGCGACCCCGGTCTTCGCCGACGTCGACCTGGCCACCGGCAACCTCACCGTGGAGACCATCGACGCGGTCCGCACCCCGCGCACCCGGGCGGTCATCGCCGTCCACCAGGGCGGCGTCCCGTTCGACACGGCCGCGCTGCGCAAGGCCGCGGACGGCTGGGGAGTCGGCCTGGTCGAGGACGCCGCGTGCGCGGCGGGTTCCACGGCGTACGGGCAACCGGCCGGCGCCGGCGCGAAGATCGCCGCGTGGTCCTTCCATCCGCGCAAGCTCATCACCACCGGCGAGGGCGGCATGGTGACCGTCGACGACGCCGCGGCCGCCACCCGGCTGCGACGGCTGCGCGAGCACGGCATGAACGTCTCCGCCGCCGACCGGCACACCAGCAAGCAGCCGGTGCTGGAGGCCTATCTGGAGACCGCCTACAACTACCGGATGACCGACATCCAGGCCGCCGTCGGGCTGGTCCAGCTCGGCCGGCTGGCCGGTCTGGTCGCCCAGCGCCGCGAGCTTGCGGCCCGTTATCAGGAGTTGCTGGCCGACATCGACGGCCTGGTGCCGGTCCGCGACCCGGCCTACGGGCAGACCAACTACCAGTCCTTCTGGGTGTTGCTCGACGGCTTCCCGGTGGGCCGCGACGAGGTGCTGACCGAGCTGGCCGCCCAGGGCGTGTCGGCCCGGCGCGGCATCATGGCCGCTCACCTGGAGCCGGCCTACGCCGACGTGACACCGGGCCCGCTGCCGGTGACCGAGCGGCTGACCCGCGAATCGCTGATCCTGCCGCTGCACCACGCCCTGACCGACGACGACCAGATGCACATCGTCGGCGTCCTGCGAGACTTGGCCCGCCGATGAGGGCCCGTCGATGAGGGCCCGCCGGTGAGGGATCTGGTCATCGTCGGCGCGGGCGGCTTCGCCCGGGAGACGGCCGCGGCCGCGCGGCACGACTGGCGCGTCCTCGGCTTCGTCGACGACGACCCGGCGCTGCACGGCACCACCCGGGCCGGGCTGCCGATCCTCGGCCCGGTCGACAGCGTCACCGCGATGACCGACGCCAAGGTCGTGGTGTGCGTGGGGAATCCGCGCAACTACGTCGCCCGGCGGGACATCGTGCAACGGCTCGGACTGCCGGCCGAGCGCTACGCCACGGTGGTGCACCCGGCCGCCGAGGTGGGCGCCGGCAGCGTCGTCGGGCCCGGCAGCGTGCTCCTCGCGGGCACGGTGCTCACCGCCGACGTCGAGGTCGGTGCGCACGTCGCGGTGATGCCGCAGGCCGTGCTGACCCACGACGACCGGGTGGCGGACTTCGTCACCATCACCTCCGGGGTCCGGCTGGGCGGCGGCGTGGTCCTCGACCGCGGCGCCTACGTCGGCTCCGGCGCCCTCATCCGCGAGAGCCTGACCGTGGGCGCCTGGTCCCTCGTCGGCATGGGCTCGGTGGTGCTGCACGACGTGCCGCCCGGCGAGATCTGGGCCGGCAGCCCCGCCCGCAAGCTCCGCAACGCCGACCTGCCCGCCGTCCTTCGCATCGTGAGGAGTTCTGCTTCATGACCCGGATCCCGCTCGTCGACCTGGCCGCCGCCCACGCGGAGGTGGCCGAGGAGGTCGAGACCGGCTTCAAGCGCATCATCGCCGAGACGGCGTTCGTCGGCGGCGCCGAGGTGGCGGCCTTCGAGCAGGACTACGCCGCGTTCTCCGGCCTGCCGCACTGCGTCGGCGTGGCCAACGGCACGGACGCCCTCGAGCTCGCGCTGCGGGCGGTCGGGGTCGGTCCCGGCGCCGAGGTGATCCTGCCGGCCAACACGTTCATCGCGACCGCCGAGGCGGTGGCCCGGGCCGGCGCCGAGGTGGTGCTGGTGGACTGCGATCCGCGTACCTATCTGATCGATGCCGAGGCCGCGCTCGCCGCCGTCACCCCGGCCACCCGGGCGATCGCGCCGGTGCACCTCTACGGCCAGCTCGCGCCGGTCGAGCGGTTGCGCGCCGGCCTCGCCGGACGGGACGTGGCGATCGTCGAGGACGCCGCGCAGAGTCAGGGCGCGACCCGCTTCGGCCGGACCGCGGGCGCCGACGGCATCGCCGCGACCAGCTTCTACCCGGGCAAGAACCTGGGCGCCTACGGCGATGCGGGCGCGGTGGTCACGGTCTCCGAGGAGCTCGCCACCACGGTACGCACGCTCGGCAGCCACGGCGGCCTGAAGAAGTACACCCACGACCTGGTCGGCGTGAACAGCCGCCTGGACGGCCTGCAGGCGGTCGTGCTGCGCGCCAAGCTGGCCCGCCTGGCCGGCTGGAACGCCCAGCGGCGTGCCGCCGCGGCCCGCTACGACGCGCTGCTGGCGGATCTCGACGTGACGCTGCCGGTGACCCTGGACGGCAACGAGCACGTCTGGCACATCTACTGCATCCGGGTGGCCGACCGCGACCGGGTGGTGGCCCATCTGAACGAGGCCGGCATCGGCGCGGCCATCCACTACCCGGTGCCGGTGCACCGCACGGGGGCGTTCGCCGATCTGGGCGGCTCGTTCCCGAACGCGGAGAAGGCGGCCGGAGAGATCATGTCGCTGCCGATCTACCCGCAGATCACCCCGGACCAGCAGGCCCGGGTGGCGGAGGTCCTGACCGCGGCGTTGGCTGCCTGAACGGCGTAGTGACGCCGCCCGATCTGACGACAGGTCGGGCGGAAAGGCCGCAGCCGTGGGGTTCCCGCGCCATTAGCGTGGGGTCCGGACTGGCCGAAGGGGTGGGGAAGCAACGTGTACGTCTCGCTGCGGGACCGGCCCGGAGCCGACTCGGCGACGGAGACCGGCAAGACCGTTCGCCGGGTCTCGTCGACCGTGGTGCTGCTCGGCATCGTGAGCCTGCTGACCGACGTCTCGTCCGAGATGGTGTCCTCGGTCCTGCCGCTCTACCTGACCGTCGCGGTCGGCCTCAGCCCGGTGGCCTACGGGTTCCTGGACGGGATCTATCAGGGCGTCAGCGCGTTCGTGCGGATCGCCGGCGGTTACGCGGCGGACCGGGGCGGGCAACCCAAGTGGGTCGCGGTGCTGGGCTACGGCGCCTCGGCGCTGACCCGGCTGGCGATGCTGCCGGCCGCCGGATTCGCGGCGATCACCGCGGTCATCACCACCGACCGGCTCGGCAAGGGTCTGCGCACCGCGCCGCGTGACGCGCTGATCGCCGAATCGTCCGATCCGAGCATGCTGGGTCGTTCGTTCGGCGTGCACCGCGCGCTCGACACCTTCGGCGCGGCCCTCGGCCCGCTGGTGGCGTTCGCGCTGCTGGCGACCGTGCCGGGCAGCTACGACTCGATCTTCGTGGTGTCGTTCGCGTTCGCCATGCTGGGTGTGGCCGTGCTCGTGCTCTTCGTGCCGAACCTGCGCACCGCGGCCGGGGTCGCCAAGGTGGGGCTGCGCCGCGCGATGCGCGACATCAGCGGCCGCCGGCTGCGCCGCCCGCTGCTCGCCGCCGGGGTGCTCGGCCTGCTGACCGTCGGCGACGGCTTCCTCTATCTCTCCCTGCAGGATCGCGACGGCTTCGCCGCCGTTTACTTCCCCCTGCTGTACGTGGGCACGAACATCGCCTACCTGGCGCTCGCCGTGCCGCTGGGCCGGCTGGCCGACCGGGTGGGCCGCGCGCGCGTCCTGGTGGCGGGGCACGGCGCCCTCTTCACGTGTTACCTGCTGGCCGCGCTGCCGGCCGGCGGGGTGGGCCTGACATTGGCCGTCCTGCTACTGCTCGGCGTCTTCTACGCGGCCACCGACGGCGTGCTGCCCGCGCTGATCAGCCGGCTGGTGCCGGGTGAGACCCGGGGGAGCGGCATCGCCGCCGCGCAGACCGTCGTCGCGGTGGCCCGGTTCGCGTCCTCGGTGATGTTCGGGCTGCTCTGGGCGGTGCAGGGGCCGGGCCGTTCGCTGCTGCTCTTCGGCGCGCTGCTGGCCGCCGCCGTGCCGGTGGCGGCGTGGCTGCTGCGCGGTATCGACCGGGCCGAGGCCGCCGCGTGACCACCCGGCTGCGCCTCGCCCTGCTGACCGCCGTGCTGGTGGCCGCGGTGCTCGGCGCGGGCGGATATGTCTGGTCGGTGCGGCAGAGCCAGGCGAAGACGCTTGCCAGCGCGCCCGCGGTGGCGCAGGGCGGGGATCTGGCCGCACTGCGCACCCAACCGCATCTGGTCTTCCGCAGCACCGCGCTCGGCGCCGAGTACGGCCGTGTGGCGGTGGTGCCGATCTCGGCGCCGGACGGCCCGCGCGCCTTCACCACGGCCTCGTGCGAACGGGTCTACGCCACCGCGCAGGACGCGATCTGCCTGTCCGCCGACCGCGGCATCGTCACCACCTACAAGGCGCAGCTGCTCGACGCCACCTGGGCGGCGGCCCGTGATCTGCCGCTGACCGGCGCGCCGAGCCGGGCCCGGCTGTCGCGCGACGGCTCGCTGGTCGCCACCACGACGTTCGTGTTCGGCGACTCCTACGCGAACCCCGGCCAGTTCTCCACCCGCACGATCGTGACCCGCACCGACGGCGAGGTCGTCGGGGACATCGAGAAGTTCAAGCTGGTCGTCGGCGGCAAGGCGGTCACCGCCGCGGACAAGAACCTGTGGGGCGTCACGTTCGTCGACGACGACCGGTTCTATGCGACGGCGGCGTCCGCGCGCAGGACCTGGCTGGTCGAGGGCAGCCTGTCCAAGCGCACGGTGACCGCGCTGCGGGGCGACGTGGAGTGCCCGTCGCTGTCGCCGGACGGCACCCGGATCGCGTTCAAGAAGCACGGCGATCTGCCGGCCGGCAAGTGGCGGCTGGCGGTCTACCACCTGGGCACCGGCACCGAGACCGTGCTGTCCGAGACCCGCAGCGTCGACGACCAGGTCGAGTGGCTCGACGACAAGACGATCGTCTACGGCCTGCCCCGCGACACCGAGGGCTCCGCGTCCAGCGACGTATGGCAGGTCCTGGCCGACGGCACCGGCGCGCCGAAGCTCACCATCCAGGACGCCTGGTCCCCGGCCGTGGTGCGCAACTGATGAGCCATCAGCAGGAAGGCAGAACGTTGACCGACACGCGTGCAGAGAGCCCGACCAAGGACGGTCCGCGATGGCGTGTGCGGGCGGCGATCGCGGCTGTCGGCGCGGTGGTGGTGCTCGGTGGGGGATTCCTGGTCGCCCAGTACCGCGACGATGCCGCCGGGCAGGAGCCGGTCGCCGCGGTGCCCGGCGCGCCCACCCCGAGCCGGTCGGCACCCGTCGTCTTCGGCGAAGCCCCGTCGGTGCAGCCATCGGTGGCCCCGGGTGGCATCTCGATCAGCCGGAAGCCGTCCGCTTCGGCCTCCAAGAAGGCGACGGAGAACCGCAAGGCGGGCTCCGGGGGCTTCCCCGGGGCGAGCAACACCGGCGTGCCGGCCGGCACCAACCTGTCGAAATACACCGGGCCGTGCACGATCACCAAGAACAAGACCGTGGTGTCCAACAAGACGATCAACTGCGACCCGTTCATGATCAAGGCCCGCGACGTGACGATCAGCGGCAGCCGCATCTTCGGCAGCCTGGTCACCACCGAGGCCACCTCGTTCTCGTTCACACTCCAGGACTCGGAGGTGGACGCCGGCGTCTATCAGGGGCCGGCGGTCGGCAGCACCAACATGACCATCCGGCGCTCCAACATCCACGGTGGACAGACCGCCGTGCTCTGCTATGCCAACTGCGACATCCGGGATTCCTGGCTGCACGGCCAGCGGCTGCCGGACGGCGCCGACTGGCATCTCGGCGGGTTCCTCGCCAACGACGCCGACAGCAGCGGCGACACCGATGTGACGCTGGTGCACAACACGATCGTCTGCGACGGCAAGACGAACAGCGCCGGTGGCGGCTGCTCGGGCAACGTCAACCTGTTCGCCGACTTCGGCCCGGTGTCCAAGGTGACCGTCCGGGACAACTTCCTGGGCGCGAACGAGGACATCTCGTACTGCGTCTACGGCGGCTCCACCTCCGGCAAGGCGCACACCGACGGCGTGCGCGACATCGTCATCGAGGACAACGTGTTCGAGCGGGGCGGCAACCGCAAGTGCGGCGGCTACGGCCCGGTCACCAGCTTCGATCCCGGACGCCCCGGAAACAGCTGGAAGGGCAACGTCTGGGAGGACGGTTCGCCCGTCGAGTCGGCCAACTGACGAGAGCGAGATCCGATGAGAGCCTTCCTGAGCGTGTCCCTCGCGCCCGGCGCCCCGGCCCACCTGCGCCGCCCGTTGCCCGCGGCGCTGGCCTGCCTGGCCGACGCGGAGACCGTGGTGGACCACGTCGAGGAGTCCGACCGGGGCTGGATCGCCTGCGCCGGCGCGGAACCCGGCGATCTGCTTCCGGCCGCCGGCGGCGGCGGCTTCACCATGCGGCTTTCCCGGGCGGTGCGCACCCGGCTGGCGGACGTGCCGACCGCCGAGCTCGGCGCGCTGATCACCGCCGGGACCGGCCTGGTCGACATGCTGCCCCCGTTCGCGGCCGCCCACCGCGCATCGCCCGGCGCCCCGGTCGTGGTCGCCGGTGACTGGCTCGGCTTCCGCCAGCTCTACCGCTGGACCGGACCCGGGATCGCGGCGGTGTCCACCAGCGCCCGTGCCCTGGCGGCGCTGGCCGGCGGCGGGTTCGACGCGGACGGCCTGGGCGCCCAGGCGCTGATCGGCTGGCAGATCGGCGACGCCACCATCTTCCCCGGCGTGCGCGCCCTCCCGCCGGCCACCATCGCCACGCTGCACGACGGCGAGCTCACCTGCCGGCAGTACGCCGAGCCACCGGCCCGCCCGGACCACGCGCCGGACCTGGACGACGCAGTGGCCGAGATGGCCGACATCCTGCGCACCTTCGAATCCAGCTATCTCGGCGCGCACCCCGACGCCGTGCTGCAGCTGACCGGCGGCCACGACTCGCGGATCCTGCTCGCGGCGGTGCCGGCCGAGTTGCGCGCCGGTCTGCGCACCCTGACCCTCGGCGCCGGCCGCAGCGCCGACGTGGCGATCGCCGCCGAACTGTCCCACAAGCACGGGATGATCCACCAGATCCACCGGATGGACGAGCAGCGCTGGCCCGAGCCGGAGGAGGCGCACACGCTCGCGCTGGCCGCCGCCCGCGCGCTGGAGTGCCTGGCGAGCCCGCTCGCGCTGGCCCCGCTGCTGCTCGCCGAGAGCCACCTCGAGCAGGGACACCGGCTGTCCGGCCTGGGTGGCGAGGTGGCCCGCGGCTTCTATTACGCCGGCCAGCCGGCCCAGGCGACCACCTCGCCGCAGCTGGTGGAACGGCTGGCCGGGTGGCGGCTGTTCGCCAACGAGGCGGTCACGCCGGACGCGCTCGACCCCGCCGTGCTCGCCGCGGCCCGGGAGTCGACGCTCGGGCGGCTCAACGACGTGATCGCGCCGGGGGACTGGCTGCGCGCCACCGACGACTTCTATCTGATGCACCGGATGCACCGCTGGGCCGGCGTGCACGGCACGGTGGCGGCGGTGCGCCGGCACTTCATCAACCCGATGTTCGACCGGCGCTTCATCGAACTCGCCCTCGCGGTGGCACCGGCCGACAAGCGCGACTCGCAGCTCCTCGGCCGGCTGATGACCAACCTGGACCCGGCGCTGGCCGCGGTGCCGCTGGACAGCGGCCTGGTGCCCGCCCGGCTCGGCACCCGCTCGCTGCGCACCCGGGTGGCCACCCGGACGGTCGAGGCGCGCAAGATCGCGCGCAAGGTGGGTCAGCGGCTCACCAGCGGGCGACGGCCTCAGCTCGGCGCCACGGAATATGCGGCGCTGGTGCTCACGCACTGGCGGGCCGAGCCGAAGGCGTGTGCCGCGCTCTACTCGGTGCCGATGCTGCGTGACGAGTGGCTGGACGGCCTGCTCGACGGCGGGCACGACGCGGACGCCACCACGGTGGCCTTCCTGATCAACCTGCTGGCGACCGAGCCGGCCTAGGCTCAGGCGGCCGGCCCGTAGACCTCGTCCTCGATGGTCTCGCGGGTCACCCGCTTGGCGGTCTCCCAGGGCGTCTGCCGGATGTTGGCGGCGACCTGGGACGGCGACGGCCCGCCACCGGAGACGATGTCGCTGAGCGCGTCCGCGATGCCCGAGCCGGTCGGGCGGACCCAGCGGACAAAGGGGTTGTCCATGCTCGCCTTCGCGTATTCCGACTCGCCGGTCACCGGCACCACCCCGCAGGCCAGCATCTCGTCGGGCACCAGCGACAGGTTGGTGAACGACATCGCGATGCCCGCCGCGCAACGGTTGTAGAGCTCGCTGAGCTGGGCCGGCCGCAGAGTCCCGTGATTGGTGTGCGGGAACGGCAGCTGCACCGAGGCGTCACCGAACAGGTGGATCTCCTGCTCCGGGTGCCGGCGGTGGAACTCGCGCAGGGCCAGGGCGCCCAGGATGAAGCCGCGCCGGGCGTAGTCCCGCTTGGCATAGAACACCACGCCGTTGCGCGGATCCGGGTTGGTCAGCCGGTAGACCGAGGTGTCGCAGCCGAACTCGGCGACGGCCGCCTCGATGCCGAACCTGTCGCGCAGCAGATCGGCGAGCATCGGCCCGACCACGATCGAACGGAAGCCGAACCGGTAGGAGTCCTCGGCCAGCACGTAATGCGAGCCGGACGGATAGAACAACGGCTCGAAGTCCTGGATGAAGTAGAGCCGCCGGGTGGCCGGCTCGGTGTGCGAAGCCAGCACGTGCGCGGTCTCCCAGCCCGACGCCACATAGGCGTCGAGCGGCCCCAGCCCGTCGGACACCGAGCGCACCTCGGCGCGCATCCCCGGCCAGTTCTCCCGGATCACCCGCTCGTGCCGGGCCAGCTCACCGCCGTACACGTCGTGGCTGTAGAGCACGCAGGTGTGGCCGGCGACCTCCATGCCCTCGATCATCCGGAACATGGTGGTGTGGCCGCCCGAGCCGGGCGCCGGGGGAGTGCAGATCCAGCCGACGGTCAACGGCGTGCCCCGGGCCGGTCGCCGCGCGGGCACCGGCAGATTCAGCCGGTGCGAGTCGGCGATCAGATCCAGGTCGAGCTTGGCGTCCAGTTCGGACGCTCCCAGCCGGGTGTACATCTGCCGGACGGCACGCTGGGCGAGGCCGCGCGCGCCCGCCGTGCGCAGCACCCGCATCGCGTCCCGGCGGCGGTCGAAGAGTGAACTCATATGCTCAGAATCCCCAGTCGGCGGGCGAGGCGGAGGGCCCGGTCGAAGACCCACAGGCCGGTGACGAAGGAAACCACGGTGAAGACCGCGAGGATGCCGATGGACAGCACGGGCGACATGTGGCCGACCGCGGCGTCGCCCATCAGCAGCTGGCGCTCGGCGTCGATGACATAGGTGTGCGGCACCAGATAGCTGGCCCAGCGGATCCAGCCGGGCAGCACGTCGATCGGGAACAGCGCGCCACCGAGCACCGACGCGGCCAGGCTGTAGAGCGCCACCACCGGCTCGCCCCGCTTGAAGAGCAGGATGAACGCCGCGGCGAACGAGCCCAGCGCGTTGCACGCCGCGATGCCGATGAAGAGCACCACCAGCGCCAGCGGAATCGCCGACGTCTCGATCGGCGCGCCCAGCAGGCAGCCGAGGGCGACCATCGCGCAGGCCAGCAGCGCGCCGGTGAAGCTGCGCCAGATGTTCATGGCGACCGGGATCAGCGCCCACGGCACCGGCTCGACCAGATAGGTCTCCAGCGTGCCGCGCTCCATCGCGAAGTTGAGCCGGCTGGTGAGCCCGGTGAGGGCGTCCTGCAGGCCGGCGATCACCGCGGTGCCGATCAGCATCGTCATGAACAGGTCGTTGCTGATCGATAGGAAGGTGCTCTGGAAGTAGTAGAGCAGCACCGGGAAGGCGACCGCGAGGTAACGCAGGACCGTCGAGGCCGGGAACATCCGCTCCTCGACGAGGTCGATCCGGATGTAGCCCTCGAACGTGTCCATGATCTTGCGGGCCCGGCTGCGGCGGTGCACCGCGCTGGGATAGGCCAGGCTCATCGGGTCTCTCCGCGTTCGTAGACCTGGGCGATCAGATCGCGCAGCGGCATCGGCACCTCGCGGACGTGCTGCACCGCGGAGGTCAGGTGCCCCAGGCGGGACAGCACCGCGCCGACCGGCTCGTTGACGTTCGGCCGGCAGCGCACGCTGTCGCCGTCCACGGTCACCTCGAGGCCCTGGGTGATCAGGTTGTCCGCCAGGTCCCGCGCGGTCAGCGGGCTGTCCAGGACGAACTCCACCTCGGGCCGGTCCCACTCGCGGCGCAGGCTCTCCAGATCGCCGGAGTACTTCACCCGGCCCTTGTCGAGCAGCAGTGCCTTGGACTGCAGCGCCTCGATCTCCTCCAGCCGGTGCGAGGAGATGAGCACCGCGAGCTGTTCCTGCTTGACCAGGTCCATGATGAGCGTGAGCAGGCCGTGTGCCGCGATCGGGTCCACCGCGCCGGTCGGCTCGTCCAGGATCAGGGCGCGCGGGCCTGGGAGCAGGGCGCGCGCCAGCCGCAACCGCGCGCGCATGCCCGCGGAGAGGCCGGCCACGACCGACTCGGTCTGGGCGGTCAGGTTCACCGTCTCCAGCACGTACGGGATCCGCTCGGCGAGCTCCCGCCGCGGCATGCCCTGGAGGCGGCCGTGCAGCTGCAGGTTCTCCTTGGAGGTGGCCCGCATCAGCAGGCTCCGGTCCTCGGACGGCATCCAGCCGACGATCTGGCGCACCTGCTCGGAGTCGTGGTCGGCGTCGAAGCCGAGCACACTCGCGTGCCCGCCGGTGGCCGTGGTGAGACCGACCAGGATGCGGAACATCGTGGTCTTGCCGGCGCCGTTCGGACCCACGATCGCGCAGATCTCGCCGGCCCGGACGGTCAGGTCGATGCCGTCCAGGGCGCGGACCGGCTCGGTCATGTGCGAGCGCGCGAAGACCCGCATCCAGCGCGGGGTCGGCTCGTAGAGTTTGGTCAGCCCGGAGAGGTGGATCACGGCGTCCGGGTCGTCGGGCGGCTCGTGGGTCACAGCGACCGCACCGCCGGGGAGACGCCGGAGCGGCGCCAGCGCCGCCAGCCCAGGTGCAGGACCACGCGGTCGCGGAAGGCGTTGACCGGGGCGGTCACGACCGGCCCCTTGCCCTCGCGGACCCGCGCGACGTGACGCTGGTAGCTGCGGCTCAGCTTGGTCTCCTTCGATTCGGGCCAGATCTCGGCCGCGAGCGCGGCGAGCTGGTCCAGTTGATCGGCCTGGGCGCGCAGCTCGTCGGCCGGCAGCCCGTGCTCGTACGGCTGGCGGGCGAGCACCAGCGCCTCGCGGGCCAGCGCCCGCAGCGCCCGCTCCCGCATGCCGGCCGCGTCGGGCAGCAGGTGGCCGTCCTCGGCGAACAGGATCTCCAGCGTGTCCCGCCGCTGCTTGATGTCCAGCACCGCGCCGGAGTATTGCTCGACGTGCATGTTGGCGCCGTGGATCCGGTAGAACGCCTGGTCCACGCCGTTCACCCGGCCGATCCCGGCCCGGGTGCCCGCCCGCATCCAGAGCAGGAAGTCGGCGGCGTGCGGCAGCCGGGCGTCATAGCCCACCAGCTCCCGCATCACCGAGGTGCGCATCAGCACCTCGGGGGTGTAGATCGGGTTGCTGACCCGGCTGCTGACCTTCTCCACCCACTCCGGGCCGTCCCAGATGGTCCAGGACCGCACGGTGTCGCGGGCCGGCGGCGGCTCGTCGGTGAACCGCCGCGAGAAGCCGTAGACCATCCCGACCTCGGGATGCGCCTGCAGCAGCGCGGCGGACCGGGTGAGCGCGCCGGGGGCGACCACGTCATCTGCGGACAGCAGCATGACGTACTCACCCTCGGCGGCCGCCAGACCCTCGTTGTAGGTGGCGATGTGGCGCTGGTTGGTGGCGTGCTCGATGACCCGGACCCGGGGGTCGCGCTCGGCGATCTCCCGGGCCACGGCCGCGCTGCCGTCCGGCGACGCGTCGTCGACGACGATCGCGTCGACGTCGAGCCCCTCCGAGTCCAGCACGCTGGCTAAACAGGGGGCCAGGAAGCGGCCGTAGTTGTAGCACGGGATCACGACCGTGACCCTGGGCCGGCTCGTCAGCGGACGCGGCGCCACCTTCCTGGCCACCCACTCACTCCTTCACTAGTGGTTTACCGGTGCCTCAGCTGCCCGGGAAGAAATACACGTCGACCCAGAAGTTGTGGTTCGAGGTGCCGTCCGGGATGGCCGAGGCTCCGTACCGATAGAGGCCTCCGCCGGGCTCCACCGTCAGCGCACCGTTCTGCGTGGTGCCGGCGAAGCCGTTGACGTCGACCGCGTAATGCCCGTTGTTGGCGTGGTACGACGCAACATAACTGGTATTCGCCGTGATCGTGACCGGCTGGTCGAACAGCAGCGTCTGCCATCCGGTCCCGGTCTCGTGCACGAACGTCCCGGTCGCCCGCTGTTGACCGTCGGCGGTCCACAATGTACCGGTGTGCGTTCCGGTGTTCTCGGCGCCCTTGTAGAACCGCAGGCCGCGAACCGTGCCGGCCACGCTCGACGTGAACTTCACGCCGACCTCGATCGACGAGTTGTCGCTGTACGAGGCCACCGCGGGCGTGTTGCCGCCGAGGATGGTCGCCGCGCCGGCCGGAGGCTCCGGCTGGGTGGGCGGCGCGGGCGGCGGGCCGTCCGGCACGTAGAGCGGGTCGACCCAGTAGTTGGTCGCGTTGTAGCTGCTGGTCGGGAAGAGGTCGCCACCGTAGGTGTAGACCCCGTTGGAACCGGCCGGAGCGGTCAGATATCGGTCATCCGTCGCGTACGCCTCGTTGAAGAACCCGGGGTTGTACGAGTAGTTGCCGTTGGATGCCCAGTACGCCGCCACATAAGTCGTCCCGGCCGTCACGTTCACCGGCGTCGAGAAGAACACCTTCTGCCAGCCGGAGCCGGTGCCGGCGCCGAACGTCGCCTTGGCCAGCTGGGTGCCGTTGGCGGCATAGAGCGTGCCGGTGTGCGTGCCCGTGTTGCCCGGACCCTGGTAGTACCGCACGCCGATCACCTTGCCGCTGACCGCCGGGCTGAACTTCACCCCGAGCGACACCGAGTCCGCATCGCCCGACGACGCGTTCTGCGGCAGCGAGCCGACCGGCATCAGCGTGATGACCTCGGCGTACGGCGTGGTGGTGAAGGACCAGGAGAACGGCGCGGCCATCGGCCGGTCCTGCAGGTCCCGGGCCGTCACCGTGGCGGTGTAGACCACCCCGGCGGTGAGATCGGCGGTCGGGTTGAAGCGCACCGTCCGGGTGGCGCTGTCATAGGTCGTGGCCCCGCCGAAGGAGGTGCCGCCCGCGTTCTTGAGCGTCATCGTGACGGTGGCGGCGTCCAGCGGCTTGCTGAACAGCGCGGAGAGGTTGGCGTCCAGGTCGACGCCCTTCTCGCCGTCCTCGGGCGTGGCGCCCAGCACGGCCGGCGGCGCGGTGTCGCCGTCCACGAACAGCACGTCGACGTAGTAGTTCGCGTCCGTCGACGAGGACTCGACCGGGAAGCCGTTGCCCACCCGGAAGACGCCGTTCCCACCGGAGGTGGTGCCACGCGGGGCGACCAGCGGGAACTTGGTGTGCGGCAGCGAGCTGAAGAACCGGTCGTCCGCCGCGTACCGGCCGTTGGGCGCGTAGTAGGACGCCACGTAGGTGGTGTTCTTGTCGACCGAGAGCGGGCTGGAGAACTTCAGGGTCTGCCAGCCGGTGGCCGTCTCGTCGGCGAAGGTGCCGGTGCGCAGCAGCTCGCCGGTCGAGGACCAGATCGCGCCGCGGTGGCTGCCGGTGTTGCCGGTGCCCTTGTAGAACCGGACGCCGGTGACGTTGCCGTCGGTCTGCGGCACGAACTTCACGCCGAGGGTGACCGCGGAGCCGTCGTCGGCGGCCGGCACCTGCGGCACCCGCGAGCCGAACAGCGAGCTGGGACCGTCGAGATCCAGGGTCCGGGTGGCCGGGCTCTGCTCGATGTTGCCGCTGTCGTCCACCGCCCGGGCCTTGAGCACCTGGGCCGCGGCGCCGTTGCTGAAGAACGTGTAGCTCCATGACGTGGTGCCGGTGGCCGGGTGCCAGGTGGTGCCGCCGTCGGTGGAGACCTCCACCCCGGCGACCACGCCGCCGCCTGCGTCGGTGGCGGTGCCGCTGACGGTCACCGAAGCGCCGTTGCCCACCTTCGCGTTCTCGGCCGGCGACGTGATGGCGGCGTCCGGCGCGGTGGTGTCGGTGGAGGCCGGCGTCGCGGTCAGCCCGGTCATCAGCGTGGTGGGCTGGGCGCCCATGTCCGCCAGCAGGTTCACCGTGGCCTGCTGCATCCGCTGGTCGGCCGGCGCCTGCACGCCGTCGTGCTCGGCGTCGAGACCCCAGGCCCACTGGATGGTGCCGGCGCCGAAGACCAGCGCGCCGCTCGGCGCCCGGTAGAGCGTCATGTGGTGGGTCGTGGTGCCCGGCGAGACCGTCGAGCCGAAGTCGCGGAGGTATTCGGGCGCCGGCCCGGTGGTGGTGGACAGCCGGAACAGGCCGGCCGGCCGGAAGCCGTTGTCGAGATCCTCGTCGGATTCGTAGCCGACGGTGTGCGGCGCGAGCGTGGCGACCCCGCCGGCCGCCTGCGTGGCCACGGTGGTGTTGCGCCAGAACCGGGTCTTGCCCTGCGCGGCGGGCACCTGCATGGCCAGGTCGGTGTTGTTCGACATGTACGCGGTGCCGGTCAGCCCGTTCTCCGGCCGGTTGCCGTTCGACGGCGGGCTGAACCGCGGGTCACGCCAGGTGCCGGTCCACTCCGCGGAGGGGTCGATCTTGGCCTGCGCCCAGGTCTCCTTGTAGCAGACGAGCGTCCGGTAGGCCGTGTTCGTGCCGTCGACGCTGCTCTCCCAGCGGGTCTTCCAGTAGACCTCGTTGCCGCTGAAGAAGGCGAGGTTGGTGCCGGCGTCGCGGGCCGCCTCGACCTGCGCGCGCTGATTGCCGGACCAGTACTCGTCGTGCCCGACGGAGAGGAACGTCTTGTGGTTCTTGATGAGCTGGCCGCGCCGGTCCGAGTCGACGTCGGTCGTGTAGCTGACGTCGTACCCGTTGCGCTCGAGGAACCGGATCATCGCGATCTCGTTGCTGAACAGGTAGTCCCGGCCGTCGCCGACGTTGCGCGTCTCGAACGGGCGGTTGTAGCTGACCTTCAGCGCCCGGCCCTGCGCGCCACCCCAGTAGAAGTTCGACCCGCCGTACGTGTTGTACGCCTGCCAGGTCGCGTCCGAGGTCTTGAAGAACAGTTTCGACGTGCTGGCGTCGTTGCGGACGACAAATGGGATCTGGCTCGCGCCGCCCGTGTCGTTACGCACGAGTTTGGCCACGAAAACGCCCGAAACAGTGCCCGCCGGAACTGCCCAGCTCGCCGAAACGGACCAATTGCCGCAGTCGTAGATCTCGGTTGTCGGGTTTGTCACGCAGGCGGGCTGAGCGGCCCCGAGCGGCGGATTCAGCGTGGTCAACTTCCGCGCGCCACTGCCGCCGTAGTAACCCATTCGATAAATGTCGATGCGATATGCGGCGGCGGACTTGACCTTGAAGCTCACGGTCTGGCCGACGTTGACGCTCATGTCCGTGGTGAAGCCCTGGATGGTGTCGTCGCCGGCGCCCCAGATGTCGTCCCAGTCCGAGGCCGGCGATCCTGCTTTGCTGTTCTCGCAGGCGATCAGGTTCACCGGGGCGGCGCACGGGTCGGTGGCGGCGGACGCTGAGCTCGTCCAGATGCCGCCCGCCAGGATGAGGGTCACCGAGGTGACCACCGCGACCACCGGACGCCACCTCGGGTGACCGGTTCGACGCACGAAACTGATTACCGATCCCGCACTCACGGAAATCGTCCGTAAGGCTCCGGGCACTTTGCTCACCGCGATTACTCCCCACGCGCCATGAAGATTGGGACGCAACCGATACGCCACCGTGAATATAGGCGTGACGCTAGTGCCGTATGACACATCCGCGCATCACGCGTCCAACCGGAAAGGATCGCTTAACAGGTCTGGGTGGTCATCCGTTCGGCCACCGTGGCGAAAAGCCGACTGGTCCGGTCGATGACAATAGAGCCCGAATTCATCCCGGCGTCTGTTAACGCCGGGTTGATCATGCGAGGGCGGACTGTCGTGATCGGAACGCGGTCAGCGCAGCTTCTCGTCGACCATCGCGGCGAGACTGCCCAGGGTCTCGAAGACCTCGGCGGTCACCTCGTCGTCGTCGATGGCCACCCCGAACCGCTGTTCGAGCGCGGCGACCAGCTCCAGCACCGCCATCGAGTCGAGCTCGGGCAGGCTGCCGAGCAGCTCGGTGCCGGCGTGGACGGACGCGGCGCGGTCCTCGATGCCCAGCACCTCGACCAGCACGGCCTTGACGCCCTCGGTCGTCGTCTCGGTCAGTTCCATGGCAGTGGCCTCCGAAGGGTTCACAGGAGCACCTCGGCGGGCGCCGGGTGGCTGAGGAAAGCGGTCGGGCTGGCGGTCAGGCCGTACGCGCCGGCCTGATAGAGCACGATGAGGTCGCCGACGTCCGCGGCGGGCAGGGTCACGTTGTCGCCGAGCAGGTCGAGCGGGGTGCAGAGTGAGCCGACGACGGTGACCGGCTCGCCGGGCTCCGCGCCGATCCGGTTCGCCACCGCGATCGGGTAGTTGCGGCGGATCACCTGACCGAAGTTCCCGGACGCGGCGAGCTGGTGGTGCATCCCGCCGTCCACGACCAGATAGGTCTTCCCGCGCGACTCCTTGCGATCGACGACCCGGGTGACGTAAACCCCGCACTCGCCGACCAGGAACCGGCCCAGCTCGACCACGACGCGCGCCTCGGGCAGCCGCGGCCGCACCTCGTCGCGCATCAGCCCGGTCAGGTTGGCGCCGATCGCGGCCAGGTCGAGCGGCTCGTCCCGGTCGGTGTACGGAATCCCGAAGCCGCCGCCGAGGTTCAGGTACCGCACCGGTTCGGGCGCGTCACCGGCCAGCCGCAGCAAAAGTTCCACGGTCCGGCGCTGCGCCTCGGCGAGGATGTCGGCGCGCAGGTTCTGCGAGCCGGCGAACACGTGGAAGCCGAGCACCTCGAGATCCGTCGTGGAGAGCTCCTTGAGCAGCGCGGGCACCCGTTCGGCGTCGACCCCGAACTGCTGCGGGCCGCCGCCCATCCGCATGCCCGACCCCTTGACCGAGAAGTCCGGGTTCACCCGCACGGCGACCCGCGGCCGGATGCCGAGAACCGAGCCCACCGCAGCGATCCGGGCCGCCTCGTTCTCCGACTCCAGCTCGATCGTGACGCCGGCCGCCACCGCCTGGCGCAACTCGGCGTCGGTCTTGCCGGGCCCGGCGAAGCTCACCCGGGTGGCCGGCATCGGGGTGTCCAGGGCGGTCCGCATCTCCAGCGCCGACGCCACGTCGAACGCGTCCACCAGCCCGCTCAGATGCTGGACCACGGCCGGCATCGGGTTGGCCTTGATGGCATAGCTCAGCTGCACGTCGGCGGGCAGGGTGGCGCGCAGCAGCTCCACCCGGCCGGTCAGCAGGCCACGGTCGTAGGCGAAGAACGGGGTGCTGCCGATCCGCTCGGCGAGCCGGTCGACCGGGACGCCGCCCACGGCCAGCTTCCCGTCGATCTGCCCGAAGGCGACAGCGGTGGGTTGCTGGGTCACGCGTCCAACTCCTGACGTAGCAGATTGCGGTCGAACTTGCCGTTCGGCGACCGCGGCAGCTCCGGACGCACCACGACGTCCTTCGGCAACATGTAGAGCGGCAGCTCCTTCTTCAGGAGCGCCTTGACCGCTGTCGGATCGAGGTCACCGTCGCCGGCCGGGCTGACGATCAGCACGATCCGCTGGCCCAGCTGGGGATCCGGCACGCCGAGCGCCACCGCGTCGCGGACCAGGCCGGTGCCGTAGACGACCTCTTCGACCTCGGTCGGGCTGACCCGGTAACCGGAGGTTTTGATCATCTCGTCCGCGCGGCCCACGAAGTAGAGGAAGCCCTCCTCGTCGCGGACCACCGAGTCGCCGGACCACACCGCCGGTTCGGGCAGCAGTGCCCCTTCGGCCCCCGGCACCGGCCGGAACCGTTGCGCGGTGCGCTCGGGATCGTTCCAGTAGCCCATCGCGACCAGCGCGCCGCGGTGCACGAGCTCGCCCTCCTCGCCGGCCTCGCAGAGGCTGCCGTCCGGCCGCACCACCAGGATCTCCGCGTTCGGGATGGCTTTGCCGATCGAGTCCGGCCGCCGGTCGACCTCCGCGGGATCGAGGTAGGTGGACCGGAACGCCTCGGTGAGGCCGTACATCAGATACGGTTTCGCGGCCGGGAAGATCGATCGGAGACGATCCAAAGTGGTCTTCGGCATCCGCCCGCCGGTGTTGGCGAAGTACCGCAGGCGCCGGGTCGACTCCTCCGGCCAGGTCTGCTCGATCAGCTGGATCCACAGCGGCGGCACGCAGGTCAGGCCGGTCACGCCGTGCTTTCCGCAGAGCCGCACCACATCCCGGGGCAGCAGATAGTTGACCAGGACCACGTGTGCCCCGGCGGCGAAGGACGTGGACAGCTGGCTGAACCCGGCGTCGAAGCTGAGCGGCAGGGCGGCCAGGACCACGTCGTCGGCGGTCATGCCGAGGTAGCTGCTGACGCTCTCGGCGCCGGCCATCAGATTGCGATGCGACAGCACGACGCCCTTCGGCTTGCCGGTGCTGCCCGAGGTGTAGAGGATCGCGGCCATGTCCACGTCGATCCCCGCGGCGGCACTCAGATCGCCGCCGATCGGCAGGTCGTCCCACGAGGTCACCGTCCACCGGCTGTCGGCCGCGGCGCCCGGACCGACCACGATGATCCGCTCCAGCGACTTGACCTGCTCCAGCTCGTCACCCAGGACCGCCAGCCGCTCGGCCGTGGTGACCAGCACCCGCACGTCGCAGTCGGCCAGGATGTAGGCGACCTGCTTCGCCCGCAGAACCGGATTCACGGGTACGAACACCCCACCGGCCGCCGAGGTCGCGAAGATGGCGGTGACCGTCTCGACGCGCTTGTCGAGATAGACCGCCACCCGTTCGCCCCGGGCCAGGCCGAGCGCGCGCAGACCGGCGCCGGCCGCCCGCACGTCACGCCACAGCTCGGAGTAGGTGCGGGTGTCGTCGCGGTAGGTCAGGGCCGGGGCGTCGGCGGACCGGTCCGCGGCGCCGGCCAGCAGGTCGTGCAGTCGGATGCGCATGTCGGGGCCTCTCACCAGCTCAGGCATGTCAGTTCGCTGTACAGGTAGTCGACGTCCCGGGCACGCAGGCCGGCGCCGCGGTACATCTTGCGGCGCGGGTTCGGCAGCATCCGGGACGGTGTCGGCCGCCGGCCGACCACGCGCAGCTCGGCCAGCATCGCCAGCACGCCGTGCCGGGTCAGCAGGTGGCTCTGGAACCGGCGGCGCATGGCGTGGAAGAGCTCGGGGTCGCTCACGTAGAGGACCGAGGCGAAGAGCGGGAGGTTCTTGCGGCGGTCGGTGCGGAAGACCACGTAGCAGTAGCGGTCGCCGCGGGTCAGCACCACGTGCCGCGCGGCCGCCGCCTCGGCGTGGTCGCGGTAGATCTGCAGATCGTCGCCGCGGAGCGTGTTCTCCAGGACGGCCGGGTCGGCGCTCAGCCGCCCGCCACCGGGCAGCGCCGGCCACGGCAGGTTGGGCGCGACCGCGGTGGCCGTGTCCAGGGACTCGAACCCCAGCCGGGTGTTCACCGGCACCACGTTGCCGCTGGGGGAGAGGTCGGTGAACTCGTAGCCCTCTTGGGCGGTCAGCGCCTTGAGCAGCTTGAGGCTGTGGAAGCGGTGCTGCGGCAGCACGCACCAGGCGCCGAGGTCGCAGAACCGGCGCACCCGGCCGTCGATGGTCCGCTCCGAGTAGTACGCCAGATAGGCCCCGACGACGGCGCCCTCGTCGTCGCGCAGGAGGAAGCCGTGGTTGGGTGCGGACACCTTCCACGGCACCTGCAGCGCCCGCTCCCAGGCGTCCGGCGTGACCCGGTCGTTGAGATGCTCGTGCAGGAACCGTGCCACCGCCGGGATCTCGGCTGTCGTGACGGGCTCGACCCGGATGGCCACCGTGTGTGCTCCTGACCTTTTTCCTGTACGCGAGGAACATTCTTGTCGGTTCCGGGCGGCGTCCGCGCCCTCGGTCCGGACCGTGCCTGACTCAGTCCGTGCGTCCCCGGCTCATTCGAACAGCCGGTTGACTGTGGACGTCCGGATCACCCGCGCCGGGTGCGTGAAGCGCCAGACCGCGCCGCACAGACCGGACATCAGGGCGAGAGTGAAGGCGAAAGTGGTGAAACTGAACGAGTCGAACGTGGCGCCGACCAGGACCGCGACGACCTGGGAGGAGATGAGCGCGGCGCACAGGTGCCGGTCCTCGTCGGTGACCGAGCGCCGCAGCGCGATGGTCGCCAGGCTGATGCAGGTGATGTGGAAGACCGCGAGCGCGGCGATCCCGATGAGGCCGCCGGTCACCAGGGTCATCAGCCACTGGTTGTCGAGGATGATGTAGAGGTCGGGAATCAGGGTGCCGGGCCCGCGGCCCAGCCACGGGCGCTGCGCGAACCAATGCTCGACCATCGCGTAGTCGTCGGTGCGCCCGGTGATGCTGGGATCCTTCTCCCCGGCCATGAACATCGACTGCAGCGTGCCGAGCAGCCCGGGCCGCAGGATGGTCAGCGCGGCGGTCACCGCCAGCGTGATGATGAGCATGTTGTAGCGCATCCGCCAGTTCCACGCCGCCACGAACATCACCGCCATTGCCGCGGCGAGCGCCACCACGCCGGTCCGCGAGATGGCCACCGGCACCGCGGCGGCGATCAGCAGGGTGAGGACGGTGAAGACGCGGCGGCTGCGCTTGCGCGGGGCGAACCGGGCGAAGTGCAGTCCGAACGGCACGGCCATCGCCAGCACGGTGCTGAACTCGATGTAGTGGATCGCGGTGCCGGCCACCCGGAACAGACCGTCCCCACGCTTCTGGAAGTCGGCCAGGTCGCCGGCGATCTCGAAGCCCGGCAGGATCAGGCGCTGCGCGATGTCGTACTCGAAGACCGACTGGATCAGGCCGACGACCGCCATGAAGGCGGCGGCGTAGACGAAGATCCGCAGGATCTTCCGGAGCCGGGCCCAGTTCGCCACCCCGTCGGCGGACATCAGCACCAGGCCGATGAACTCGAAGGTGACCAGCAGCGTGAAGTTCTGCCGGTTGGCCTCCAGGGTCGGCAGACCGCGCAGCAGTCCGGCGATGTAGGAGAGCAGGATCGACAGCAGGAAGAACAGGCTGGCCCAGCGCAAGGGCTGCGGGCCGACCAGGAACAGCGTGGGGCTGAGCCGGGCGAGCAGCCACCACGCGAAGAGCCCCAGCGCCAGCACCAGCGCCGGGCGCCCGGCGAAGGTGAGGCCGGGCACGATCAGCGGGGCGGGCAGCATGTAGAGCAGGCAGACCAGCAGCATGATGACGGTCGCCACGTCCAGCCGCACCTGCAGGCGACGGGACGTGTAGGTGTTCGGTGCGATCAGGGACGGCTCGAGATCGACCGGATGCACCGTCGACGTCGTCATGGCCTCTTGTCTTGCGCGGCCCGCCGAGCCGGGTGCGAGGTCGGCAGGACGATGGTGGCGTCCACGCTCGGCTGCGAATCAGCCTGCACGGCGGGCTCCGAGGACCCGTTGGCCGGACGCCCGCCGTAGACGTTTCCGTTGGCGGGCACCTTGCGGGGCTCGGTGCGGGCCGGGCGGATGACGCGGGTCTTCTCGGCCGACTCGAGCGAGCCGGACCGCACCGGTTCGGGCGCCTCGGCCTTGGCCGCCCCGGCCCTTGGTGACGCTGTGGCGGCCGGCGGTGCCGGCATCTCGGACTTGCCGGTCGGCTCGATCGGCTCGTCGGCCGGATCGTCCTCGCCTGCCCTGCGCCGCGAGCGGCGGCGCAGCCAGTAGTCCAGCGCGATGGTGAAGGCGGTGGTCAGCAACACGCCTACGCCGGCCGCGACGATCAGGACCCGCTTGACCTTCCCGCTGTCCTGCTCCGGCGAGCTGCCGTCGTTGATGACCAATGTGGAGATGGTGTCCTCGGGCAGCGCGCCGTATTGCTTCTGCTTGGCCTCGATGTCCGTCTTCAGCAGGTTGATGATCTGCCGCACGGTTCCCGTGGCCTGGTCCTTGGAGCTGCCGACCGCCTCGATCTCGAACAGCGGCGTGCGCTCGTTGAGGACCACCGTGACGCTGTCGGTGAAGCCGTCGGCCTTGAGCTTCTCCAGCGCCGTCGAGTCGGTGACGGTGAGGGCGGCCGCGTTGCCGAGGGCCGCGTAACCCAGGTCGAGCCAGGGGTTGGCGGGCCGCGGCTTGGCGTCCGGATTCTGCGGCTTTCCCGCGCTGGGCGCGGGAATCAGCTGCATGTAACCCATCGCCTTGTAGTCCGGCGAGACCGTCTGGGCGGCCATGACCACAGCCGTGATCGACAGCAGCAACATCGGCACGGCGAAGTACCACCGGCGAAGCAGCAGCCTGGTGAGATCCCAGAGATCCAACGAAGTCCCTTTCCTCCACGGGGCCGCGGTGGCAGACCCGTCGCTGCTCGATGCGAGGCGGCAGCGGTGGAGCCAAGTTTCAACAGCTTTCGACCACTTGGCAATCAGCCAGCCGGACTGTACCGGCTGCCACCAGGGCACCTGTCACCAAGCTGACAAGCCATCGCACGACATGCCACTTCCGCCCACGAAACCACGATATCGGCCATATCCGGCCAAGCTCTTCAGTCCAATCCGGACGATCGCGGCGGATCAGCGCCAAGTCCGGCTTAATCTGGGCTTAAGGTTGCTATTCCTGGCAAGACGAGCGCTTTAAAGAAACGGATGACTCGGTCCCGCCCGGATGGCCAATTGTTCCTGGCACCTCTGTCCCGGCACTGTTTCGTAGCCAGTTCGCTGCGAGTCAAGGGGGACGGACGAGACGATGGCCGGAAATCCGCACGTCACCATTCTCATCGCCAATCTGCCGGCCGAGCGGGACCGCCGGGTGATTCGTGAGTGCCTCACGCTGGAGGAGAAGGGGTTCGACGTCACGGTCATCGCACCACGTGGCGACCGGAGCCTGAACGTCTTGCCGGGCAGTCGAAACACCCGATTGCGTCCGTACCCCGTGCCGGTGTACGGCGGCGGCGTGCTGTCCTATGCGTTCGAATTCGGCTGGTCTTTCCTCTGCATCGCGGTCCGGCTTATCGGTGAGGTTTTCGCCGGACGTGCCCATGCCGTCCAAGTTTGTAATCCACCGGACGTCTACTGGCCCCTCGCGCTGCTGCTCCGCGCCATCGGCCGGCCCTGGGTATTCGACCACCACGACCTTTGCCCAGAGGTTTATGCGGCCCGTGTCGGAACGCCCAAGAAGTGGGTTTCCCGCACATTGTCGGCCCTCGAGTGGCTCACTCTGCGCACCGCGACCGAAGTTGTTGCGACGAACGAATCATTCAAGGACAACGCGGTCCGCCGTGGGATAAATCCGGACAAGGTGACCGTGGTCCGGAATGGTCCGCGAATGGCCGAGATCGCGACCGCCGGCGACCCGGACGACGTCGAGCCGGCCGGAGACGTGCAGACGATCGTCTATCTCGGCGTGTTCGGGCCACAGGACAACGTGGAGGGTTGTGTGCTGGCCGCCGAGGAGCTGGCCCGCCGGCGTGGCCGCCAGGGCTGGCGGATGGTCCTCGCCGGGGACGGCGAGAGCATGGATTCGGTGCGCAGGCTGGCCGCCGACCGCAAGGTCGAGGACGTCGTGACGTTCGCCGGCTGGCTGGACGGCGCCGCGGTGGACGACCTGCTCCGCGAGGCCGTCATCGCGATCCAGCCCGATCTGCCCACCCGGATGAACCACCTCTCGACGATGGCGAAGACCGTGGAATACGTGGGCCGGGGCGTGCCGGTGGTCGCCGCCGACCTGACCGAGACCCGCCGCACCCTGGGCGACGCCGGCGTCTACGTGCCGACCGGCGCCCCGGCCGAGTTCGCCGCGGCCATCGACGCCCTGCTCGACGACCCGGACCAGCGCCTGCAGATGCGCAAGCTGGGCCGCGACCGGTTCCGCAGCAAGCTCTCCTGGGAGCACCAGGCCGACGCCTACGCCGCGGTGTTCCAGCGGCTGCTGGCCCGGCGGCTGCGCAAGCCGGCGCCGCCCGCCCCGCGCATCCCCGCGCAGCGGCGCCCGGTCAACGATCAGAAGGTTCCCGAGCCGCACAAGGCGGCCGGCGACCGGAAGTTCACCGCGAAGCAGCAGGGATGACGAGCGTAGTCATCGCGGCGCACGACGAGGCGGCGGTCATCGGCCGCTGTCTCGACGCGCTGCTCGCCGACGCGGCGCCGGGCGAGTTCGACGTGACCGTCGTGGCGAACGGATGCTCCGACGACACCGCCGCGGTGGCGGGCTCGCGGGCTGGTGTACGCGTGGTGGAACTCGCCGCCGCCGGCAAGGTCGGCGCGCTCAACGCCGGCGACGACGTCGCCGAGGGTTTCCCCCGGATCTACCTGGACGCCGACATCGTGCTGACCACCGCCGCGGCCCGGTCGGTGGCCGGGGTCCTGGCGCACAACGGGCTGGCCGCGACCGTCGGCCGCCGACTCGAGCTCACGGGCCGGCCGCTACCGGTCCGTGCCTACTTCGCGGTGCACGGGCGACTGCCGGTGTTCCGCGACGGATTGTTCGGCCGGGGCGTGATCGCGCTGTCCGCGGCGGGCCGCGCCCGGTTCGACCGCTTCCCGGACCTGGTCGCCGACGACCTCTTCCTCGACTCGCTGTTCACCGGCGCCGAGAAGCGGCACGTCACGTCCTTCGCCGCGACGGTCGGCACGCCCCGGCGCACCCGCGATCTGGTGCGCCGGCTGGTGCGGGTGCGCGGCGGCAACGCCGCGCTGCGCTCGGCGGCGGCGAGCGGCGAGGTGGCGGCGCCGGTACGGTCGGCCGCCCGGATGTCGTGGCTGCGGGACGTGGTGCTGCCACGCCCCTGGCTGGCGCCCGCGGCCGTGTGCTACGTGGCGATCACCGTGCTGGCCGCGCTCGCCGCCCGCCGGGCCGGGGACGGCGGCGCGGCGTGGGGACGGGACGAGTCATCCAGGCAGGCAGTGGGACGGTAGGGGTCATGGTCATCAACATCTGCTTCCACGGCATCGGCACACCGCAGCGGGAGATGGAGCCGGGCGAGGACCGTTACTGGATCGGCGAGGACCTGTTCCACGCGGTCCTCGACGAGATCCGCACCTGGCCCTCGATCCGGATCAGCTTCGACGACGGCAACGCCTCGGACGTCGAGATCGGGCTGCCCGCGCTGCAGAAGCGTGAGCTGACCGCCGACTTCTTCGTGCTCGCTTCGCGCCTGGAGCTGCCCGGCAGCCTGGACGAGAAGGCGGTCCGCGAGCTGCACGACGCCGGCATGACCATCGGCAGCCACGGCATGTGGCACCGGCCGTGGCGCGGGATGGACGCGGCGACCAGCGAAGACGAGCTGGTGGTGGCCCGCGAGAGGCTGGCCGCCGTGGCCGGCGTGCCGGTGGACACGGCCGCCTGCCCGCTCGGCCGCTATGACCGTGAGCTGATCGGCAGGATGCGCCGGCTCGGCTATGCGAGGGTGTTCACCAGTGACCGCCGGGCCGCCCGGGCCGGCGACTGGCTGCAGCCGCGCTACAGCGTGCGGCGCGACGACACGCCCGAGTCGCTGCGCGCCGAGGCGCTCGCCGGCCCCGGCCTGCTCCGCAAGCTGAAGCTCGAAGCGGTCGGGGTGGCTAAGCGCCTGCGTTGACTCGCTGCACCATCTGCGGGCCGGGCGTCTCGCGCAGGCGCGCCGGGCTCAGCAGCGCACGGGCGGCTCGCCGGCTCGGCACCTTGCCCAGGGCGGCCCGGCTGGTCTCGCGCAGCAGCAGCGCGGCCCAGAAGCCCGCGGTGGCGATGCGCCCGTGCCGGCGGCCGTAGAGCCGCACCCGGTTGAGCGTGAGCACCGTCCAGAGACCGGGGGAGACCCGCGAGTCGCCCTCCAGGTGCACCGCCCGGGCGGCCGGGGTGAAACGGGTGACCAGGCCGGCGTCGCGCGCGCGCAACGCGAAGTCGGTCTCCTCCGAATAGAGGAAGAACGACTCGTCCCACGGCCCGCACCGCTCCCAGCACTCCGCGCTGAAGAGGACCGTCGAGCCCTCGGCCCAGTCGGTGACCGCGGGCGTCTCGTACCGCCGCTCGTCGGTGACCACCTCGCCGAGCGCCGGGCGGCGACCGGCCCGGCCGGCGCCGAGCACGGCGTCGCCGAGCGTCCGCAGGATCGACGGCTCGCGGCGCATCGTCTGGATCAGCTCGCCGTCGCCGTCGACCAGCAGCGGCACCGCGATGCCGGTGCCCGGGGTGCGCAGCACACCGAGCAGGGTGCGCACACAGCCCGGGGTCAGCCGCACGTCGGGGTTCAGCACCAGGACCGCGGTGAACGGCCCGGCCTTGGCCAGCGCGCCGTTGATGCCCGCCGCGTAGCCCGCGTTGCGGCCCATCTCCACGACCGTGGCGTCCGGGGCCAGCCGCCGCACCGCGCCGACCGAGTCGTCCGCCGAGGCGTTGTCGGCCACCGTGAGGTGCCACGCGACGCCGTCCAGGCCCGGCGCCAGCGAGGCGATCAGGTCCGGCAACAACTTCTCGCTGTTGTACGTGACCACGACGACCGCGACCGATTCGGTCGAGCTGTCCACTGTGTCCTCCCGCATCATGGGCGCCCGAGGGCCCGGTACTCCCAGCCCGCGGCCCGCCACTGCACCGGATCGAGGGCGTGCCGGCCGTCCACGATCTTTCGCCGCCGGGTGACCGCGGCCATCGCGGACGGCTCGATCTCGCGGAACTCGGTCCACTCGGTGAGCAGCACGACCACGTCGGCATCCCGGGCCGCGTCCAGGGCGTTCACACCGTAGCCCAGCTCGGGGTGCACCCGCCGGGCGTTCTCCATCGCCGCCGGGTCGAACACGACCACGCGCGCGCCCATGCTGTGCAGCGTCGCGGCCACGTCGAGACCGGGCGCGTCGCGGATGTCGTCGGAGTTCGGCTTGAACGCGGCGCCGAGCGCGGCCACCCGCATGCCCCGGACGTCGCCGCCGCACAGCTCGACCACCAGATCGACGGTGCGCGCGCGGCGCCGCCGGTTGATCCCGTCGATCTCGCGCAGGAATCCGACCGCCTGGCCGACGCCGAGCTCCTCGGCCCGGTGCGCGAAGGCGCGGATGTCCTTGGGCAGGCAGCCGCCGCCGAAGCCGAGGCCGGGACGCAGGAACTTGCCGCCGATCCGCTCGTCATAGGCCAGCGCCTCGGCCAGGTCGTGCACGTCGGCCCCGGTCGCCTCGCAGATCTCCGCCATCGCGTTGATGTAGGAGATCTTCGTGGCCAGGAACGAGTTGGCGGCGACCTTGACCAGCTCGGCGGTCTGCAGGTCGGTGACCTTCACCGGCACGCCCTGCTGCAGCACCGGCCGGAACGCGGCGCGGAGCTGCTGCTCGGACCAGGCGGAGGTGACGCCGAAGACCATCCGGTCGGGCTTCATGGTGTCGTCCACCGCGAAACCCTCACGCAGGAACTCCGGATTCCAGGCCAGCTCCACCTCGGCGCCGGCCGGCGCGGTGGCGCGGATCAGCTCGGCGAGCCGGGCCGCGGTGCCGACCGGCACGGTGGATTTGCCGACCACCAAGGCCCGGCGACGCAGATGCGCGGCCAGCGCGGTGACCGCCGCGTCCACGTACGTCAGATCGGCCGCCTCGGAACCCTGCTGCTGGGGGGTGCCGACGCAGACGAAATGCACGTCGCCGAACTCGCCGGCCTCCTGGAAGCTGGTGGTGAAGCGCAGCCGGCCGGACTCCAGCGCCTTGCTGAGCAGCTCGGGCAGGCCGGGCTCGAAGAACGGGACCTCGCCGGAGTTGAGCCGGGCGACCTTGGTGGCGTCCACGTCGACGCCGAGCACCTCGAAACCCATCACGGCCATGCAGATCGCGTGGGTGGCGCCCAGATAGCCGGTGCCGATCACGGTCAGCCTCATCAGTACGCCCCCGAACTGCGCAGCACGGCGCTGACCGTGCGGGCCAGGATGGCCACGTCCATGGCCAGCGACCAGTTCTCCACATAGGTCAGGTCGAGCCGGATCGACTCCTCCCAGGAGAGGTCGGACCGCCCGGAGACCTGCCACAGCCCGGTCAGGCCGGGCTTGACGACGAGCCGCCGGCGCATGTCCGCCGGGTAGCCGGCCACCTCGCGGGACAGCGGCGGCCGCGGGCCGACCAGCGACATGTCGCCCTTGAGCACGTTCACCAGCTGGGGCAGCTCGTCCAGCGAGAAGCGGCGCAGCCAGCGGCCGACCGGGGTGACCCGGGGGTCGCGGCGCATCTTGAACAGCTCGCCGTCGGTGTCGTTCAGGTTGCGCAGCTCCGGCAGCCGCGCCTCCGCGTTGACCACCATCGTGCGGAACTTGTAGAGCATGAACGGCCGGCCGTCCTTGCCGACCCGCTCCTGCCGGAAGATGGCCGGGCCGCCGCCCTTGGGCCAGAACATCACCAGCGCGGCGAGCACGGCCAGCACGGGTGCGCTGAGGGTCAGCAACACGAAGGCGCCGGCCCGGTCGAACCCCGCCTTGACCAAGCGGGCGCTGCCTTTCAGGCGCGGGTGCTCGACGTGCAGCATGGGCAGGCCGTCCACCGGCCGGATCGTGGTGCGGTCGCCGGCCACGTCGACCAAAGTGCTGGCCACGATCAGGTCGATGTCCTCGCGCTCGAGCTGCCAGGCGAGGCGGCGCAGCGCGGCGCCGTCGATCTCGGGGCAGGACAACACGACCACGGTGTCCGCGTCGGAGATGACGACCGCCGAGGCGACCTCGTCGAAGGTGCCGTAGATCGGTGGCAGGCCGGGGATGAAGTCGTTGGCGGTGATGCCCGGCGGCAGGCAGGCGCCGATGACGCCGAGGCCGTGCTGGCGCTCGCGGCTGAGCCGGCGGGTCATGTCGGCGACCGCCCGCTCGTGCCCGACCAGGACGACCCGGTGCAGCCGCTCACCGCGGGCCCAGGACCGGTGCAGGGTCTGCCGGAAGACGTAGCGCGCGGCCAGGTCGACAGCGACGGCCAGCGGCATGGCGATAATCACGTAACCGCGGGCCAAACGTAGATCGAACGCGAAGGAGAAAATGGCCAGGGCGGCGGTGAGCGCCAATCCCGAACGGAATACCCGAGCGTACTCGTCGGTGCCGACGAACAGGTGACGTGGTTCGTTCGCTCGGTTGATAGCCAAACAGACTATCCAGGCGATCGGCAATACAAATGTCAACAATAAGTAGTCGCGGACGAACGGTTCGCCGCCGGATGATCCGAATCGCAGGACCAGGGCCAGCGACGCCGCGCAGAGCCCGACCGAGAAGTCGATGAGGTAGAGCGTCAGTGCGTATCTGTTCTGCCATCCGACCCGGGCCGCCCCTGCCCGAATCCGACCGTTGACCTGCGCAGCTTTCGCTGTGACCTCGATGACCGACACTGGTCTGGTGGTCTGCACGCCTTGCCCCCGTCATTGATCGAGGTAGACCCCATGAACGTCGCCCCCGGGGCGTGCCCCAACACGCCTGGGTGAAATCTGGTCCCCGCCCGTAACCGGTGGGACCCATGGGACAGCCTCTAGAACGGTGACCCGTTCGCGCTACACCCTTACGTTCGATCCCTATGGCGGTTCGGATGAATGGGAGACGAAAGCAGGCGCAAGTCGGTCAGATTGGACTAACCAGATTCTCCGGTTCCTTCGCCCCACATCGGCGCGGAAATGTGCCGGAAATGGATCGCCTACTACACGGAATGGTAGTGGTCAATCGGCCGCGGGGGAGTTTCAGCTGTCTTCAGTCCGACGCTTCGATTCCACCCACGCGGTGCACTCGGCGTGCCGCGGCAGCAGACCGGACGCCTCCGCCTGACGCAGGGTCGGTGCATCTGCGTCCTTTTTGGACAGCAGCGGCACGGCGGCCGGCCAGACGATGCCGATCTCGGGGTCCAGCGGGTCGATGCCGTGCTCGTGCCCGGGCCGATAGGTGGAGGAACACAGGTATGCCACGGTGGCGCCCTCGGTGAGCGCGCAGAAGGCGTGCCCGAGCCCCTCGGCGAGATAGACCGCCCGCCGCTCCTCGTCGTCCAGCGGCACGGCCTCCCAGGCGCCGAACGTGGGCGAGCCGACCCGGATGTCCACCACCACGTCGAGCACGGCGCCGGACACACAGGTGACGTATTTGGCCTGTCCCGGCGGCACATCGGCGAAATGCACGCCTCGCACGACGTCCCGGGCCGAGGTGGAGAGGTTCGCCTGGGCCAGGTCCAGCGGATGGCCGACGGCCGCGGCGAGCGCGTCGAAGCGATACCACTCCAAGAAGGCGCCGCGGGAGTCGCGGTGCTGCACCGGAGTCACCTCGAAGGCGCCCTCGATGGTCAGCGGCCGGACCTTCACCGAACGCCCCCGAAGCGGTCGTGGTCCAGCAGCCGCACCAGGTAGTCGCCGTAGCCGCTTTTCAGCAGCGGTTCGGCGAGCTCGCGCAGGCGCTCGTCGGAGATCAGGCCGAGTCGCCAGGAGGCCTCCTCGACACACCCGATCTTCAGACCTTGGCGCTCCTCGATGACCCGCACGTACTCCGACGCCTGCACCATCGACTGGAAGGTGCCGGTGTCCAGCCACACGGTTCCCCGGTCCAGCACGGTCACGCCCAGCCGGCCCTGGCGCAGGTACTCCTCGTTCACCGCGGTGATCTCCAGCTCGCCCCGGTCGCTCGGCTCGAGCTTCTCGGCGATCCGCACCACGTCGGCGTCGTAGAAATAGAGCCCCGGCACGACGTAGGTCGACTTCGGCCGCTCCGGCTTCTCCTCGATCGAGAGCACCCGGCCGGTGTCGTCGAATTCCACCACGCCATAGCGCTCCGGGTCGGCCACCGGATAGGCGAAGACCCGCCCGCCGTCCGGCTTGCCGAACTCGGCCAGCTGCCGGCCCAGGCCGACGCCGTGGAAGATGTTGTCGCCCAGGATCAGCGCGACCGGCTCGTCGCCGATGAAGTCCGCGCCGATCCGGAAGGCCTGGGCGATGCCGTCCGGTTTCGGCTGTTCCGCATATGTCAGGGAGAGCCCGAACCGGCTCCCGTCGCCCAGCAGCCGCTCGAAGTGCGGCTGGTCCTCGGGCGTCGTGATGACCAGGATCTCCCGGATCCCGGCCGACACGAGCGTGGTCAGCGGGTAGTAGACCATCGGCTTGTCGAAGATGGGCATGAGTTGTTTCGACATGGCCATGGTGATGGGCCAGAGCCGTGAGCCGGTGCCACCGGCGAGCAGAATTCCGCGCACGGCGAAACACTAAGTGGAGCAAGGCATTCGACTACACTCGCCAGCCGTGCAGATATTTGTGACCGGCGGTGCCGGCTTCATCGGTTCGGCCTATGTGCGGGCCATCCTGGCGGATGAGTTCGCAGGTGCGGTGGGCGCCTCCGTGACGGTTCTGGACCTGTTGTCCTATTCGGGCAATCGTGCCAACCTCCCGTTGACGGATAGCCGACTCCGCTTCGTTCAGGGCGACATATCCGATTCGGCCCTGCTGCGGGAGATTCTGCCCGGACATGACGCGGTGATCCATTTCGCGGCGGAATCCCACGTGGATCGATCAATCGCCGGTGCCGTCCCGTTCGTGGCGACCAACGTGCTCGGCACCCAGACGCTGCTGGACGCCGCTCGCGCCGCCGGCGTCGGCCGGTTCGTGCACGTCTCCACGGACGAGGTCTACGGCTCGATCGACGAGGGCTCCTGGACCGAGACCTGGCCGCTGGAGCCGAACTCGCCCTATGCCGCCTCCAAGGCCGGCTCCGATCTGCTGGCCCTCGCCGCGCACCGCACCCACGGCATGGACGTGGTGGTGACCCGCTGCTCCAACAACTACGGCACGCACCAGTTCCCGGAGAAGGTGATCCCGCTCTTCGTGACCAACCTGCTCGACGGCAAGCAGGTGCCGCTCTATGGCGACGGCGGCAACATCCGCGACTGGCTGCACGTGACCGACCACTGCCGCGGCATCCAGCTGGCCCTGGAGAAGGGCCGGGCCGGCGAGGTCTACAACATCGGCGGCGGCACCGAGCTGAGCAACCGCGAGCTGACCGGGCGTCTCCTCGACGCCTGCGGCGCCGGCTGGGACATGGTGGTGCCGGTGACCGACCGCAAGGGCCACGACCGCCGCTACTCGCTCGACATCACCAAGATCAAAGACGAGCTCGGGTACGCGCCGCAGGTCACCCTCGACGACGGGCTGGCCGCGACGGTCGAGTGGTACCGGGACAACCGTGACTGGTGGGAACCGCTGAAAGCCCGGAGCGCCGTCTGATGCGCTGGCTCGTCACCGGCGCCGGGGGGATGCTCGGCCAGGACCTCCGGGCCGCCCTGGCCGCGGCGGGGGAGCGTGACGTGCGGGCGGCGACCCGGGCCGACCTGGACGTGACCGACCCGGCCGCGGTGCGCGAGGCGGTCGCCGGCGCCGACGTCGTCCTCAACGCGGCCGCCTGGACGGACGTGGACGGCGCGGAGACCGCCGAGGAGGCCGCCACCGCGGTCAACGGGCACGCCGTGGAGATCCTGGCCGCCGCGGCCGGCAAGCGGCTCATCCACTTCTCCACCGACTACGTCTTCGGCGGCACGGCCTCCAGCCCGTACCCGGAGGATGCGCCGCAGGCGCCGGTGAACGCCTACGGCCGCGGCAAGGCCGTCGGCGAGCGGGCGGTCCTGGCCGCCGGGGGGTACGTGGTGCGGACCGCGTGGCTCTACGGCGCGCACGGTCCCAACTTCGTCCGCACCATGCTGCGGCTGGCCGGCGAGCGCGACACCCTTGACGTGGTCGACGATCAGACCGGCCCGCCGACCTGGTCCTACGCGCTGGCCCGGCAGACGGTCGCCCTGGGCGTCGCCGCGGTGGCCGGGCGGGCCGCGCCGGGCGCCTACCACGGCACCGCGGCCGGGCAGACCACCTGGTGCGGCCTGGCCCGCGCGGCGTTCGAGGAGGCCGGTCTCGACCCCGGCCGGGTGCGCCCGACCACCAGCGACCGCTTCATGCGCCCGGCGAAGCGCCCGGCCTTCAGCGTGCTCGGTCACGACGCCTGGTCCGGCACCGGGGTCGATCCGCTGCCGGACTGGCGCGCGATGCTCACCGAGGCGATGCCGGCCCTGCGGTAGAGACCACCACGTGGTCGAAGGCGGCGTGCCCGAATCGCAGCTCAGGGTTGCTCTCGGGCACTGAACGTCCTACCGTGTGGGAGCGCTCCCATCGACACTGGTCTCTTGATGGAAGGAAGGTTCGTGTCTCCTCCCTCGGCAGGTCCCCGCCGCCGGCTGTCCACCCTCGTGGTGGCGGTCGTCTGCGCCGTGGCAGCCACCGGCGTCTGGTTCTCCACCGGATCGGCGTCGGCCGGCACACTCACGGGCAGCCTCTATCGCGAACCCGGCACCGCCGTCGCCCGCTGGGTCGCGGCCAATCCGAACGACGCCCGGACCGGCGTGATCCGCACCCGGATCGCCAGTCAGCCCGCCTCGCACTGGCTCTCGAACTTCAACCTCGGCACCATCGAGACCGAGGTGGCCACCTATGTCGGCAATGCCACCGCGCTCGGCCAGCTGCCCGTCCTGACGCTCTACGGCATCCCGAACCGGGACTGCGGTGGCGCCAGCGCCGGCGGCGCGCCCGACCTGCCGACCTATCAGACCTGGGTGAACGGCATCGCCCGGGGCATCGCCGGCCGGACCACGGTCGCGGTGCTCGAGCCCGACTCGATCGCCCTGCTCACCTGCCTCAGCGCGAGTGAGATCGCGGCCCGCAACGCGGCCCTGCACACCGCGACGCAGACCCTGGTGGCGGCCGGCGCCGAGGTCTATCTGGACGCCGGGCACTCCACCTGGAACAGCGCCACCGAGCAGGCGAACCGGCTGATCGCCGCGGGCGTGGCGGACGCGGACGGCTTCTACACGAACGTCTCGAACTTCAACCCGACGTCGAGCGAGGCCGCCTACGGCCGGGCGATCCTGGCGGCGCTGGCCGGCCGGGGCATCTCCGGCAAACGCCAGGTGATCGACACCAGCCGCAACGGTGGCGCCGCCGGAGACTGGTGCGGCGACGACAACACCGACCGCCGGATCGGTCGATATCCGACCACCGCCACCGGAGACGCGAACATCGACGCGTACCTGTGGGTGAAGCCGCCCGGCGAGGCGGACGGCTGCCGATATGCCGCCGGTTCCTTCCAGCCGGACCTGGCCTTCAGCCTGGCGACCGGCGTCGCGGACCCGCCGACCGGGCCGCCGCCCAGCGACCCGCCGCCCAGCGACCCGCCGCCCACAACGGGTGGTTGTGCCGCGACCTATCAGACGTCCAGCACCTGGTCGGGTGGCTTCCAGGGGCAGGTGACGGTGACCGCCGGCGACGCACCGATCGCGGGCTGGCAGGTGACCTGGACGCTCGCCAATGGACAGTCGATCAGTCAGGTCTGGAACGGCGTGCTGACGGTCAGCGGATCGGCGGTCAGCGTGCGGAACGTGAACTGGAACGGCGCGCTCCGGCCCCGGGCCACCGCGCAGTTCGGGTTCATCTCCTCGGGCGCCACCACCCCCACCGTGAGCTGCGTCGCAAGCTGAGAGGAACCACCGGGAACGCACAGCAACCGGTGGTACAGAAGGTCCGATGAGACGCCGGACCACCGCACCGCCGAGTCGCATCCGAGCACTGCTGCGACTCGGCGGTGTGCTGCTGCTGGTCGGCGCCCTGATCGGGGTGGCGGCCATCCCGGTCGGCGCGGCGCTCGGCATGGCCACCGGCTACTGGTCCGGGGTCAAGGAGGCCGGGCTGCCGGCGCAGCTGATCGACCCGGTCACCGACCAGCTCACCCGGGTCTATGCGAACGACGGCCGCACCCTGCTCGCCACCTTCTATGACGAGGACCGGCACGACGTTGCCCTCGGACAGATCGCGCCGGTCATGCGGCAGGCGATCGTGGCCGCCGAGGACACCCGCTTCTTCCAGCACGGCGGGGTCGACCCGAAGGGCGTGCTGCGGGCGCTGGTCGCCGACACCGGCGCCGGCCAGGCCGAGCAGGGCGCGTCGACGCTGACCATGCAGCTGGTGCGGAACGCGCTCAAGGACGACCCCAGCCTGACCCCGGCCGAGCGCGCGGCCGCCACCGCGGACACCCCGGAGCGCAAGCTGCGCGAGGCGGAATACGCGATCCTGCTCGAGGGCCGCCTGAGCAAGCAGCAGATCCTGGCGAACTACCTGAACATCGCCTACTTCGGCGACGGGGCCTATGGCGTGGAAGCGGCCGCCCGGCGGTTCTTCGGGGTGAGTCCGGCGCGGCTCGATCTGGCCCAGGCGGCACTGATCGCGGGCGTCGTCCAGTCGCCGGAGACGGACAATCCGATCGGCGGCGACCGGGCGCTGGCGCGTACCCGTCAGGTTTATGTTCTCGATGCCATGCAGAAGGCCGGCCTGATCACTCCGGCCCAGCGCACCGCGGCGGCCGCGGAGAAGCTGACCTTCCCGGGCACGCGGACACCCACCGGCTGCACGGGCTCGGCGGGCTTCTTCTGCGACTATCTGCAGCGCTGGTGGGACAGCCGGCCACAGTTCGGGGCGACCGTCGCCGAGCGGGAGGACGCGCTGCGCCGCGGCGGCTACACGATCGTCACCACGCTTGACCCGGCGGTGCAGAAAGCGGCGGCGGCGCAGTCCCGGGCGGTGTATTCGACGCAGAGCCGCAAGACCCTGCCGATCGCCGTGGTCGAGCCCGGCTCCGGCCGGGTGCTCGCGCTGGCGGTCAACCGGCGCTACGGCACCGGGACGTCCCGGTCGGAGACGGTGAACCCGCTGATCAGCGGTGGTGGCAGCGTGCGCGGCTACCCGTCCGGCTCGACCTTCAAGCTGTTCACCATGCTCGCCGCGCTGCAGGCTGGGATGCCGCTGAGCACCGGCTTCGACGCGCCCGCCAAGCTGGTCACGCGCTGGCCGGACACCGGGCCGGCAACTGCGGCGGCGCTTGGTGCCCGGGCAACGACAACCCGGCGTGGATGGACGGCCACCGGACCATGTGGGACGCGTTCGGCCGGTCGGTGAACACTTATTTCGTGCATCTGGAGGAGCAGGTCGGGCCGGCCGCCGCGGTGGCGCAGGCGCAGAACCTGGGGATCGGCTTCGCGGCGCCGGGGGACGCGAAGCAGGCGGCCGACCCCGGCTCGTGGGGCTCGTTCACCCTCGGCGTGGTCGACACCACCCCGCTCGAGCTGGCCTCGGCCTATGCGACGCTCGCCGCCGACGGGAAGTACTGCGCGCCGGTGCCGGTGCAGTCGATCAAGGACCGGCGCGATGCGGCGGTGCCGGTCGCGGACACCTGCCGGCAGGCGCTCCCGGCGGACGTGGCCCGGGCCGCCACCGACGCCGCGCGCTGCCCGGTCGGTCAGCAGAGCGCCTTCGGCGAGTGTGACGGCGGCACCGCGCCGCAGGTGGACGCGATCTTCGGCGGCCGCCCGGTGGCCGGCAAGACCGGCAGCACCGAGGACAACACCACCGAGACGTTCGTCGGGTTCACCCCGCGGTTCGCCGCCGCGGGCATCGCCAACGACCCGGTGGACCCGTCGGACCACGTGGGCAGCGCGGTCGAGTCGCGGGTGGTGACCGCGGTGGCCCGGACGCTGCGGGCCGCGGCCGGCGACGGCGACTATCCGGGCTTCACCCCGCCGAGCGCGGCGCTGGCCGTGGGCTAGAGCTCTGCCTGATCCGCAGGTCGGCCGGGAAGACGCAGCGCCAGTGCGGGGCGATCCGGCGGCCGGCCAGCGCCCGGGTGGCGGCCGCCGCCATCTGCTCGACCGGCTGGTGCACCGAGGTCATCGGCGGGGTGGCGCACTCGGCGATCACGCTGTCGTCGAAGCCCACCACGGCCACGTCCTGCGGCACCCGCCGGCCGGCGTCGGCCAGCGCCTGCATCGCCCCGGTGGCCATCAGGTCGCAGGCCACGAACATCGCGTCCAGCTCGGGCTCCTCGGCCAGCAGGCGCGGGGTCAGCTGGTAACCGGACTCGCGGCGGAGCTTGCCGGTGGCCGAGATGTCGGGCAGGGCCAGGTCGCGGATCGCCCGCGCCCACCCCTCCCGCCGGCCGTCCGCGCAGGAGTTGCCCTCCTGGCCGTGCAGCGCGGCGATCCGCCGCCGGCCGGTCCCGTGCAGGTGCCGGACCGCCGCCTCGGCGCCCTCCGCGTTCTCCAGGCCGATGAACGGCACGCCGGGCGCGGAGGGACCCATCGACACCACCCGGTCGCAGCGGGTGTAAAACCGCGCCGCCACCGGCGGCGCCACGTTGATCAGGATCACCCCGAGGCTCACCGTGTCCGCGATCCGGGCCAGCAGGGCGGGTGCGCCGGGCTCGTCCACCACGTGTACGCGCAACTGCCCGTTGCCGCCGCCCAGCTCGTGCAGGATCCCCGCGGTCACCCGGCCGTAGTAGGGGCTGGACCCGAAGACCGCGGGGTCGTCGACCACCACCAGCTCGATCACCTCGCCGTGGCCCGAGGCGAGTGCCTGGGCGACCGGATCCGGCCGGTAGCCGAGTCGCTCGATCACCTGCCGGACGTGCTCGCGGGTTTGCGGCGACACCCCGGCCGCGTCGTTGATGACCCGGGACACCGCCGACTTGGACACACCCGCCGTGGCGGCGACATCGGCCAGCGTCGGCCTCCTGTGCGACATCGACTCAATATAGGAGACGCCGGTACGCACGTACTGCAAATTTCCTGCACATCGACACTCATTGACTCGTCGAAACACCCGTGTAACGGTGACGGCTGGTAAGCGCTTTCCTGCTCGTTGAGGAGCCTCGCATGCGTGGTCGCATCGTGTCCGTCGTCGCCGTGCTGCTGCTGGCGACCTTCGCCGCGCCCGCCGCCGCGGCGCCGCCGTCCCTGCCCTTGCGGACCGCCCGGCAGACGCTGGCTCCGGACGACGGCTGGGCGGCCGCGGGGGCCGGCACGACCGGTGGCTCGGCAGCGGACGCCGCGCACATCGCGGTGGCCCGCAACCGCGCCGAGCTGATCGACGCGCTGGGTGGCGACGCGCTCACGAACGGCTCCAACGCCGTGCCGAAGATCGTGTTCATCAGCGGCCGGATCGACATGAACGCGGGCCTGACCTGTGCCGACTACGCCGACCCGGAGTACTCGCTGGACGCCTTCCTGGCGGCCTACGACCCGGCGGTGTGGGGGCGGGCGACCAAGCCGTCCGGGCCGCTGGAGGACGCCCGGGTGCGGTCCGCGCGGCGGCAGGGCGAGCAGATCCGGATCAACGTCGGCGCCAACACCACGATCATCGGCCTCAACGGCGCCCGGATCGACCACGGCAGCCTGATCCTGACCAACGTCGGCAACGTGATCGTGCGGGGCGTCGAGTTCACCGACGCGGCCGACTGCTTCCCGGCCTGGGACCCGACCGACGGCGAGGCGGGTAACTGGAACTCGCTCTACGACCTGGTCTCGCTCAGCGGCGCCACGAACGTGTGGATCGATCACAACACGTTCAGCGACGGCAACAACCACGACGCCGACCAGCCGCTCCACTTCGGCCGGCCCTATCAGGTGCACGACGGGGCGTCCGACATCATCCGGGGCTCCGACCTGGTCACCGTCTCGTACAACGACTACTACGACCACGACAAGACGATGCTGATCGGCTCGACCGACACGCCCGGGGTGGACGTCGGGAAGCTGCGGGTCACCGTGCACCACAACCGCTTCGCGAACGTCGTTCAGCGGGCGCCGCGGGTGCGGTTCGGCCAGGTCGATGTGTTCGACAATTTCTACATCGCCACCGACGAGGCCGCCTTCGGCTACTCGATCGGGGTCGGCGTGGAATCGGCGATCGTCGCGGAGAACAACTTCTTCCTGCTCAGTGCCGATGTGCCGGCCGGCGACGTGATCCACTACTGGAAGGGCACCCGGATCACCGAGATCGGCTCGCTGGTCAAGATCGGCAGCCGGTTGCCGCGCCCGGTGAGCCTGCTGGACGCCTACAACGCCGCCTACGACCCCGACCTGTCGCCGGACGCCGGGTGGACGCCGACCCTGCGCCAAAGAGTGGATCCGACCTTGGCGGCGCCGGCGATCGTGCAGGTCACGGCCGGGGCGCGCCGGCTGATGAGGTGATCGTCGAGCCAGCACCTGCCCCGGGAGGCTACGGTTGACGACTATGGCAGCTTATTCGGGTCCGGCAACGTTGATCCTCGCCGACGGCGCGCGGGTGACCGGCATGGTCTCGCTCGGCACCAACAACCGCGGAAACCTGAACGGCTGGAGCGGCAGCTTCCGCCCCAACCAGGTCAGTGCCGAGCTGCGGGAGGCGAGCGAGGGACTGCAACTGGAGCTGCCCTATGAGCAGATCGGTGCGGTCTCGGTGACCCACATCCGCCGGCTGCTCGCCACCCAGGTGCTGATGTCCCTGCAGGGCGAGGGGCCGGCCCCCTTCTGAGCCGTTCCGCGTCTGAGCGGGCCGTCAGGGGATGCGGGCGACTCCCGCGTAGACCGCCGCGTCGGCGGGACCGGCCCGCTCGCCCGGCTCGTCGTCCGGACGCCACTCGGCGACCGAGACGATGCCGGGCGGCAGCAGCTCGAGGCCGGTGAAGAAGCGCGCGAACTCGGCGCGGCTGCGCGGAGCGGCCGGCTCGCCGCTGAGCCGGAACGCCTCGCGGAGCCGGTCCGCGTCGACCGGCGCCATGAAGTCGAGGGTGCCGTTCGACATCACCAGGTGACTGCCGGGCGGCATCGCCTCGACGAAGCGCCGGACGATGCCGAACGGGTCCATGTCGTCGGTGATGAAGTGCATGATCGCGACCAGCAGCAGGCCGATGGGGCGTGAGCGGTCGAGCGTGCCCAGCAGGTCCTTGTCGTTCAGGATCGCCTCGGGATCGCGCAGGTCGGCGTCGACATAGGCGGTCGCCCCACGCGGTGCGCTGGTCAGCAGGGCGCGGGCGTGGGCCAGCACCATCGGGTCGTTGTCGACATAGACCACCCGGGCGTCCGGCACGATCGACTGCGCCACCTCGTGCACGTTGGGCGAGGTCGGCAGGCCCGCGCCGATGTCGAGGAACTGCCGCACGCCGCTCCCGGCGAGCGCGGACACCGCCCGGCGCAGGAACTTCCGATTTTCCCGCGCGGTCACCCGGGCGGCCGGGAAGGCCTTCGTGAGCATCTCCGCGCTGGCCCGGTCGGCCTCGAAGTTGTCCTTGCCGCCGAGCAGGTAGTCATAGCGCCGGGCCGGATGCATCCGGCTGGTGTCGATGCCCGGCGCCTCGCGATCGCTCATGATCACCCCGTCCGATCATGTACCTCGATGACCGGTAGATGCTACAACGTCCGCTTCGCTCGCGAGGCCCCATCGGGTCCGAAGAGGACGGCTACCGCGCCCGGAACGATACGGCGATCCGGGTCGGCTCCGGCGTCAGCCGATAGTGGCGGAGCACCCCGGGCCCGCAGGAGGCCGAGCCGATGCCGTGGTGTGCGGCGTCCACGCCGAGCCAGACCCGGTCTCCGGCCACCAGGTCGGTCGGGTGCCGCGCCGCGGTCAGTTCCCGGTTGGTCCAGCGCCGCGCGGTCAGGTCGACCGCCGGGTGGCCGCGCAGTTCGAGTCCGTCACCGCCGGCCGACGTGAGACGGGCCCACTGCACCCGGTGCCGGTTGCCGTTCTCCTGCGGGCGCAGGTAGGGCGTCTGCCATTCGTCGACCGTCGCCGACCAGCGCCCGGCCCGCTGGGCGTGCCGGGTGTCCACATAGGCCTCGCCCGGCCCGAGCCCGAACCACTCGATCCGATCCAGGCCCGCGGGCAGCCCGACCGTGAGCCCGATCCGCGGCAGCGTCAGATCCTCCGGGAGGGCGGGCTCGACGGTCGCCTCGAGATGCACCCAGCCGTCGGCGTCCGCCGTCCACCGCCACGTCGTCATCAGGCCGGCGTCGGAGGCCGCCGCCGCGGTGCGGGTGCGCACCACCACCTCGTCCGCCCGGGCGTCCACCTCCACCACCCGGTGGTGCACGCGATGCAGGCCGGCCTTCCGCCAGGCCTTCGACTCCTTGACGTCGTTGTCCGTCGGCGCCCGCCAGACCTCCAGCGCCGGCGGGACGAGCTCGATCCCGCCGAGCCGCACCAGCGCACCCCGGTCGTCGAAGGCGGCGAGACCACGCAGGGGCGCCGGCGTGACGGAAGGCGGCGCGGCGGAGACCGGCGCGAGCTGTGCGAAGGAGATCTCGTGGCCCGCGGGCGCCCACGGCGTGTCCACGGCCAGTTCGGCGACCACGGTCAGCCACTCCGTCTCGGGCACGGGTGGCAGCGGCACGACCACCTCGTCCCGCGCCGCCAGCACCGGCACGTCCAGCACTCCGCTCGTGTCGCCCGCGGACCAGCGAAATCGCAGATGCGCGGTGTCGCGGTGGTCGTAGCCGCTGCGAACGGTGACGCCCGCCGTGCGGCTCAGGGTGAGGGTGACCGGGGCGATGACGGCCTTGTACTCGGTCAGGCCGGGCGACGGCGTGCGGTCCGGGAAGACCAGCCCGTCCGCGATGAAGTTGCCGTCGTGCAGTTCCTCGCCGAAGTCGCCGCCGTACGCGAAGAACCCGGGCTGCCGGATCCCGTGGTCGATCCACTCCCAGACGAACCCGCCGTGCAGCCGCGGATACCGATCGAACAGCTCCTGATAGTCGGCCAGCCCACCGGGACCGTTGCCCATCGCGTGCGCGTACTCGCAGAGGATCATCGGCAGCCCGCGCCGGTGCTCGTCGTGCGCCGGATCGGCGGTCGGGTCCTCGGTCCGCAGGCCGATCTTGCGCACGTGGTCCGGATGCGGATACATGCGGCTGTAGACGTCCACGTAGGGGCTGTCGTAGTCGCCCTCGTAGTGCACGAAACGGCTCGGATCGCGCTCGTGCGCCCAGGCCGCCATCGCCGCCAGGTTCTCCCCGGTGCCGGACTCGTTGCCCAGCGACCAGGCGATCACGCTCGGGTGGTTCTTGTCCCGCTCGACGGTGCGCTCGATGCGGTCCAGGTAGGCCTCCCGCCACCGCGGGTCGGCGCTCGGATTGCCCCGCCAGCCGAGCAGCGTGAACCCGTGCGTCTCCAGGTCGCACTCGTCGATCACCCAGAGCCCGTACTCGTCGCAGAGGTCCAGGAACCGTGGGTCGGGCGGGTAGTGGCTGGTGCGTACCGCGTTGATGTTGTGTCTTTTCATCAGCAGGATGTCGGCCAGCATGGTCTCGGCGTCGAGGGACCGCCCGGTGTCCGGATGCCACTCGTGCCGGTTCACGCCGCGGAACTGGATCCGCTGCCCGTTGACCGTGATCCGGCCGTCGGCGACGCGCACCGTGCGGAAGCCGATCCGCAGGCTGAGCCGCTCGGTCTCCGTCGACAGGGTCGCGTCGTAGCGGTGCGGGTCCTCGGCGCTCCACGGCCGCACGCCCGGCAGCCGATGCGTTTCGGCGGCGTCGACGGAGTCCAGCCCGAGCGCCGGGATGCTCAGCCGCGCGGGCACCTCGGTCTCGATCCGCACGATCCCGGCGCCGTCGGCGAAGTCGGCCTGCACGAAGTGGTCGCGGATCCCGCCGCGGGGCAGTGTCAGCACCCGCACCGAGCGGAAGACGCCGGACACCCACCACATGTCCTGATCCTCGAGATAGCTGGCCGCCGACCACTGGTGCACCCGCAGGGCGAGCACGTTGCGGCCCGGCCGCAGATGCGCGGTCAGATCGAACTCGACGGCCAGCCGGCTGCCGGTGGACCAGCCGAGCGGCTCGCCGTTGCACCAGGCGAAGAAGCACGAGTCCACGCCCTCGAAGCGGGCCACCACGCGGTCACCGATCTCCGGCAGGTCGAAGACGCGGCGGTACTCACCGGTGGGATTGTCGTCCGGCACGTTCGGTGGCTCCACCGGAAAGGGAAAGGCCACATTCGTGTACGCCGGGCGCCCGTACCGTTCGCGGCCCGGCGGCAGCAACTCCCCGCCGGCGTCCCGCAGCCCGGCGATCTGCCAGCAACTCGGCACCGCCAGCCGGTCCCATCCCGAGTCGTCGAAGCCGGCCTCCTCGAACCCCGGCGAGGCCGAGTCCAGCCCCGGAACCAGCCGGAATGCCCAGTCGCCGGCCAGGTCCAAAGTCGCGGCGTCGGTCGGCGCGATCGCCCGCGGGCGCTCCCGTCCGGACCCGGACGCGAACGAGGTGAGGTAGCCGAAGTCGATCGCAGTCATTCCCGAAACGTAGCGCCCGACTACTGTCAACAAACCAGCACATTGACTACCATCAATGGACGTGATCCCCCCTCCGCGCGCTTCCTCGCGCCCCACGAAAGGCAACCGGATGACACGCACCAGGCGCTTCGGCGCCACCGCCGGCGTCGCGATCGCGATCGCCACGGTGCTGGCCGCACCCCCGGCCGGCGCCGCACCGGCCGCCCCCGACCGGGTGGCCCAGCAGCTCCGGATCCCCGACGCCGCCCGCCGGCAGATCCCGTTCAGCACGGCCGCGAGCCTGATCAAGAAGGAGATCGACCGCGGCGGCACGGCCGGCTTCGCCGGTCTCGAGCTGGCCGACGCCGGCGTCGTGCTGTGGTGGAAGGGAGCGCTCCCCGAGTCGCTCGACCGGGTCGTCGGCAAGGCCCGCACGATCGCTCCGGTGCAGGTCAAGCCGGCCAAGCACACCCTGGCCGAGCTGCGTGCGGCGGGCGCTCAGATGCGCACCGCGCTGGGCGCCGAGAAGCCCCGGATCACATATGCGGTGGACGGCAGCAAGGTGGTTGTCGGCATGTCGCTGAAGACCGGCTTCAGCACCACCGAGGTGCCGCAGGTGAACGTGCCGGTCGAGTTCGTCGACCAGGGCGAGAAGGTGCTCACCAGCCGGCGCGACGACTGGGCGCCGTGGATCGGTGGCGCCGACCAGATCAACAACGCGCAGGGCACCCGGTGCACCGGCGGCTTCGCGGTGCGCACCGGCGGCAACGACCGGCTGATCCTGACCGCCGGGCACTGCGGCAGCAACGGCAACGAGATCCGCGACGGCGTCGGCGAGTACATCGGCAACTTCACCGGCGACAACGACGGCCACGACCTCGGCCTGGTCCACGTGCCCGGCGGCGTCGACAACCAGATGTACGTCGGCGGCCTGGACAGCAACGCGGTCGTGAACGTGGACGGCTGGGACTGGGTCTACCCGGGCGAATACCTGTGCCAGTCCGGCGGCTCGTCGGCGCGGGACATCGGTGGCCCGGTGTGCGGCCTGCGGGTGGAGAAGTTCAACACCGACCCGGGTGACGCGGTCGAGGCCCGGCAGGTCGACGGTCAGCCGGCGGTCCGCGGCGGCGACAGCGGCGGCCCGGTCTACAGCGGCTCGGCCAGTGGCGGCGCGATCGCCAAGGGCATCAACTGCTACACGTACGTCGGGAACAACACGATCCTGGGCTTCCAGGACTTCGGCACGGCGACCCGTGACTACGGGGTCTGGATCGCCGGCTGACATTTGAGACTGGGCCCGGGCGGCGTCGCCCGGGCCCACCGCTCAGCCGGTCACCGAGAACGAGTTGGTGACGAAGTCCTTGCCGCCGGACGCCGAGGTGATCTCGTAGCCCAGTTGCACGTTGCCGATGGTCACGTCGCCGAACCAGCCGCGCGCCCGGATCCACTGGGCGACGGCCCGGATGTCCACCGTGCCGGAGCTGGTGTTGCTGGTCCGCACGAACGAGTAGACCTGGTTGGCGCCGTTCGAGCCGCGGTAGATGGCCCAGGTGTGCCCGCCCACCGCGGTGGTGGTCTGCAGCGTGCCCAGCGGCCCGACCGCGCCGTACTTGTTCATCCACAGCATGATCTCGTGCGCGTTGTCCGACGACCAGATGTCATAGGCCGTGGTGAACGCGACCCCGCTGGTCGGCACGCTCACGTTGAAGCTGCTGGTGGTGGTGCCCAGCGCGCTGACCCGCTTGCCGATCCATCGGGTCGCGTTCGGGTAGGACTTGATCCCGCCGGTGTTCGGGTGGTTCGCCCAGACGCCCCAGTTCGACGCCGAGTTGGCCCAGATCGTCTGCGGCCCGTAGCCCGAGCCCCAGACGTTGTTGTAGAGCGTGTAGCCGTTGCTGTTCCAGGTGCCCCAGCGGTCCGCGGAGGACCAGACCGCCGCCTGGGCCGGCGCCGCGGTCACCGCCGTGACGGTGGCGACCAGCAGCGCCGTGGCCAAGCCGAGAGTCGTGCGGAAACCACGTCTCATGTCATCTCCCTTGATGTCCGGCCCGCGAATGGGAACGCTCCCACACACAGGGGAACATAGGCGGACATCAATGTGGAAGAGATGGCGTTTGCAGGTTAGTTGCAGCCGATCCCGCTTTCGTACCCCTCGGGGTACTCGCCGGCGGCGATCTTGTCGGAGTACTCCCAGAACACCTCGGGCCAGTCGCCGTCGGCGTTCATGTCGTTGAGCACCTTCCACCGGTGGCTGGATTTCATCGCGCCGGCGGCCCGCTCGACCGCGGCGGCGTCGCCGGCCTTCCGGGCGCGCACCCACTCGGCGATCCAGGCGCAGCCGATCAGCCCGGTGACCTGCGCGCCGAACTGGTACGCGTCGTTGACGCCCAGCTTGTCCACCTCGGCCCGGTCGAAGCCCGGCGGCAGCGGCACGTCGGCGAGCACCTTCTTCGCCGCCTCGTCCGCCTTGCCCGGCGTGACGATCTCCTTCGGCAGCGCGGCCAGCCAGGTGCGCGCGTCGACCCGGATGACGTCGGTGAGCACCTGGTCGAACTCCGCACGGGTCCAGCCGCCGCCGGTGCGCATCTCGACGAAGGCGTCGTCGCGGGGCTCCAGCATCACCGCGAAGTCGTTGTCGCTGTAGGTGAAGACGTCGGCCGGCACGCCGTCGACCTCGACCGCCTCGGGCGGGCTCACGTGCACCCGGTCCTGGTGGTAGTCGGCGTAGGTGCCGGCCGGGTACCAGTTCATCTCGAGCTTCCGTCCGCCCTTGGCGAATTCGATGGTGCCGACCGCCTCGGTGAACCCGTAGACGGTGATCGCCTTCCACCCGGGTTGGTCGATCAGCAGTCGCGGGTTCTTCTCGGCGGCCTCCATCGCGGCCGGCGAGAAGACGACCGGGGGAGCGACGCTCGGGCCGCCGATTGCCGGACCGCTCGGCGGCGCGGCCTGGCGGGTCTCCGGCCGGTCACGGTTCACGACCGAGACGGCGAAGACGCCGGTGATGACGGCGGCCGCGGTCACCGCGCCGGCGAGGCCGCGAAGCAGCGCGCGGCGCGGCCGTCGCGGTGACTCGGCGACGGTTTCCAGGATCGGGGTGGACATGATCTCCTCCAGCAACGTCTGCTGCGCCCCGCCGAGGCGCTCGACGACCTCCGGCCGGTGCGGGTCCGCGTCGCGGACCATCCGGTCGAGCTGCTCGTCGTTCATCTGCCCTCCTTGGGGGTGTGCGCGGTCAGGACGTCGAGTACATGTCCGGGTGGCCCGGCGCCGTCACCGATGATCTCGCGGAGCCGGCCCCGGGCCCGGGAGAGGCGGGTGCGGACCGCGGCCGGGCTGACCCCGAGCACCGCGGCGACCTCGCGGGGTTCCAGCTCCTCCCACACGGTCAGCGTCAGCACCTCCCGGTCCAGCTCACCGAGCCGGGCCAGCGCGGCCAGCACGGCGAGCCGCTCCGGCACCTCGGCGCCCGGGTCGGCGGCCACCGCGGCCCGGAACCGCTGCCGCAGCCGCTCGCCCAGCCGTTCCCGCCGGACGGCCCCGCGCTGATGGTTGGCCAGCACCCGCCGGGCCACGCCGTAGAGCCAGAGCCGGACCTCGTCGTCGGGCGGCCACTCGGCACGGCGGCGCCAGGCGACCAGGAAGGTCTCGGCCACCACGTCGGCGGCGTCCTCGCGCGGATCGACCCGCCGCACGGCATAGGCCAGCAGGGCCTCGAAATTGGCCGCGTAGGCGTGTCGGAAGCGTTCGGTTCCGGAGATCACATCGGCCACATGTCCGGTCCGGCCCCGATCGTTACCGCGTCCAGAAATCGTGCGGATGCCGGCCCGCTCGGAAGCCGTGCGCCTCGGCCATGTCCGCCGCCTCGCGGAAGGCATGGCCGACCAGCTCCGGGATGTGGGCGTCGCTGCCGAAGGTCACCGCTTCGCCGCCCTCCTCGCGCCACCAGGTCAGCAGCGTGGCATGCAGCGGCAAGCGCGTGTTGATCTCCAGTGCCCGGCCCGACGAGGCGGTGGCCCGCAGCGCGTGCCGGAACTCCTCCTCGAACGGCGCCGGGTCGAACGGCCCCGGCCAGAATCGCACCGCGTAGTCGATGTGCGCCAGCACCGTGAACGCCACGCCGCCCTCGACCACCCGCACCACCTCGGCCAGATACTCCCGCAGCAGGCCGGCCGGGGGCCGGTGCGGCGCGATGGTCCACACTTCGGCGACGCGTTCACCGTCGGGCAGGCAGTGCAGCGACCCCAGCACCCGCTCGAAGCGCCCGGCCGCGAGCACCTCCGCATAGGCCTCGGCGTGCCAGTGCGGCTCGCCCATCTCGAGGCCGGTGAGGATCCGCAGGTCCGGAAAGAGGTCGCGGCAGCGCTCGACGGAGGCCGCGTAGCCGCTCGCGTCGAACGGCGGGGGAGTCAGGATCCCGTCCGGCCCGGCGAACGTGGCGAGGTGCTCGGCCAGGTGCTCGTCGACGTGCGGACTGTCTGTGGGCAGGGGCCACGAGGAGTGGTCGAAGTGCTCGGTGAACGCGACCGCCGGCAGCCCGATCCGGACCGCCTCGGCGCAGGTGCGCTCCATCGACCCGCGCGTCGCGTCCCAGGAGAACTCGGTGTGCACATGGCTGTCCGCGGGCAGGGTCACAGGCTCTCCATCCAGGCTTCGAGCTCGGCCGGCGTGCGCAGCCGGACCGTCGTCAGGTGAGTCTCGCGCGCGGTCCGCCCGGCCAGGTAGACGCGCCGTCGGCGAAAGGTCGTGACGGCGTGCCAGAAGGGGTGGTCCCGTGACAGCCAGTCACGCCACCGTTCGACGTTCCCACCGAAGACCTTTTCTTTCCGGTACGACCGCAGCACCGACCGCCGCAACAGGCGGGGCAGCACCACCCGCCGCGGATAGTCGAGCCACACCACGGTGTCCGCGGCCGCCCACATCGCATCGCGCACCGCCGGATAGCCCCACGAGTCGAACACCCAGCCCGGCTCCCGCACGATCGCGTCCACATCACCCACCAGCGTCGGCGGCGTCGACCACCCCGGCCCGAGGGCGAGCGCGTCCATCTCATGGAAGGGCAGCCCGCGACGGTCGGCCAGCCGCCGCGCCGCGGTTGTCTTTCCCGCGCCGGACATCGCCACCACCAGGATTCGCCGCACCCGGCCACGCTAACTGACAGGTACTGGCGGTACCTGGAACAGCAGAAGCTCCCTCACCGACCTGGTCCGGGCCGGCAAGGTCCGGTACCTCGGCCACTCGATCTTCCCGGCGTCCGCGCTGGTCGAGGCGCAGTTCACGGCCCGCGACCGAGGCCGCGAGGGGTTCGTCACCGAGCAGCCGACCTCTTCGATCCTGACCCGCGGCATCGAGAACGAGATCCTGACCCTGACCCAGCGCTACGGCATGGGCGTGCTGCCCTACAGCCCACTGGCCGGCGGCTGGCTCTCCGGGCGCTACCGCAAGGACGCCGACAGCTCCGGCTCGATGTCGGTGGCGCGGGTCAGCCGCGGTGCGTCGTGTACTGCTCGACCTCGGCGACCGGCTTCCAGTCGCCGCCTTCCAGGCGTACCTGGAAGCCCTCGGCGGCGCGGCGCAGACCGACCGCCTCGACCCAGGCGGGGTCGCCCTTGACCCGCACGAACAGCTTCTCGAACGAGCTGATCGCGGTGATCAGCTCGGTGCGCAGGTCAGGCTCCGCCGGGGGAGCCGTGAGGTTCTGGATCGCCGAACCGCTCAGGAAGGCCGTGGCCACGTTCGCCCGCGCCTCGGTCCGGGCGGACGTGGCGTGCGCGCGGGCCCGCAGGTCGCCGGTGACGAAGTGGGCCAGGGCGAGCACGGTGGCCGCGATGATCAGCGCGCCGGCCACCACCAGGGCGACCGCGATCGGCTCGCCCAGCGCGTTGCGGAACGGGGTGACCGAGCTGATCAGCACGCCGCCCAGGGCGGCCAGCAGACCCGCCGCGCCGCCGGCCGCACCGGCCCGCTTGAGCCACCACTTGGTGACGCTGGTGACGCCGGACTTGAGCACCTGCAGCGAGCCGGGGGTGTCGGCGTCCCACGCGGTCTGGTTGACCGCCTCCTTGCGCTCGACGTCCGTGCCGAGCAGTTGCAGCGCGGTGAGCAGGTCGCCGAGCGAGATCCGGCCGGCCTCGCCGGTCGGTGGCCAGGTCAGGCCGGCCAGCTCGGATCCGGCGTCGGCGGAGGCGTTCTTGGCGACAGTCACGGTTCGGGATGATCTCGGCTTCCCGGAGATTTGTCACGGCAAATGTCCGGGAACCGACCGGGTGTGGCCCCGGGAACTCGCGTCCCCGGGGCCACCGTGCCTCAGGCGGCCGGACCGATCAGCTTCCAGGGCTCGTGGTCCGGGTCGGCGCCCGTGCCCGGGATGTTGTTCTGGGTCCACCACTTCGCCTTGTAGACCTTGCCGTTGTAGGTCACCGTGGTCTGCTCGATCGGCTGGGTCGAGGGGTCGTAGACCTTGGTGCTGTTCCAGGCCGAGGCGCCGCAGCCGCCGGTCGGCACGGTGCCCGCGCCGACGCCGCGCAGGTTGTCGGTGATCGGCGCGAACGACGTGCCGCCGACCGAGAACGTGGTGTTCACCGGCCCGGTCACCGGCAGGTAGTAGATGATCGGCAGATCGAGCTTCTGCCCGGCCGGGATGATCTGGCAGTAGTCCAGCGTGGTGCTGATCCGGTGGAAGGTCGATCCGGAGGTGATCTTCCACTGGCCGCCCTGGTCGCCGGTCTGCCAGTTGGCGTCCTTGATCAGCGGTGAGGTGGACGCCGGGATGTCGAAGGACAGCACGGTGTCCTTGCCGCCGCCGATGGTGCGTCCGGTGTTGTTGGTGACCCGCACGGTCGGGGTGAGCGGCCACAGGGTCGCCGTGGTGTTCGGGTAGTTCACCAGGTCGACCGAGAGGTTCGCGGTCTGCGTCGGGATCCGGCCGCTGCTGCCGGTGCTCCGGCTCGCGTCATAGGCGCCGGAGTTGCCCAGCGCGTTGTTCAGCCGGGTGGTGAGCGTGTAGCCCATGCCGCAGGGGTGCGCGGCGTCCACCGTCTCCGGGCAGGCATAATCGCCGCCCAGCTCCCACATCATCACGCCGCCCGCGCCGGTGGACCGGACCAGCTCGGCGACCGCGTCCACGGCCTGTTCGTCCTCGGTGGACAGGAACACCTTCTTGGTCCCGTTCCACAGCCACACCGTCTTGGTCGCGTTGTCCCAGAAGCGGGTGTACGTGCCGCTGAGCCGGTCGGCCGGGTCGGTGTCCGGCTTCAGCCCGACGTTGGGCGCATAGCGCGGCAGGATGTTGCGTTCGAGGTTCTCCGAGTGCCACAGCGGGTTGGTGCCCGAGCCGAGCTCGCCGCCGTTGGACGTGTCGTCGTGCCAGATGTTGTCGATGCCGATCGCGCCGTCGCCGCACGGCCGCCGGATCCCGGTGCCCGGCTCGCATCCGGCCTTCTGCGAGTTGCCCCACATGCCGTTGGTGCCGCCGGTGACGTTCTTCCAGCCGCGGGTGTAATAGGGCACGCCGATGTTGACCCGCCCGGCCTGCAGCTGGCCGCGCATGTACTTCATCGCCCAGTCGGTGTTGAAGTAGCCGATGCCGCCGTACTCCGGGGTGTTGTAGAGGTCGGCGAGCTCCGGGTCCTTGTGGTCGTCGAAGAGCGCCGCGTTCGGGCCCACCACGTCGTTCCAGGTGCCGTGGTAGTCGTACGCCATCAGGTTGCTGAAGTCCTGGTAGCGCAACGCCTGCTGGTTGGCCATGCCGCGGACCAGGTAACCGGAGGCGGACGATGCCGAGGTGAGCAGGTAGTACCTGTTGTCCGCCACGGACGCCCGGTCCAGGTTTTCCTTGAGCGTCTTCATCAGCGCGGTGTACGCGTCGGGCAGCCCCTTGCGCCGCGGGTTGGACAGCCCCCAGTCGGACGGGTTGCCGGAGTCGTCCAGCACCGTCGGATATTCGAAGTCGATGTCCACGCCGTTGAACCCGTAGGTCCGCAGGAAGTCGACCACCGAGCCGGCGAACGTGTTGATGCCGCCCTGGTTGACGCTGCCGTCCGGGTTGGTGGTCATCGCGTAGAAGCCGCCGGAGCCGGCCCAGCCACCCACCGAGATCATCGTCTTCACCCGCGGGTGCAGCCGCTTGTACTTGGTGAGCAGGTTGAAGTGCCCCTTGTAGGGCAGCGACGCGTCCATCTCCGCGCCGACCTCGCCGGGCCACTCCCGCTGCGTCGCGTCGCCGTCGACCGCGATCCGGTTGTTGTGCACGGTCGCGAAGGCGTAGTTGATGTGCGTCACCTTGGACCAGGGGATGTTCTTCACCAGGTAGTGCGGCTTGCCGTCGGCTCCGGTGCGCCCGCCGTTGAAGTACGCGACCACGCGCCGCGGCCGCCCCTGACCCAGCCACTCCCGCCCGTCACCCTGATAGATCAGGCAGTACGGGGTGTTCACGCCGGCCGTGGGCGCGAGCCCGTCCGGGCGGCAGTCGCCGGCGTTGGCCGATGCCGGCCGGGGACCACCGTCGTCACCGCCGGGGTGGTCCTCCATCGGGTTGCCGACGCCGCCGTTGTCGCTCACCGGGTCGGGGCCGAACGTGTTGCGCTCGATGATCGAGTCGACCAGGCCGCCGCCGGGGAAGTCCATCATGATGATGCCGGTGCGATCCATCGACTCGCGGCCGCTGAAGTTGTCGTCCCGGTCCGGATAGAACTCTGGGCAGCGCCCGTCGGTGCCGTGCAGGCACTGGATCAGGAACTCGTTGATGCCGTTCGCGGTCGGCGTGCCACCGGCCACGGTGAGCGGGTGCGCGCCCGACCCGGTGCCGCTGGTGTAGTTCATGTAGACCGCGTCCGGCTTGTACGGCCGCCCCTGCTCACCGCGGTTCGCGTCCATCACGCCGTTGGTCTTCCGCAGCATCGTGCGGACCTTTTCCCACTTGTCGTCGAAATCACTGATGTCGTCGACCTTGTACTCGTCCTGCACGTACTCGTTGTTCTGGTCCTCCTGGTTGGCGCCGGTGGTGAGCTGGTCCAGGCCGTATCCGTCGAAGTAGCCGCCGTTCACGCCGCGGAGCGTGGCGAGCACGACCTTGCCGCGCACGTCGCCGAGCTTCGGGGTGGCCGCCTGGCCCTTGCCGGTGACCGAGTCGCCCCAGAACAGACCGCCGAAGTTCGTGGCCGGCCGGGACTCGTCGCCCTCGCCGGTCCAGGCCTTGCCCTCCAGATAGCCGCGGAGGACCTTCAGCCGCCAGTCGTTGGTGTCGTAGCCGTCCGCGTCCGAACAGGAGGTTCCGCTGCCCTCGCACTCGAACTTCAGGTTCACCAGCAGCGTCTCGCGCCCGTGGGCGGCGAGGAACGACCGCAGGGTCACCAGCACGTCGTTGAAGTTGACCTGCTGGTAGTACACCGCGTGGTGGATCGTGAAGCTGAGCCCGTTGTCGTCCTTGCTCACCCGCAACCGGAAGTCGAAGGACCGGATCCCGGCGTCGAGCTGCTTCTGCAGCGTGGGCGTGCCGAAGCCGAAGCTCTGCTGGGTCTTGGTGATGCTGGTGGAGACCGGGTCGCAGAGGTCCGTCTCGTCCTCGAAGTAGCCGCACAGCGCGAGCGTCTCGTGCGTGCCCGGGATGGACAGCGCGGCGATGCTCTTGTCGCCGGGCACCCGGCTCATCCAGTCGACGTTCGCCGGGTCGGCCTCGTGGATGCTGTTGTAGTACTCGTTGGCCAGCGCCGCGGAGTCGGTGACCACCAGCGTGACGGCCGTGCCGGTGACGGTCAGCAGAGCCGTCAGCAGCAGCCGCAGCGGCCGGCTCCGCCGGGCGGCGGTGCGTCTCGGGAGACGAAGCAGGGACAAGAGGTCCTCCTCAGGCCGCGATCCCGGTGCGGATCGGTGACTTCGGAGCATTATCATCGATGAACGTGAATGAAAGGCGGCTGCGGTAAAGCAGGGCAGCCGATCGGGTCCATCGGTGCAGGCGGTTCGACGGCGATGGCCCCGCCTCCGGAGGGAAGCGGGGCCATCGGTCGTGCCGTGGATCAGACCAGGTCGTAGCGGTCCAGGTTCATGACCTTCACCCAGGCGGCGACGAAGTCGTGCACGAACTTCTCGCGCGCGTCGTCGCCGGCATAGACCTCGGCGATGGCGCGCAGCTCCGAGTTGGACCCGAAGAGCAGGTCGACCCGGCTGCCGGTGCCGACCACCTCGCCGGACGACAGGTCGCGCGCCTCGAAGCTGCTCGCGTCCTCGGTCGCCGGCGACCACACCGTGCCCAGATCGAGCAGGTTGACGAAGAAGTCGTTGGTCAGCGTGCCCGGCCGCTCGGTCAGCACGCCCACCGTGGACTGACCGGCGTTGGCGCCGAGCACCCGCAGGCCGCCGACCAGCACGGTCATCTCCGGCGCGCTCAGGGTCAGCAGGTTCGCCCGGTCCACCAGCAGGAACTCGGCCGGCAGCCGGTGGCCCTTGCCGAGGAAGTTGCGGAACCCGTCGGCGGTCGGCTCGAGCGGCGCGAACGCCTCGACGTCGGTCATCTCCTGGGTGGCGTCGGTGCGGCCGGGCGCGAACGGCACCTCGACGGTGACCCCGCCGTCGGCCGCGGCCTTCTCCACCGCCGCCGACCCGGCGAGCACGATCAGGTCCGCGAGGGAGACCTTCTTGCCGCCGGTCTGGGCCGCGTTGAACGCCTCCTGGATGCCTTCCAGCTCCCGCAGGATGCCGGCCAGCTCGTCCGGGTTGTTGATCTCCCAGCCCCGCTGCGGCTCGAGGCGGATGCGTGCCCCGTTGGCGCCGCCACGCTTGTCGCCGCCCCGGAACGTCGAGGCCGACGCCCACGCGGTGGAGACCAGCTGGGCCACGGTCAGCCCGGAGGCGAGGATCCGGCTCTTCAGCTCGGCCACGTCCGCGGCGTCGACCAGCTCGTGGTCGACGGCCGGCACCGGGTCCTGCCAGAGCAGCACCTCGGACGGCACCTCGGGGCCGAGGTAGCGGACGATCGGGCCCATGTCGCGGTGGGTCAGCTTGAACCAGGCGCGGGCGAACGCGTCCGCGAACGCCGCCGGGTCGTCCCGGAAGCGCCGCGAGATCGGCTCGTAGATCGGGTCGAAGCGCAGCGCCAGGTCGGTGGTGAGCATGGTCGGAGCGTGCGTCTTCGCGGCGTCGTGCGCGTCGGGCACCGTGCCGGCCGCGGCGCCACCGGCGGGCTTCCACTGGTGGGCGCCGGCCGGGCTCTTGGAGAGCTCCCACTCGTACCCGAAGAGAATTTCGAAGAAGCTGTTGTCCCACTTCGCGGGGGTGTACGTCCAGGCGCCCTCGAGGCCGCTCGTGATGGTGTCCCCGCCCTTGCCGGTGCCGAAGCTGTTCTTCCAGCCCAGGCCCTGCTCCTCGAGCGGCGCGGCCTCGGGCTCGACGGCCACGTTGTCGGCCGGGCCGGCGCCGTGCGTCTTGCCGAAGGTGTGCCCGCCGGCGATCAGCGCGACCGTCTCCTCGTCGTTCATCGCCATCCGGCCGAACGTCTCGCGGATGTCGCGGGCCGAGGCGATCGGGTCCGGGTTGCCGTTCGGGCCCTCCGGGTTGACGTAGATCAGGCCCATCTGCACCGCGGCGAGCGGGTTCTCCAGCTCGCGGTCGCCGGTGTACCGCTCGTCACCCAACCAGGTGGTTTCCGGACCCCAGTAGACGTCCTGATCGGGCTCCCAGACGTCCGGGCGGCCGCCGGCGAAGCCGAAGGTCTGGAAGCCCATCGACTCCAGCGCCACGTTGCCGGCCAGGATCATCAGGTCGGCCCAGGAGAGGCTCTGGCCGTACTTCTTCTTCACCGGCCAGAGCAGCCGGCGCGCCTTGTCCAGGTTCGCGTTGTCCGGCCAGCTGTTCAGCGGCGCGAACCGCTGCTGACCGGCGCCGCCGCCGCCGCGGCCGTCACTGATCCGGTATGTGCCCGCGCTGTGCCACGCCATCCGGATGATGAACGGGCCGTAGTGCCCGTAGTCCGCCGGCCACCACTGCTGCGACGTGGTCAGCACCTCGGCGATGTCCTGCTTGACCGCGGGCAGGTCGAGCGTCCGGAACGCGGCGGCGTAGTCGAACTCGCCGCCCAGCGGGTTCGCGACGGCCGGGTTCTTCGCCAGGATCTTGAGGTTCAGCTGGTTCGGCCACCAGCCGCGATTGCCGCCGCCCTCGGTCGGGTGCGGGGCGCGCCCATGCGCGACGGGGCAGTTCGACTGGGCGCCGACCTCGGCGTCGTGGTCGATCGCCTGGTGGTTCTCGGACATCGGGCTCTCGGACATCGCGTTCCTTCCGTGCTGTGCCGCGAACAGGTGTGCGGACTGTGGATCAGTGTGCCTGGGGTGGAACTCCGCGCGGGGTAGCCGGGGCCGTCGCCACGGTCGGAGTCTGGCCAACTTTCTGGAACGAGTCAAGATTGGGTGATAGACGCTACCCGCCGGATAGCCTGTGCAGGAATCGGCTCTCTTGAAGGAGAAATTCATGTCCGAGGCGCCCACCGATCCCGAAACGACGACCGGGGAGGAGGAGACCGGCGATCAGCCCGAGGTCTTCGCCAACCGGGCCGAGCGCCGGGCGAAGGGCAAGAAGGCCGGCCGCACGACCGAGGTGTTCTCCAAGGGGCAGCCGCCGACCGGCCGCGGCTCCGTGCAGAGCCCCCGGCAGTACGGCAACCGGCGCAGCGGCTGAGCTGACCCGGTCGAGTGGTGCGTGTGCTGCGTTCGATCCTTCCGGGGACGGCGCTGCTGCGCGACTATCAACGGTCCTGGGTGCGGGGTGATCTGCTCGCCGGATTGACGGTGGCGGCTTACCTCGTACCCCAGGTCATGGCCTATGCCGGCCTGGCCGGCCTGCCTCCGGTGGCGGGCCTCTGGGCGATCCTGATCCCCCTGGTCCTCTATCCGTTCCTGGGTTCCTCGCGGCATCTCTCGATCGGCCCGGAGTCGACCACCGCCCTGATGACGGCCGCGGTGGTCGCGCCGCTGGCCGCCGGCGACCCCGATCGGTACGCGGCCCTGGCCGGCGCCCTGGCCCTGATGGTCGGCCTGCTCTGCCTGGTGGCCTTCGTCGCCCGCCTCGGCTTCGTCGCCGACCTGCTGTCCAAGCCGATCCTGGTGGGCTATCTCGCGGGTGTGGCGTTCACCATGATCATCGGTCAGCTCGGCAAGCTCACCGGCGTGGACGTCGACGGCGACAGCCTGGTCGGCGAGGTGATCTCGTTCGTCCGCGGCCTGCCGGGCATGCACCCGGGCACCGCACTGTTCGCCGCGGCCGTGCTGGTGCTGCTGTTCGCCGGGCAGCGAATCTTCCCGCGCCTGCCGGTGCCGCTGTTCGTGGTGCTGCTGGCCACCCTGGCGGTGGTCGTCTTCGACCTGCAGTCGCACGGCATCGCGGTGGCCGGGGCGATCCCGGGCGGCCTGCCCGCCCCGGCGCTGCCCAGCGCCGGGGACCTGGTCGACCTGCTGTTCCCGGCGGTCGGCGTGCTGGTGGTGGGCTACACCGACACCGTGCTGACCGCCCGCGCGTTCGCCGCGCGCGGCGGCTACCAGGTCGATCCCAATCAGGAGCTGCTGGCGCTCGGCGCGGCCAACGTCGGAGCCGGGCTGATGCGCGGCTTCCCGATCAGCAGCAGCGGCAGCCGCACCGCGCTGGCCGTCGCGGCCGGCGCGCGCACCCAGGTGTATTCGCTGGTCGCCCTGGCCGCCGTGGTGGCGGTGCTGCTGTTCGCCGGGCCGATGCTGGCCCGCTTCCCGGCCGCCGCCCTGGGCGCGATCGTGGTCTACGCCGCGATCCGGCTGATCGACATCGCCGGCTTTCGCAAGCTGGCCGCCTTCCGCCGCAGCGAGCTGCTGCTCGCCCTGGCGGCGCTGGCCGGGGTGCTGGTCTTCGACATCCTCTACGGCGTGCTGCTCGCGATCGGCCTGTCGGTGGCCGAGCTGCTCTTCCGGGTGGCCCGCCCGCACGACGCCGTGCAGGGCTTCGTGCCGGGCCTGGCCGGCATGCACGACATCGACGACTACCCGAAGGCGACCACGCTGCCCGGCCTGGTGGTCTACCGCTACGACTCGCCGCTGTTCTTCGCCAACGCGGAGGACTTCCACCGCCGCGCGCTGGCCGCGGTCGCCGATCAGCGCGAGCCGGTCCGCTGGTTCGTGCTCAACATGGAGGCCAACGTCGAGGTGGACAGCACCGGGCTGGACGCGGTCGAGCAGGTGCGCGCCGCCCTGACCGCCCGGGGCGTGGTGTTCGCGCTGGCCCGGGTCAAGCAGGACCTGCTTCTCGCGCTGCGCGCCTACGGCCTGCTCGACAAGATCGGGGAGGACCGCGTGTTCCCGACCCTGCCGACCGCCGTCGAGGCCTACCGCTCGACAGGGTAGTTGTTATCGTTAACATCCGCCGCCGACGGGAGTTTCGCCATGTCAGATGCCAGCCACCTCACCGCCCGCCTGTTCGGCGCCGGCGACGTCCGGGTGCAGTCCGAGGAGCGGCCCGTCCCGGGTCCCGGCGAGTCGCTGGTCCAGGTGACCTCGGTCGGCCTGTGCGGCTCCGACCTGCACTGGTTCACCGAGGGCGCGATCGGCGACGCCACCCTGGCCCGGCCGCTGGTGCTCGGGCACGAGATGGCCGGCGTGATCCGCGGCGGCGACGCCGACGGCACCCGGGTGGCGATCGACCCGGCGGTGCCGTGCGGCGTCTGCGCGCAGTGCCTCGACGGCGACGTGAACCTGTGCCCGACGGTCGTCTTCGCCGGGCACGGCGGCACCGACGGCGGCCTGCGCCAGTTCATGGCCTGGCCCAGCCACCGCCTGCACCCGCTGCCCGACTCGCTGTCGGACGACGAGGGCGCGCTGCTCGAGCCGCTCGGCGTCGCCCTGCACGCGCTCGACCTGGGCCACCTGCGGGTGGCCACCACGGTCGCGGTGGCCGGGTGCGGCCCGATCGGCCTGTTCCTGGTGCAGCTGGCCCGGCTCTCCGGCGCCACCCGGGTGCTGGCCGCCGACCCGCTGCCGCACCGGCTGGAGGCGGCCGTGAAGTTCGGCGCCGAGCCGGTCACCGACGCGGACGAGTCGGCGGCCGACGTGGTCTTCGAGGTGGGTGGCACGGACGGCGCGGTGGACGCCTCGCTGCGGCTCGCCAAGCCCGGCGCCCGGGTGGTGCTGGTCGGCATCCCGGACGGCGACCGCACCTCGTTCAAGGCCTCGCCGGCCCGGCGCAAGGGCCTGACCCTGGTGATGTCCCGCCGGATGGGCGAGGTCTACCCGCGGGCGATCGAGCTCGCCACCAGCGGCCGGCTCGACCTGCCGTCGCTGGTCACCGCCGCGTTCCCGCTGAGCGACGCGACCGAGGCGTTCGCGACCGCGGCAGCCCGGGCGGGTCTCAAGGTCGTCGTCAACCCCTAGGCTAGCTGGCTATCCTGCTGGCATGCCGTGGGAAGCGTCAGTGTTCGACGAGATCGCCACCGTGCGCGAGGTCACCGTCGTGGTGCCGGCGCCGGACAAGGATCCGGTCCGGGTGCCGATCTGGGTGGTCGCCGTGGACGGTGAGCTCTATGCCCGGTCCTGGAAGGGCGAGGGCGGTGTCTGGTACCGCCGGGCCCGCCGCACCGGCACCGGCTCGCTGGTCAGCAGCCTCGGCGAGCATCGGGTCCGGTTCGAGCCGGTCGCCGGCGCCGACCTGGACGCCGCCGTCGACCGGGCCTATCTGACGAAGTACGCCGAAGCCGAGTACGCCCGTGCGATGGTCGAGCCGCCGGCCACCGGCACCACCATGCGGCTGGTCAGCGTCGAGCCGTGAGCGCCGCGCGCAGCCAGCGGTAGGAATCCTTCGGCGTGCGCTGCTGCGTCTCGAAGTCGACGCGGACCAGGCCGAACCGCTGGCTGTAGCCCTCGGCCCACTCGAAGTTGTCGAGCAGCGACCAGACGAAGTAGCCGCGCACGTCGACGCCGCCGGCGATCGCCCGGCCGACCGCGCGCAGGTGCCGGTCCAGGTAGTCGATCCGGAACGCGTCCTCGGTGCCGTCCGCGGTCGAGCAGCCGTTCTCGGTGATGTAGATCGGCGGCAGCGCGTCGCCGTACCGGTCGCGCAGCCCGGTGAGCAGGTCGTGCAGCCCGTCCGGCACCACCGGCCAGCCGAACGCGGTGGTCGGCACGCCCTCGATCTGCCGCAGGTCGAAGGGCAGGTCGGCGTCGGCGGGCGGGGCGCCGACCAGCGTCGGGTTGTAGTAGTTGATGCCGAGCGCGTCCAGCGGCGTCCGGATGATCGCCAGGTCACCGTCGCGGACCACGTCGCCCATCGCCTCGGCCAGAAGATCCGGGTACGTGCCGAGCAGCACCGGATCGTTGAACAGCCGGTTGTGGAAACTGTCGTAGACCGCCGCCGCGACCTGGTCCGCCTCGTCGTCGCTCGCCGCCAGCACCGGCGTGCAGTTGTTGGTGATCAGCACCTCGGTCGCGCCGCGCTCGCGCAGCGCCCGCACCGCCAGGCCGTGCCCGAGCAGCTGGTGATGGGCGGCCGGCAGCGCGCCGAGCAGCAGTGTCCGGCCCGGCGCTCCGGCCCCGAACGCATAGCCCTCCGCCATGTGCACGACCGGCTCGTTCAACGTGATCCAGCGGTGCACCCGGTCGCCGAGGCGGTCGGCCACCGTGCCCGCGAACTCGGCGAAGCGCTCGGCGGTGGACCGGCTCAGCCACCCGCCCTCGTCCTCGATCGACTGCGGCAGATCCCAGTGGAAGAGCGTGGGCAGCGGCGCGATGCCGCGGGTCAGCAACGCGTCCACCAGCCGGTCGTAGAAGCCGAGATCCGCGGCCCGCGGCCAGGCGATGGAGAACCGGTAGGCGTCCACGCCCAGATCCGCCAGCAGCGCGACGTCCTCGGCCCAGCGGTGATAGTGATCGCACGCCACGTCGCCGGTGTCGCCGTCGCGGACCCGGCCGGGGGTGTGCGCGAAGGTGTCCCAGATCGACGGCACCCGCCCGTCCTCGGCGACCGCGCCCTCGATCTGGTAGGCCGCGGTGGAGACACCCATCTGGAAGCCGGGCGGGAACTGCGTGACCGAATCCACGCCGCTCACCGTACCGGCCCGCCGTAGGCTGCGGGGATGCGTCGAGTGGTGGTGATCGGAGCGACCGGGCACATCGGCACCTTTCTGGTGCCGCGCCTGGTCCGGGCGGGACATGACGTGGTCGCGGTGAGCCGGGGCGAGAGCAAGCCCTATCACGACGCGGTCGAGTGGCGATCGGTCGAGCGGGTCACCGCGGACCGCGCCGACGAGGGGTTCGAGCAGCGGATCGCCGAGCTGCGGCCGGACGCGGTGGTCGACCTGATCTGCTTCACGCCGGAGTCCGCGCGACGTCTCCTCGACGCGCTGCGGCCCACGCGGCCGCTGCTGCTGCACTGCGGCACCATCTGGGTGCACGGCCGGGCCGCGCGGGCGCCGCTGACCGAGGACGAGCCCCGCACCGGCTACGGCGAATACGGCGCCGGCAAGGTCGCCATCGAGGAGCTGCTGCACCGCGAGACCCTGGCCGGCGGCGTGCCGAGCGTGGTGCTGCACCCCGGCCACATCAGCGGCCCGGGCTGGCCGGTGATCACCCCGGCCGGCAACCTCGACCCGGACGTGTGGCGGCGGCTTGCCACCGGCGAGCCGCTCGCCCTGCCCGCGCTCGGCCTCGGCATGCTCAACCACGTGCACGCCGACGACGTCGCGCAGGCCTTCGAGCGGGCGCTGACCCGGCCGGCCGCCATCGGGTCGAGCTTCCACGTGGTCGCCGCGCAGGCCATGACCAGCCGCGGGCTGGCCGAGGGGGTGGCCGCCTGGTTCGGCCGCGCGGCGGTCCTCGACCTGGTCGACTGGGACGAGTTCGAGAAGCGGGTCGGCGCGGAGCACGCCGGCGCCACCCGCGACCACATCGAGCGCGGCATCGCGGCGTCCATCGACCGGGCCCGCGAGGTGCTGGGTTACGCGCCACGGTTCACCTCGCTCGAGGCGATCCGCGAGGCGCTGCGCGTGCTGATCGCGGACGGCCGGGCGGACGTGGGCGGCCAGACCCTCTGACGTGCGGGACATCGTCACCGGCTTCGCGATCATCTGGGTGCTCGTGCTGGCCGGCTACCTGATCGGCCGCTTCCGGCTGCTCGGCGACGCCGGCCTGGTGACGCTGACCCGGCTGGCGTTCTTCGTGCTCGCCCCGGCCCTGCTGTTCGTCACGCTGGCCGAGTCGGCGCCCGGCCGCATCCTGACCGGCGCGCTCGCCGCGTTCGTGCTGAGCACGCTGGCGGTCGCCGCCCTGCACATCACGCTGGCCCGGCTGCTGTGGCGCCGGGACGTCGCCGAGCTCACCGTCGGCGCGCTGGCGGCCGGCTATGTGAACGCCGGCAACCTGGGCATCCCGATCGCCGCGTACATCCTCGGGGACGTCTCGTTCATCGCGCCGGTGCTGATGTTCCAGGTGCTGCTGGCCAGCCCGGCCGCGCTGGCGGTGCTGGACGTCGCCACCGGCGAGGGCCGGCCGTCCTGGCGCCGGCTGGCCGCGATGCCGCTGCGGAACCCGCTGATGATCGCCTCGGCGGCCGGCATCGCCGTCATGGCCACCGGCATCGACCTGCCGGCGCCGGTGCTGGAGCCGTTCGCGCTGGTCGGCGGCGCGGCGGTGCCGATGACCCTGCTCGCGCTCGGCATGTCGCTGCGCGGCAGCCGGCCGTTGCGCGGCGGCCCGGACTCGGCGGAGCGGATGCTCGCGGTGCTGCTCAAGGTCGCGGCGCATCCGCTGCTGGCGTACCTGATCGGCCGGTTCCTGTTCGGCCTGGGCGGCCCGATGCTGCTGGCCGCGGTGGTCACCTCGGCGTTGCCGACCGCCCAGAACGTCTTCGTCTTCGCCTCCCGCTACCGCCGCGGCGAGTCCTTCGCCCGCGACACGATCGTGCTGTCCACCGCGATCTCCGCCGCGACGCTGGTCGCGATCGCCGCCTGGCTGGGCTGACCGCGGACCGCGGCGAGCAGGGCGGCCGCCAGGCCCTCGTCGGTCGTCTCCCGGCCGCCCCCGCCGGCCGGCGCCGCACTGCCCAGCCCGATGCCGACGTGGTCGGCCACCAGCCGCTTGGCCGAGGCGTGCACCGCGGCCACCCCGGTCCGCACGATCGGGCCGACCAGGTCGGCATGCACCCCGCCGCCGGCCATGATCTCGATGCGGCCGGCCGCCGCCGACACCAGCCCGGCCAGGGCGGGCAGCCCGTCCGCGACGGTCGTGGCGCCGCCCGAGGTCAGCACCCGGCGAACGCCCAGCCCGGCCAGGGTCGCCAGCGCCGCGTGCGGATCGGCGAGCGTGTCGAAGGCGCGGTGGAAGGTCACCTGCGCATCCCTGGCGGCCTCGACCGCCCGGCGCACCAGGACCTCGTCGACCGCTCCGGCGCGCACCCCGCCGATCACCACCCCGGACGCGCCCGCCGACACCGCGAGCCGCACGTCGCGGACCAGCACATCGGTCTCGGCGGGCGAGTAGTCGAAGCCGCCGGGCCGGGGCCGGACCAGCACGTGCACCGGTGGCCCGCCGGCCGCCGCCTCGATCAGGCCCGCCGAGGGGGTCACCCCGCCGACCGAGAGGGTGGCGCACAGCTCGATCCGGTCCACGCCGAGCCGCGCCGCCACCGCGAGGCCGTGCGAATCCTGGACCGCGAGTTCGAAGGCAACCATCCGATCATCCTCGCTGATCTTGCTGAGAGCCGCGCTCCGCGGTCCACACAGGAGCCTTGCACCCCTGTGGGAGAGTGGCGGGCGTCTATGTGACGCTGACGGGAGGGCTCGCATGATCCTGAGAAAACTTTCGGCCGCTCTGCTGGCCGCCGGGACGACCGCGGCAATCGCCGTGGTCGCGCCCGCTGCGGCCTGGGCGGCGCCGCCCCGCGCTCCGGGGCGAGCCGCGGATCGGCCGGTCAGCATCACGCTGATCACCGGCGACCGGGTGATCGTGTCGGACAAGGGGACCAGCATCGAGCGCGGTCCGGGCCGGGCCGGCGTGCGGTTCGTGAGCCGCACGGCCGGCGCGCACAAATACGTGTTCCCGACCGACGCGCTGCCGCTGCTGCGGGACGGCCGGCTCGACCAGCGGCTGTTCGACGTGACCGCGCTGCGCGACCTGGGTTACACCGGGGAGAAGGCGCTTCCGTTGCTGGTCGCGTACCCGAAGAGCGGTAACCGCAAGGGGTCGGCGAGCGCGACCGCGGCAACCGGCGCGACGGCCCGCGTGACCCGCGATCTTCCGGGGGTGGGCGCGCTCGCGATGCGCGCCGAGCGCGCCGAGCGGGCCAGGCTTTGGACCTCTCTGACCAGCGGTACGACCACAGCACGCGCCCTGAAGCCAGGCATCGAGCGGGTCTACCTGGACGGCAAGCGCAAGGTCAGCCTGGATGTCAGCGTGCCCCAGATCGGCGCGCCGACCGCCTGGCAGGAGGGCCTGGACGGCGCCGGCGTGACGGTCGCGGTGCTGGACACCGGCATCGACGCGACCCACCCGGACTTCGCCGGCAAGATCGTGGCGACCGAGAACTTCACCGGCATGCCGTCCGCCGACGACAACGTGGGCCACGGCACGCACGTCGCCTCGATCATCGCGGGCAGCGGCGCCAAGTCCGGCGGCAAATACAAGGGCGTGGCGCCCGGCGCCAAGCTCGCCATCGGCAAGGTCTGCGAGACCGACTTCTGTGACGAGTCGGCGATCCTGGCCGGCATGCAGTGGGCCGCCCCGATCGCCCCGGTGGTCAACCTGAGCCTGGGCGGCGGCGACGCGCCCAGCATCGACCCGCTCGAGCAGGCCGTCAACGATCTGACCGCGGCGCACAACACACTCTTCGTGATCGCGGCCGGCAACGCCGGTGGCGACGCCACGGTCGGCTCGCCGGGCAGCGCGGACGCCGCGCTCACCGTGGGCGCCGTGGACGACGAGGACCAACTGGCCGACTTCTCCAGCCGCGGCCCGCGGGTCGGCGACGACGCCATCAAGCCGGACATCACCGCGCCCGGCGTGGACATCGTCGCGGCCGCCGCGGCGAACGGCCAGATCGGCACCCCGGCGGACGAGGGCTATGTGAGCCTGTCCGGCACCTCGATGGCCACCCCGCACGTGGCCGGCGCGGCCGCCATCGTCGCGCAGGAGCACCCCGGCTGGTCGTCGAAGCAGCGCAAGACGCTGCTGATCGGCGCCGCGAAGCCGACCGAGGGCGTGGGCGTCTTCGGGCAGGGCGCGGGCCGGGTCGACGTGGCCCGGGTGATCCACCAGGCGGTTTCGGTGGACGAGGGCAGCGTCAGCTTCGGCCGCGCGATCTGGCCGCACGACGACGACGCCCCGATCACCAAGACCGTCACCTACCGCAACGGCGGCACCGCGCCGATCACCCTGTCGCTCGCGCTGAGCAGCGACTCGGAGGCGTTCTCGCTCGCCGCCACCAGCCTCACCGTGCCGGCCGGCGGCACCGCCTCGACCACGGTCACCGCGGACACCACCGGCGACGACCCGGACGGGTTCCTGACCGGCCGGGTGGTCGCGACCGGACCCGGCGACGTCAAGGTGGAGACCGCGATCGCGGTGAACAAGGAGGTCGAGAGCTACGACGTCACGTTCGGCTTCCTCGACCGGAACGGCGTGGCCAGCACCGACCACTACGCGTCGCTGAACCGGCTGGACGGCGACATCGCGTTCTACGACCTGTTCAGCGCCGAGCCCAGCGAGACCGTGCGCCTGCCCAAGGGCGAGTACGGCTTCTTCACCTGGATCTACGGCGAGGCCGACGTGACCATGCTGGTCCAGCCGAAGCTCGTGGTGGACAAGGACGCGAGCATCAAGCTGGACGCCCGGCGCGGCAAGCCGGTCGACATCGACGTGCCGCGCGCCGACGCCGGACAGGCGCTGGTCGCGGTCAACGCCGACTGGTTCAGCGACGAGTGGTCGGTCGGCGCCTCCGCGCTGTCCTTCGCGGAGGGCGACACGTTCACGGCCCAGATCGGCCCGCGCGGCAAGGTGGAGAACTTCGCCGGCTCGATCAACGGCGCGTTCGCCCGCTGGGACGAGGCGAGCGAGTCGTTCCAGGAGAGCCCCTACCTCTACGAGCTGGCCTATCGCAAGCAGGGCGCGTTCTACACCGGGTTCACCAAGCAGGTCCGGGCCAAGGACCTGGCCACGGTGAAGTCGCGCTACGCCCAGGACCCGGTCGGCGCCAACGGCGTCAAGCTCGACTTCGCCAGCTTCGGCGGCTGGGCGGTCGGGATTCCGTTCCCGCTGCCGTTCGAGCGCACCGAGTTCCTCAGCACCGAGGGCGGGGTCCGCTGGTCGCCGGAGTTCGACCAGGAGATGCCGCCGGTCGACGAGGAGTCCTGGCCCGAGCTGATCAGCATCGCGGTCGGCGCGGAGCAGAAGTTCACCGCGGGCGCGACCTACAAGCAGGACTGGAACCGCGCGGTGTTCGCCCCCGCGGTCGGCGGCGACGTCAACTCGGTGCTGCGTTTCGGTGACGTGATCGTCGCCGCGGCGCCGCTGTTCGGTGACGGCGCCGGACACTACGGGTTCTCCCTGCTGGACAGCGCCCGGACGGCGCTGTACTCCGGCGACACGCTGATCGGCGAGGTGCCGTCGGACTACGCCGAGTTCGAGGTGCCGCCGGGCGACGCGGCCTACCGGCTGGAGATGTCCGGCACGCGCGGCGAGCCGTTCCGGCTGTCCACCACGGTCAGTGCCGAGTGGACGTTCCGCTCGGCGAGCGTGGAGGAGGCCCGCCTGCCGGTGTCCTCGGTGCGGTTCAGCCCGCGGGTGGACCAGACGAACGCGGCCCCGGCCGGCGCGTTCACCATCCCGGTGACGGTCGAGCGGCCGACGGACTCGGCGGCCAAGGTCAACCGGGTGCTGACCGCGGAGTTCTCCACCGATGACGGCGCGACGTGGCAGCCGGCCACGGTGCGCGGCTCCGGCGACCACCGCACGCTGGGCGTCACCAACCCGGCGAGCGGCCACGTGTCGCTGCGGGCGCACGCCACCGACGCCGCGGGCAACACCGCGGTGATCACGGTGCTGCGGGCGTACGCGATCGGATAGTGCGTGAGGCGGGGTGGTGGGCCACGGCTCGCCACCCCGCCACCCGCCGTCCACGAGCCGTTCGCCTTGGTGACCGAGGCGGACGCATCGCTGCTCGGCTTCACTGACGCGCTGGACAAGACCAGTTTCGAGGGCACGCCGGTCGCCGGTCTCTCCGCGCTGGCGCTGACCGGCCGGGATCGCGCGCTCGCGCTGGTCGACAACATCGGCACCACCCCGGCTCGCGTCTACAAGCTGGGGCTTCAGCCGTTGAGGGTCCGCGGCGTGACCCTGCTGACCAGGCCGGACGGCACCGCGTACACCGGCGCGGACTTCGACGGCGAGGGCCTGGTCGCCGAGAACGGCGGACACACCGTCCTGGCCGGCTCGGAGCGGGAGCCGTCGATCCGGCGTTCCGGATGTCCGACGGGCGTGAGCTCGCGTCGCTGCCGGTGCCGGCCCGCTTCCAGGTGACCCCGGCCGGCGAGGCGGCGGTCAACCAGACCTTCGAGGCGCTGACCGCGACGCCGGACCACCGGTCGCTCTTCGCCGGCATGGAGGGCCCGCTCGCCGCGGACGGCCGGGACGCTCAGGGCGCCGGGTTGCAGCGGATCATCCGGTACGCCGGGCGCGAGGGCGGCGCGTACAGCCCGGTCGCGCAGCACGCCTACCGCACCGACCCGAACCTCGGCCTGGTCGAGCTGATCGCCCTCGGCGGCGACCAGTTCCTTTCCCTGGAACGCGGCTTCACCCCCGGCGTCGGCAACGTCGTGCGGGTCTTCCGGGTGTCCGCCACCGGCGCGCCGGACGTCACCCCGTTCGCCACCCTGTCGACGGTCACCGACCCGCGCACGTGGCTCGGCAAGGAGCTCGTCGCCGACCTGGTCAACTGCCCGTCGGCCGGCGCCACCGCCAAGCAGCCGCAGCCCAATCCGCTGCTGGACAACATCGAGGGCGCCGCGCTGGCCGGCAACCGGCTCCATCTGATCTCGGACGACAACGGCAGCGCCACCCAGATCACCCGGTTCTACTCGCTCGCCGTCACGATCCGGCCCGAGGTGACGCTGACCGGCCGGGCGATCCTGCCCGCCACCGATTACCAGCCCGGCCCGGTCTCCGGGACACTGCTGCCGCCGGGCCCGGTCAACGGCATCACCCCGCCGTTCGCCGGCCAGCCGATCCCCGGCTTCTCCGCGATCCTGCCGCTGCGGGCGGACGACCGGTCCGGCAAACGCCTGCTGGCCATGCCGGACAACGGCTTCGGCACCAAGGCCAACTCGGCCGACTTCCTGCTGCGCGCCTATGACATCGAGCCGGACTATCGCCGGCACACCGTTGCGGTACGCGGCCACCTGAGCTTCCGCGACCCGGACCACCGGATCCCGTTCCCGATCGTCAACGAGAACACCAGCGACCGGCTGCTGACCGGCGCCGACTTCGACATCGAGTCGCTGGCCCGGGACGCCCGCGGCAACCTCTGGTTCGGCGACGAGTTCGGCCCGTTCCTGGTGCGCACCGACCGCACCGGAAAGGTGCTGCAGGCGCCGATCCCCTTGGCCGACGGCACGAAGTCGCCGCAATCGCCGTTCCTGCTGCCGGGCGAGACCCCGAACCTGCCGGCCAGCAAGGGCTTCGAGGCGATGGCGACCAGCCGGGACGGCTGGACGCTCTACTCGATCCTGGAGGGCGCCAGGACCACTGACCCGGACCAGCGCCGCGTCGGACCGCTGTTCTCCTTCCCGCTGCAGTCGGTCGAGACGGTGCTGCCGCTGGTGGGTGACCGCGTGCTGGTCGCCAACGACAACAACTTCCCGGGCAACGACGGCCGCATCCCGGGCCGTCCGGACGACACCGAGATCATCACCATCACCGTGCCGGGGCTGCGAACGGTGTCACGGTGATCTTGTCGACGATCGGGGCCTCCTGCGAGCGCAGCAGGATGCCCGGGAAGGTCTGCGAGGCATAGGTCTTGCCGTCGTAATTGGGCAGTTCCTCGGACGCGAACCGGATCGTGTTGGCGCCGCGCCGCAGGTCCACCGGGACGGTCAGGTCCCAGAAGTTGTTCCGGTGGAACGAGTGCGGGAAGAACACCCGCTTCGGCACGCCGTTCACCTCGAGGTCGGCGTGCCGGGCGAGCGGGTCCGGGTTGTAGTGCGTGGCGGGGGACTGCTCCGGGTTGGCGTAGCGGATCCGCATCGCATGGGTGCCGGCCTTCGCCGCGGGCACGGTGAAGGTGAGCGTGTTGGCGTTGCCGGGCGGGCCGCCGACGCCGGTGACGGCGCTGCCGCCGCTCGCCAGCGACAGGGGAGTGGCGGACGCGGTGCCGGCCAACTGGGCCGCCTCGGCCTCGATCGTGGTGGCCGGCAGAGCGCCGGTGCCGGGCCCCACGGTCAGCCGGTCGATCAGCGACACCTTGGTCTCGCCGGTGACCGTCACCTTGTTGATGCCGCCGGAGAGCGAGACGGCCGCCGCGGGCACCCGGATGCCGTTCACCGTGAGGGACGCCCGGCCGGGACCGGACCGGTCGATGCCGAGAGTCGCCTCGGCGTCGGCGGCCGAATAGACCCAGAAGGTCGCCGACTCGCCGCGGCGAAGCGCGACCGTTCCACGATCGATGGATCCGCCCCGGAGGTCGGCCAGTTCCGCCTCATAGGCAGCGGTGGCCGGAGCGGGCTTCGACAGCCGGATCCGGTCGACGATGGCGTCTCCCCGGGTGGCCCGGGTGCCGTCGAGGCTGCGTGCGGCCAGCGAGATGGTGTGCCGCCCGGCGGTCAGGTCGACCGTGGCGTCGGTGTGATCCCAGACCACCCACTTGTAGCCGAGCGGCAGGAACACCTCCCGCTCGGCCGCGCCGTCGACGCGCAGGAAGACGTTCGTCGGGCCCTGCTCGCGTACCGGATCGAAGGTGTTCAGGGAATTGGCGAAGATGCCCAGGTCGTAGCGTCCCGGCGTGGGCACGTCCACGGTGAAGGTGAGCACGCCGTCCGATCCGGTGCGCAGGCCGCCGACGTCGAAGCCGCCCGAGGTGTAGAACTTGCTGACGTCGGCGGGGGAGCCCTCCGGCCCGTTCCGGCTGTAGCCGCCGCCGGTCCAGGCGGCGTCCTCGGCCTCATAGGACTGCTCCCAGCTTTCGACCGGGTCCGCGATCTTGGCCGGGCTCAGCACGATCTCGTAGGCCGACGACTCGACCAGACCGGTCAGGTCGACTTCGACGGCGCCGTCGTCAACCCGGATGCTTCGCTCGGAAAGCACCTGCGGCGGCCCGGAATCGCCGATCTGGCCCGACCAGCGGATCTCGCGGACCACCGCGTGCACCTCGCCGCCGAGCACGTCGCGCGGCACATCGGTGAAGCGCACGTGCGCCGCGCCGTCCGCGCCGCCGATGATCGCCCGCGCCTGCTTCTTCGCCGGGTCGATCGTCGCGACGCCCTTGAGCGTGTAGTTCCGCCCCGGGAAGGGCGGATCCACCCGGACCGTCTGCCCGCTCATCCCGCCGTACGCGTTGAACAGCCACCACTGCCCGTTGGCGCGGTTGGCCTGCACCGCCGAGTCGGACAGGTTCCCGTCGATGTTCCAATAGGCGATGTCGCCGTCCACCTTGGACTCCTCGATCGCGGACACCCACTGGATCATCTGCCCGGGCACCGAGGTGTGGTAGTTGAACGCGTACTCGTTGATGTTGATCGGCAGTCGCCGGTCACCGAGGATCTCGGCCTCCCAGGCGCGATAGCGCCGCACGCTTTCCCGCACCTGCTCGGGATGGCTGAGCTCGTGCCAGGTCATCACGTCCGGCAGCGTGCCGGCCGCCAGGGTGTGCTCGAGGAAGCCGCGCACCTGGCTGAACAGCACGCTGGTGTTGGGCCCGGCGATCCGCGCGTCCGGCATCCGGCCCTTGATCAGCGCGTGCACCTCGTCCCAGGCCCGGAAGTAGTCGGTGGGGTCGTCGAGCCACGAAACGCCGTCGTAGCTCCACTCGCCGGTGCCGAACATGTTGCCCTCGGGCTCGTTGAACGGCACGAACACCACGTTGTCCCGATAGCGCGGCGGCAGCGTGAGCACCTGGTCGACCTGCTTGGCGATCTTCTCCTCGAAGAGCGCGAGCTTCTCCTCGGGGGTGTCGCCCGGCCATTGATAGGGGAAGCCGCGATGGATGTCGGTCATGTAGATGTAGACGTCCCCGCCGGTGCTGTCGGCGAGCGGCTTGACGACCTCGAGCGCGTCGGCGCCCGGGTGCTGCGGCCCGTCCTGCGCCTTGGTCGATACGGTCCGCAGCCGCATGCCCTCGATCAGATTGCCGCTCGGGATGCCCGGACCGTAGAGGCCGTAGAGGGTGCCCGCGGCGCCGCCGTGGAAGGCGCCGGTGGGGTCGCCGAGGTCGATGGTCATTTCGCCCTCGCGGATCACGGTCACCGTGGCGACGACCTGCCGCCCGGCCGCGACGCCGGTGACCGTGAAGGTGCCGCGGGCGGCATAGTCGGCCGGATCGACGGCCGCCCAGGAGATCGGCACGTCCCGGTCGTAGCCGTCGGTGAAGGCGGCGCGGACCGCGGCGGGCAGTGCCGGGGCCACCCCGATCGTGGTACGCACGTCGAACGCCGTCGTGCTCAGGCCGGTCGGGGTGGGTGCCGTGCCGCCTGCGATCTGCTCGGCCGTGAGCGCGGTGTCGTAGACGCGGAAGTCATCGATCGCGCCGTCGAACAGCGGGTCGGGATAGAACGACTTGCCGATGAATCCGCTGGTCGTGGTGGCCGCGTCGAGCAGGTCCGCGGCGCTGATCGTGGTGCTCGCCGAGGAGACCGCGGCGCCGTCCAGATAGGTGGTCAGCCGGTCCGCCGTGGTGTCGAGCGTGACCGTGAGGGTCTTCCAGGTGCCGGCCGGCAGCGCGGCGTACCCGGTCACCTTGGCCTCGCCGCCACCACCCGCGGTGGTGATCGCCGTGCGCAGCACACCGTCGCCGTTGGAGGGCGTGGTGAACAGATAGCGGCCGTTGTCCTTGCCCAGCGCATAGATCCACTGCCAGGGCGCGGTGCCGCCGTCCCAGCGCACCCGCGCGGAGACGGTCAGGTCGGTGCGCCCGGCCAGAATGCCGCGGGGCAGCTCGACGAAGGGGCCGCCCGGCAGATCCAGCGCGAGCCCGTCGGCGCCCGGGATCACCGCGGCCGTCGACCCGTCGGCCAACCGGCCGTCGAGGCCGTTGCCGGAGGAGTCGGTGACCACCGCGGTGGCCACGTCGTCGGCATCGATGGCATAGGCGACCACCGGGTCGGGCACGGCGTCCGCGACGGGCACGGCCGGCAGGACGAGGAGCGCAACGGCGAGCACGGCTTTCACGGTGATCCTCTTTGTTAGCGCTAACATTTCACTGTTTCGATGAGGTTACGTCGCGCTCCGCATGTGGTCAACATTGACGGCAGTCAATTGCGTGGCTATCGTCCGGGACCAGGTAAGCGCTTTCCGCCCCCCAGGAGAGCGAACCACGCCGCATCCCCCGCGCCCCGCGGATCCGGTCCCGCCGACCGGTTCCCCCTCCCGTCCCGAGGGCGTGTGCGGCCCGAGTCCCTGGACGGCCTCATGAAACGTCTCAGAATCCCCGTCGTGCTGGCGAGCGTCCTCCTCGCCACCAGCGGCACCACCGTCGTCGCCGCGCACGCAGCTGCTCCGCTCCCGCCGGCCGACGTCACCGGCACCACCGAGAAGCTCGACCGCGGCCTGATCGCGATGCGCACCGAGAAGGGCAACTTCCTTTCCTGGCGGCTGCTTCCGGCCGACGGATCCACCTATGCCGTTTACCGGGACGGCGCCAAGGTGGCCGTCTCGTCGACCACCAACTTCACCGACGCCGGCGCCCCGGCCGGTGCGAGCTACGCCGTGCGGCCGATCACCGGCGGCGTCGAGGCGCTGGCCGCGGACGCGCCGGTGCGGCCGTTCGCGACCAGTCAGGACGTGCCGATCCAGATCCCCGCGGGTGGCACCACGCCGGACGGGGTCTCGTACACCTACGTCGCCAACGATGCCGGCGTCGGTGATCTGGACGGCGACGGGCAGTACGAGATCGTGCTCAAGTGGGACCCGACGAACGCCAAGGACAACTCGCAGTCGGGCTACACGGGCAACGTGTTCATCGACGCGTACAAGCTGAACGGGACCCGGCTCTGGCGCATCGACCTGGGCCGCAACATCCGGGCCGGCGCGCACTACACCCAGTTCCAGGTGTACGACTACGACGGCGACGGCCGGGCCGAGGTGGCCATGAAGACCGCCGACGGCACCCGGGACGGCGGCGGCGTGGTGATCGGCTCGTCGTCCGCGGACTACCGCAACTCGTCCGGCTACATCCTGTCCGGGCCCGAGTTCCTGACCGTCTTCAACGGACAGACCGGCCGGGCGATGGCCACCGCGAACTACGTGGTGCCGCGCGGCACGGTCTCGTCGTGGGGGGACAGCTACGGCAACCGGGTCGACCGGTTCCTGGCCGGCACCGCGTATGTCACCGGGTCGTACCCGAGCATCATCATGGCCCGCGGCTACTACACCCGCAGCGTCGTGGTCGCCTGGGACTTCCGCAACGGCGCGCTGACCCGGCGCTGGACCTTCGACAGCAACTCGTCCACCAACGGGTCCGCCTGGACCGGCCAGGGCAACCATCAGCTCTCGGTCGCCGACGTCGACAACGACGGCAAGGACGAGATCATGTACGGCGCGATGGCCATCGACGACAACGGCTACGGGTTGTGGACCAACGGGATGGGGCACGGCGACGCGTACCACGTGGGTGACCTGATCCCGGGCCGCGCCGGTCTCGAGGTCTTCAAGGTGAACGAGAGCACCAGCAAGCCGGCCGCCTGGATGGGCGACGCGCGGACCGGATCGATCATCTGGCAGAACCCGTCGTGCGGGTGCGACAACGGCCGCGGCGTCTCCGCGGACATCTATGCCGGCAGTCCGGGCGCGGAGTCCTGGTCGTCCGCGGTCACTGGCCTGCTGAACACCTCCGGCAGCAACATCGGCCGCAAGCCGAGCTCGACGAACTTCGTGATCTGGTGGGACGGCGACGCCCAGCGCGAGCTGCTCGACGCCACGCACATCGACAAGTACGGCACCGGCGGCGACACCCGGCTGCTGACCGCGAGCGGCGTGCACTCCAACAACGGCACCAAGGCGACGCCCTCGTTGCAGGCGGACATCCTCGGCGACTGGCGCGAGGAGGTCATCTGGCCGACCAGCAACAACACGGCGCTGCGGATCTACTCGACCACCGACGGCACCAGCATCTCGCGGCCCTCGCTGATGCAGGACCGGATGTACCGCAACGCGGTCGCCTGGCAGAACACGGCGTACAACCAGCCGCCGCACCCGAGCTTCGCGATCGGCTGAGAGGTCCCGATGAAGATCTGGAGTCTGGTGCTCGCGCTGGTGCTTCTCCCGACGCCGGCGCATGCCGAACCGAGCATGGAAAAGCTCGACCGCGGACTGGTGGCCGTCGCCACCGGCGAAGGGGTCTTCCTGAGCTGGCGACTGCTCGGCGAGGAGGTCACCGGGCACACCGCGACCGGGGCCGCAAGCGCCGGATTCCGGGTCTATCGGGACGGCCGGCCGATCGCGCTGGTCACCGACAGCACCACCTATCTCGACCGGGCCGGCACCGCGGCCGCCCGCTACCGGGTGGCCGCGGCGCACGGCAAGGCCTCCGCGGTGGCCGTGCCGTGGGCGTCCAACCACCACGACCTGCCGCTGCGCAAACCGGCCGACGGCGTGACCCCGGCGGGGGAGGCCTACACCTACTCCGCGAACGACATGAGCGTCGGCGACCTCGACGGCGACGGCCGGTACGAGTACGTGGTCAAGTGGGACCCGTCCAACTCCAAGGACGTCTCGCAGGTCGGCTACACCGGCAACGTGTTCGTGGACGCCTATGAACTCGACGGCACCCTGCTCTGGCGCATCGACCTGGGCGTCAACATCCGGGCCGGCGCGCACTACACCCAGTTCCTGGTCTACGACTTCGACGGCGACGGCCGCGCCGAGCTGATGATGAAGACCGCCCCCGGCACGAAGACCGGCCGCCGCCACATCACCATGCCACCGGCGGACGTCCGGGCCGGCTACGCGCACACCGACGACTTCCGGATGAGCGCCGCCGACTACTACCAGCACCTGGTCGAGATGTTCGAGGGCTGGGCGGCGCACCCGGAGGTGGTCGCCGGGCGCTGGCCGGCCACCGTCGAGGAGGCGCTCGGCATCGCGCCGTCCGGAAGGGGAGCCGAGGCGCTGGCGGACTACTTCATCGACGTCTACGCGCCGTCCCGCAGCACCCGCAACCAGCTGCGCAACTTCGCCGGCTTCATCGTCGACGGACCGGAATACCTGACCGTGTTCGAGGGCGCCACCGGCCGCGAGCTGCAGACGGTGCGTTACAAGCCGGGCCGGCACGACGACGGCCTGATGTGGGGCGACTATGCGATGGCCCGGATCGAGCCGGGCAACCGGGTCGACCGGTTCCTGTCCGGCGTGGCCTATCTCGACGGCCGCCACCCGTCCGCGGTCTTCGCCCGGGGCTACTACACCCGCTCGACGCTGATCGCCTACGACTGGGACGGCCGCCGGCTGCACGAGCGCTGGTACGCCGACAGCGGCTGGACCCCGATGAGCAACCCCTTCAACGACGCGCCGCACGGCCGGGACGGCACCGATCCCGAGTTCAAGACTCTCACCACACAGGGCGCGCACTCTCTCAGCGCGGCCGACGTGGACGGCGACGGCAAGCAGGAGATCGTCTACGGCGGCGCCACCGTCGACCACGACGGCAGCCTGCTCTACAGCTCCTTCGCGGTGCTCCCGCCGGGCAGCGCCGCACCCGGCACTATGGCGCGGCTCGGCCACGGCGACGCCATGCACGTGACCGACATCGACCCGCGCCGCCCCGGCACGGAGATCTTCATGGTGCACGAGGGCGGCCCGAGCGCGCCCTACGGCTACGCGCTGCGCGACGCCGCCACCGGAGGCGTGATCTTCGGCGGCTACACCGGCGTGGACACCGGCCGCGGCATGGTCGGCGACATCCGGCCGGACCTGCCCGGGATGGAGGTCTGGGGCTCGAGCGGCACCGGGCTGCGTACCTCGGACGGGCAGTTGATCTCCACCACCGCGCCCGGAACCAACATGAGCATCCGCTGGGCCGGCGACCTCACCACGCAGATCGTCGACGGCGCCCTGGCGGTCACCCCGACCATCGTCGACCACCGGCGCGGCACGTTGCTGACCGCCGAGGGCACGCTCACCAACAACGGCACCAAAGGCAATCCCAGCCTGGTCGCCGACATCTTCGGCGACTGGCGCGAGGAGCTTCTGTTGCGCACCGCGGACAGCACCGCGATCCGGATCTATCTGAGCACCGAGCCGACCACTCACAAGCTGGGCACGCTCATGCACGACAGGCAGTACCGCGCCGAGGTCGCCCGCCAGCAGACCACCTACAACCAGCCGTCCTATCCGAGCTTCCACCTCGCCGCGGACATGGACTTCGCTCAGAGCCAGCGGCGGACGCGGCCGGAGTAGCCCGCGTAGGCCGCGCCGAAGCGCTCGCTCAGGTAGAGCTCCTCCGGGCGGATCACCAGCAGGCCGACCGCCACCAGCACGACCGGCGCGAGCAGGGCCGGCCACCACGAACCGATCAGCAGCGCACCGCCCAGGTAGGCGATCGCGAGCCCGGTGTACATCGGGTTGCGGGAGATCCGGTACGCCCCGCTGGTGACCAGCGTGGCCACGGCGTGGTGCGGGACGATCGTGGTCCGGTGCCGCACCACCCCGGCGATCCCGCCGGCCGCGAGCGCGACGCCCAGCGCCAGCCCGGCGGCGCCGGCGATCGTGGTGCCCGGCCGGCCGCCGATCGGCAGCGGCGCGACGAGGTGCAGCAGCACGCCCGCGACGAGGCCGGCGACGTAGTACAGCGGCGGCGGAATGAAGATCACGCGAGCTCCGGTCATAACTGTCTCCCTGTTGAGTAGAGTACCGCTCTATCGAATAGAGCACTACAGTCGGCAGGTGGCTGTCAAGAGGCGGTACGAATCGGCGCACCGGCAGGAGCAGGCCCGTCAGACCCGGCGGGCGGTGCTGGACGCGGCGGCGTCGCTGTTCGTCGATCCGGGCTATGCGGCCACCCCGCTCACCGCCGTCGCCGCCGAGGCCGGGGTCGCGATCCAGACCGTTTACAAGGTCTTCGGCAGCAAGAAGGCGCTGCTGTCGGAACTCGTCGACGTCACCATCGCGGGCGACGACGAGTCGGTGCCGCTGCCCGGGCGATCGTTCGTCGCCGACATCCAGGCGCTCACCGGCGCCCGCGCCAAGCTGGTCCGCTTCGCCGCGCACCTGGCCGCCGTGCACGCCCGGCAGGCCCGGGTGATGACGGCGCTGGCCGGAGCGGCCACCGCGGACCCGGACGCGGCCGCGATCTGGCGCAAGAACCTCGACGACCGGCGCCGTGGCATGACCGGGTTCGCGGCGGATCTGCTGGCCACCGGCGAGATCCGCCCGGAGCACACCCCGGACACCGTGGCCGACGTGCTGTGGCTGGCCATGGACGTGCGCAACTACCAGTGGCTGGTGGTCGAGCGCGGCTGGCCGGTCGAGCGCTTCCAGACCTGGTACGTGGACACGGTCGCCGCCGCCGTGCTGACACCGGACAGCTGAGCGGCTCAAACGGATCCTCACACGCGGCGCCGCCATGCTGCTCGGCGACAAGGTGGGGGAACGAGCGAAGGAGCACGGCCGTGCCGCTGATCAACGTGAAGGTCATCGAAGGTGTCTTCGACGGCAAGCAGAAGCAGCAGATGATCGAGGATCTGACCGAGGCGATGGTCGCCATCGAGGGAGAGAACATGCGCCCGGTCACCTGGGTGGTGGTCGAGGAGGTGGCCAGCGGCGAGTGGGGGATCGGCGGCAAGGCGCTGTCCACCGCGGATGTCCGGGCACTTGCCGCGGGCTGATGTCGGATCGCTGAACGACCCGGCGGCCGTCGTCGTGCACACTCTCGGCATGGCGACGGTCATCCAGCTCCTCGGACGTCCCGACATTCACCGTGCGGGCGGCCGGGGGCCACGTCCCCGCGGTCGCAAGGCGTGGGCGCTGCTCGCCATGGCGTCGCTCAGCGAGCGGCCGATCCCGCGGTCCCAGCTGGTCGGCATGCTGTTCCCGGCGGCCGACGACGCCCCCGCGGCGCTACGCTGGGTGCTGTCCGAGCTGCGCCGGGGCCTGCGCCCGGACGCCGGCATCGAGGGCAACCCGGTGACGCTCGACCTGTCCGCCGGCACCGTCGTGGACGTGCGGCAGGTGCTGTCCGGACAGGTCGAGCCCGCCGAGGACGCGGGCGAGCTGCTGGCCGGTCTGGCGCTGCCGGACTGCCCGGAGTTCGAGCTCTGGCTGGCCCACGAGCGCGAACGGGTCACCGGCGCGTTGCGGTCCTCGCTGCGCAGTGCGATCGGCGCCCGGCTCAGCGAGCGGCGCGCGACGGAGGCGGTCCGGCTGGCCCGCCGCCTCGTCCGGCTGGCGCCGCTCGAGGAGCAGAGCCACCTTCTTCTGGTACGCAGCCTGGCCGGCGCCGGAGACCGGATCGGCGCGCAGGCCGCCGTGGCGGCCTGCACCGCCCTGTTCACCCGCGAACTCGGCATCCTGCCGTCCCGCCGGGTCGCCCACGCCGCGGAGGTCCTGCCCGGCGGCGTGACGCTGCTGCCGGACGGCCGCCGGTTGCAGGCCCGGCTCGACGTGGACGCGGGCAAGGCCGCGCTCGCCGCCGGCGCGACCGGCGACGGCCTGGACCGGCTGCGCCTGGCGGTGACTTTGGCCGACGGCCTCGGCGACCCGGGCATCCGGGCCGAGGCGAACGCCGCCCTGGGCGCCGCGCTGGTGCACTCGGTGGCGCTGACCGACGCGGCCGGGGTGGCCGCGCTGCGCCGGGCGGCCGAGCTGGCCCGGACGGCCGGCGACCGGTCCACCGCCGCCACCGCGTCCCGCGAGCTGGGCTTCGTCGCGGCCGGTGCCCGCAGCCGCAACGGCGGCGGCCGCCTGCGCGCGTCCCGCGAGCTGGCCGAGGGCGACGACGGGAAGTTGTCCGCGGTGTTCGGCATCGAGGCGTTCGCGCTCACCGACAGTGGACACTTCGCCGCGGCCACCCGCCGGTTCCACACCTCGGTCGAGCTGGCCGACCGGGCCGGCGAGCCTCGCAAGGCGGCCTGGTCGCTGACCATGCTGGCCCGCAACGAGCTGCTCGGCGGCGACCCGGCCGCGGCACGCGCCGACATCGACCGGGCCGGCGCGCTGGTCGACGCCGAGCGGTGGACCGCGTTCCGGCCGCTGGCGCTGGCCGTCGCGGCGGAGCTCGACCTCATCGAGGGGCGGCTCGACGCGGCCGGCGAACAGCTCTCGGCCGCCTGGACCACCGCCGCCCGGCTGGCCGACCCGTGCTGGCTCGCGGTCACCGGCCGCGGCCTGGGCCTGCTCGCCGCCCGGCGCGGCAACGCGGCCGAGGCGATGCAGTGGCTGGACGGCGCCTACCACCGGACCGGCGACCTGCCACCGCTGGTGTGCCGCTGGATCGACGCGGCCACCCTGGACGCGATCTGCGACGTGGCCACCACGTTCCGCCTGCCGCGGGCCGGCGCCGCGGTGGCCGAACTGGCGGCGCTCGGCGAGCACGCCCGGATGCCGGCCTACTCGGCCCGCGCCCGCACCTATCAGGAGAGGCACAGATCATGGATCGACAAGCCGTGACGACCGGGCTCGCCCCGGCCGCGATCGGGCCCTACAGCCAGGCGATCGTGGCCGGCGGCTTCGTGTTCTGCTCCGGCACGGCCGGGATCGACCCGGAGACCGGCGCGATCCCACCGGGCATCGCCGACCAGACGCGGCTCGCGCTGCGCAACCTGGAGGCGGTCCTGACCGCCGCCGGCGCCTCGATGGCGACCCTGGTCAAGACCACCATCTTCTACAGCGAGGTGGACGACTTCGCGACCATCAACGAGATCTACGCGGAGCACATGCCGGACCCGCCGCCGGCCCGCTCGGCCCCGGCCAACGTCCGCCTGCCCAAGGGCCTGCTGATCTCCATCGAGGCGATCGCCGCCGTCGGCGCCTGACCCGGACGAGGCGTCGCCCGGTGTGGCCGGGCGACGCCTCTCGTCAGGGCAGGTCGACCGGGCGCAGGACGCGGTCGATGGCGTGCGCGATCTGCTTGTTGCCGCGGTTGATGTCGAACTTCACGACTCGCGGGTTGCGGTCGCTGCGGTCGGCGTCGATCAGCGTGACCGAGCAGCCCCAGCGCACGTCCACCTTGATCGTGGCGCCGGTCGCGGTGGCCAGCTTGGCGTTGTCCGAGCGCAGCGCGGCCCGGCGGGTGATCGTCGAGCCCGGCACCACGTGATAGAGCAGCACCGTCTCGACCGTGTCGATGCCGAGTCCGGCCACCGTGCTGAACGCCGCGCTCTCCGACGGCAAGGACCGCGCGCCGGTGACGTCCTTGGCCAGCAGGCGGAACGCACCGTCGTTCGGGATGAACGCGGTCAGCGCCACCGAGCCGTCGGTGAGCACCTTGACCGGGCTGGCCGGCTTGGCGTCCAGCACCGCGAGCACCGCCGCGGTGAGCACGTCGAAGTCCCCGCTGTTGCGGTCGAAGCCGCTGGTGTCCGCGGTCAGCACGGCGGCGAGCGACTTGCTGCCGAGGCCGTGTGCCTCGGCGGGGGCGCTCAGCGCGGTGGTGGCGAGGACGCCGGCCACGACGGCGGCCATGGCGGTTACGGTGCGGCGTGCGGCGAGCTTCCTGATGGTCATCGTTGTCCCTTCGGAGAAGCGGGCGGGGTGGGAACCACCCCGTTGCACTTCGCTTGCCGGGGCTTCGCTGGATGCAGGCGTACGCTGACCGCGTGGATCAAGAAGAGCGCATCGCCCTGTTCCTCGACTACGAGAATCTGGCGATCGGCGCTCGGGACCATCTCGGCGGCATGAGCTTCGAGCTCCGCCCGGTCGCCGACGCGCTGGCCGAGCGCGGGCGGGTCGTGGTCCGGCGGGCCTACGCGGACTGGTCGTACTTCGACGAGGACCGGCGGATGCTGACCCGCTCACACGTCGAGCTGATCGACATCCCGCAGCGGATGGGCGCCTCGCGCAAGAACGCCGCCGACATCAAGATGGTGGTGGACGCGCTCGAGCTGGCCTTCGAGCGCACGTACATCTCGACGTTCGTGCTGTGCACCGGCGACAGCGACTTCACCCCGCTGGTGCACAAGCTGCGCGAGCTGAACAAGCGGGTGATCGGCGTCGGGGTCGAGCGCACCACGTCGGCCATGCTGCCGCCGGCCTGCGACGAGTTCCTCTACTACGACCGCCTCGAGGGGGTGGAGGTGCCGCCGCCGCGTACGCGGCGCACCAAGCCCTCGGTGGCACCGGCCGAGGTCGCGCCGCCGCAGCCCGAGCCGCAGCCGGTCGCGGACCTGCCCGCGCGCGACGCCGACTCGCTCGACGCGCTGGTCGCGCAGACCGTGTCGGGCCTGCTGCGGAGCTCGAGCGGCTCGGTGACCGCCTCCACGCTCAAGCGCACCCTGCTGCGCAAGGACCCGACGTTCAACGAGGCGGACTACGGCTTCCGCGCGTTCGGCGAGCTGCTGCGCCACCTGGCCGGCAACAACGTGGTCGAGCTGAGCGAGGGCGCGGCGAAGGGCGATCCGGAGGTCACCCTGCCGGAGCACGGCGACCGCGAGGCGGCCTTCACCCTGCTGCGCTCGGTGGTCGAGGACCTGGCGGGCGGCTCCGGCTCGGTGGCCCTTTCGGGTCTCAAGAATCAGGTACGCAAGGTAGCGCCCGATTTCAGCGAGAAGAAGCTCGGCTACCGCAGCTTCCTGCAGTTCTGCAAGGCCGCGGCGACCGACGGCGCGGTGGCCCTGGAATGGTCCTCGGACGCCGAGGACTACCTGCTCACCCCGGCTGTTCAGGGCTGAGGTTCCGCACACAGGCGGCCAGCGCGTCCAGCAGCGCCTGCTCCCGCTCCGGGGTGAAGCCCTCGATCATCCGCGACTGGATGTCGCGGACCGCCGCGCTCGCCTCGGTCAGCTGCTCGCGCCCGGCCGGGGTGAGCTCGGCCGGCAGCTCACGGCCGTGCGGCGCGGCGGCCGGTCGGGTGACGAAGCCGCGGGCCTCGAGTCCCTGCAGCACCACGTTCATCGACTGCCGGGTGACGAAGGTGCCGCGGGCCAGCTCCGCGTTCGACAGCCCGGGGCGCTGGCGGAGCAGTTCCATGCAGGAGTACTGCGGCACGGTCAGCCGCATCGGCCGCAGCGCCGCGTCCATCGTCTGGCGCAACGCCACCGCCGCCTGCTTCAGCACGTAACCCACCGCGTTCTCGACCGGGCCGAGCGATTCGACTTGCCGCATGTCAGTAGTTTGACATACGCTCTTGCATGTCAGGACTTTGACATCGCGAACCGAGGAGAATCCCATGACCGTCACCGGACCCGACTTCGTCGCCCTGCAGGTGCGCGACCTGGGCCGTGCCGCCGCCTTCTACGAGGAGCGGCTGGGCCTGCGCCGCGTCCCGGCCGGCCCGCCCGGCGCCGTGGTGTTCGCCACCACGCCGGTGGCGTTCGCGGTGCGCGAGCCGTTGCCCGGCGTCGACCTGGACGCGGTCGACCGCCCGGGCCTGGGCGTGGCGCTGTGGTTGCACGCGACCGACGCCCAGCAGCTGCACGACAGCCTGACCGCGGCCGGCGTGCCGATCGTGGCGCCGCCGGTGGACGGCCCGTTCGGCCGCCAGTTCACCTTCGCCGACCCGGACGGCTACGCGATCACCATCCACGACAAGCAGTAACGCCTGCGGGTCGACACGCGGCGGCTCGCCGGGTGGCGAGACGCCGCGCCGTTGTTCGCGAGCTAGTGCCTTGACCACAAACGTTCGCCGGGTTGATGAGGCGGCTTTTGTGGTCGGGTGGCCCCAGCGGTGTTGGCGTTCGCTGCGGACGCGTTCGCGGCGCTGGGCGGCCAGGACGGGCCCGCACTGCGGACCCAATCCGGCGTGTCACCCAACCCGGCCAACGTTTGTGGTCAAGCACTAGCGTGGGTCTCCGTGGACATGCGGCACGCGACAAACCGGCAGAAGGCCACGTACGTTGCGCGCGAGCTGTTCCGGACGTTCAAGGTGTGGCTGGTGACACTGGTCGTCGTCTCCGCTTCCATCTGCTTCATGGGCGCTGGGTGGGTCGGGATCAGTGCGTACAACCAGGTGCCCGGGCCGCACGTCTCCGGCGTGGAGATCGACACGGCGACCGTCGCCAGGCTCATGCCCGAGCTCGGCCCGCTCGCCGAGGCACACTGGCGTTGGCGGGACGAGTGGTCGACGCGCGGGGGAACCCGCAGAAACCTCCCCTCGTTCAATACGAAGCGGCAGGACGTCACGTTCGAGGGCTTCGCGCTGCTGTCGCGGGAGAAGGTCGCCACGCTGCTCGCCAGGCGCCCGGACGGCGAGTTGGTCATCCCATGGAACCCGGCCGACGGCGGCCCGAACAGCAACATGCCGCCGCCGCCGATACCGGGCCCGCTCGCCCGGTTCGGGCCTCCCGCGCCGTCCTGGCTGATCACCTGGGCCTTCCCGGACAAGCCCTCGGACGTCCAGCGGTACGAGATCTGGCTCGACGAAAAGAGCCGGATGGCCTTCTTCGTCCACCAGCGGCGGTGCCCCCGGGACCGGATGCCCTGCGACGCCGGGTCGTTCTGACGTTCCGTCTCAGTCCAGGTCGGACCGGCAAGGGTCCTTTGCAGGCAAGGGGTTTCGGGGGGTCACCTCCCCGGGGCCTCGCGTGCCCCTACGGGATCGCTCGTGTGTGCACAACCCGACTTTCTAGTACCCGATGGTGTTGGTCCATGGCCGCGCGTACTAGCTGGGCCGGATGGCGACATCGCGGAGCAGTTGCCGGCCCACCACGGCCAGGGCTGCCGCGACCGCGAGGGTCACCGCCGCCGCGCCCGCATAGGGCAGGAAGCGGACCACCGCCTGGCCCTGCTCGCCGAACCCCAGCAGGCCCTCGGCGGCGGCCATCGGGAACAGGCCGGGGATCAGGAACCACAGGCCGCCCAGCCCGCCGTAGCGGTAGAAGCCGGCCGTGATCACCGCGCCGGAGACCAGGAACGCGACCGAGCTGGGCAGCGAGTGGCCGAACTCCGTGGCGGCCAGGGCGAAGGTGAGCCGGGGGTAGCCGGGCGGGGTGCCGGCGATTGCGAGCACCAGGCTCTCGACGCCGTGCCCGATCGGCACCAGCAGGCTCCACCACACCGCCATGCCGAGCCCGAAGAGGCCGCCGCCGGCCAGGAAGTCGCGCCGGGTGACCCCGTTCGCGACGAACGACCGCAGGTACAGGGACACGAGCATGATGCCGAGGACGAGCACCCAGTACTTCGCCGCCTGGCTGACGATCATCACCCAGAGGCTGAACGGCGGGTCGGTGACCCGGGTGATCACGGTCATCCCGATCGCGTTACCGACCGCCAGGATGCTCATGGTCCAGAGCACGACCGGGCGGTAGAGGCGGAACAGCACGCGGGTGATGTCGAGTGGGGTGGTCATCGGTGGGCCTCCTGCGGCTCGGCCTCGGGGGGGGGGGGGGGGGGGGGGGGGGGGGGGGGGGACAAAGATCGGGCGGCTACCAGTCGCCCCAGCCGGGAAACGGGGAGGGGCGGGG
>NZ_JBVJIP010000007.1:0-73821 GCF_055586225.1 Actinoplanes sp. NPDC051388 | reverse complement strand
GTCCAGAACGCGCGGGGGGGGGAGGGGGGGAAAAGAAGGGGGGGGGGGTGGGGTGGGGGGGTCGGGGGTGGCCCTCCTGCTGCTTGCCCTCGGCCCCGCCCCCGGCGCCCGAGGTGAGATGGACGAACAGGTCCTGGACGCCGACCGGTCCCAGGGTCAGACCGGCGGATCGGGCGCGGTCCTCGTCGGCGTGGTCGAGCCGGCCGTAGAGCGTGGCCGACCGGACCGTGCCGAGGCTCTGCCGGTTGAGCACGGTGTGGCCCGCGACGAAGGTCTCCACCGCCGACTCCGGCCCGGTCACCGTGACACCGCGCCCCCGCAGGTCGTCGGCCTCCTCGTGGAGCACCAGCCGGCCGTGGTCGAGGATGATCACCCGCTCGAAGAGGTCCGCGGTCTCTTCGATGAGATGGGTGGCGAGGATGATCGTCCGCGGATGCGCCAGGTAGTCGGCGAGCAGCTCGCGATAGAACACGGTGCGGGCGACCGCGTCCATGCCCAGATAGACCTCGTCCAAAATGGTCACTTCGGCCCGCGCGGCGAGGCCCAGCACCACGCCCAGCGCGGAGCGCCGGCCGCGGGACAGCGACGCGACTCGTTTGCGGGGGTCGATCTCGAAGAGGTCCAGCAGCTCCGCGGCACGGTCGCCGTCCCAGCCGGTCCGGATCCAGCTCATGAACCGCAGCACCTGCGCGACCCGGTCCTGGTCGTACACGTCGAGGCTGTCGCGGATGAACGCGGTGCGGGCCATCAGCTCGCGGTTCTCGAACGGGTCGGCGCCGTCCACGGTGATCGAGCCGGACGTCGGCCGCCGGAAGGAGGCGAGCACGGTGAGCAGGCTGGTCTTGCCCGAACCGTTGCGGCCCAGCAGGCCGTAGATCTTGCCGGCCGGCAGGTCCAGCGAGAGGTGGTCGACGGCGACCGTGCCGCCGTACCGGACGGTCAGGTCCTGGACCCGGATCATCGGTGCTCCCCGAGATAGGCGGTGATCTCCTCGAGCGAGACGCCGACCATCTTGGCCTCGGCGAGCATCGGGTCGACCACCTCGCTGAAGAACCGCTCCCGGCGCTCGCCGCGCAGCTTGGCGCGGGCCTGCGGGCTGACGAACATGCCGATGCCGCGCTTCTTGTAGAGCACCCCCTCGTCCACCAGCTGGGCGAAGCCCTTGGCCGCGGTGGCCGGGTTGATCTGATAGAACGCCGCGTACTGGTTCGTGGACATGACTTGTTCGTCCTCCTTCAGGGCCCCGCTCAGGACGTCGTCCTTGATGCCGTTGGCGATCTGCAGATAAATCGGGCTGCTGTCGGTGAACAAGGCAGCCTCCTTAGTTCTGTGGTTCATTACTCATGTAACGAACCATAGAGCCATGGCGCCCTGGGGCGCAAGGGGAGGCACCGCGCGGCCGCGCTGTCGCGGAAGCGGGGCAGCGGAAGATGTCGGCAGCCTCTAACCTCTCGGCGTGAGCAAGCCCCGCAAGGTCCGCGCCTGGGTCGTCGTGCTGGTGTCCGTCTGCGCCCTGGTGGTCGGCGGCTTCCTCTTCGGCGCGATCCGGCTCTATCTCGGCATCAAGCACGTCACCGACATCAGGGCGGAGGTCAACCGGACCACCGACGCCTACCTCGAGGACTCCCGCGACGGGCTGAGCCAGGCGGAGTTCGACGCACTGTGCGCGTCGTCCAAGGAAGAGTTCACCATCGTGGACTTCGGGAAGCCCGGACCGGCGATCACCGCGCACCGGATCACCGGCACCGACGTGGACCACGCCCGCGGGCGGGCGACCGTCACCGTCGAGGTCGAGCACGCCGGCGGCGGCAGCTCGGTGGAGACCTACATCCTCGAGGAGGAGTCCGAGCGGTGGCGGGTGTGCGCCCTTCCGCCGGTCTGACGCGCGCTCTGACGTGCTCAGACGCTCGCGTCGACGACCGCCGCGATCGCCGGGGGCAGCGGGTAGGGCCGCTCGACGGGCAGCAGCCCGGCCGCGCCCTCGTCGTCGCCCGCGTCCAGGCGATCGCGGATGTCACGGGCCAGGGCGGTCACGTCGGTCAGGCCGGTGATCCACTCGTCGACGTAGCGGTGCACGGCCGCGCCGGAGAGACCGACCTGCACCGACCGGTGCGGCAGCACGCCGAGCCGCAGTGACCGCTCCGGGTCCCACTGCACCCGCACCGGGCTCTGCTCGAGCCGGCGCGACCACGCCTGCTGATCCGGGTAGAGGTCACGGTCGTAGTGGCTCAGGCACGCCTCGGACAGCGCCCGCTCGAACCCGTCCCGCCGCAGCTCGACGGCGAGCACCCGCTCCTGGCCGGGCTTCGAGGCCCAGCCGCAGCGGTACATCATCCAGAGGAACGACGGCTTGATCCAGGTCATCCGCTCGCGCTTGAACGGCGGCACGAACCGGCCGGCCGCCAACGCCGGCGTCGCGATCTCCGGCGGGTACGCCTGATAGACCGTGATCGTCGCATCGGTGAAGGCGGCCCGGATCTGATGCCGAGGAACGCTCACGCCGCCTCGAAGAGCCGCCGATGCGCCCGGGTCCAGCCGATCCATTTCGTGTTCCCCTCCAGCGTCCCGTCCCGTTGCCAGGTGACCTGCGGCTCGCGACCCTCGGCGGCGAGCTGCCGGGTGCGGTCGAGCACCGCCCGCTGTTGCGCCAGCACCTCGTCGACCAGCCCGTCGACCGACGTCAGCCCGTATGCCGACGCGAACAGCTCCAGCCGGCGCCGGCGGTCGGGCGGCGCCGGGTAGCGCAGCCACCTCAGCGCCTCGGCGTCGTCGCGGAACGGCGTGACCCACTCCAGCGCATAGGCGACGTCGCCCATCGGCCGCCCCACCCACGCGTAGTCCCAGTCGAGGATGCCGACCGGCCGGTTGCCGTGCCACACCAGGTTCCACGGCCCGAAGTCGCCGTGACAGACCACCTCACCCTCGCCCGGTGCGCCGGCGCCGGCCGCCCAGACCGCCGCGCCGCCGGGCCGGAACCCGCGCACCGCCTCGTGGTAATCGCGCAGCAGCCGGGCCGCGGCCACCAGTCCCGCCTCGTCCACCACCCGGTCCCACCCGTCCGGCCCGGAGTCCCCGGCGAGATAGGTGAGCACCTCACGCCCCTGCGCGTCGATGCCGAGCACCCGCGGCGAATAGGGGAAACCGACCGATTCCAGGTGCCGCAGCAACTCGTGGATGGTGGCCGACCAGGCGTGCATCGGCCGGCGCACGGTGTCGCCCACCCGCACCACCCGCCGATGCGGCGTGTCCTGCAGGACCTGGTCGTCGCTCATGGATCAACGCTAACCAGAGCCGCAACGCATATAGGGTGCTGCGATGAGCCGCACCGCATTGGTCACCGGAGCCTCGTCCGGCATCGGCCGGGCCACCGCAGCGGCGCTGGCCGGGCGCGGGCATCGAGTGTTCGGCACCAGCCGCCGCCCGGCCGACGCGCCGGAGCCGCCGCCCGGAGTGGAATACCTCCCGCTCGACCTGGCCGACGAGGACTCGATCGAGGCCCTCGCCGATCGGCTCGCGGAGGTCGACATCCTGGTGAACAACGCGGGGGAGAGCCAGTCCGGCCCGCTCGAGGAACTGCCGGCCGACGCGCTGCGCCGGCTCTTCCAGGTCAACGTCCTCGGAGCGGTACGCCTCACCCAGCTCGCCCTGCCCGGCATGCGCGAGCGCGGCTACGGCCGGGTGGTCATGGTCGGCTCGATGCTCGCGTCGTTCCCGCTGGCCTACCGGTCGTCCTACGTGGCGTCGAAGGCGGCCATCAAGGGTTTCAGCAACGGCGCGCGCCACGAGTTCTCCCCGTTCGGGGTGTGGCTGACCACTGTCGAGCCCGGCTCCATCAACACCGGCATCAGCGAGCGCCGCACCAAATATGTGGCGGCGGATTCCCCGCACCGGCACGACTTCGAGACCATGCTCGCCGCCCTGGACCGCAACGAGGGCACCGGGGTGTCCGCCGAGCGCGTCGCCGCCACCATCGTCAAGGCGATCGAGGCGGACCGGCCGCGCCAGCGCTACGCCGTGGGCAGCAACGCGCCGGTCGTCTTCGCCCTGCGCCGCCTGGCGCCGACCGGCCTCGCCGAGCGGCTCGTCCACCGTAGGCACGGCCTGTCCCGCTGACCGCGCCGCGAAGCTAGGGATCCAGCCGCCGGCGACCGGCGAAGCCGAGATCCAGGCGGTGGTACCAGCCCAGCTCGGGCTCACCCTCCAGCCAGCACAGCAGCACCGGCACCCCGTCGAGGTCGGCCGGGTAGTCGACCAGCAGCGGCGCGATGCCCTTGAGCTCGGCGCCGGTCTCCTGGACGTGGGTCATCAGCTCGTTGAGCCGGGCCTCGGCCGCCTTCTGCTCGGGCAGCCCGCCGAGCGGCGACGGCCCGCCGGTGGACAGCGCGGCGGTGAGCTCGACCATGTCGGCCCGGACCTCGACGATCTCGTCCAGGACCGGCCGGATCTTGGCCAGCTCGACCCGCGCCTCGTCCGGCGTGAACAAACCCATCCGCCCAGTCTGTACTACGCCGGATCCAGCTACTCGCCTGCGGGGGCGGTGAGCGTGACGCCGAGGCGCACCGGGGTGCCGAAGTTGGGCGTGTTGTCGGAGTTCCAGGTGAACTTCTGCGCCCGGGTCGACCGGTTCATGTCGCAGCCGCCGCCCGCCGAGTCGTTCGCGTGATAGACGATCCAGCTCTCCGTGCCGTCCGGCGAGGTGAAGAAGCCGTTGTGACCGGGCGCATAGACCGAGTTGGCGTCGCTGCGCTGGAACACCGGGGTGGACTTCTTCGTCCAGTGCGCCCGGTTCAGCGGGTCGGTGCCGGTCAGGGTGAGCAGGCCGAGCTTGTAGTCGGGACCCCAGCAGGCGCTCGCCGAATAGACGATCATGGTCTTGCCGTTGCGGTAGAGCGGCTCGGCGCCCTCGTTCACCGCCCCGGACTGGGTCTCCCAGGAGTAGGTCGGCGAGCTGATCGTGCGCCGCGAGCCGGACAGCGTCCACGGGTTGCTCATCGCGGTGATGGTCAGGCTCTGGCTGCCGTCGATGCCGCTGCCCATCAGATAGAGCTGCCCGCCGACCTGCAGGACGCTCGGGTCCAGCTCCCAGGTGCTGCCCAGGTCGGCCTTGAACGTGTACGGGCCCATCGGGTCGGTGCCGGAGCTCTCCAGCACGTGCAGCCGCTGCGTCGGGTTGTAGTCGGACACGTTCTGCCCGGCCACGTAGTAGAGGTACCAGCGGCGCCCGTTCGGCCCGTCCAGCAGGTGGAACTCCGGCGCCCACATGTTGCAGCAGCCGTTCGGCCGGCCGGACAGGTTGAAGATCACCGTGTCGGCCGCCGAGGCCAGCCCGGACAGGGTGCGCGACCGGCGCATCGTGATCGTCGAGTTCCAGGTCGTGGTGGCCAGGTGGTAGTAGCCGTTGTAGTGCTGCAGCCACGGGTCCGGCCCGTTGCGCTTGATCGGGTTCGTGAACGACCCGGCCGCCGCGCCCAGCGCGACCAGCTGCCACTGCTGGTTGGCGCCGTCCAGGTCCTGGAACTGCGAGACCTTCGCGCCGTCCGCGATGGACCACTCCCACACGTCGAGCGTCTTGCCGCTGTTCCGGTTGATCAGCCGGGCCAGTCCACCGGCCGAGTCGGCCAGCCGGAACTGCTGACGCGCGTCGTTGCGGTCGGAATTCTGCACGAGTTGGATGCCGTCGTCGGCCGACGGCAGGTCGAGCACCTTGCCGCTGTGCACCGACTGCACGCGGTACCAGCCGCCGCCCGAATCGAGGAAGCGCCACTGCTGCCAGGCGCCGTCGTTGCGGGCGTACTGGTTGATCGCGGCGCCGTCGCCGGTGGCCAGGTTGTAGACGTCGAGCGCCTTGCCGCTGTTGCGGTTGACCAGCACGTACGGCACGTTCGGCAGGACCGTGGCCGCGACCGCGGGGGAGGGGACGGCGGCGCCGGCGACGGTCAGCAGGACGACGACGCCGGCGGCCTTGAAGCGGGTGGAGGAGAGCATGACGATCCCTCGTGTTCGGCCCGCGCAAGAGCCCTCATCCTCGCGGCAGCCATCGACGAACGTCAAGGTGTTGCAGTGGTTTGCAGTCGGTGAACCGGCCCATGTGCTCCCGGAACCGGCCGAATTGAGAGATCATGCCAGGATGAGCCGGGTGTTCGGGGTCCTGTCGCCGTTCGTGGGCGGTGACTATTACGGGGCGATCATCGCCGGCATCAATCACGGCGCCGTGGCCGGCGGCGACCGCGTGATGGCCGTGCAGACTCTCGACCCGGGATCGCACAGCGCCGACCGCACCGGCCTGCCCGAGTTCCACCGCCCGGTGTCCTGGGCGCACCTGGCCGGCCTGATCATCCTGCCGGGCGCGGTCTCTCCGGGATACGCCCAGGCGGCCCGCAAGGCCGGCCTGGCCGTGGTGCTCGTCGGGCAGGATCCCGCCGACAGCGGATCGTCGGCGGTCGTGGTGGACAACCGCGCCGGGGTCCAGGCCGCCGTCGAGCACCTCGTCCGGCACGGGCACGAGCGCATCGCGTTCGCCGGCAACATGTCGCACTTCGACGTCCGGGAACGCTACGAGGGCTATCTGGACGGTCTGCGGGCCGGCGGCGTCGCGGCCGACCCGCTGCTGCTCTTCGACAACGAGGACAATCACGAGACCGGCGGCGAGGCGGTGGCCGACACGCTGATCCGCTCGGACATGCCGGCCACCGCGGTGGTGCTGGGCACCGACCGCAACGCGGTGGGCCTGATGCACCGGATGGCCCAGGCGGGTTACGACGTGCCGGGTGACCTGGCGGTGGTCGGGTTCGACGACATTCCCGAGGCGCCGTACATGCTGCCCAGCCTGTCCACCGTGCGGCAGCCGCTGGACGTGGTCGGCGCCGCCGCCTGGGCCCTGGCGGCCGATCTGGCGGCGGCCGATGAGCCGGCCCCCGAGACCAGGACGGTGGCGACCGCCTTCATCCAGCGCGACTCGTGCGGCTGCGCGGAGAGCGGTCTGGACACCTCGGAGCCGCAGACCCGGGCGCTGTTCGGGCAGGTGCAGACGCTGCAGGACACGCTGAACATCCAGCACGAGCTGAGCCTGGAGCTGCTCGGGACGCACGATCGTGATCCGCGGACGTTGTCCTGGCTCGGGCGTACGCCGGCGATCGGGGGTTGTCTCGGCCTCTGGAAGGCCCCGACCGCCCGGCCGGAGCCGGCCGACGACCGCGTGCTGGACGTCGCCGGCCGCTTCCACCTGCCGCCCGGCGGCGCGACCCGGCTGCCGGTTAGCGAGTTCCCGCCGGACGCGCTGTTCGACCTGGCCGACGGCCCGGCCGGCGACATCGTCTTCGTGGTGCCGATCCGCAGCTCCTCGCGGGACTGGGGGATGCTCGCGGCCGTCGGCCGCATCCAGGCGGCCACCCCGCCCGGCCGCGAGATGATGAACCAGTCCGGCGCGCTGCTCGCCGCCGCGCTCGACCACGACGCCATGGCGATCGCGCTGCGGGAGAAGGAAGAGGGCCTGCGCGCCGCCGCGCTGCACGACCACCTCACCGGGCTGCCCAACCGCGCGCTGCTGTCCGACCGGCTGCGGCAGGCCGGGCTGCGGGCCGCCCGCCGGCCCGGCTACCGGTTCGCGGTGCTGCTGCTCGACCTGGACGGCTTCAAGGCGATCAACGACTCGATGGGGCACGCGGCCGGTGACCAGCTGCTGATCCAGGTCTCGAAGCGGCTGACCGGGCTGCTGCGCCACTCGGACACCGCGGCCCGGCTGGGCGGGGACGAGTTCGTCATCGTGCTCGACGGCATCACCGACCCGCGCGGCGAGCAGGTGGTGTGCGACGCGATCATGGCCGCGCTGAAGAGCCCGTTCGTGATCGACGGGCGGCCGGTGGAGATCAGCTCGAGCATCGGCGTCGCGGTCTCCACCGAGGCGTCCGCGGACCCCGACCACCTGCTGCGCGAGGCGGACGCGGCGATGTACCGGGCGAAGTCCGCCGCCCGGCACTGACCCCGCATGGATCCGCGGTCACAACGTCGCGAGTTGTTTGCATTTGTCTGACATCGTTGCCGGGTGCCCGAGACCATTGTGGATCTGCTCCGCCGTCACGCCGCCGAACGACCCGACAAGGTCGCCTATGTCTGCGGTGACGAGCGGCTGACCTGGGCCGAGCTGCACGAACGCACCGCGCGCTTCGCCGGCGGGCTCGTCTCGCAGGGCGTCGGGCGCGGCGAGGTGGTGCTGCTCAACCTGCCGGTCGGGCTGGACGCGGTGGTGGCGGTGCTCGGCGCCGTGCGGGCCTCCGTCGTCGGTGTGCCGGTCGACCCGCGGTCGTCCACCGAGGAGCTGGAACGGCTGGTCGCGGACTGCGCGCCGCGCCTGGTGGTCACCCGCTCGTTCGCCGGGTCGCCGTTGCCGCCGCGCGATGATCTCGGGTGGGACGAGGACACCTGGATCCACTACACCTCGGGCAGCACCGGCCGGCCCAAGGGCGTGGTGTCCAGCCAGGGTCGCTGGCTGGGCCGCGTCGAGACCGTGCTGGTCGGGCAGATGGGGCTGCGCGAGGACGACCGGCTGCTCTGGCCGCTGCCGCTGCACCACGCGCTCGGCCATGCCCGCTGCGTGCTCGGCACCCTGGTCACCGGAGCCATCGCGATGATCCTGGCGCATCCGTCCGACGCCGAGTTGATCACCGCGCTGGAGACCACCGCGCCGACCGTGCTGACCGGCGTGCCGACCACCTACCACCGGCTGCTGGCCGCGCTCGGCGACCGCTCGCTCGACGTGCCCACGCTGCGGATGTGCGTGACCGGCGGCGCGCCCTGCCCGCCGGAGATGCGGCAGGCGGTGCGGCACGCGCTGGGCGTCGCACCGGTGAACAGCTATGGCAGCACCGAGACCTGCGGCGCGATCGCCGTCGAGGCGGCGCGGGTGGTCGCGCACGAGGGCTCGGTCGGGCGGGTGGTCGGCATGGAGGTGCGGATCGCCGATCCGCGCACCGGCGCGGCGCTCCCGCCGGGAGACGAGGGCGAGGTCTGGGTACGCGGCCCGAACGTGATTCGCGGCTACCACTCCCAGCCCGTGGCGACCTCTGCGGTGCTCACCGCGGACGGCTGGTACCGCACCGGCGACCTCGGCCGCTTGCTCGACGGCGACCAGCTCGCGCTCACCGGACGGGCCGGCGACCTGATCATCCGGGGCGGCGCCAACCTGCACCCGGCCGAGATCGAGGCGGTGCTGCTCGGCCTGCCGGGAGTCGCGGACGCCGCGGTCGCCGGGCGCGCGCACCATCGGCTCGGTCAGGTGGCGGTCGGCTACGTCGTGCCGGCCGCGCCCGGCCTGGACCCCTCCTCGGTGCTCGCCGCGTGCCGCGGCCGGCTCTCCGCCGCGCACGCCCCGGACGAGATCGTGCTGGTGGACGCGATCCCGCGGACGTCGTCGGGCAAGGTGATTCGCGGGGCTCTCTCGGTGCAAAGAGATGACGATCCCATCGCCGTCGTGGCGATGTCGTGTCGCTATCCCGGCGGCGTCACGTCGCCCGAGGACCTGTGGACGCTGGTCGACAAGGAGATCGACGCGATCACGCCGTTCCCCACCGATCGCGGCTGGCGGACCGACCTGCACGACCCCGATCCGGACCGGGCCGGGCACACCTATGTGCGCGACGGCGGGTTCGTGGACGACGCGGCCGGCTTCGACCCGGCGCCGTTCGGGATCGGCGCGGCCGAGGCGCTGGCCATGGACCCGCAGCAGCGGCTGCTCCTGGAGACCGCGTGGGAGCTGTGGGAGCGGGCCGGCATCGACCCGGGCGCCATGCGCGGCAGCGACACCGGCACGTACGTCGGGCTGATGTACCGCGACTACGCGAGCCGCGCCGACGAGCCGACCGCCGAGCTGGAGGGACACCTCGGTCTGGGGTCGGCGGGCAGCGTCGCGTCCGGGCGGATCGCGTACACGTTCGGGCTCACCGGGCCGGCCGTCACCGTCGACACGGCCTGCTCGTCGTCGCTGGTGGCGGTGCATTCCGCGGTGCGCGCGCTGCGGTCCGGCGAGGTCACCATGGCGATCGCCGGCGGCGTCACGGTGATGTCCACGCCAGGGCCGTTCGTCGCGTTCAGCCGGCTGCGCGGGCTGGCCCCGGACGGCCGGATCAAGGCGTTCGCGGCGAGCGCCGACGGCACCAGCTGGGCCGAGGGCGCCGGGCTGCTGCTGCTGGAACGGCTCTCCGACGCCCGGCGCCACGGTCATCCGGTGCTCGCCCTGGTCCGCGGCTCGGCGGTCGGCTCGGACGGCGCATCGAACGGGCTCGCCGCGCCGCACGGCCCGGCGCAGCAGCGGGTGATCCGGGCCGCGCTGGCCGACGCCGGGCTGGGCGTGGCGGACGTCGACGCGGTCGAGGCGCACGGCACCGGCACCCTGCTCGGCGATCCGATCGAGGCGCAGGCGCTGCTCGCCACCTATGGCCGGGACCGGCCGGCCGGGCGCCCGCTGTGGCTCGGCACGGTGAAGTCGAACATCGGGCACACCCAGGCCGCGGCCGGCCTGGCCGGCATGATCAAGATGATCGAGGCGATGCGGCACGGCACGCTGCCGCGCACCCTGCACGTCGACCGCCCGAACGACCACGTGGACTGGACGGCCGGAGACGTCGCGCTGCTGACCGCGGCGCGGCCATGGCCGGAGACCGGCCGCCCCAGACGCGCCGGCATCTCGTCCTTCGGCATCTCGGGCACCAACGCACACGTCATCGTCGAATCCGCCCCTCCTTCCCCGGCCCCTTCTTCGCCGAGCCTGTCCCTTCCCTCGCCCGCGTCACTGACCTCGGGTGGGCCGCCGCTGCTGCTCTCCGCGGCTGACGAGACCGCGCTGCGGCGGATGGCCGGTCAGGTCTCACCGCATGTCTCCGCCGCCGCGCTGGGCAGCCGCGCGGTGCTGCGGCACCGGGCCGCGGTGCTCTCGCGCAATCCCGATGCGCTGGCCGCTCTGGCGGCCGGTCGGGCCCATCCCGGCGTCGTGCTCGGCGACGGCCGCCCGCCCGCGAAGGTGGCGTTCCTCTTCCCGGGACAGGGCGCGCAGCGGGCCGGCATGCGCGAACACCTGCCGTTCGCGGTCTTCCGGTCGGCCTATGACGAGGTGATGGCCGCGCTGGGCGATCCGGTCGCGCCGGGTGGCGACGTCAACCGCACCGAGTACGCCCAGCCCGTTCTGTTCGCTTACGGCGTCGCGGCGTACCGGTTGTTGCGGTCCTGGGGAGTGCGGCCCGACGTGCTGGCCGGGCACTCGATCGGTGAGCTCGCCGCCGCGCACGTCGCGGGGATCTTGTCTTTGCCGGACGCCGCCGCGCTGGTTTCGGCCCGCGCCCGGTTGATGGGCGCGCTGCCGGACGGCGGCGCGATGGCCGCCGTCGACGCGCCGGAGAGCGACGTCCGCCCGCTGCTCACCGACCGGGTCGGCCTGGCCGCGATCAACGGCCCGCGCTCGGTCGTGCTCTCCGGCGACGAGCACGCGGTCGCGGCGGTCACCGCAACCCTGCGCGACCGCGGCCATCGGGTCACACCGCTGCGGGTCAGCCACGCCTTCCACTCGGCGCGGATGGACCCGATGCTGGACGCGTTCGCCGAGGTCGCGCGCTCGCTGACATACCACGAGCCGGCTCTGCCGATCGTCTCCACCCGCACCGGCCGGCCGGCCGCCGGCGACGACCTGCGGTCCGCGGACTACTGGGTGGCGCAGATCCGCGAGCCGGTCCGCTTCGGCGACGCGGTCCGCGCGCTGCCCGGCCTGGTCGTCGAGATGGGACCGGGCGGCACCCTGGCGCCGCTGGTCCCGCAGGGAGCCGTCCCGGTGTCGGCGGACGCGGCGGCCACGCTCTGGGCAGCCGGCGTCGACGTCGACCGGGCCGCGCTGCTCGGCCGCGGTGACCCGCGTGCGGCCGCGGCCCTGCCGACCTATCCCTTCCAGCGCCGCCGCTTCTGGCTGGACGGCGGCACTCCGGCCCGCCGCGCGACCGGAATGCTCGACTCGACGGTCGCGGTGCCCGGCACCGGCCGGCGGATGGCGACCGGACGGCTTTCGTTGTCCGCGCAGCCGTGGCTGCGGGACCACCGGATCGGCGGCGACGTGCTGGTGCCCGGCACGGTGTTCGTCGAGCTGGCCACGTCGTTCGGCCGGTCGGCCGGGGTGCCGATGGTGTCCGAGCTGGCGATCGGCCGGCCGCTCGCGCTGACCGACGAGGACGGCGAGGTGGACCTGCAGCTGGTGCTCGGCGAGGCGGGGCCGGACGGCGGCCGGGCTTTGGAGATCTACACGCGCCTCGGCGACGAACTGACCCTGCACGCGAGCGGCCTCCTTTCCGCCGACGGCGGTCCTTCCGCGGGTGGCGGTTCTTCCGCGGGCTGGGCTTGGGCCTCCGCTTGGCCTCCGCCGGGCGCGGTCCCGGCGGACATCTCCCGCCTGTATGAAGGAACCGGCTACGGGCCGGCGTTTCAGGGGGTGACCGCTGCCTGGGTCGACGGCGACATCGTTTACGCCGAGGTCCGTGCGCCCGGCGGCGGCCCGTCCGGGCTGCATCCCGCGCTGGTCGACGCCGCCCTGCATCCGGCCCGGCTGCTCGGCTCCGGCGACCACCAGCCGCGCCTGCCGTTCGTCTGGTCCGGCGTCCATCGGCACCTGCGGGACGCGTCCGCGGCGCGGGTGCGGCTGGTCCTGACCGGACCACAGGAATTGTCGGTGCGGCTGGCCGATCAGGACGGCAGGCCGCTGCTGGAGGTCGGCTCGCTGACCCTGCGTCCGTTGCCGCGAGCCCTCTATCGGCCCGCTTGGGTCCCGGTGCCGCCGTCGGCGAGCGGCCCCGCGCCGGTGGTGCTCGACCTCGCGGACGGCGCGCCGGAAAGCCCTTCAGCGGTCCGCGACCAGGTCTGGACGGCCGCGGAACGCCTGCGCGAACTCCTGCGCGGCCCCGACCGCGTCGCGGTGGTGACCCGCTCGGCAGCGGTTGCCGGGTTGGTCCGGGTGGCCGTCGCCGAATACCCCGGCCAGGTGGCCTTGATCGAACTCGACGGAAGCGCCGAGTCCGAGGCCGCGTTGCCGGCTGCGATCCGGGCCGCCGCCAGCGTGTCCGAGACGCGGGTGACCCGCGGCGAGGCCGGAATTCCCCGGCTGGTCCGCGCCGACGCGCCCGCAACCGAGGGCGTCGAGTTCGGCGCGGGCAGCGTGCTGATCACCGGCGGCTCCGGCGCCCTGGCCGGCGTCCTCGCCCGCCATCTCGTCGCCACCCACGGCGTGCGTCACCTGCTCCTGGCGAGCCGCCGCGGCCCGGACGCCGCGCCTGCCCTGCGGTCGGAGCTGGAGGCGCTGGGTGCGGCGGTCACGGTGCGGGCCGCGGACGTCAGCCGCCGTGACGATGTGGTGCGGTTGCTGGCCGAGGCCGACCCGCCGGTGACCGCGGTCGTGCACGCTGCCGGGGTGCTCGACGACGGCGTTCTCGAATCATTGACCCGCGAGCGGGCCTATGCCGTGTTGCGCCCCAAGGTCGACGCCGCCTGGCATCTGCACGAGGTGAGCGGTGAGCTGGCCGCGTTCATCCTGTGTTCGTCGGCCAGCGGTCTGCTCGGCAATCCCGGCCAGGCGCCCTATGCGGCCGGCAACGCCTTCCTCGACGACCTGGCCCGGCGGCGGCGCGCGGCCGGGCAGCCCGGGCTGGCGCTGGCCTGGGGGCCGCTGGACCTGGACGGCGGCATGCCGGTCGGCCGGTCCCGGCTGCGCCCGATGAGCCCGGCCGAGGTCACCGACGCCTTCGACGCGGCGCTGCGCAGTGACGAGCCGGTGCTGGCGCCGATCGTGATCGACCAGCCTATGGCCGCGGCACCGTCTCGGCCCTCGTCCTGGCCGACGCCGCCGGTCGCGGATCTGCGCGCCCTCTCCGGCGATGAGCTGATCACCGCGGTGGAACTGCTGGTGCGCGACGAGATGGCCAGTGAGCTGGGGCATCGGGATCCGGCCACGGTGGATGTGGGCGGGGCGTTCACCGATCAGGGTCTCGACTCGGTGAGCTCGATTCAGCTGCGTACCCGGTTGGTCGCGGGCACCGGTGTCGCCATGCCGGCCACCGTCGTCTTCGACCATCCGAGCCCGGCGGCGCTGGCCCGCTGGATCGCCGGTGAGCTGGCTTCGGCTCCCGCACCCGCGGCCCCGCCTGAGGCCACCCACTCGGTGGCCACCCTGTTCGACGCGATCAGCGCGGCCGGTCAGCACAGCCTGGCGGTGAACCTGCTGGTCACCGCCTCCGCGGCACCGGTGGAACGGCGGGACGGCGGCGCGGTCGCGCCGGTGTCGCTGGCCGATGCCCCGGACGGCCCGGTGCTGGTCTGCGTGCCGTCGTTCGGCCCGGCCGGCGCGGCCGAGTTCCTGTCCTTCAGCCGCGCGGCCGGCTGCGCGGTCACCGTCCTGCCGCTGCCCGGCTTCGACACCCGCCACCGCCTCCCGGTCTCGACGGAGGACCTCGTCGACCGCCTGGCGGATGCGGTCGGCCGGGCGGCCGCCGGGCGGCCGTTCGTCCTGGTCGGAAGGTCGTCCGGCGGCCTGGTGGCGGACGCGCTGACGGCCAGGTTGGAGAGCCGCGGCGTCCCGCCCACCGGGTTGATCCTGCTGGACACCTATGAGGCCGATCTGCGCGACGCCGACGACTGGATAGCCGTCCTGGTGACCACCGGCCTGCGCCGGCTGCGCGGCACCCTGGACCCGGCCACCGAACAGACCGCGTTGCTGGCCACCGGCGCCTACATCCGCCTGATGCACCACTGGCGCCCGGCCCCACTGTCCACCCCCAGCCTGCTGCTGGCGGCGAGCTCGCCGATCCCCGGCATGCCCCCGGAGGCCTGGCAGACCTCCCGATCGGTCCCGCACACCCGAGTCGAGGTCCCCGGCGACCACGTCACGATGCTCGACGAACACGCCGCCACCACAGCGGCCGCCATCCACGACTGGCTGGCCCGTGATGCTCAGAACGAGGAGCGCTGCTGATCTACCTCGACTCCGCCACTGTCGTCAAGCTGGTCCGGCAGGAGGCGTGCAGCACCGACCTCGTCTCATGGCTCAACGCCCATGACGATGTGCCACTGGTGTCTTCACCGAAGAGTCGGGGACCGCATTGGTTGCCTTCGTCACCCATGACCGGCGCCTGCTTGAATTCGCCAAGACCGCGGGCCTGCCCCTCGCAAGTCCCGGACAGGCGTGAGCCGGTTCGTCACAGCCGATCGGAGAACGCCCGCAGGGACAATGGGGTCGCTCGGGTGGCGGCGAACCAGGGGAAGAAGTCCGGGTTGGTGTCGGCGGCGGCCCGCATCGTCGCGCACCAGTCCGGCCGGTCGAGCACCTCGACATAGCGCCGCACGATGTCCGGGGCCTCGGACATCCGGTGGAAGGCGATGGTGGCGGCGTCGACGAATCTGGCGGCGGTCGGGGACTGGCGGCCCAGGTGGGCCGCGTGGGCGGCGAGGACCAGCGGCGCCGGGGGATAGTCGTCCAGGGTCGGGCCCATGCCGCCGCAGTCCGACATGATCGCCAGCAGGCGGCCGGTGTGGTCGATCAGCTCGTCGTCGCCGGGTGCCGCGGTCACGATGGCCTGGTGCAGGTGGGCCGCGGTCGCCACCTGGCCGGCGTAGTAGCCGCACAGGTAGTCGTCGTCGCAGGACTGCCGCAGCAGCCAGTGCCGGGAGGTCGTGGGACCGAGCCGGCACAGGGCCTCGACGACGGAGACGCGGCCCCAGCCGGTGACCCGCCGCGCCAGCCACAGCAGCGATTCCTCGCCGCCGCGCCGGTGGGACAGCGCGTCGGCCGCCAGCGCCGCGAACCGGTCCGACAGCAGGCCGATGGTCTGGATCATCGGAATGTCGGCCCGCTCGTGAACGGTGGCGAGCAGAGCCAGCCCGACCAGGGCGGCGTATCGGTCGGTGCTGTGCCGCACCAGCCACCGCCCGGTCTGCCGCACCCGCTGCCGGTCCGCGCGCAGCGCCGCGGCCACGATGTGCTCGTTGCGGTGGATCGGCACGTCGACCTGCCGGAAACGGTCGGCGAGCCGGTCGGGCGCCGCGCCGGGCTCGGTGAAGTGCATGTCGAGGATCGCGGCGACCGCGGCGCCGACGAGGCGCTGGGCGGTGCGGGGTCGCCGCGGCGGCCGCTCGGACGCGTCATCCGGATAGGGATAACCGTCGCGTGGCAAGGCTTCGTGCGGATGGAGGCGGTGCAGCCGCAGGGCGTGCTCGAAGAGGGGTCCGCTCATCGGCGGACGGGGGACTCGATTCTCTCGGTCATGGCCGGGAGTCTAACGGCTCAGACGCCCACCCCGCGCAGCCCGTCATACGTGTAACGGACCAGCTCGGTGACCTGCCCGAAGCCCCGGGGCGCGGGCGTCGGCACCGGCGCCGGCATCGGCGGCGGGGGCTGCACCGGGAACTGGTCGCGCGGCGGCGGTGGCGGCATCGGCATGGCGCGCGGCACGTCCTTCACCGGGCACAGCAGGTAGTGCTTGATGACCGCCGGGAAGCGGTCGAACAGAAGGTTCCTAGGACGCTCCCAGACGATGCCGTTGCGCTCACACACCTCGCGAACCGTGGCCTCGGTGACCAGATTCGCGAAGCCGGATCCCTGGTAGGGCAGCACGTGGTGCACGCGGTGCGGGCTCAGCCCGGCGCTCAGCCACAGGTCGATCCACCGGTTGCCGACGACGGTCAGGTCGTAGCTGAGGCAGATCTGGTTGGCCGCCCAGTCGTCGCGCAGCGGCTCCGGGATCACCGAGGGATCGTCCTCCTCCTCGAAGTCGTGGCTGGCCACCACCAGGAACGTGTTGAACCACAGGGTGATGAAGAACTGCACCAGCCAGGCCACGATGTGCCCGGTGGCCAGGCAGGCGATCAGCTCGACCAGCAGCCACGCCCGGATCAGCCAGAAGTCGGCCCGCCGTGGCGCCTGCCCCTTGGGCCGTTCGAACTTCGCCAGCTCGCGCGCCCGCAGCGACAGCCCGAGCAGGCAGATGCCGAGCTTGTGCAGGGTGTATCCGGGCACCCGCAGGATCGGATGCAGCCGCAGCATGCCGTCGAAGAACGTCTTCTTCACGTCCGCGCCCGACCCCATGTAGGGGTGGTGCAGCAGCACGTGCCCGTCGGTGCCGATCAGGCTGGTGCCCACATAGTTGATGTCGAACAGCGCCTTGCCCAGCGGCAGCGAGAAGCGCTTCTGGTCGTTCCACTTGCGATGCAGGTGGTAGTGCCCGGCGCCGGCCAGCGCGGTGCGGGTGACCACCATGACGATCACGAACGCCCAGGCCGGCACGATGCCCGCGATCAGGAGGGCGAGGGTCGCCACGTGGGCCAGCCCGATCGCCCAGGTCACCACGTCGAACCGCCGGTCGTGCCGGCGCAGGTCGCGCTTCGAGAACGTCGCATTCACCGCGCGACGGATGTCCGCGAGCAGGCTGCCCTGGTCGGCGTAGTTGAGCCGGGGCAGGTCGCGCACGGCGTCGAAGTCGGGATCCAGCAGGAACGGCGGCACCCCGAGCTTGGGCAGGATGTCCTGCTCGGTGAAGCCCTCGATCTCGTATTTCGCGAGGATTTTGCGCAGCCGCACCGGATCGCGGTGGTAGGTGTGCACCAGCGCGCTGATGTCGCGCCCCTGGCTCGGCCCGAACCACGTCTCGCCGCCCGGGTGGATCTTCATCCACTCGGTGAAGTCGTAGGCCCGGCCGTCGACGATCCAGAACGGCCGGCCCTCGGGCAGGATCGTGCCCGTGTAGGGCGAACTGCGCGGGGGAGTGGTGCTCAGATCGTCGGCCATGACTTACTCCTTCGTCGGCATTCCCACCTGGAAGCGCGCCGCCTTGGCCAGTTCGGTCGCGGCCGCGGGCTCCAGGGCATAGCTGTCGTCGAGCAGGCGGCGGATCAGCCGCGCCCCCTCCGGGCTGACCGGGCGCAGCGCCTTGACGGTGGCCTCCACGGCGGCGTCGACCGAGCCCTCCACCACGTCCACCAACCCGAGCCGGAAGGCCTCGTCGGCCGGCAGGTCACCGCCCAGCAGCAGGAGCCGCCGCGCCACTCCAAGACCGACGAACTTCGTCATCCGGTACGCGGCCATGCCCGGAAACTCGCCCCCGGGCAGGCACAGCCGCGCCGCCGCCGACGCCAGCCGCAGATCCGTGACCAGGCCGACCTGGACCGCCGCCGCGCCCACCCGCCCGTCGAACGCGGCGATCGTCTTGGCACTGAGCCGGGCGATCCGGGCGAGCGTCTCGTCCCACCGCGCGAAGTACCGCATGTCGGGCCGCGACGTGCCGGCCGGCCACGACGGGAACTCCCCGGACCGATCGCCGAACCGCAGCACCAGATGCTCGATCCCGCCGCGCTCCACCTCGGTCAGCACCCGGTCGAGTCCGCCCAGCACCGACGAATCCATCGCCGCCTCGTCAATGCGCACGGTCCACATCAGGAGGCCGGTCCGACTTCAGCTGGGCCCATCTCGAACAGGGCGGTCTCGATCTGCGCGCCCGGCCCCATCGTCACCAGCACCCCGCGGTCACCCGGCTCCGCAACCCCCTCGGCCAGCAGCCGCTCCAGGCTGACCAGGAAACTGCCGCTGGAGATGTTGCCGAAGTCGCGCAGCACGGACCGGGTGTGCCGCACGTCGTGCTCCTCGAGGCCGAGGCTGAGCTTGATCGAGTCGATCACCGCGCCGCCGCCGGTGTGCAGCACCCAGTGCTTGATCGCGGCGAAGTCGAGCCCGTTGCGCTCGAGCAGCCGGACCAGCGGCTCGCGCACGTTGAATCCGATCACATAGGGAATGTCGCGGTCGAGAAAGAAGCTCCATTTCCCGGCCTCGGCGTCCCAGTCGAATCGCATGGCGGCCCATTCCTCGGGAATGCAGAGGCTCTCGAAATCGAGGATCCGCGGGCCGGGGCCGCCGGCGGTCACCACCGCGGCTGCCGCGCCGTCGCCGAAAAGGCTGTTCACGATGCCGATGCGGGCGGTGTCGCCGGGCACGTACATCGCGGAGTTGATCTCGCAGCAGAGCAGCAAAGCCACTTTTCCGGGGTGGTTCTCGACCCATTGAACGAGGGGATTGAGGCCGTTCAGGCCGGCGTTGCAGCCCATTCCCACGATGTCCGCGCGCACGATGCGGCGGTCGAATCCGAGCTCCCGCGAGAGCAGCGCGCTGAGGCCCGGCACCAGGAAGCCGGTCGACGTGACACAGACCAGCTGATCGATGTCCGTTGTGGACAGCCTCGCGGCCTTGAGCGCGTTTTGCACTGCTCGGGAGCCGATCTCCAGCGCGCCGGCCCGGAACTTCGCGTGCAGATCCGCAGTGGACTCCGGTGGGATGCGGCCGGTGCGAGGGTCGGGCGGCGGCAGGTAGAGATGCCGCTTGCGGATGTGTGGCGCGTCCAGCAGGCGCCGGGCGACCCGGTTGTCCAGGCCGAGCATTGCCCCGATTTCGTGCTGTGCATAGGAAGTGTCCGGAAATGCACTGCCGACGGCCGCGATTGCCGCACGATCGCGAATCAAGAGGCCACCCCCGATCGCCGGGCCACGGATTCGGGAATCAGGCTACCGCTCGCCCGCTAATGCGTCTGACCGTGCGCACATGAGGCCCATATCGGACCAATGTGCTCTGTTACCCTCCTTCGCATGGCCACGGCGCCGGTGCGTTATCGATCGCACGACGAGGACAGCGCACGCTGGCTGGGGTTCCGTTTCCGCCGCGGCGACATCGTGATCAGCACCCGGCGCCGCAGCGGCACCACCTGGCTGCAGATGATCTGCGCATTGTTGATCTTTCAGCGCCCCGATCCGCCGGCGCCGCTCTATCACCTGTCGCCGTGGCTGGACCACACGATCATGCCGCCCGGCGCGGTGCACGCCCGGCTGGCGGCCCAGCGGCACCGCCGGTTCATCAAGACGCACACGCCGCTCGACGGCATCCCGGCCGACCCGGCGGTGTCCTATCTGGTCAGCGCCCGGCACCCGCTCGACCTGTTCGTGTCGCTGCACCACCAGATCGCCAACATCGACGAGGCTCGGGTGCGGCAACTGACCGGCGAGCACGCCCCGGCCGGCACGGGAGCGTCGCTGCACGACAGCCTGCTGCGCTGGATCGAGGGCGACGACCTCGGTGGCGCGTACCCGGAATCTCTCGCCGGGGTCCTGGCCCACCTGGCCGGCGCCTGGGCGCGGCGCACCGAGCCCAACGTGCTGTTGATCCACTACGACGATCTGCGCGCGGACCTCGAGGGGCAGATGCGCGGGATCGCCTGGCGGCTGGGCGTCGGGGTGCCCGAGGAGGCCTGGCCGGCGCTGGTCGCGGCGGCGACCTTCGAGCGGATGCGTGGCCGGGCCGACCGGCTGGTCCCGGCGCAGCAGGGCATCTTCAAGGACACCGCCTCGTTCTTCCGGCGCGGCACGTCCGGCGCCGGGCGCGAGCTTCTCACCGCCACCGAGCTGGCCGGTTATCACGAGCGGGTCGCCCGCATGGCCCCGCCGGAGTTGCTGGCGTGGTTGCACCCAAGGGAATGAGACCGGGGCAACGATCTTCCTCAATGCATGGAACGATGGCCGCTGGTCCTGCTTCCGACCGGAGAGGCGCATCATGACCGTCAATCGTCGGCTCGCCGTCCGAGCCGCCGCCGTCCTGGCCATCCTGCCCATCGCCGTCGCTGTGCCCACAGTGGCCTCCGCCGCGCCCGCCGTCGCCAGGGTCGCCTGGTCGGCCTGCACCGAGGAGGAGCTGCTCGGCTTCGACTGCGCGACCACCGAGGTGCCACTCGACCACGACGAGCCGGGCGGCGCGACCACCACCATCGCGCTGGCCCGCCGGCCCGCCGACGACCCGGCCCACAAGATCGGCACCATCTTCGTGAACCCCGGCGGCCCGGGTGGCGCCGGCCGCGGCATGGTCACCGTCGCCGAGCAGGTCGTCACGCCCGAGGTGCTGGCCCGGTTCGACTTCGTCGGCTTCGACCCGCGCGGCATCGGCGCGAGCGACCCGCTGCAGTGCTTCCCGACCGACGAGGAGGCCATCGAGCTGCTCTCGCAGATGACCGCCGTGCCGATCACGCCCGAGCAGATCGCGAACACCCTCGAGGCCAACCACGAATACACCGAGGGCTGCAAGCGCAACGCCGGGCCGCTGCTCACCCACATGAGCACGCTCAACGTCGCGAAGGACCTCGACCTGCTCCGCAAGGCCGTGCGCGACGATCAGCTCACCTACATCGGCTTCTCCTACGGCACGATGATCGGCGCGACCTATGTGAACCTGTTCCCGAAGAAGGTGCGGGCGGTCGTCCTGGACGGCAACGTCGACCCCGAGCAGCGCGCCGACCACCGGCTGGAGAACAAGTTCGGCCGGGCCGGCGGCTTCGAGATCGCCTTCGCCGGCTTCCTCGCCGAGTGCGACAAGGCCGGTCGCTCGGCGTGCGCCTTCGCCGGGCACGCCAAATCGAAATATGCGGCCATTCGCGCCCGGTTCCGGCAGGGCCCGGTGGACGTCCCGCCGTTCGGCACGGTCAACCTCGACGACCTGACCGGGCTGGTCTCGCAGACCATGTACAACGTGTTGAGCTTCCCGGAGACGGCGGAGATCCTGCAGGTGGTGCACGAGGCGATCAGCGGCGGCGCGGCCACCGGCACCAAGAGCACGCTGCGGGCCGGCGCGTTCCCCAAGGCGCCACCCGCCCGCGGCTGGATGCCGGACGCGTACTCGTTCAGCAGCAACGACGCGTTCTATGCGGTGAACTGCGCGGACGCGCCGCTGCCGCGGAACCTGGCGCTCTATCCCGGCATCGCCCAGGCCTTCGAGGCCGCGCACCCGAACTTCGGCCGGGCCGAGGCGTTCGGTGAGGTCGGCTGCGCGAACTGGCCGCGGATCACTGAGCGCTACAACGGGCCGTGGGGCAAGAAGACCTCCAACACCGTGCTGGTGGTCAACCCGACCAAGGACCCGGCGACTCGGTACGACTTCGCCGTGCGGATGACCCGGGAGCTGGGCAACGCCCGCCTGCTGACGCTGGACGGCTTCGGCCACACCACGCGGTTCAGCGCCTGCATCACCGACTGGTACACGCGCTATCTGCTGGACGGCGAGATCCCGCCGGTCGGCACCAGATGCGCGCAGGACGTGGCGCCCTTCCCGGCGGCGTAAGGCACCGGGCGCGCGACTCACCCGCCGGTGAAACCCCTGACCAGGGTGCCGGCCACCTCGTTGAGGTGCTCCAGGGTGAGTTCGCGCGCCCGCCGTTCGTCGCGCGCCCGCGGCGGCGGCGACGTCGTGCGGATGGAGATCACCGGCCTCGTGCGGATGGAGACCCCGATCGCTGACGAGGACTGAGCTCGACCTCGGGCTCCTCGAAAACCAGCAGGGTGCGGGTGTTGAGCACATCCGCCATGCCCTGGATCTCGTCCAGCACCAGCCGGCGCAGGTCGCCGTTGTCCCGGGCACGCACCAGCAGGATCACGTCGAACTCGCCGCCGACCAGGCCGATGTGCGCCACCCCGGGCAGCGCCTGCAGCTGGGCCCGGATCTCCCGCCAGTCGGCCTGCCGCACGGTCAGCGTCAGATAGGCCGACGTGCCCAGCCCGCTCGCCACCGGGTCGATGTCCGCGGTGAACCGCCGGATCACCCCGGTGGCGCGCAGCCGCTCGACCCGGGCGTAGGCGTTCGCCCGCGAGATGTGCAGCCGCTCGGCCAGCGTGCGCATCGACAGGCGGCCGTCCGCGGTCAGCTCGTCGAGGATCCGCAGATCGATGTCGTCGAGGTCGGTGGCCATCTGTCTCACGGCTCCTTCGGACGTCGGGCGGCAGCTGGACGATTGGCCCGCCAATGCCGGGCAGCCGACGACATTATCTCGTGTTTCCGCAGGTTATGGCACTCAAATGGTACGCCGGTGAGGATGTCGATATGACACGTGACGCCGCTCACCTGTTGCCCTCCGACGAGCCGGTGATGCTCATCGACGCCACCGGAACACCGACCGGGCACGCCGCCCACGACCTGCCGGCGGACGACGCGCTGCTGCGGGCGTACCGGTCGATGGTTGTCGGCCGGCGCCTGAACGACCAGGCCAACGCCCTCGTCCGCCAGGGGCGGCTGGCGGTCTACCCGTCCTCGCACGGGCAGGAGGCGTGCCAGGTGGCCGCCGCGCAGGTGCTCGCGGACGGCGACTGGATGTTCCCGACCTATCGCGACACGGTGGCCGCGGTGACCCGGGGCGTCGACCCGATCGAGACGCTCACCCTGCTCAAGGGGGACTGGCACGCGGGCTACGACCCCTACGAGCACCACGTGGCGCCGCAGGCCACCCCGCTCGCGACCCAGCTGCCGCACGCCGTCGGGGTCGCGCACGCCGCCCGGCTGCGCCACGAGCCGACCGTGGTGATGGCGCTCTGCGGGGACGGCGCGACCAGCGAGGGCGACTTCCACGAGGCGCTCAACTTCGCCGCAGTCTTCCGCGCGCCGGTGGTGTTCTTCGTGCAGAACAACGAGTACGCGATCTCGGTGCCCCTCGCGCGGCAGACCGTGGCGCCGTCGCTGGCCCACAAGGGCGTCGGGTACGGCCTGCCCGGCGAACGGGTGGACGGCAACGACGCCGCCGCGCTGCTCGCCGTGCTCGGCGCGGCCGTGGCCCGGGCCCGGGCCGGCGAGGGGCCGCAGCTGGTCGAGGCGCACACCTACCGGATGCAGGCGCACACCAACGCGGACGACGCCACCCGCTACCGCGCGGACGCCGAGGTGGCCGCCTGGGTCGCACGCGACCCGCTGACCCGGCTGGAGACCTACCTGGCCGGTCGCGGCGTCCTCGACGACGCGTTGCGGGCCGACATCACCGCCGAGGCCGAGCGGGTCGCCACGCACACCCGGGACGGGCTCAACCGCGACGTGCGGCCGGATCCGGCCGACCTCTTCCAATACGTGTACGCGACGCCGACGCCGCAGCTGCGCGAGCAGATGGCGCTGGTGGCCGACGAGCTGAGCCGGGAGGACGCGCGGTGACCCACGAGAAGCTGACCATGGCGCAGGCGCTCAACCGGGCGCTGCGGGACGCGATGACCGCCGACCCGTCGGTGCTGATGTTCGGCGAGGACGTCGGGCCGCTGGGCGGGGTCTTCCGGATCACCGACGGGCTCACCGCCGACTTCGGCGAGGATCGGTGCTTCGACACCCCGCTGGCCGAGTCCGGGATCGTCGGGATGGCGGTCGGGCTGGCCATGAACGGGATGCGGCCGGTCGTGGAGATGCAGTTCGACGCGTTCGCCTATCCGGCGTTCGAGCAGATCGTCAGTCATGTGGCGAAGATGCGGAACCGGACGCGCGGCAAGGTGAGCCTGCCGATGGTGATCCGGGTGCCCTATGCGGGCGGCATCGGCGGGGTCGAGCACCACTGCGACTCCTCCGAGGCCTATTACGCGCACACGCCGGGGCTGCACGTGGTGGCGCCGGCGAATCCCGCGGATGCGTACGCATTGCTGCGGGAGGCGATCGCCTCGCCGGACCCGGTGGTGTTCCTCGAGCCGAAGAAGCTCTACTTCGCCAAGGAGGAGGTGGATCTCGCCGAGCCGCAGCCGCCGATCGGCCGGGCGGTGGTCCGCCGGCCGGGCACCGACGCGACGCTGATCGCCTACGGCCCCTCGGTGCCGGTCGCTCTGGAGGCCGCCGAGGCCGCCGCCCAGGAGGGTCGCAGCCTGCAGGTGGTGGATCTGCGCTCGATCGTGCCGTTCGACGACGAGACGGTGTGCGCGGCGGTCCGGGGCACCGGGCGGGCCGTGGTGGTGGCCGAGTCGGCCGGGTTCGCCGGGGTGTCCGCGGAGATCGTCGCGCGGGTCACCGAGCGGTGCTTCCACTCGCTGGCCGCACCGATCCGGCGGGTCACCGGGTTCGACATCCCGTTCCCGCCGCCCAAGCTCGAACACTTCCAGCTGCCCGGGGTGGACCGGATCCTGGACGCCGTCGACGACCTGCAGTGGGAGGAGTCGTGAGCAAGACCTTCCTGCTGCCGGACCTGGGCGAGGGGTTGTCCGAGGCGGAGATCGTGCGGTGGCTGGTGGCGGCCGGCGACGTGGTCGCGGTGGACCAGCCGATCGTCGAGGTGGAGACGGCGAAGTCGGTGGTCGAGGTGCCCAGCCCGTATGCCGGGCGGGTCGCGGTGCTGCACGGCGCCGAGGGCGAGGCGGTCGACGTCGGCAAGCCGCTGATCACGATCGAGCCGGCCGCTTCCTCTGCGGCCGCAGAGCGCTCTGCTTCCCCTGAGGAAGCAAAGATCGCCGCTTCCTCTGCGGCCGCAGAGCGCTCTGCTTCCCGAGAGGAAGCAAAGATCGCCGCTTCCCCAGAGGCCGCAGAGCGCTCTGCGGCCTCTGCGGCAGCGCTTCCTCTGGGGAAGCAGAGCAAAGCGGCCGAGGCCTACCGCGAGGAGGAGAAGGCCGGTTCCGGCAACGTCCTGATCGGGTACGGCACGGCCGCGACGGACGCCCGAGGCCGCCGGCGGAGGCCGCGCCGGCCCGTGACCGCGGCCGCGCGACCGGTGGCCCGGGTCGTCTCGCCGCTGGTCCGCAAGCTCGCGCGGGACGCCGGGATCGACGTCGCCGCGCTCACCGGCACGGGCGCGGGCGGCGTGGTGACCCGCAACGACGTGACGCAAGCCCGGACGAAGCCGCCCGGGGAGCGGCGCACCCCGCTCAACGGTTTCCGCAAGGCCGTCTCGGCGCAGCTGACCCGCAGCCGGTCGGAGATCCCCGAGGCGACCGTCTGGGTCGACGTCGACGCGACCCCGCTCTGGGAGCTGCGCGAGAGCATCCGTCCCGGCCCCGGCCTGCTCGCCTACATCGCGCGGTTCGTGGTGGCCGGTCTGCGGGAGTTCCCGGTGCTGAACAGCCGGCTCGACGTCGAGCGGCAGGAGATCGTCGAGTCCGACGCGATCAACCTGGGACTGGCCGTGCAGACCCCGCGCGGGCTGATGGTGCCCGCGGTGGCCGGCGCCGAGCGGATGACCACGTCGCAGCTGGACACCGAGATCCGCCGGGTGACGGCGAGCGCCCGCGAGGGCCGGGTCGCGCCCGAGGCCGGTACGTTCACGCTCAACAACTACGGCGGCTTCAACGTGGACGGCAGCGCCGCGATCATCAACCACCCGCAGGTCGCGATCCTCGGATTCGGGCGGATCCTGGACCGGCCGTGGGTGGTCGACGGCCGGATCTGCATTCGGAAGATCGTTCAGATGTCCTTCGTCTTCGACCACCGGGTGTGCGACGGCGGCACCGCCGCGGGGTTCATGCGCAGCGTGGCCGACGCCATCGAGAATCCGGCGGCGGCGATCACCCGGCTGTAGCCGGCGCCAGCACGAAGTCGCAGACCGCCAGCGCGAACGGCGAGACGACGCCGAGCTCGGCCGCCTCGGCGGGCGAGTCCACCGGGGTGAAGTCGCGAACCAGGGATTGCTTGACCGCGAACACCGGATCGCTCCCCAGATGCTCGCTGCCGGCCACGAAGACGTGCGTGGTGAGCGGTGTGTGGCCGGGCGCGGTGACCATGAAGTGCACGTGCGCCGGCCGCACGATCGGCCGCCGGGTGGCGAGCAGCATCTCGCCCGGCGGGCCGTCGATCGGCACCGGGTAGTCCAGCGGCGTGACCGTCCGCAGCCAGTAACGTCCCTCGTCGTCGGTGGTGAAGAGGCCGCGGCCGGTGCCGGCCCGCCCGGGGTGGGAAACGTCGTAGAGCCCGGCGTCGTCGGCCTGCCACACGTCCACCGTGGCGCCCGCGATCGGCTCGCCGGCCGTGTCGGTGACCCGGCCCCGGACCACGCAGGACAGCTCCCGGCCGGGGTAGAGGCCGTCGCCGAGCGCGCGGACCGGGCTCTCGGCCTGGTGGAACGGGCCGACGACGGTGGAGGCGGTGGCGTCGGCGCTGTGCGCGTCGGCGCCGTTCATGGTCTCCACCAGCATGGACACGCCGAGCAGGTCGGAGAGCAGGATGAACTCCTGCCGGGTGTCGGTGCACGCCTTACCGGTGCGGGTCAGGAAGTCGATCGCGCGTTCCCACTCGGCCACCGTCGGGCGGGCCTCGCGCAGGTAGTCGTGGAGGTGCCCGACCAGCCCCTGGAGCAGCTCCCGCAGGCGCGGGTCGGCGTCGCCGAAGCTGGCCGCGACGAGATCCGCCGAGTCTTTCTCGGTGAAGTTCATCGGTGCAGCGCCAGCATCGCGGCGACCGAGCGGTCCACATCTTCCTCGTCGGTCGACCAGTTCGACACCGAGATGCGGATCGCGAACACGCCGTGCCAGGTGGTGCCGCTCATCCAGCAGGTGCCGTCCCGCTGGAGCTCCTGCACGATCCGCCGGGTGTGCGCGTCGTGGTCGCCGTCCGGCGCGGGGAAGCGCACCAGCACCTGGTTGAGCACGACGTCGTTGAGGACCTCGGCGCCGCCCGCGGTCAGCCGCTCGGCGAACCGGCGGGCCAGCGCGCACGAGCGGTCCACCAGGGCGGCCACGCCCTCGCGGCCGAGCGCCTGGATCGCCGCGTAGACCGCGAAGCCGCGGGCCCGGCGGGAGTGCTCGGGCACGTAGTCCAGCGCGTCCCGCTCGCCCTCCTCGGCATGCATCAGATAGCTGGCCCGGGCGCCCATCGCCGCCCGGTGCGCCTCGGGATGGGCGCAGAGCACCAGGCCCGAGTCGTACGGGACGTTGAGCCACTTGTGCGCGTCGGTGGCCCACGAGTCCGCCCGCTCGATCCCGGCCACCGACGGACGCAGCTCCGGGCTGGCCGCCGCCCACAGCCCGAACGCGCCGTCCACGTGCACCCAGGCGCCAGCCTCGTGAGCCAGGTCGGAGATCTCGCCGATCGGGTCGGTCGCGCCGCTGTTCACATTGCCCGCCTGCGCGCACACGATGGTCGGCCGGGGCTCGCCGGCCAGTTCCGCCCGCAGCGCCGCGGGGTCCATCCGGCCCTGGTCGTCGGAGGCCACCCGGACCACCGCGGAGGTGCCCATCCCGAGGAAGCGCAACGCCCGGTCGACCGTGCCGTGCGACTCGCCGCCGACGATCACCCGCACCCGGGGCGCGCCCCAGAGCCCGTCGGCGTCGACGTCCCAGCCGGCCCGGCCGAGCACCACCCGCAGGCCGATCGCCAGCCCGGTGAAGTTGGCCATCTGGGCGCCGGTCACGAAGCCGGCGGTGGTCTGCGGCGGCAGGCCGAGCAGGTCGACCACCCAGTTCGCGGCGGTCTCCTCGACCACGCTCGCGGACGGGCCGATCACGAACAGCCCGGCGTTCTGGTCCCAGACCGAGGTGAGCCAGTCGGCGGCCAGCGCGGCCGGGGTGCCGCCACCGATCACGAAGCCGAAGAACCGCCCGCTGGTGGAGGCGATCACGCCGGGCTCGGCGGCCGCGGCGAGGGCCGCGACCACTTCGGCGTCCGGTCGCGGCCGCTCCGGCACCGGCCCGCCGAGCGCGGCGCGGAGTTCGGCGAGCGTCGCGGCCGGGGCCACCGGCCGGACCGGCAGGCCATCCAGGTACGTCAGCGCGTGGTCGAGGGCCGCACCCAGTGGCGTCTTCCAGTCCGGTCGTTCCATGCGGTCAGCATATTCCCAGGTAGGGGCCGTTCGGTTTCGACCGAAGGGCGGCATGGGTAGGCCATCTTCGTCAGTTTCCGCCGAATTGAGGAGTTGTCGATGAGTGCTGTGGCCAATCCCGCCAGCGTCGGGGAGTGCCTGCGCGTCGGCGCCGGGTTCTCGCAGGGTGACCTGAACTGGATCGCCGAGGAGTTCGTCACCCTCGACGGCCGGCTGGCCGCCTTCCACGCCGATGCCACGGAGCTCGAGGTCTCGGTGAAGGACCGCGCGGCCCGGGGGCAGAAGGTCACGCTGGAGTGCTGGATCGCCGGCCGCCAGAAGATCGTCACCACCTCGGCCGAGGAAGACCTCAAGGCGGCCCTGCACGACGTGCGGGACGACATGCGCCGCAAGCTGGACGACCAGAAGACCAAGCAGGAGCCTCGGCACAACCGGCACCTGCGCGAGCACGTCGAGGCCGGCGAACCGGGCGAGCTGCTGACCTAGAACCGACCACGATGGATGGCCGGCCGGTTACTCGGCCGGCCATCGCTCTTGAAACTTTCCGGTGAGAAGCAATAGCATCGATCTACGTCACTTTGAAACGTTCAAATCAGACGCTTCAGAGGATCCTCCTTCCACCGGGAGATATCGCATGACACGTGTCAGATCTGTCTTCGCCGTGCTCGCGGCACTCGTCCTCATCCCGCTCGCCGCCCCCGAACCGGCCGTCGCCGCGCCCGCGCCCCTCGACGTCTCCGGCGCCCACTGGATCTGGTATCCGGAAGGCAGTCCCGCCCAGGACGCCCCGGTCGCCACCCGCTATCTGCGCCGCACCTTCACCGCGCCGGCCGGCCCCTACACGAACGCGCAGCTCGTCGTCACCGGCGACGACACGGTCGACGTCTGGCTCAACGGCACCTTCCTGGCCGCTTCGGCCCGGGTCGCCGACTCGTGGCGCACGGGCACCTATGTGGACCTGGCCGGCCGGCTCAAGCCGGGCGCCAACACCATCGCGCTGGCCGCCCGCAACTCCGGCGGGGCCGCGGGAGTGCTCGGCCGGCTGCGGGTGGCCTCCGCCGCGGGCGCCGTCGATCTGATCACCGACGCGGGCTGGAAGGCGGCCACCTCCGTACCGGAGAACTGGGCCGACCCGGCGGCGAGCGACGCGGCCTGGCCCGCGGCGCGGGATCTCGGCGCGTTCGGCATGGCGCCGTGGAACGGCGACGTCAGCACGCCCGACCCCACCGGGGCGTCGCCGGTCTCGGCGACCGGCCTGACCGTCGAGCGGCGCTCCAACCCGGTCGGCGTGGTCGCCAAGCCACGCTTCGGCTGGACGTTGCGCTCCGGCACATCCGCCCAGGCCCAGGGCCGCTACCGGATCCAGGTCGGCCGCGCCGCGGGCGCCGCCGACGTCTGGGACTCGGGCAAGGTGGCGTCCGCCCGATCGGTGGACGTCGCGTACGGCGGCCCGGCGCTGGCCGGAAACACCACCTACTACTGGCGGGTGATGGTCTGGGACGCCCAGGGCCGGGCCGGCGAGTGGAGTGCCGCCGCCCGCTTCGACACCGCGCTGTTCGACGCCTGGCAACCCGACTTCATCGGGGCGCCGGGCACCGCGAACCTCACCGGCGCGTCCTGGATCTGGTACCCGGAGGGCGATCCGGCGGTCACCGCCCCGGCCGCCACCCGCTACCTGCGGAAGACCTTCACGCTCGCCTCGGTCACGCCGGCCACGCTCGTGGTGACCGGTGACGACACCGCCGACGTCTGGGTCAACGGCAACAAGGTGAGCTCGTCACGCCGGGTGGCCGACTCGTGGAAGCGGGCGACCACTGTGGACGTGACGTCGTGGCTGCGCGCCGGATCGAACACGATCGCGATCGCCACCACGAACACCACCGTCAGCCCGGCCGGCCTGATCGCCAAGCTGGGCTCGATCGTCACCGACGCCACCTGGAAGGCATCGCAGACCGGGCCGGCCGGCTGGGAGCAGCCCGGCTTCGACGACGCGTCCTGGCCCGCCGCCCGGAGCCTGGCCACCCATGGCGCCGGCCCGTGGGGGAATCAGGTGCTGGTGCCCGCGCCGGCGCCGTACCTCAGGAAGGGTTTCACCGTCGCCAAGACGGTGTCCCGCGCCCGGCTCTTCACCACCGCGCTCGGGCTGCACGACACCTATCTGAACGGCGCCAAGGTCGGCGCCGAGCGGCTCGCGCCGGGCTGGACCGACTACGACAAGCGGCTGCAGTATCGCGGCTACGACGTCACCGGATCGATCCGGCAGGGCGCCAACGCGCTCGGCGCGATGGTCGGCAACGGCTGGTTCTCCGGCAACGTCGGCTTCGCCGGCAGTCGGCTCTGGGGCACCTCGCCCTGGTATTCGGCGCAGTTGATCGTGCAGTACACGGACGGCACCGCGGACACGATCCGCACCGACGGGTCCTGGAAGACCGCGCCGAGCAACATCACCTCCGACGACCTCTACGCCGGTGAGGACCAGGACGCGCGCCTGGTCAGGGCCGGCTGGAACGCGGCCGGGTTCAACGACTCCGGCTGGGCCGCCGCGACCGTGCGGACCGAGCCCAAGCCCACCCTGGTGCCGCAGGTCGACCCGGGCGTCACCGTGCAGCAGGAGTTGGCGCCGAAGGCGATCACCCAGCCGCGACCCGGCGTCTGGGTGTTCGACCTCGGGCAGAACTTCACCGGCTGGAACCGGCTGCGGGTGCGGGGCGCGGCCGGCGCCAAGGTGACCGTGCGGCACGCCGAGATCCTGAACGCGGACGGCACGCTCTACACCACCAATTTGCGGGCGGCCCAGGCCACCGACACGTTCACGCTGGCCGGCACCGGCGCGGACGAGGTGTTCGAGCCGCGGTTCACGGTGCACGGCTACCGCTACGTCGAGGTGACCGGCTTCCCCGGCACGCCGACCGCGGCCGCTGTGACCGGGCTCGCGGCCTGGACGGACGGGCCGGCCACCGGCACCTTCAGCACCTCCGACCCGCTGGTCAACCAGTTGCACCACAACATCCTGTGGGGCGCCCGGTCGAACATGCTGTCAGTGCCGACGGACTGCCCGCAGCGGGACGAGCGGCTCGGCTGGACCGGGGACATCGCGTCCTTCGCCGCCACGTCGACGTTCAACTTCGACACGTACGGGCTGCTGGACAAGTTCGCCGACGACCTGACCGACGCGCAGCACGACAACGGCGCGTACACCGACGTGGCGCCGGACGTCACCGGGGGAGCGGGCAAGGCCGGCTGGGGTGACGCGGGCGTGATCGTGCCGTACACGGTGTGGCAGCGCTACGGCGACACCTCGGTGATCGACGAGCACTTCGCGTCGATGGTCCGCTGGGTCGAGTTCCTGCGCAGCACCTCGGGCGCCGACCTGATCCGCAACCAGGAGACCTTCGGCGACTGGCTCAACGTCGACGACAACACCGCCCAGGACCTGACCAGCACGGCGTTCTTCGGCTGGTCGGCGCGGCTGCTGTCGCGGATGGCGGCGGCCACCGGGCACGACGCCGAGGCCACCCGTTACGGCACGATGGCGGACCAGATCGGGGCCGCGTTCACCGCGCGGTTCGTCGCGGCCGACGGCACCGTCGCCGGCAACACCCAGACCGGGTACGTGCTGCCGCTCGCGTTCGGCCTGATCCCGGCGAACCGGGTGCAGTCGGTGGCGGACAAGCTGGCGGCCAAGGTGGCGAGTCGCAACGGCCACCTGTCGGTCGGGTTCATGGGCGTGGAGAACCTGCTGCCGGTGCTCGCCGAGCACGGGCACCTGGCCACGGCCTATCAGATCCTGCAGCAGCCGGACTATCCCGGCTGGGGTTACATGAACTCGCGCGGCGCCACCACGATCTGGGAGCGCTGGGACGGCATCCGGCCGGACGGCTCGCTGCAGGACCCGGGGATGAACTCCTTCAACCACTACGGGCTCGGCTCGGTCGGCGACTGGCTCTACCGCAGCGTCGGCGGCGTCGGACCGGCCGCGCCGGGCTATCAGAAGCTGCTGATCGCACCGCGGCCCGGTGGCACGCTCACCTCGGCGTCGTCGAGCCTGAACACGGTTTACGGTCCGGCGAGCAGCGCCTGGACCAAGACCGGCTCGGCGCTGCGGCTGACCGTGGTGGTGCCACCGAACGCGTCGGCCACCGTGCGGGTGCCGTCGGCCTCGGCGGCCGCGGTGACCGCGCCGCCCGAGGCGGTGCTGCTGTCCCACGCGAACGGGTCGACGTCCTACGCCCTGCCCGCCGGCAGCTACGTCTTCACCGCAAGTTGATCTAGTTGCTCAGATATCGCGGCGGCACGGCGTCGGTCAGCCAGACGCCGTTGCCGCTGCGGTAGAACAGGTGCCCGTCCCGGGACATCGCCGCGGCGTCGACGGTCAGGATCACGACCGGGCCGCCGCGGCGGGCGCCGACCCGCTGGGCGGTGGCCGTGTCCGGGGAGAGATGCACATGGTGCCGGCGGCCGCGATGGAGGCCGGTGGACCGGATCGAGGGCAGGGCGGCGGCGTTCGTGCCGTGGAACAGCTCGTCCGGCGGGGTCAGAGCCGGCAGATCGAGCTCGACCTCGACGGAGTGGCCCTGCTGGGCGCGGATCCGCTCGACGTCGTCCGGCCCGCGCTCGATCGCGAAACGCTGCTTGTCGTTGCCGGCCACGACCTCGTCGAGCCGCGCCCGGCTGACCCGCAGCGCGCCGAGGAGATCGTCGACCGGCACCCAGCCCGCCGGGTCGAGCGTCAGCCCGAACCGCTCGGGGGCGTGCCGCAGCGCCAGGGACATCTTCTTGCTGAGCCGCACCAGGCTCTGCTGATCTTGTCCGCTCATGTCCAGCGAATTCTCGCGCGGACCGGCGGAATCCGTCCAACGACATTCGGCTAGCCGGGCAGTGAGTCGGCGAGCTTGCGCAGTTCCTCGGCCGCGCCGTCGGTCAGCGGGTCTCCATGGCCCGGCAGAATGGTCTTGATCGGCAGGCCGGCCAGCTTGCGCACCGAGGCGGCCGCCTGCGCCTGGTCCGCGGTGTACTGCGGGTCCGACGCGGCCAGGCCGTCCGTGGTGCGCAGCGCATCGCCGGCCACCAGCGTGCCGGTCGCCGGGTCGAAGATCGAGATGTGCCCGGCAGTGTGCCCCGGCGTGCCGATCACCTGCAGGCTGAAGACCTCGTCGCCGTCCGTGACCGGCGTCAGCTCCTTGGCGGAGTTGATCCCGGAGACGTCCGCCTCGCCCGCATATATCTTGCCGTTCACCCGCGGCGCGACCCCCGACAGGCCGCCGGCGTGGTCGCCGTGCTGGTGGGTGAGGATGACGTGCCGCACGGCGTCCCAGCCGCTGCCGGCCGCCTTCAGCCCGGCCTCGATCGCGGTCTCCGAGCCCGCGGTGCCGAGGTCGACGATGGCCGCGTCGCCGCCGCGGATCAGCAGGTAGGCCGACACGAACGAGATGTTCACCCGCTGCCATTGCCCGCTCGCGCCGGCGGCGCTCGACGAGGGCGCGGTCGACGGCAGTGTCGGGGTCTCCGCCGGCGTCTCATCCGCGGAGGTGCAGCCCGTCACGGTGTTGAGCACGGTCACGCCGAGCACGCCGGACCCGGCGGTGATCAGCAGACGGCGACGTGTGATCAGGAAATCTCCCATCAACCGAGTATTGCTCGCCGACCAGTTCGTGGCTCGGGGAATTTCTCGGCCGTCGCAACGCATGGATGCAGGTCACTGTGGCGGGCCGCGGTGAAGTCGAGGAACAGGGGTTGCCTTCCTTTGTGGACTCTCTAGACTCGGGCGCGTGAAGCGTATAGCGGTGGTCCTGGCCCTGATTCTCGCGGGCGCCCTGGTTCCGGCCGGTCCCGCCGCCGCGGCGGCCGACCCGACGTGCACGGTCGCCGTCTCGGGCAACACGTTGACCGGCTCGTGCTCGATGGGCACGCAGGGCACGAGTTTCCGGGTCGTGCTCTATTGCCGCAACGCCCCGGCGATCGGCGACTACTACGCGACCTCGGCCTGGGCGCCGACCACGCAGATGATCACGATGTCGTCGGCCTGCCCCTATGGCGGCGACGCGTGGAACTACTTCACCGAGGTCGCCGGGTCCGCCACGCCGCCGCCGTCCGCGTCGCCGTATTACCACCGCTACGGCTCCTACGGGCGCGGCGAGCAGTGCAACGAGATCGGCGCCTCCGGTGTGGCGGCGCACACCTGGTCCGCGTACTTCTGCCAGGTCGTCCAACCGGCCACCTGGAGCGCGCCGGGCCTCTACCTCCTCTGGGTGACCGACCCGGCCTGACCGCCCCGCCGCCGGCCCTCGGATAGGTCTCCGGGTCGGCGGCCGGCCCGGCGCCGAGCACCTCGGTGGGACGACGAGCGCGGGGGCGGGCAGAAATTGTCGTAGCCCTCCGGCATCATGTGTCGCACCACAACGGGGAGGGTGGCGTGACCGATCTGATCGTGCGCGACGAGACCATGGCCGGCCGCGCCATCGACGAGTGGGTGCTGCCCGGCCTGCCGGAGAGCATCACCGCCCGCGAGCTGGTGCGGCTGCGGGTGCGCGAGGAGGTGGCGCGGTTCAACGCCGCGCCCGTGCGACGCGACACCTTCCGCGGGCTGGTGCGGCCGGTCTCGCCCACGCCGTCCCGGGTGGACTGGGAGGCGCAGGCCGAGGTCGCCTGTGCCGGCTTCGGGCGCAACGCGTTCGTGATGATCGTCGGTGATCGGCAGATCGAGGACCTCGACGAGGTGATCGACCTGACGACCGCCCGGCCGGTGTCGTTCATCCGCCTGATCCCGCTGGTCGGCGGCTGATGTCCGACCTCGCGGCCGAGCTGACCCACGAGATCCTCCGCGACCACACCGACCTGCTGGGTGCGCAGACACCGGCCGTGCGTCGCGACGTGGTGCTGCGGATGCACGACTATTTCACGCGCGAGGACAGTTCCTTCTTCGTCTACGGCCCGGTGTTGCGCCCGGTGGAGGCGATGTCCATCCCGTGGTCCGGTGCCGACCTCGGGTGGGCGCTGCGGCGGCTGCTCGACTACCAGCCGACCATCTCCGACGCGCCCTGGTGGGTGCCCGCGCTGATCGCCGCCGCCCTCGGCCCGGACGGCCTCGGCGAGCACGAGGAGCTGGTGGCCAAGGCGTTCGGGGCTCTGCATCACCAGTGGATCTCGCCGCTGGTGATGACCGACCTGGCCCGCCTGTTCGGCACCGCGCTCAGCCGCCGCCACGGTGGCGTGCCCGCCGACCTGGCGGTGTCGGCGAGTCGCGCCGGCGAGCCACCGGCCGAGCTGGGGAAGCTGCTCGCCGACGCCGAGGTCCAGGCCGTCTTCCGCTTCGCGGCCACGCTGTCCAAGCCCGTGCCGGCCAAGGCCTGGCTGCGCGCCGCCGACGACCTGCTGGCCGCGTCGCCGCCCGCCCGGCGGGCCGTCACCCTGTTCCTCGAGCCCTACCGCTCGGTGCGCGGTCCGGTGCACGACTACACCGACGAGCTGCTGCGTGGCCTCGTCTGGATGCAGTCCCGCACCCCCGGCGCGCAGAGCACGGCACTGCTCTGCGACGTCGCGACCGCGATCGGCATGCCCTGGCAGCGCGGCGGGTCGGCGGTGGTCGCGATGAAGGCGGCGACCGCGGTGGTCGACATTCTGGCCGAGCGCCCCGGCGACGCGCCGGTGCGCGCGCTGGCCCGGCTCAGCATGTCGGTGCGCAGCAAGTCGTTCCTGGCGCGGGTCCGCACGACCCTCGAGCGGCTCGGTGACGAGCGCGGCTGGGCGCCCGGCGAGGCCCTCGAGCTCACCGTGGACGATCACGGGCTCGGCGCCGACGGCCGGCTCGTCCGGCCGCTGCCCGGCGACGACGGCCGGGCGGGCATCGTCGAGATCACCGGCGGCCGGGCCCGGCTGCGGGCGCTCCGTGACGGCGTGGCGTTGCGGGCGGTGCCGCCGGAGTGGAAGGACGAGCTGACCGACGTGCGCGCCACGGTCACCGCGATCAACCGCACGATCGGTGTGGAGCGCGTCCGGCTCGAGGGGCTGATGTCCGAGCAGCGGGTGTGGGCCTGGCCGGTCTGGGCCGAGCGATACTCGGACCATCCGATCACCGGCGACTTCGCGCGGCGGCTGATCTGGCAGGCGTCGCCCGACGGCGAGACCTGGACCGGTGGCCTCCCGGAGCGGGCCGGCGCCGCGTGGACCCTGTCCGGCCTGTCCGATCAGCCCGGCCCCGGTTGGCGGGTCCGGCTCTGGCACCCGGCACTGGCCGGCGCCGCCGAGGTCGCCCACTGGCGCGACGTGGTGGCCGAGAGTGGGTTGCGACAGCCGTTCAAGCAGGCCTACCGCGAGGTCTACCCGCTGACCCCGGCCGAGCTCGAGACCGGCGCCCATTCCAACCGGTTCGCCGCGCACATCCTGCGCTACCGCCAGGCCAACGCGCTGATGCGCGAGCGCGGCTGGGCGGCGAACTATCTGGGCACCTGGAGCAGCGGGCGTCACGGCGAGGCCACCAGGGAGTTCGGGGCGGGCCAGTGGCGGGCCGTCTTCTTCCACGACCGGGTGGAGACCGACGGCGACGTCTACGACACCACCTATTGCGCCACCGACCAGGTGCGGTTCGCGCGGCGCGACGGCCGGGCCTGGGCGGGGGCGCCGCTCGCCGAGGTGCCGCCACTGGTGTTCAGCGAGGCGATGCGTGACGTCGACCTGTTCGTCGGCGTGACCTCGGTCGCGGCGGACGACACCTGGCACGACCGCGGCGAGGACCGCTTCCCGGGATACCGGGAGCGGGTGGTGTTCGGTGACCTGACGCCGAGCGGCGAGCTGCGCCGCGACGTGCTCGGCCGGCTGCTGCCGCGGCTGGCGATCGGGCCGCGATGCGAGGTGCGCGGGCACTTCCTGCGGGTCGAGGGGAGGCTCGGCGCCTACCGCATCCACCTCGGCTCCGGAAACATCCTGATGGAGCCCGATGACGCCTATCTGTGCATCGTGCCCGACCGGCGGCCCGCGGCAAAGGTGCGGCTGCCCTTCGACGACGACGCCCTGCTGTCGGTGATCCTGTCCAAGGCGATCCTGCTGGCCGCCGACGACAAGATCACCGATCCGACGATCAGAGCACAGCTGGGCCGCGGCCGATGGTGATTCCGGCCGATCTCGGCGCCCTGTCCCCGGCGGAGCAGCAGGTCTGGGACGCCTATCCGCGAGGCGCGAGGGTGCACCTGTCCGACACCCCCGCCGTGCGCGCCGAGGTGGTGCGGTCGCTGCTGCTCGGCGCGCAGGAGCGCGAGCCGGGCCAGAGTGCCGCGCTGCGCGTGCACGGCGCGCGCATCACCGGCAAACTCGACCTCTACCAGGCCGATGTGGACAGTGCCCTGGAGATCACCGGCAGCACGTTCGACGAGGTGCCGGAGTTCTGGTTCGCCCGGATGCGCGGCGTCTCCTTCCAGGGCAGCACCCTGCCCGGCCTCGAGGCGTTCGGGGCCGCCGTGCAGGGCACCTTCAATCTGGGACATTGCACGGTCACCGGCGCGGTGGTGATCTATGGCGTCCAGGTCAGCGGCGACCTCGACCTCGACGACGCCCGCCTGGCGGCCGACGGCCGTGCGGTGGGGGTCTTCAACCGGGTGGCCGCGCTCCACGGCGACGCCGCCCAGATCGGCCGCAACGTCTATCTGCAGGGCACCACCATCGACGGCGACGTGGAGCTGACCGGCGCCAAGGTCGGTGGCACGATCCACGGCCGCCGCCAGTTGCGCATCGACGGCGAGTTGCGGCTGCGCCGGGCGGAGGTGACCGGGGACATCACGCTGACCGACGCGACTCTGCGCAACCCCGAGGGCAACGCACTCGATGCGAAGGGCCTGCGCGCGGGCCGGCTGTCCATGCTGGCGGAGACCATCGAGGGCACCGTCGACCTGCGGCAGGCCCGGGTCGAGGTGTTCCGTGACCAGCGGGACCGATGGCCGGCCCGGCTGCGCCTGGACAACTTCCGCTATGCCGCGCTCGAACGGGTCGGCACACCGGACGAGCGGCTGGAGTGGCTCGCCCGCGACCCGGACGGTTACCGCCCACAGCCCTACGAGCATTTGGCCGCGCTCTACCGGCAGGCGGGTGCCGAGGCCGCCGCGCGCACCGTGTCGCTGGCCAAGCAGCGCCGGCGGCGGCAGCGGCTCTCCCCGGCGGGCAAGGCCTGGGGCGTGTTGCAGGACGTCCTGGTGGGTTACGGCTACCGCCCGGCCCTGGCCGCTGTCTGGCTGCTGGCGCTGAGCGTGCTGGGCGCGGTCGTCTTCGCGGTTCACCCGCCGGGCCCGGCGCCGGCCGGCCGCACCTTCCACCCGCTGGTCTACAGCCTGGACGTGCTGATCCCGATCATCGACTTCGGTCAGCAGAAGGACTTCGGCATCGGCGGCCCGGCCGAGTGGCTGGCCTACGTGCTGACCGCGATGGGCTGGATCCTGTTCACCGCCGTGGCCGCCGCGCTGACCCGCATCTTCAACCGCAATTAGGCCGCGACCACGACGAGCATGGCGACGCCGACCAGGGTGTCGATGACCAGGCAGAACTCGGCCAGAGAGCGGGTGACGACCCGGTTCGCCCGGTGGTGATGGACGTCCCAGGCGGCGTGGCCGAGCAGGCCGAGCGCCACCAGCACCGCGCCGAGGGTGCCGCCGGCCAGCACGGTGATCGCCGCCAGGCCGCCGAAGACGACCATGCCGGCCGCCTGCAGCGGAAAGCCGCTCGGTGGCCGGGTGATGCCGCGGACCAGGCCGTAGGCGAGGACCAGCACGGCCGCGCCGAGGAAGATCCAGGTCGGATCGGGCAGGTCCAGCACCTTCGCCACGGTCAGCACGACGAACGTGATGCCGAACAGCGGCCAGGCCGCGGATTTTCGCTCCAGCGCGGCGGCGCCGAGATAGATCAGGCCGGAGAGGGTGAGGACCGGCGCCAGGTCGGCGCCCTCGGCCAGGCCGTAGGCGGTGAGCGCGCCGACCACGATGGCCAGCCAGGTCGGCCAGCGCTTGCCGAGCCAGGTGAGAGTTCGCATGACAACTCCTTGCCTCGAATTGGTACCCCCTAGGGGTATGGGGTATCACTCTCGCAGCCGGGTGCGATCCGCGCAACCCGGATGGGCGTGCCTTTCGATCCACGACGAATGGCATCGCCACCCCCGGGCGTCCTCCCGCAGGATCTGACGCAGTGGCGTTGAGCGGGGGAGGCGACAATGGTCCACAAGGGATTGACCATGGCCATAGTCGTTGCGATGGCGGCGATTGCGGCCGGATGCGACGGCGGTGCGGAGGGGGAGGCGCCGCGGCCGCTCACCGCGGCCGAGCGATCGGTGCTCGACCGGGCCGAGGCGCAACTGACCTCCGACTGCATGCACCGGCTGGGCTTTCCCTATGCGGTGGTCGAGCCGGCCGCCGACCCGCCGGACTTTCCCTACGGCATCGATGACCCGGCGTTCGCCGCGGCGCACGGCTTCGGCGTCGCCTACGCCCAGGAGGCCCTCGACGCGGCCCGGGCGGCGGACGCCAACTTCCAATACGTGCGCGGCCTGCCCGCCGAACGGCAGGAGGCCTTCCAGGCGGCCCTGGACGGCGACCGACGGGACGCGGTCGCCGTGCCCATGCCCGGCGGCAAGACCCTGAAACAGAGCAGCCGGGGGTGTGTCGCCGAGGCTCAGTCCCGGCTCTACGGCGACTTCGCCGGATGGCTGCGCAGCCGGACGCTCGTCGAGGCGCTGCCCGAGGGCTACCTGCCCGAGGTCGCCGCCGACCCCGGCTACCGGTCCGCCCTGCGGGACTGGGCCGGGTGCATGGCCGGCCGCGGCTATCCCGTGCCCGACCCGGACCGGCTCCGGGCACGCGTGACACCCGCGACCAGAGGTGAACCGGGCCCCGCGGAACTGCGCGCCGCGGTCGCCGAGGCCGCCTGCGTCACCCGAACCGGACTGGTCCGTGCCGCTCGTGCCGTCGAGCGGGTCCACGCCGACCAGGCATACGCCGAGAACCGGGAGGTGATCGAGCAATACCAGAGGCTGTCCGTGCACGCGCTCGGCGTGGCGGAGCAGATTGCCGGAGCCGGGCGATGACCGCCACGGCACGGCGCCAACCCACCGAAGGGAAATGCAGCATGTTGTTCAAGACCATGCGTGCCACGCTGGGAGTACTCCTGGTGGCCGGCGCGTTCCTGATCGCCATCGCCCAGCCGGCGGCGGCGGCGAAGCCCGGCCCGTCGGGCATGAGCACGACCGCGGTCGACCGCTCCTGTTCCTCGGGTTACTTCTGCGTCTGGTTCTGGTCCGGCTACAACACGCCGAAGTGGACCGATATCAACAACGACGACGCCTGGTCCAACGGGATGGGCTCCAGCTCGAACGGGGACATCGACAACGACGACATGTCGTGGGCGAACAACGGCACCACCTGTGGCGGCTGTGACCACGTCCGGGTCTACAACGGCAACAGCGGCACCGGCGGCGTGACGCTGTGCGTCCACCGCGGGCAGTGGATCGACTACAACAGCGCCCAGGTCACCCGCAACGCGGCCAACCTGGGATCGTCACACCGCTGGGGCGGCGAGTGCGGAAGCGGGGACCCGCACATCCCGTTCGGCTGATCACCTGACCGGCACTGAACCGGCGTCCCTCACGGCACCGTGGGGGACGCCGGCGCGCGCATCCGCCACGCGTCGGTGACCAGCTCGGTGAGCCGTTCGACCGACACGGCGGGCAGGCGCAGCATCACCAGCGGCAGCCCGTCGTAGCCCGGCGTGGTGAAGAACAGGTCCGGCTCGCCCAGCAGCAACGCCTGCTTCTCGGACTCGTCCCCGACGAACAGCACCGCGACGTCGGTGCGGATCACCCGCGGCTTGCCCGGCAGCCGCTCCGGATATGACCACACGAACCCCTTGCCGGCCACCCGGAAGTCGAACCCGTCGCTGTCGATCTCCACGACGTCGGCCAGGCCCAGCGCGAGCCGCCGCACGTCCTCCGCGTCCGCCATGCCGGTTCAGCCCTGGTACGTGTGGCCGGCGGTGCTGTCGACGTGCCCGGGGATGTCGTCGTGCCGGTCCCCGGTGGTGACCGTGCCGGACGGCTCCAGCATCAGGATCCGCGCGCCGTCCGCCGAGCTGGGCTTGTGCTCGACGCCGCGCGGCACGGTGAACACCGACCCGGCCGGCAGCACCACCTCGCGTTCGCCGGCCGCCTCGCGCAGCCCGATGCGCAGCGTGCCCTCCACCACCAGGAAGAACTCGTCGGTGTGGTCGTGCGTGTGCCAGACGTGCTCGCCCTGCACCTTGGCGACCCGCACGTCGTAGTCGTTGACCGTGGTCACGATGCGCGGGCTCCACAGCTGGTCGAAGCTCGCGAAGACGGCCTCGAGCGAGGTCGGTTCCGGTTTCATGACATGTTCCCCCATCAGACAATCACGTCAGCCGATGATCACGGTCTGCAGTTCGGTGAACATCTCCATCGGATGCGCCCCGCCGACCCGGCCCAGCCCGCTGTCCGAGCCGGCCCGCCCGCCGAACGGCAGGTGGCTCTCCCAGTAGTTGGTGGACTCGTTGATGTTCACCCAGCCGGTGCGGACCGCCTCCGCGAACGCGAGCCCGGCGCCCACGTCGGCGGTGTAGACCGCAGCCAGCAACCCATAACGCGAGGCGTTGGTGAGCTCGATCGCCTCCTCCAGGGAGCCGATCGCGACGATCGGCGCGATCGGCCCGAAGGTCTCCTCGGTGGCCGCGGCGGCGTCCGCCGGCACCCCGGTCAGCACGGTGGCCGGCCAGTAGAGGTCGGTGGCGAAGCCGGTGGCCCGGGTGCCGCCGGTCAGCGCCTTGGCGCCGCGGCGCAGCGCGTCCGCCACGTGCTCGTCCATCTTCGCGGCTACCGCCGCGTTGTTCAGCGGGCCCATCGTGGTGGCGTCGTCGAACGGGTCACCCAGCCGCACCTGCTCGTTGACCGCCCGCGCCAGCCGGTCGGCGAACTCGTCGCGCACCGACTCGTGCACCAGCAGCCGCTCGCCGGCCGTGCAGCTCTGCCCGGCGCACAGGAAGCACGCCATCAGGGCGCCCTCGACGGCTCGGTCCAGGTCGGCGTCGGCCAGCACCACGAGCGGGCCGTTGCCGCCCATCTCGAGCAGCGCCGCCTTGCCGGCCGCGGCGCTCGCCACCAGCCGGCCGGTGGCGGTGGACCCGATGAAGGCCACCGCGTCGGTGCCGGGGTTGCGGGCGATCTCGTCGCCGACCACCGGACCCGGGCCGGTCACCAGGTTGACCACGCCGGGCGGCAGGTCGGCCTCGGCCAGGCAGCCGGCCAGCGCGACGGCGGAGACCGCGGTCGTCGGCGCCGGGGTCCAGACCACCGTGTTGCCGCCGGCCAGCGCCGGCGCGATCAGCTCGGCGGGCATCGTGTACGGCCAGTTCCACGGCGTGATCACCCCGACCACGCCGCGCGGCCGCCGGATCAGCATCGCCCGCTTGCCGGTGCTCGCCGAGTTGGGCAGCAGCCCGCCCAGCCGCTTGCCGTCCTCGGCCGCCATCCGCCAATAGACGACCAGCTCGTCCACCTCGTCATAGGCCTCCGCACGCAGCGGTTTGCCCTGGTCCAGGGTGAGCGTGCGGGCCAGCTCGTCGCGCCGGGCCTCGATCACGCCGGCCACCCGGTGCAGCGCCGCGGCCCGATCGAACGCGGACAGCCGCGCCCAGCCCGGGGCGGCCCGCCGGGCGGCCTCGATCGCCGCCAGCGCGTCCCCGCGGTCGCCGGCGGGAACCGAGCCGATCTCGTCGCCGGTGGCCGGGCTGGTCGCCGTGGTGGTGGCGCCGGAGCGGGCGTCGGTCCAGCCGCCGTCCACGAACATCTGATGCCGCATCGGATCACTTTAGGCTGCGATGTGGCGGGTGTTGGTAACCGCCATCACACGTACCTCGTCCTCGGTGAACCCGGCGGCGAGCAGCCGGTCGGCGAACAGCGCGAGGCCGTCCTCGACCGGCGGGTTGAAGGGCTGGCCCAGGTCGCTGGAGAGGATCGAGTGCTCCGGGCCGGCCGCGCGGATGTTCGCGAACAGGTCCGCCCAGGCGACCTTGCCGGTGTGTGGCGTGGTGAAGCAGCGTTCCAGCAGCGCGCCCAGGCCGGCGAGCCGGCACTGGACGTCGACCGGGAGGCGCTGGGAGGTGAACTCCGGGTGGGTGACCACGATGCGGCGTACGCCCTCGGCGCGCGCGGCCCGCACCACCGCCACGATCTCCGCGGCCGCGAGATGCCCGGTGGCCAGCACCATGTCGTGCCGCGCCACCACCCGCAGCACCCGCCGCACGTCGTCGCGCACCCGGCCGGCGTCGTCCAGCACCTCGACGACGTCCGGCACGATGCCCTGCGCGTGCAGATCGGCCTGCAGCGCGCCCCACATCGCCGGCTTCGCGCCGGGCAGGTCGCCGGCCGTGCTGGTGCGCTGGTTGCGGGAGTCCACGGTGGGCATCCAGACGATCCGGGCGCCCAGCCGCCCGGCGATCTCGACGGCCGCCGGGTTCATGCCGCCCATCGAGCCGTTCAGGGTGATCGCGCCGAGCACGTCGACGCCGGGCACGGCCGCGCGGACCACCGCCGCGCGCTCGGCCGTCGTCACGTAGTGCGACTTCAGCACGAAGCCGGCCAGTCCGACCTCCGCGCACCGCCGGGCGAGGCTCAGGTCGTCGATGCGCCGCTCCATGACGTCCGGCGCGACGTGCACATGCGTGTCATAGGCACCGGCGACCAGTGACCGGGCGGCAGCGGACGGCACCACGGACCTAATCCCGAACCTCGATGGCCGCCGCCGGACAGACCGCCGCGGCATTGAGCACGCCCTCGCGCTCGGCCTCGCCGGGGGAGGGGTCGAGCAGGATGACGACGCCGTCCTCGTCGTTCTGGTCGAAGACCTCCGGCGCCAGCATCACGCACTGACCGGCGCCGCAGCACTTCTCCTGGTCCACGCTGATCCGCATGTGCCGTCCCGTCACCACTCGACCGGGAGCTCGCGCAGCCCGCCGACGATCAGACCCTCCTTGCGCCGCAGCTCGCCGGCGCCGACGGCGAGCCGCAGCCCGGGCAGCCGGTCGAGCAGCACCTCGAGCGTGGTCTGCAGCTCCACCCGGGCGAGCGCCTGGCCGAGGCAGGAGTGCGGCCCGGCGCCGAAGGCCAGATGCGGGTTGGGCCGGCGGTCCAGCACCATCGAGCCCGCGTCGTCGAACGCCCCGCCGTCGCGGTTGGCGGCGGCGATGCTGGTGATCACCGTGCTGCCGGCCGGGATCGGGCGCCCGCCGACGGTCGTCTCCTCGGAGATGTAGCGCGGGATGCCGAAGCCGGGGTTGGCGTCGAAGCGCAGCGACTCCTCGACCGCCGCCGGGATCAGCGCCCGCTCGGCCCGCAGCCGCTCCCAGCGGCCACGATCGCTGAGCAGCAGGCCGACCATCTTGCCGATCATGTTGGCGGTGGTCTCGTGCCCGGCGACCAGCAGCCCCTGCGCGGTGGCCACCAGCTCCGCCTCGCTCAGCCGCCCGTCCTGCGCGTCGACCACCGCGGCGAGCTCGCTGAGCAGGTCGTCGCCCGGCTTCTCGCGCTTGGTCTGCACGTGCGTGGCCATGAACACGTGGAACTCGCGCGCCGCCCGGTCCAGTTCGGCCTGCGGGTAGCGGGTCAGGTTGAGCATCGTGTCGGACCAGTAGGAGAACTTGTCGCGGTGGTCCGGGGAGATGCCGAGCAGTTCGCAGATCACGAGGACCGGCAGCGGGAAGCCGACCGCGGCGTTCAGGTCGCCCGGCGCGCCACCGGCCACCAGGTCGTCGACCAGCCCGCCGGCGATCTCGGCGATCCGCGGCCGCAACGCGTTCACCCGTTTCGCGGTGAACGAGCGGCTCATCAGCCGCCGCCACCGCAGATGGCCCTCGCCGCTGGTCATGTCGCCCACGGCGCCGGCTTCGTTGAAGACGCCGCCGCTCTCCGACCGCGCGATCTTCGCCGCATCCGGCCGATCGAGGCGGTGCGTGAACCGGGGGTCGGCGAGCAGTCCCTTCACGTCGTCGTAACGCGTCACCAGCAGGGCCTCGTCGCCGCTGGCCAGCCGGATCCGGGCGACCGGGCACCCGTCGCGCAGCTCGGCCCACTCGGGCGGCGGGTCGAGCGCGGCGGGTGGCGTGAACGGGTAGTCCCGCACCGCCTCGGTGGCGGTGCTCTCGTCGCCGGGCATGAGTCCTCCACAGTGGTCGGTCCCTCGAACGTAGGACGGTGACCGGCGGAGCACAATATGGCGGACCTAGGTCAAACTCGCGCTCGGCTGCGGCCGGAGACGGCCAGGTCGGCGGGCAGCGCCGCGCGGCCGAAGAGGTAACCCTGGCCGTATCCGTAGCCGAGGCGCCGCAGGTGCTCGGCCTGGTCGGGATCCTCGATGCCCTCGGCCACCGCGTCCGCGCCGAGGCCGTCGATGATGCCGATCAGGCCGGCCACGATCGCGCTGTCCCGGCCGCCCTCGCCCAGCGCCGCGACGAAGCTCCGGTCGACCTTGACGACGTCCACCGGGCAGTCGCGCAGCAGCCCCAGCGAGGACTGCCCGGTGCCGAAGTCGTCCAGCGCGACCCGGACCCCCAGGGCGTGCACCGCCCACAGGTTGTCCAGCGCGGCGCCGCCACCGATGACCGCGCTCTCGGTCACCTCGATGGTGAGCCGGGTGGGCGCCAGTCCGGTCCCGGCCAGGATCGCGGCCACCGTGTCCACGAAGCCCGGCTCGGCCAGCTGGCGGGGCGACACGTTCACGCTGACCCGGCCCGGCGCGGCCGCGCCGAGCTCGCCGTCCCAGCGCACGACCTGGGCGCACGCCTCGCGCATCACCCAGGCGCCGAGTTCCACGATCAGGCCGGTGCCCTCGGCGACCGGGATGAACCCGTCCGGGCCGATCGTGCCGAACGACGGATGCTGCCAGCGGACCAGCGCCTCGACCGCGGCCAGGCGCTCGTCGGCGAGGTGGACGATCGGCTGGTAGTACACCCGGAAGTCGCCGGCGTCCAGGGCCGTCCGCAGGGCCGCGCCGATCCGGGCCTGCTCGTCAGCCCGCTCGTCGAGGGCGGCGTGGTAGCGCACCGCGGTGCCGGCGCCGGTCTGGCGCGCGGCGTGCGCCGCCACGTCGGCGCGGCGCAGCAGCTCGGCGGGTTCGGTGACGTCTCCGGCATCGGCGATCCCGATGCTCGCCTGCACCAGCAGCTCGCGCCCGGCGGCCGCGATGGGCCGGCTGAGCAGCCGCCGGATCGGGTCCGCCGCGTCGCCGATCGTGGTCTCGCCCGACGGATGCAACAGCAGGGCGAACTCGTCGCCGCCGACCCGGGTCAGCGCGCCGTCCGGGCCCAGCGGCCGCAGCCGGTCGGCCACCGCGGCCAGCAGCGTGTCGCCGGCCGCCCGGCCGTAGCGGTCGTTGACCTCGTGGAAGTTGTCCAGGTCGATCAGCACCAGACAGGCCGGCCGGCGCGGATCGGTGAGGTCGGCGGCAAGTCGCTGCTCCAGGGCCCGGCGGTTGCCCAGACCGGTCACCTCGTCGCGCAGCGCCATGCCGGCCAGCTGTTCGGTCTGCCGCCGCAGCTGCCCGACCAGACCGGTGAAGCGCGCCAGCGAGAGCACGCAGAGGACCGCCCCGCCGATCGACGCGGCCGCCCAGTCGACGTCGCCCTCGCCGGTGACGCCCTGGACGAGCAGCACGCCCGGGGTGATCAGCATGGTGACGCCCAGCGCCAGCAGCCGCGGGCGGGAACCGAGCCGCACCGGGCCGGGCTCGCCCAGCCGCCGCATCGACGGATGCCACGCGGCGGTCGCCCACAGCACGTAGGACAGCAGCCAGCCCTCGTCGACGATCCCGCCGTCGTAGGAGAAGAAGCTGGTCAGCACGCTGAACGCGACGTCCGACGCGAGCAGCAGCAGCACGGCGGTGGCCAGGTAGCGATAGCTCGCGGTGCGCGTGCCGCCGGTCGCGACCAGCCAGGAAAGCATCGCCAGCAGCAGGATGTCGGCCACCGGGTAGCCGGTGGACACCACCCGGTCGAGCATCGCGGTCTCGCCGTCGGTGGCGATCGGCCGGATCAGGAAGGTCCAGGAGAGCACACCCAGGCCGGTCGCCACGATGCCCGCGTCCAGGGCGCCGGCCAGGTCGAAGCCGCGGCCCCGGGACCGCACCACCAGAGCCAGACCAATCAAGATCATCGGGTACGAGGCCAGGTAGAACACGTCCGCGATCGAGGGGAAGGGGCTCTGGTGCAGCACCAGGTCGTAGATGGTGTAGATGACGTCGCCGACCACCCAGGAGGCCTGGCCACCCGCCATCCACCACCACGGACCAGGCCGGGCCGGCCGCCGGCGCCGCACGCCGAGCACCATCATCACCGTGGCGGCGATCCCGACGCAGTGATAGACGACGGCGCTCGCGATCGAGCCGGCCGGGAGCAGCAGATAGCCGCCCAGCACCACCGCGACCGCGATCGGCCAGCCAAGCCGCTGCATACTCTTCACCGGTTCACGATCGCCCAGGCCGGGAGCAGGGACGGGTTCAGCTCGGGTGCCGCGACGTTGCGCCGGTGAGGTGGTCGAGGGGCATCGGGCCGCGGGTCTTGACGGTGCGGATCGCGAACGTGCTGCGGGACTCCACCACTGACGGGATGACCAGGATCTCGTCCAGCAGAATCCGCTCGTAGGCCGCGAGCGACGGCGCCGCCACCTCGACCAGGAAGTCCGCGTTCCCCGAGATGATGTGGCAGGCCACCACCGACGGGATCGCGGTCAGCGCCGCCTCGATCCGGCCCGACGTCTCGTGCGAGTGCCCGGAGACCTTGAGCTCGATGAACACCGTGAGGTCGAGCCCGAGGCGGGCCCGGTCGAGTTCGGCGCGGTAGCCCGCGATCACCCCGGACTGCTCCAGCGCCCGCAGCCGGCGCAGGCACGCGGACGGCGAGAGGGAGACGGCGGCGGCGAGATCGATGTTCGCGAGCCGGCCGTCGGCCTGCAGCCGGTCGAGAATCGCGCGATCGGTGGAATCCATCACCACATCCTAGTTTCACCGCACGAAGTTGCGTCATGAACTCTCTGCACGCTCACCTTTGCCATCGCGTGCGGCGCCGACTTCGCGATGATTGCGTCATGCCCATCACCACCGCCCGCGGCGTCGCCCTCTATGTCGGCGCGCTGCTCGGACCAGGCCTGCTGGTCCTGCCCGGCCTGGCCGCCGCCGAGGCCGGCCCGGCGTCCATCCTGGCCTGGATCGGCCTGCTGTTCCTCTCCGGCCTGGTCGCCGCCGTGTTCGCGGTCCTCGGCGTCAAGCGGCCGTCGGCCGGCGGCGTCGCCGGGTACGCCCGGCTCGGCCTCGGCGAGCGCGCCGGCCGGGCGGTCGGCTGGTGCTTCCTGGCCGGGATCATCACCGGTGCCCCGATCGTCTGCTACCTGGGCGCCGGATACCTGGCCCAGCTGCTCGGCGCCGGCCGCACGCTCACCGCGGTGGCCGGCGGCGTGCTGCTGCTGATCGTCCTCGCGGTCACGCTGCGCGGGGTGCGCACCTCGACCGCCATGCAGCTCGGCCTGGTCGCGGTGTTGCTGGTGGTGGTCGTGGTGGCGATCGGCGGCGCGCTGCCGGCCGCCGACGCGCGCAACTGGACGCCGTTCGCCCCGCACGGCTGGGCCGCGATCGGCTCGGCGTCGACCGTCCTGATGATGTCGTTCGTCGGCTGGGAGGCGATCGCGCCGCTGACCGACCGCTTCGCCGACCCGCGACGGCAGCTGCCCCGGGTGATCGGCACCGCGTTCGCCATCACCGCCGTCATCTATCTCGCGCTGGCCGGGGTGACCGTGGCCGCGCTCGGCAGCGGCGCCGGCACCGAGGTCCCGATGGCCGCGCTGCTCACTCTCGGGCTCGGCCCGGCCGGCCCGGCGGTGGCCGCCGCGAGCGCACTGGTGCTCACCCTGAGCACGGTGAACGCCTACCTGACCGGCGGCGCGGCCCTGGCCCGGTCGCTGCGCGGCCGGCCGGGCGCCAAGTTCCCGCGCTGGTTCCTGCTGGCCATCACCGGTTCGTCCGCGGTGATCCTCGCCCTGGTCGGCGCCGGCCGGCTCTCGGTCGGCGGCGCGCTCACCGTCTCGACGTCGTTCTTCCTGATCGTCTATCTCGGCTGCATGATCTCGGCGTGGCGGGTGCTGGGCGGCGTGCCGCGCGCGATCTCGCTGGTCGCGGCCGTCGCGGTGGTCGTCGTGCTGGCCTTCGGCGGCCCGGCGATCCTGCCGGCCGCGCTCGTCGTCGTGGTGGCGGCGCTGGTCAGAACATCGCCGGGCGCGGCGGATGCGGCGGATCCGGATCCCGGGCCATCGGTTCGGCCTCGAACACCGGCCGGCCGTGGCGGTCCGCGAAGTCCCGCCCGGACGAGCTGATCGGGGTGGTCGAGGGTCAGGGCAGGATGGCGTCGACGTAGCCGCCGTCGACCCGGAGCGCGCCGCCGGTCGTGGCCGAGGCCAGTGGCGACGACAGGTAGACGACCATGTGGGCGATCTCCGGCGGCTCGATCAGGCGTTGCAGCAGCGACTGCGGGCGGTGCCTGCGCATGAACTCGCGCTGGGCCTCGTCCCACGGCAGGTCGTCGCCGACCAGCTCGCGGACGAAGGTTTCGACGCCCTCGGTGTGGGTCGGGCCGGCGATCACGCTGTTCACCGTGACGCCCGAGCCGGCCGCCTCCTTGGCGAAGCCGCGGGAGACGGCGAGCAGCGCGGTCTTCGACATGCCGTAGTGGATCATCTCGGCCGGGGTGACCACCGCCGAGTCGCTGGCGATGTACTGGATCCGGCCCCAGCCCCGCTCGCGCATGCCCGGCAGATAGGCCCGGGTGAGCCGGATCGCGGCCAGCACGTTGACCTCGAAGTACCGCCGCCAGTCGTCGTCGGTGATCTCCATGGCCGGCTGCGCGCCGAAGATGCCCAGGTTGTTGATCAGGATGTCCACGTCGCATAGCTAGTCATCGTGCCCCAGAACGGCGGCGGTGACTCACGGTCGCCGCGGGCGGTTGCCCAGGGCGACCGTGAGCGGCCCGCCTAGGGCACGTGCACCGGCGCGATGTCGGGCGCGCCCAGCCGGGCCGCGTCCGCCGTCGCGTCGTCCGGCTGCTCCTGCGACGCGCGTTCCGCTTCGACCCGCAGCCGGTAGTGCTCCACCTCCCGCTCGATCTGGTCGTCGGTCCAGCCCAGCACGCCGCCGATCAGCTTCGCCGCGTCCGGCGCCGCACCCACGCCCCGGTCGAAGGTCTCGATCGAGATCCGGGTGCGGCGGGTGAGCACGTCCTCCAGGTGCCGGGCGCCCTCGTTGGCCGCCGCATAGACGAACTCCGCCCGCAGGTAGTCGTCGGCGCCGTCCACCGGGTGGCCGAGCGCCGGATCCTGCTTGATCAGCTCGAGCACCTCGTCGATCAGCGTGCCGTACCGCTGCAGCAAGTGCTCGATGCGTTCCACGTGCAGGCCGGAGTCGCGGGCCAGCACGGCACGCCGGTTCCAGAACGCCGGGTAGCCCTCGGCCCCGAGCAGCGGAACCCGCTCGGTGCAGGACTTCGGCACCGCCCGGTCGAGCGCGTGCACGCAGGCGTCCACGGCGTCGCGGGCCATCACCCGGTACGTCGTGTACTTCCCGCCCGCCACCACGACCAGCCCCGGCACCGGGCTGGCGACGGTGTGCTCCCGGGACAACTTCGAGGTGGACTCCGACTCGCCGCTCAACAGTGGCCGCAGTCCCGCGTAGACCCCCTGCACGTCGCCGCGGGACAGCGGCATGACCAGCACCTTGTTGACCTCTTCGAGCAGATAGTCGATGTCCGTGCTGGACGCGGCCGGATGCGCCTTGTCCAGCGCCCAGTCGGTGTCCGTGGTGCCGACGATCCAGTGCCGGCCCCACGGGATGACGAAGAGCACGCTCTTCTCGGTGCGCAGGATCAGCCCGGTGGACGACTGGATGCGATCCCGCGGGACGACCAGGTGGATGCCCTTCGAGGCGCGCACGTGGAACTGGCCGCGCTCGCCGACCAGCGCCTGCGTGTCGTCCGTCCACACGCCGGTCGCGTTGATTACCTGCTTCGCGCGTACCTCGAAGGTCTGGTCGTGTTCGAGGTCCTGGATCTTGACGCCGGTGACCCGGCCGCCTTCCCGGAGGAACTCGGTGACCCGCGTGCGGGAGACCACGTGGGCGCCGTAGGACGCGGCGGTGCGGGCCAGGAACATCGTGTGCCGGGCGTCGTCGAGCTGCGCGTCGTAGTACTGCAACGCGCCGATCAGCGACTCCTTGCGCAGCGCCGGGCAGACCCGCAGCGCGCCGCGGCGGGTCAGGTGCCGGTGCCGCGGCAGGCTGTGCGACCAGGCCATGGTGTCGTAGAGCGTGACTCCGGCCCCGGCGTAGAGGCGCTCCCAGCCTCGGTGCTGCAGCGGATAGAGGAACCGGACCGGCCGGGCGAGGTGCGGGGCGAGCACCGAGAGGATCAGGCCCCGTTCCCGCAACGCCTCCTTGACCAGCGCGAAGTCGAGCATCTCCAGGTAGCGCAGCCCGCCGTGGATCAGCTTGCTGGACCGGCTGGAGGTGCCGGACGCGAGGTCGCGTGCCTCGACCAGGCCGACGGACAGGCCGCGGGTGGCCGCGTCGAGCGCGCAGCCCGCGCCGACCACCCCGCCGCCGATGACGAGTACGTCGACCTCATCGGCGGCGAGCGCGGCCAGGGCGCCGTCCCGGTAGCTGGGGGACAGAGCCGTCATGTCAGTCCACGTCCACCCAGTCGAGGGTGCGTTCGACGGCTTTCTTCCACCGCCCGTAGCCTTCCTCGCGCTGCTCCGAAGACCACTCCGGCTGCCAGCGCTGCGACTCGTTCCAGTTCTCCCGCAACTCGTCGGTGTTCTTCCAGAAGCCGACCGCCAGACCCGCGGCATAGGCGGCGCCGAGCGCGGTGGTCTCGGCCACCACCGGCCGGCTGACCGGCACCCCGAGCACGTCCGCCTGGATCTGCATGGCCAGGTTGTTCACCGTGATGCCGCCGTCGACCTTGAGGATGTCCAGCGTGACGCCGGAGTCCTTGGCCATCGCGTCGACCACGTCGCGGCTCTGGTAGCAGATCGCCTCGAGGGTGGCCCGGGCGATGTGCGCGTCGGTGTTGAAGCGGGACAGGCCGACGATCGCGCCGCGCGCGTCCGACCGCCAGTACGGCGCGAACAGCCCGGAGAACGCCGGCACGAAGTACACGCCGCCGTTGTCCGGCACCGACCGGGCCAGCGTCTCGCTCTCCGCGGCGTTGTTGATGATGTGCAACTGGTCGCGCAGCCACTGCACCGCCGAGCCGGTGACCGCGATGGAGCCCTCCAGCGCGTAGACCGGCGCCGCGTCACCGAACTTGTAGCAGACGGTGGTGAGCAGGCCGTTCTCCGAGCGGACCAGCTCGGTGCCGGTGTTCAGCAGCATGAAGTTGCCGGTGCCGTAGGTGTTCTTGGCCTCGCCCGGCGCGAAGCAGACCTGGCCGAACATGGCCGCCTGCTGGTCGCCGAGGTCGCCGGTCAGCGGCACGGTGCCGCCGAGCGGGCCCGCGTTGCCGTACGTGTTCGGGTCCGACGACGGCCGGATCTCCGGCAGCATCGAGCGCGGGATGTTGAAGAACCCGAGCAGTTCGTCGTCCCAGTCCAGGGTCTCGAGGTTCATCAGCATGGTGCGGCTGGCGTTGGTGACGTCGGTGAGGTGGTTGCCACCGTTCACGCCGCCGGTCAGGTTCCAGATCAGCCAGGTGTCCGTGTTGCCGAAGATCGCGTCGCCGCGCTCCGCCGCCTCGCGTACCCCGTCGACGTTCTCCAGGATCCATTGCACCTTGCCGCCGGAGAAGTACGTGGCCGGCGGCAGCCCGGCCTTGCGCCGGATGACCTGGCCGCGGTCGTCGCGGTCCAGCGCCGAGGCGATCCGGTCGGTGCGGGTGTCCTGCCAGACGATCGCGTTGTAATAGGGCCGGCCGGTCCTGCGGTCCCACACCACGGCCGTCTCGCGCTGGTTGGTGATGCCCAGCGCGGCCAGGTCGGAGGGCTGCAGGTTGGCCTTGCCCATGGCGGTGCTGATCACCGTCTGGGTGCGGTCCCAGATCTCGTTCGGGTTGTGCTCGACCCAGCCGGCCTGCGGCAGGATCTGCTCGTGCTCCAGCTGATGCCGGGCCACCTCGTTGCCGCCGTGATCGAAGATCATGAATCGGGTGCTGGTGGTGCCCTGGTCAACTGCTCCGACGAAGTCAGCCACGGTTCGCCTCCACGCGATCGGTGTCCGGGAGCTCTCCCGGCTCCTGCGGCGCCGCCGACGGCAGGAACCGCCCGATCAGCACCTGGTACAGCCCAGCGCCGGCCAAACCGCCGACGATGGGTCCCACGATGGGAATCCAGAAGTACAGATAACCCGTCTGATCTCGGAACGCGCCACCGTATCCGGTGAAGAAACTCGCCAGGCGGGGTCCGAAGTCACGCGCGGGGTTGATCGCATAGCCGGCGTCCGTGCCCCAGGCCATGCCGATGCCGACCACGAGCAGGCCGATCACGAACGGCGCCAGGTTGGCCGCCGGGGGAGTGCCGGCCGCGTCCGTGATGGCCAGGATCAGGAACAGCAGGATCGCGGTGCCGATCACCTGGTCGCGGAACGCGCCCCACTCGCCGACCGGCAAAGTCCCGTTGCCGGGCAGGGTGGAGAAGACGCCCTGCGTCTTGATCGTGAGACCGGGGTCCGCGGCGTGCAGAACCTCGGTGTAGTTCCAGCGGACCAGCAGCGCGGCGACGAAGGCGCCGAGCGTCTGGGCCAGCGAGTAGGGCAGGACCTTGCGCCATTCGAAGCCCTTGAAGACCGCCAGCGCGATGGTCACCGCGGGGTTGAGGTGTGCTCCGCTGATCCGCCCGGCGACGTAGATGCCGAGCATGACGCCCAGCCCCCACGACCAGGCGATGCTGTCGTGGTCGCCGATGCCGCCACCGGCCACCTGGGCGACCACGCCCACTCCGAACAAGATCAGAATCATGGTCCCGGCGAACTCGGCCGCGAGTTCGCCGACCAGGCCGGGAATTTTCGCTCGTGCTGCCATGTGCCCTCCCTGGGGTGCGATGTGACGGACGCTAGGGAGGCGGTAAGGAGCGGGCAATGACCGGCGTTCGACATTGCCGAACCTCAGCAGGTACCCAGCATGTAGCAAGAGGAATACAGTCCGAAACATGCCTGGAACGGTTCAGTCGATTGAGCGGGCCGCAGCCATCCTGCGGCTGCTCGCCGGTGGGCCGCGCTGGCTGGCTCTGGGCGAGATCTCGCACTCGCTCGATCTCGCAAAAGGCACAACCCATGGCATTCTGCGTACGCTGATCCATGTCGGATTCGTGGAGCAGGACCGGGTATCCGGTCGTTACCAGCTCGGTGCCGCATTGCTGCACCTGGGCACCAGCTACCTCGACGTCAACGATCTGCGGTCGCGGTCGATCAACTGGGCCGACCCGCTGGCGGCGCGCACCGGCGAGGCGGTCCGGATCGGCACCGTGCTCGAGGGCCGGGTGCTCGTCGTGCACCACGTCTTCCGCCCCGACGACACCTTCCAGACGCTGGACAGCGGCACGCTGCTGCCGCTGCACGCCACCGCGCTGGGCAAGGTGCTGCTCGCCTACCGCGCGGGTGGCTCGGCGCCGGCCGACGAGCTCGAGGTCTACACCCGCCGCACGGTGACCACCGCGAAGGAACTGGGCGCCGTGCTCGAGGGCGTCCGCGAGGTCGGGTGGGCCGACGAGATCGAGGAGCTCACCCTGGGCCAGGCCGCGGTGGCCGCGCCGATCCGGGGGTACGGCGGCCTGGTGGTCGGCGCGATCGGCGTCTCCGGACAGGTCGATCGCATCTGTGACAGCCACTACCGCCCGCACCGGCACCTGGTCGCCTATGTCCGGGACGCCGCGCGTGCGGTCTCGCGTGATCTGGAGGCCTCCTGGTGACTGAGCGCTACGTAGTCGCGATCGATCAGGGCACCACCTCGACGCGGTGCATCGTGTTCGACCGTCGCGGCCAACTCGTCTCCCTGGCCCAGCAGGAGCACAAGCAGCACTTCCCGAAGCCCGGCTGGGTCGAGCACGACGCGATGGAGATCTGGCGCAACCTGGAACGGCTCGCCCCGCGGGTGCTGAGCCGGGCCGGCATCCGGCTCGACCAGGTCGCCGCGGTCGGCATCGCCAACCAGCGCGAGACGACGGTGATCTGGGACAAGGCCACCGGCGTGCCGATCGGGCGGGCCCTGGTCTGGCAGGACACCCGCACCGACGGGCTGGTGCAGCGGATGGCCGCCCGGCCCGGCGCCGCCGCGCTCGAGAAGCGCTGCGGGCTGCCGCTGGCCACGTACTTCTCCGCGCCGCGCCTGCGCTGGATGCTCGACCACACGCCCGGCCTGCAGGACCGCGCCGAACGGGGCGAGGTGCTGTTCGGCACGATGGAGACCTGGCTGATCTGGAACCTGACCGGCGGGCTGCACGTCACCGACGTGACCAACGCCAGCCGCACGATGCTGATGGACGTGCGCACGCTGGACTGGTCGGCGGACGCGCTGGCCTTCTTCGGCATCCCGCGGGCCATGCTGCCCGAGGTGCGGCCGTCGATCGGGGTCTTCGGCAAGGCCGCGTCGGCCTTCCCCGGCGTACGCATCGGCGCGGCGCTCGGCGATCAGCAGGCGGCGTTGTTCGGGCAGACCTGCTTCACCCCGGGCGAGGCCAAGTGCACGTACGGCACCGGCAGTTTCCTGCTGCTGAACACCGGAACCGAACTGGTGCGCTCCAGCCACGGGCTGCTGAGCACGGTGGCCTACCAGATCGCCGGGCAGCCCGCGGCCTATGCCTTGGAGGGGTCGATCGCGATCACCGGGTCGCTGGTGCAGTGGTTCCGCGACCAGTTGGAGCTGATCGCCAGCGCGCCGGAGATCGAGACGCTCGCCCGCACGGTCGCGGACAACGGCGGGTGCTACATCGTCCCGGCGTTCTCCGGGCTCTACGCCCCGCACTGGCGCAGCGAGGCGCGCGGCGTGATCGTGGGGCTGACCTCGTACATCACGAAGGGTCACCTGGCCCGGGCGGTGCTGGAGGCGACCGCCTGGCAGACCCGCGAGGTGGTGGACGCGATGAACGCCGACTCCGGCCTGACCCTGAAGACCCTCAAGGTGGACGGCGGGATGACCGCGGACAACCTGCTGATGCAGACCATCGCCGACGTGCTGGACGTGCCGGTGGTCCGGCCGATGGCGGCCGAGACGGTGTCGCTGGGCGCGGCCTACGCCGCCGGGCTGGCCGTCGGCCACTGGCCCGATCTGGAGGATCTGCGGCACAACTGGCACCGTGCGGGCCAGTGGCTGCCGGCCATGGAGTCGTCGGTCCGGGATGCCGAGTACGCCAACTGGAAGCGCGCGGTCGAGCGCACCTTCGACTGGATCAAGCCGAGCTAGCCCACCGCGGCCGCGGGTCCCCGGATTAAGATCTCGCCCGTGGGGTGGGAGGCGCTCGGGCAGTGGGGTGACGACGTCGCGCGGGTCGCACCGCTCGCCGGCGGGGTCGCCAACGACGTGTGGCGTGTGCGCCTCGGCGGGCGCCTCGCGGTCGGTCGCCTCGGCCGCCGCAGCGACGCCGATCTCGCCTGGGGGACGGCGCTCATGCGGCATCTCGACCGGGCCGGCCTGATCGTGCCGGCGCCGATCCCGACCGCGGACGGCCGGCTGTTCGCCGACGGTCTGGTGGTGATGACCTATCTGGGGGGCGGACCGCCGGAGACGCCGGACGACTGGCGTCGCGTGGCCGAAACGCTGCGCGAGGTGCATCGGCTGACGCGGGACTGGCCGCAGCGTCCGGGCTGGCGGTCGTCGACCGACCTGCTGCACGCCGAGACCGGCACGAAGGTCGACCTCGGCGCGATGCCAGCGGAAGGCGTCGCCCGCTGCCGGGCGGCGTGGGCCCGGCTGACCGGACGGCCGACCTGCGTCGTGCACGGCAACCCGAACAACCCCGGCAACATCCGGATGACCGCTGACCGGGTGGCGCTGATCGATTGGGACGAGTCGCACGTCGACGTGCCCGACCTCGACCTCGTGCTGCCGGGCAACGCGGCCGGCCTCGACGACGCCGCGCACGACGTCGCCGCGCAGGCGTCGGCCGCCTGGGAGGCCGCCGTCTGCTGGGACGACGACCACGCGGTCGAGCGGCTCGCCCAGGTCCGGGCGTTCTGAGCTCGCGCCTCCGGGCGTCAGCCGACCGGCCGACCGGCCATGACCGCGGTGTTACGCGACGTCGGCGATGGCTCGGGCGTGCACCGGCGGCTCCGTGGTCTCCGGCAGCGGGGCCGCGCCGGCGCCGGCGATCGGGCGCGGGCGTCGCGGCTGCGACCGGCCGGTGCTGCCACCGCGGCCCGGGTGGATGAACAGACCGCGGGCCGGGTCGGGCACCGCGTCGAGCGCCGCGGTGACCACCGGCAGCGCGCGGAACGCCGCCCAGCGCTCGTCCGAGGCGAAGCCGATCTCGAAGAGCACACCCCAGCTGTGCGTGTGCCACTGCCATTCGTACGCGCCGTGCGTGACCGCCGCTTCGGTCAGCGCGGCACCGATGCCGTCCCGCCAGGCCCGCGCGGAGCCGGCGGGTCCGTCCAGGACCTCGATCGACCACCAGTGCAGTTCCATGCACAGACTGTAGGCGGTGAATTCAAATCACGGGTACGCGGTCGAAAAGCGCAGGTGAACCGGTTCCTGTGCATTGCTTGACAGCTCAAGTGGCATGCGAAGGCGATCGAATCTGAACGATTCCAGGCTGGCAGCCGTACTGCCGGGCGCTCCCCCCGCCCTCAGCAGAAGGAGTCGCGATGGCTGCGACCGGAATCGATACCTCGATCCTGCACAAAGGTGCGCACAGCGCGTCCTACTTCGACCTTTCCCGCAGCATGGGCGAGGGTGCCGAGATCGTGGACTTCTGCATCCCCTGCAACCCGTACTTTCCCACCCCGGAAATGTTCGACGAGCTGTCCAGGGATCTGAAGAACATCCTCAAGTACTACCCGAGCGACTCGCAGACCATCACCAACAAGCTGGCCAGCGTCCTCGGGCTGCACCCGCAGACGGTCGCCATGGCGAACGGCTCCACCGAGCTGATCACCTGGATCGACCACCTGATGATCAAGGAGTCGCTGGCGATCCCGATCCCGACCTTCGGGCGGTGGACCGACCAGCCGCTGGAGACCGGCAAGCGGGTCGACATGTTCCCGCTGCAGGAGCGCGACGGCTTCCGGCTCAACCTCGAGGACTACGTCCGGTTCATCCGGGACCGCGGCTCGCGGGTCGCCGTGATCTGCAACGTGAACAACCCGGACGGTTGCTACCTGCCGCGCCGCGACGTGATCCGGTTCATGGACGCGCTCGGCGACCTGGATCTGGTGGTCATCGACGAGTCGTTCATCGACTTCTCCGACGCCGAGCAATATCCGTCGGTCGGACCGGACGCGGTGATCCGGCCCAACACGGTGGTGCTCAAGAGCCTGGGCAAGAACTTCGGCCTGCACGGCATCCGGTTCGGCTATCTGATGGCCAACCCGCAGATCGCCGGGCGCATCGGCAAGGCGCTGCCGAAGTGGAACCTGAACTCGCTGGCCGAGAAGGTCGTCTACATGATCCAGGAGCACGACGACGAGTACGAGGACAGCCTGCGCCTGCTCAGCCGCGACCGCCGCCTGATGGCCGGCGAGCTCCAGCGCATCCCCGGCCTGACCGTCTTCCCGTCCCAGGGCAACTTCATCCTGGTCAAGTTGCCGACCGAGTGGTCCGGCGTGGCCCTGCGCGACTACCTGGTCGCCAACCACGGCGTCTACACCCGCGAGTGCGGCAACAAGCTGGGCATGACCAGCCAGTTCATGCGCCTCGTGGTGCGCCCGGCGCGGGACGTCGACCGGCTGATCGACGGCATGGTCGACTACGGCAACCAGTTCCGTGCCCGGCCCGCCTACGAGGAGGTGCGGCCGCCCTATCAGGAGGACCCGCTGGACACCCGCCGCTCCTGGAACGACGGCACCCCGGACAACCTGATCCAGTACCCGTCGCACCGCACCCGCGATTCCCGTGACTACACCGCGCGCCGGGCGGTCAACGGCTAGGGGTGAGCAGCGGGTGACCTGGCAATCGGTCACCCCGGGCGGTCAGGCTGCGGGCCATGATCACCGAGCGGGCCCCGATCCAGGTACGCGTCCGAGCCACCGTCCGGGCCGCCGACCCGATCGACGCGGCCGGCCTCACTCGCCTGCTCCGGAACCGGGGGATCGACGTGGTCGGCGAGGCGGGCGACGTGCTCGTGATGGCGATCCCCGAGCGCGACCCGGACGCCACCTGGCCGACCGGCATCGATCAGACCGGCCGGCCCAGCGTGCTGGTCCTGCCGCGCGAGCCGGATCCGGACGCGCTGGCCGCCTGCGGGGTGAACACCGTGATGGCCGTGCCGCGCTGCGCGGCCGGCGGCGAGCGGTTCGCCGAGCTGGTGATGGCGGCGGCGAACGGCCAGGCCTGGGCCACCCCGGGCGCCGGCCACATCGTCGCCTTCTACCGCTTCCTCGAGGAGCGGCACCGCGGCGCCCGGCGGCTCTCCGACCACGAGACGCGGCTGCTGCGGCTGACCGCCGAGGGGCTCACCACGGCCGATATCGGCCTGATCGTCGGCCGTTCCCCGCGTGCCGTCCGGACCGACTTCGACCAGCTGGTGCGTCGACTCGGGCTGCGCAACGTCCGGCACGCGGTGGCCTCGGCGATCCGCGCCGGCGAGATTTGACCACGACCGTAAGGCGGAAGAACCGAACCTGAAGCGAAGCGTAAGCGGGTCCCGGCAGAGTTCTGGGTGTCACCGAGAGACGACATCCAGGAAAGCGGGAGATTCCGATGCGCAAGCTGATCAACTCGACCTACATCACCCTCGACGGCGTCATCGACAACCCGATGTGGACCATGCCGTACTTCGACGAGGAGCCGGCGGCCTATGCCGGGTCGCTGACCGAGAGCGCGGACGCGCTGCTGATGGGCCGCGTGACCTTCGAGGGGATGGCCGCCGCCTGGCCGACCCGGGACGAGAGCGACCCGAGCACCGGCGCGGCCTATTTCAACAGCGTCCGCAAGTGGGTCGCCTCGCGGAGCCGGACCGACGCCGCGGAGTGGCGCAACAGCGAGGTGCTGCGGGGAGACCTGGTCGACGCGGTGCGCGCCCTCAAGGCGGAGGACGGCAAGAACATCGTCCAGTACGGGTACGGCGAGGTCACCGAGACTCTGATCAAGGCGGGGCTGGTGGACGAGGTGCACTTCTGGATCCACCCGGTGCTGGTCGGCGGCCCGTCGATCTCCGCGCCGCTGGGTGCGGTCTCGACGAGCTTCGACCTGGCGGACACCAAGGTGCAGAAGAGCGGCGTGATCATCGCCAGGTTCGTGCCGAAGGCGGCGTAACCGCACTTGAAAAGGCGGCCCGTGGTCCGGGGGCGGAGATTGGGGCATCGAAGCTCCGCCCCCGAAGACTGCGGGCATTGCTGTGTTTCTGCAGCGGAAATGCGTTATCTCGCGTATCTCAGATATCTCACGCGTGGGAGCCGGCCACGCGGCGCTTCGGTCGCCCTCCTTCCGATCGCTGGGGTCAGGGTCAGCAGCAGGGCGAGTTTGGTGAGGCTTCGCCCGTTTCATGGGAGCGCTCCCATGAATATTGCCTCAGCCTAACGCATTCGGACACACGGTCAAGACGTCATCTCTTGTCGTGGGAACGCTCCCATGGAAGAGTGTCGATATCGCGTATGGGGAGCCGACCCGACCTCGATAGACCGCCGCCGAGCCCGTGCCGCCCGTCCTCCGGCGCGCCGCGGGTCGCCCCTCCCGCGAGGAGAAAGCACGCATGACATCTGTCCGGACGAGACGCCGGGCGGCGCTCGCCGCCGCCGGCCTGCTCGTGATCGCCGGCGCGGCCGCCGTCCCCACGGCCGCATATGCCGCCACCGCCTGCGAAGTCACCTACGCCACCAACGACTGGAACACCGGCTTCACCGCCAACGTCACCATCAAGAACCTGGGCGACCCGCTCACCTCCTGGAACCTGGGCTGGGCGTTCGCCAACTCGGGTCAGCGCGTCACCCAGGCCTGGTCGGCCACCGTCGCCCAGAGCGGCAGCCAGGTCACCGCCACCAACGTCGGGTGGAACGGCGCCGTGCCCACCGGCGGCACCGTGAACTTCGGCTTCAACGGCGCGCACACCGGCAGCAACCCGGCGCCGACCGCGTTCACGCTGAACGGCGCGGCCTGCAACGGGCAGTCCGCGAACCAGCCGCCCACGGTCTCGCTGAGCGTGCCCGCCGGGCCGTTCGAGGCGCCCGCGGACATCCCGCTGACCGCCACCGCGGCGGACCCGGACGGGACGATCAGCAAGGTCGAGTTCTACCGCAACGGGCTGCTGATCAACACCGACACCACCGCGCCGTACGCGTACACGCTCGAGGATCAGCCGGCCGGCAGCTACACCGTGCAGGCCCGGGCCTATGACAACGCCAACGCCACGGCGACCGCCGAACGGGCGTACACGGTAAGCGCGGCCTCCGGGCCGGTGCTGGTCGCCACCCCGTCGTCGGTGAGCGTCGCGGAGGGCGGCAGCAGCACGTTCAACCTCAAGCTGAGCGCCGCGCCCAGCTCGAACGTCGCGGTCGCGCTGGCCCGCACCGGCGACACCGACGTCACCGTCTCGCCGGCAAGCGCGACGCTTACCTCGGCCAACTGGAACAGCGGCGTCACCGTCACGGTGGCCGCCGCGCAGGACTCGGACACGGTCAGCGGCAGCGCGACGATCACCGCGTCGGCCACCGGCTACGCGTCCCTCGCGGTCACCGCGACCGAGCTGGACGACGACGCGCCGTCCGGCGGCGGGGAGTACAACGCGAGGTTCCTGGCCCAGTACCAGAAGATCAAGGGCTCCGGATACTTCAGCATCGAGGGCGTGCCCTACCACTCGATCGAGACGCTGATCGTGGAGGCGCCGGACCACGGCCACGAGACCACGTCCGAGGCGTTCAGCTTCTGGATCTGGCTGGAGGCCCAATACGGCCGGGTCACGCAGGACTGGGCGCCGTTCAACAACGCGTGGACGACGATGGAGAAGTACATCATCCCGTCGCACGCGGACCAGCCCACCGCGGGCGTGGCCGGCACCCCGCAGTACGCCGCCGAGTACAACCGGCCCGACCAGTACCCGTCGGCGCTGCAGCCGAACGTGCCGGTCGGCCAGGACCCGCTGCGCAGCGAGCTGCAGTCGGCCTACGGCACCGGCGACATCTACGGCATGCACTGGCTGCTCGACGTCGACAACACCTACGGCTTCGGCCGCTGCGGTGACGAGACCACCCGGCCGGCGTACATCAACACCTTCCAGCGCGGGCCGCAGGAGTCGGTCTGGGAGACCGTGCCGCAGCCGTCCTGCGACACCTTCGCGCACGGTGGCCAGTACGGCTATCTGGACATCTCCATCAAGGACAGCGGCACCCCGGCGAAGCAGTGGAAGTACACCAACGCGCCGGACGCCGACGCCCGCGCGGTGCAGGCCGCCTACTGGGCGCTGACCTGGGCCAAGCAGCAGAACAAGCAGGCCGACGTGGCGGCCACCGTGGCGAAGGCCGCCAAGATGGGCGACTACCTGCGCTACGCGATGTTCGACAAGTACTTCAAGAAGATCGGCAACTGCGTCGGACCGTCCACCTGCGCGGCCGGCTCCGGCAAGAACTCCATGCACTACCTGATGTCCTGGTACTACGCCTGGGGCGGCGCGACCGACCCGGCGGCCGGCTGGTCCTGGCGGATCGGCAGCAGCCACGCCCACTTCGGCTATCAGAACCCCTTCGCCGCGTGGGCGCTGACCAGCACACCCGAGCTGTCGAGCGCGATGAAGGGCTCGACCGCGAACGCGGACTGGACCGCGAGCATGACCCGGCAGCTCGAGTTCTACACCTGGCTGCAGTCGTCCGAGGGCGCCATCGCCGGCGGCGCGACGAACAGCTGGGACGGGTCCTACGGCCAGCCGCCGTCCGGCACGCCGACGTTCTACGGCATGCCGTACACCGAGCACCCGGTCTATCACGACCCGGGCAGCAACAGCTGGTTCGGCATGCAGGTGTGGTCGATGCAGCGGATCGCGGAGCTCTACAACCAGACCGGCAACGCGCAGGCCAAGGCGCTGCTGGACAAGTGGGTGCCGTGGGCGCTGAGCAACACCACGATCGGGACCGGCGGCAACTACGCGGTGCCGTCCACGCTCACCTGGTCGGGCGCGCCGGCCACCTGGAACCCGGGCGCACCCGCGGCGAACACCAACCTGCACGTCACGGTCGCCAACCAGACCAAGGACGTCGGTGTCACGGCGGCGTACGCCCGTACCCTGATGTGGTATGCCGCCCGGGCGGGCAACCAGCCCGCCAAGACCGCCGCGAAGGGTCTGATCGACGCGCTGAACGCGAACGCGGACAGCCAGGGCGTCTCGGTGCCGGAGGAGCAGGGGCACTTCTCCCGCTTCGACGACGTCTACAACGCCTCGAGCGGACAGGGCACCTACATCCCGCCGGGCTGGACCGGCACGATGCCCAACGGCGACGCGATCCGGCCCGGGGTGAGCTTCCTGGACATCCGGTCGTTCTACAAGCAGGACAAGGACTGGCCCAAGGTGCAGGCCTATCTCGACGGGGGAGCGGCCCCGATCTTCAACTACCACCGCTTCTGGGCGCAGTCGGACGTGGCGATGGCCTACGCCGACTACGCACACCTCTTCCCGAACGGCTGATCCTCCATTGACGGCGCCCGGGTCTCAGTCGAGGCCCGGGCGCTGGGGTTTGAGATAGCCCCGGGAGAACGCGGTGGCGACGGCGGCCGCGCGGTCGTTGACACCGAGCTTGGCGTAGACGTGCAGCAGGTGGGTCTTCACCGTGCCCTCGCTGATGAACAGCCGCCGGGCCGCCTCACGGTTCGACGAGCCCTGCGCGATCAGCTCGAGGACCTCCAGCTCACGCTGCGACAGCGGCTCGGACGCGGGCCGCCGCATCTGACCCATCAACCGGGTCGCGACCGAGGGGGAGAGCACCGCCTGCGACCGGGCGGCGGCCTCGACGGCGCGGAACAGTTCCTCTTTCGGCGCGTCCTTGAGCAGGTATCCGGTGGCGCCCGCCTCGATGGCGTGCAGCACGTCGCCGTCGGTGTCATAGGTGGTGAGCACCAGGATCCGGGCCGGCACCCCGCGTTTCGCGAGCTCCTTGATGGCGGTCACGCCGTCGGTCCGCGGCATCCGCAGGTCCATCAAGATCACGTCCGGGCTCAGCCGCTCGCCGGCGGTGATCGCCTCGGCGCCGTCCGCGGCCTCGCCCAATACCTCGAAACGCGGGTCCGCGCTGAACATGCCGCGCAGCCCGTCGCGCACCACCGGGTGGTCGTCGACGATCAACAGCGAGATCACGCGCGACCTCCCGCCGGGACGGCCGGCACGGTCGCGGTGACGGCCGTGCCCTCACCCGGCTCCGACTCGATCTCCAGCCTGCCGTCCAGCAGTTCCACCCGCTGACGCATGCCGGCCAGGCCGAACCCGCCGTCGGCCGAGCCGCGCCCGGTCGCGGCCGGCTCGAAGCCCACCCCGTCGTCGACCACGTCCAGGGTCACCAGATCCTCCATGTAGGACAAGGTCAGGCCGACCCGGCCGGCCCCCGCGTGCTTGGCCACGTTGGCCAGCGCCTCCTGCGCGGTCCGCAGCAGCGCCACCTCGACGTCGGTGTGCATCGGCCGGGCCGCGCCGGTGGTGGTCAGCACCGCGTCGATGCCGTTGACCGCCGACCAGCGGCGGGCGACGTCGCCGATCGCGTCGGGCAGCCGCGCCTCGGCGAGCGCCGCCGGACGCTCCGCGAGCACCGACCGGCGGGCCTCGGTCAGGCTCTCCCGGGCCAGGGTCATCGCGTTCGTCAGGTGCCGGCGCATCACCGGCCGCTCGTCCAGGGTCTCCTCGGCGGCCTGCAGCTGGGTGACGATGCCGGTCAGGCCCTGGGCGAGCGTGTCGTGAATCTCCCGGGCCATCCGCTGCCGCTCGTCCTGCACGCCGGCCTCGCGGGCCTGCACCACCAGCTGGGCGTGCAGCCCCGCGTTCTCGGCCAGCGCGGCCTCCAGCTCGACGAGCGCCTGCTTCTGCTTGTCGTTGCGGTGCTCGCTCATCTCGGCGAAGTAGAACATCGCCCCGGCGAGCACGGTGGAGAGCGCGCCGACGGCCAGCCAGATCCACTCCAGGCTCTCGGCCCGGAGGTTGGCCAGCCCACCGAGGAACGCGATCGCCGCGATGAAGGCGGTGGCGGTCACGCCGGCATAGCGCCAGCGGCCGCGCAGATAGGTGAACGCCTGCGGGTATCCGATGTAGGCGAAGAAACCGTAGAAGGGCGCGATCGCCACGAGCCCGGCCACGAGCACCAGCAGGCCCGCGTAATACACGCCCATCAGCGCGCGGTTGTCGTGCCACTGCGGGTGGAGGGTGTGGAACCAGACGATCCAGGCGGTGACCGCGACCGTGAAGCCGAGGACCGCCGGCACGTTCACCGGCAGGCCCCAGAGCGGTTGCAGCGCGGTGAGGGCCGCGCTGACCGCCAGCAACACATAGGGCAGAACCCTGTTCACCGCGGTCTCCTTGCGCTCCCAGCGGTCGAACTCGGCGCGCAGCTCTGCCTCGATGCCCACCCTCACTCCCAGCGGAAGTAGCGCGCGGCCAGCGCACCGGCCACGATCGTCCAGCCCAGCATGACGCCCAGGTGCAGCAGCTGCGGCCAGTGCCCGGCCGAGGCGTCCTGCAAGGATTGCACGCCGGCCCCGAGCGGGGTGAAGTCGCTGATCGCCCGGAGCACGCCGGTCATGGTGTCGCGGGGCACCCAAAGCCCGGCGAAGAAGATGAGCGGGAAGAACACCAGGGATCCGATCGCGCCGGCGCTCGTGGCGCTGGGCGCGAGCGCGCCGACGAGCAGCCCGACCGCGAACATCGCCAGGGCCACGAGCAGATAGCTGATCAGGAAGGCGGGCAACCGCCCGGGCAGCTGGACGTCGAAGGCGACCCGGGCGATGACCAACATGACCAGCAGCGTGACCGCGGACATCACGGTGGCCATCAGGAGCTGCGCGCCGATCATCAGGATCGGCTTGACCGGCGTGGTGCGCAGGCGGCGGAGCACGCCCTTCTCGCGGTACGAGGCGAACAGCTGGGACAGCCCACTGAGCGCGAACAGGGCGATCCCCATCGCGACGATGATCGGCACGTAGACGTCGATCAGCCGCAGGCCGCCGAGCTCCGCGAGCGGTTCCCGCATCGACGGGACGAGGCCGAGGATGACGAGCAGGATCGGGGCGAACGCGACCGCGAAGAACACCACGATCGGCTCACGGAGGAACAGCTTGGTCTCGGTGGCGGTGAGCCGGAACAGGGCGGACATGGCTTCTCCTAGGAGTCGATGCGGCGGCCGGTGAGCTCGACGAAGGCGTCATCGAGGGTGGTCTGGTCGACCCGCAGGCCGGCCGCGGTGATCCGCAGGCGGGCCAGCACGGTGGTCACCGCGAGCAGCAGGTCGCCGCGCCCGGTCACCACGACCTGGCCGCCGGCCGGCTCGACGGACTCGACCTCGGGCAGCGCCAGCAGCACGGCCGGCTCCAGCGGGGCGGACGGGCGGAAGCGGATCCGCTGCCGGTCGTCGACCCGGGCGACCAGCCCGGCCGGGGTGTCCAGCGCGACCAGGCGGCCGGCGTCGATCACGGCCAGCCGGTCGCAGAGCCGCTCGGCCTCCGCCATGAAGTGGGTGACCAGCAGGATCGTCACGCCCCGGTCGCGGATCCGCTCGATCAGATCCCAGGCGTCCCGGCGGGCCTGCGGGTCGAGGCCGGTGGTGACCTCGTCGAGCACCGCCACCCGCGGGTTGCCGACCAGCGCCAGCGCGACCGAGAGCCGCTGCTTCTGCCCGCCGGAGAGGCGCCGGAACTGGGTGCCGAGCTTGTCGGTGAGGTGCAGCGTCTCGATCAGCTCGCGCCAGTCGGCCGGGTCGCGATAGAAGGAGCTGTAGAGCTCCATCGCCTCGCCGACCCGGAGCTTGTCCGGCAGCTCGCTCTGCTGGAGTTGCGCGCCGAGCAGCTGCCGCAGTTCGTCGCCGTCGCGCCGCGGGTCGAGGCCGCAGACCCGGATCGTGCCGCCGTCCGGGATGCGCAGACCCTCGATGCACTCGACGGTGGTGGTCTTGCCGGCCCCGTTGGGCCCCAGGATGCCGAAGATCTCGCCGGGCTCGACGGCGAAGCCGACGCCGTCGACGGCGGTGTGGTCGCCGTAGCGTTTGCGGAGGTCGTCCACCTCGATGATTGCCATGCCGGCAGCCTGCCGCCGGGGCGGGCCGGGCCATATCCACTGCGCTGCCACCGTTCGTGCGGCCCCGGCAGATGCCCGCATCCACCGATCGGTAGATGCGCCGCGCACAGAGGGGCCGGGGCGGCCCACGCGGCGCCCCGGCCCCTGCTTATCGGGTGCGGCTCAGGCGAGAGTCGCCGAGCAGCTCAGCGTCGGGGCGGTGCTCGCGCCGCCGCCGATGAACCCGAAGGATGTGCCCTGTCCCGCGTTGAGGGCGCCGTTGTAGGTCATGTTGGCCGCCGTCACGGTCGCGCCGGAGGCACTCATCGCCGCGTTCCAGCCCTGCTGAATGGACTGGGCGCCCGGGTAGTTCAGGGTCACCGTCCAGTTCCGGATCGCCGCGCTGCCGGCCCGCACGGTCACCTCGGTCTGGAAGGCGCCCTGCCAGGACGACGTCACCGCGTACGTCGCGCTGCACGCCCCGCTCGCCGGCGGCGTGGTCGGCGGCGTGGTCGGCGGGTCAGTCGGCTCCTCGGACGGCGGCGGCGTGCTGGTGCCGCCGAAGGTGATGTCGCTGCAGAAGTAGTACGACTGGTCCGAGTGGCTGGCCTGCCAGATCGTGTAGGTCATCGCCCGGCCGCTGCGGCCGCTCGCCGACACCGGCAGGTCGACGACCTGGCCGCCGGTGACCGGGGTCCACTGCGACGCCGGCTTGTTGCCGATCTGCGACACCAGCTCCAGGTCGGACCACTTCAGCGGCGTGGTCAGTGGGTTGTAGGACGCTTTCGTCAGGTACACCCGCACGTAATCGGCGCCGTGCCCGGCCTGGTCGAAGAGCCGCACGTTGAAGTTGTTGCCGACCGACGTGGCCTTCCAGTTGCCGACCGCGTCCATCGCGTTGTACCGCCCGGCCGACGTGTGGCCCGCGCTGCACAGCTGGCCGTCCGGGATGACGCCCTGGTGGTTGCCGGCCGCACCCTCGCGGTAGAGGCCGTTCCAGTTCCACATCGCGTTCGTGTCGGCCTGCCAGGCCTGCCAGCACATGGGGTCCTCGGTGGCCATCACCGGATCCTGGAACCGGCTGCCCCAGCGTTCCCAGCAGCCGTAGTTGCGGGACGCCGGACTGGTGATGTTGCCGTGTGCCGAGGCCGGTCCGGCGGGGACGAACGCCACCGCGAGCACGCCCAGGGCGACGGCCATCAACAGCCGTCCGAGTCGGGACATGGGGATCTCCTTCGGGGGAAGGGGGGACCCGGGGCCGGCCTCGTGGGAAAGAACCGGCCCCGGGATCTTGGGGATGGGATGGGGTCAGGAGAGGGCGGGGTACGCGTTCGCCATCAGTTGCTGGAACTGAGCGGAGAACCAGGCGCCCGAGATCGGCGCGTTGGGCAGTGCGCCGGTCATGCTGTTGCCGTTGCGCTCGTTGCCGGTGTACGTGGGGTCGCACATCCGGTCGAAGCCCTTGCCCTCGTCGTTCGGGATCAGCTCGCTGGAGCCGTCGGACTCACCCGGCGGCTTGACCCAGACGTACGCGTCGATGCCCGTGGCCGGGTTGGCCCGCGGCCGCTCGCCGAGGCCCGCACCGGACTGGTTGCACCAGTTGCCGGGGTGGATGCGGCGGTCGATCCGCGACCCGTTCACAAAGGTGTTGAGGTCGGTCGACGAGCTCGCGCCGGCCGGCCGGGCGGAACCGCCCCAGCCGTTGCGGGAGGTGTCGATCAGCATGCCGATCCCGCTGTTGAAGCCGATCGAGACCAGGTGCGTCCGGAACGCCTGGGCGAAGCTCAGCTCGTCGATGTAGTAGTTCCAGTCCACCCACTTCGACTGCCGGATCTGCTGGCCGTTCACCGTGCCGTTGACCGTGAAGTACGGCTCGGTCAGGGCCGAGTAGTTGGCCGTGTTGGTGATGAACCCGTGCACGTTGTTGATGTTGCCGGAGGCCACCGCGGCCTCCTTCATGACGGTCGCCGAGGGCCCGAAGTTCGAGTCCCAGCCGATCCACCCGTGGTGCGCGGCGTCGATGTAGTTGTACGTGTTCGGCAGCGCCCCGAGCTTGTTCAGCGCGTAGCCGACACCCTGCACGTAGCCGCCGTTGGCCTTCATCGTGGCGCAGGTGGCCACGTTGGTGTTGGTCACCAGGTTGGGCAGCGAGTCGATCTCGATCACGTTGATGATGCGCAGGTTCGCGTACTTGGACTGCGACATGATCGCGGCGATCGGGTCGATGTACTCGGCCTTGTAGCGCGGCAGGTCGTTGACACCGAGCTCGCCGTTGGAGGCGAGCGCCGAGCAGTCCCGGCCGGGCAGGTTGTAGATGACGAACTGGATGTAGCCGGCGCCCTGGGCGAGCGCCGCGTCCAGGTGGTCCTCGACGCCCATGCTGCCGTTCGAGCTGCTGCCCGAGGTGCCCTCGATGGCCGCGATCCGGTCCAGCCAGACCGCTGTCGGGTTGTTGGAGACCCGGCTGCCGCCCGGCTCGGCGTTGGCCTTGGCCTGCCACTCCGGGTTGCGGTAGCCCTGCACCCCGGCGTAGGGGTTGTCGACCTTGTTTCCGGGCGGCGGGGGATTGGAGGTGGGCGGATCGCTGGGGGTGGGCGTGGTCGGCGGGGTGGTGGTGCCGCCGGTGCAGACCGTGCCGTTCAGCGAGAACGACGCGGGCGTGGCGTTGGTGCCCGAGTAGTCCGCGTTGAAGCCGAAGTTCGCCGAGGCGTTGGTGGCCAGTCCGGTCGCCCAGGACGGGTTCTGCGCGACTACGTTCTGCCCGGTTTGGGTGACCGTGGCGCTCCAGCCCTGGGTGATCCGCTGGTTGCCGGCGAAGGCCCAGTCCAGGTGCCAGCCGCCGGTGATCGGGTCGCCCAGGTTGGTGACCGTCACGTTCGCGGTGAAGCCGGTGGCCCATTGGTTGGTGGTGTAGGTGACCCGGCAGCCTGCCGCGGCGTTCGCCTGGTGGGCGGCGACCAGGCCGAGACCGGTGGTGAGGACGGCGGCCGCCGCCACGGTGGCGACACGGATCAACGGTCGCCTTCGGGTGGTGGTTGTGGGGTGGGGATTCATCGCAGAGGTGCTCCTCGAGGACGGATCGGATGACTTCGCGGGCATGGGGCGCCCGGGAAGGGAACTAGGCGGCCGTGCAGACCGGGGTGGGCGCCGTGCCGGGGCTGCCACTGGCGATGAAGCCCCACTGGGTGGAGGCGCCGGCGGCGAGAGAGCCGTTGTAGGGCATGTTCCGTGCGGTGACGGCGTCGGAGCCGGTCACCTGCGCGTTCCAGTAGTTGGTGAAGCGCTGGCCGGAGGGCCAGGTCCAGGTGACCGTCCACGAGGTGATCGCGGCCGATCCGGCGGTCACGGTGACCGCGCCCTGGAAGCCGCCGCCCCACTGGCCACCGAGCGAGTAGGTCGCGGTGCAGGCGCCGGCCGGCGGCTCGGGCGGGTCGGTGGGGTCGCTGGGCGGCGGGTCGCTCGGCACGGCGCCGCCGTAGATGCGCGCCTCCCGCGAGGTCGCCTTGATGCCGTTGGCGCCGTTGAAGAGCCGCTCGCCCCAGCTGGTCAGCCGGGTCTTGTCGAACGCGGTGACCAGGTCGAGGTACTCCACCCCGCCGCCGTTGCCGCTCCACGACCAGCCCAGATATCCGATCCCGCGGGACTGGGCGGTGGCCAGGATGGTGTCCTCGTCCGGGTTGCCGTCGGAGTGGTTGTGCCCGAACTCGCCGACCACGATCGGCAGCCCGGCCGACTGGAACCGGCCCAGGTAGTCGGTGATCTCGGCGGCGGTGTCGAACACGCCGTACATGTGGATCGAGAAGATGGTGTTGCGCTGCGGGTCGGAGGCGAAGACCGCGGCGGCGTTGTCGCGCATCACGAACTGCCAGTCCTGGCCCCAGTTCGGGGCGTCCACCATGATCGCGTGCTGGAATCCGGCGGTGCGCAGCCGGCCGATCGCGGTGGTGGTGGCACTGGTCCACGCCGATGCGTTCGTGTTGCCGTACGGCTCGTTGCCGATGTTCAGGACGACGTACGCCTCCTGGCCGTCCAGCGCGCTCTTGATGCTGATCCAATAGTCCACGGCCTGCGCCAGGGTCGCCGCGGCGGCGTCCTCGCCGTACCCCGTGGTGTCGTGCACCTCGAGCACGCAGATCAGCCGGTTGGCCTTGCATGTGGCGATCTGGTTGGCGACGTCGGCCGCGTCGTTGCGGGTCCACCGGTTGCCGCTGCTCAGCACGACCCGCACGGTGTTCGCGCCGAGCGACTTGATGTCCGCGAGCGCGGTGGTCTGACTCGTGTACCAGGTGTGCGCGTGGTTCACCCCGCGCATCACGAACGGGTCGCCGGTGGCCTCCAGGATCCGGCCGCCGCTGACCTTGATGCCGGTCGCCGCCTGTGCCGACTGCGCGGCGATCGCGACGCCGCCGATCAGCACGGCCAGGACCGCCAGGATCCGGACCATTGTGGACTTCATGAGGTGCTTCCTCCCGTGCAGGCGGAACCGTTGAGGGCGAAGGAACCCGGCACGCGGTTGACGCCGGAGTGCGTCCCGTTGAAACCCGCGGTGACGGTGGCGCCGGGAGCGAGCTCGGCGTTGTAACCGGCGTTGCGCAACATCACCTGGGCGCCGGACTGGGTCGCGACCGCGTTCCAGGCCTGGGTGATCGTCTGTCCGTCGGCGAAGCCGAAGGCCAGCGCCCAGCCGTTGATCGGGCTGGTGCCGGTGTTCGTGATGGACACCGAGGCGGTGAAGCCGGTGTTCCACTGGCTCGGCACCGCATAGGCGACCCGGCACGACGCGCTGGACGGCGGGGGATCGCTGGGCGGGACGGTAGTGCCGCCCAGCGCCTCGGACACCGCTTGATATGCGGGCTTGGCCACGTAGTTGTCGTCCCAGATCAGCGCCGCGCCCTGACCGGGGAAGACGCCAGGGATCCACGAGTACTTGTCGGTGATGCCCCAGGCGGTGACCCCGCGGCATCGAGTGACCGCCAGACAGGCCCGGACCACCGCGCGGTAGTCGCTCGCCTGCTGGGCGAGCTTGCCGCTGTCGGACGGCGTGGCCATCCGGATGTCCAGCTCGGTGATCCGCACGTCGACGCCCAGATCGGCGAAGCGCTGCAGGTTCTGCTGCAGGTCGCCGGGCACCTGGCCGATGATCAGGTGGCCCTGGAAGCCCACGCAGTCGATCGGCACGCCCTGGGCCTTGAAGTCCCGCACCAGGTTGTAGATCGCGGTGCTCTTCGCGTTGACGCCGTCGGTGCTGTAGTCGTTGATGCACAGCTTGGCGGCCGGGTCCGCGGCGCGGGCCGCCCGGAACGCCTCGGCGATGTAGCCGTCACCGAGCTTCTGCTGGAAGACCGAGTCCCGCCGGGCGCCGGCGCCGCCGTCCGCGAACGCCTCGTTCACCACGTCCCACGCGGTGATCTGTCCCCGGTAGCGGCCGGCCACCTGGGTGATGTGGTTGGTCATCGCCGCGCGCAGCTGGTCGGCCGGCAGGGCGGAGACCCAGCTCGGCAGCTGGCTGTGCCAGACCAGGGTGTGCCCGTAGAGCTTCTTGCCGGTGGACGCGGCATAGGACGCGACCGCATCGGCGGAGGTGAACCGGAAGCTGCCCTGGGTGGGTTCGGTGGCGTCCCACTTCATCGCGTTCTCGGGCACGACGAGGTTGAACTCGCCGTCCGCGATCGCCTGGTAGGGCGCCTCGGACAGGCGGTTCGGGTCGAGCGCGAAGCCGATGTCTCGGCCCTGCGCGTCGGCCAGCGACTTCAGGGTGGTCGCGGGGGGGGGGGGGGGGGGGGCGGGCAACCACACCAAAAGCAGAAACGCCCCACAAAAAAAAAAAAAAAAGAAGCGAAAAAAAAGCAAAAGAGGCCCCCCCCCCCTAGGCGGGAGAGG
>NZ_JBVJIP010000006.1:445106-467700 GCF_055586225.1 Actinoplanes sp. NPDC051388 | reverse complement strand
CTCCCCGCGGTCACGGGCCGCGTACCCACGGGCCGCGTTACAGAGAAGCGATGCGCTGCATCGGGATGCGGGTGCGCAGACGCTGGGGCGGAACGCCGGCGGCCTGGAGCTGCAGGGCGATCGCGGCTGACGAGTTGTCCATGAAGACGATCACGTGGTGGTCGTCGGCCAAGTCGCAGAGGGCGCCCAGCGTGCCCAGGTTTATCGGGTCCACGTCGGAGACGTCGCCCAGGTCCAGGATGAGTCTGAAGGGGCGCACCCGCCGCACCGCGTGCACGAGCACCTGGCGGAAGTGGACCGCGCAGCCATCGTCCATCACACCGTGCGGCTGCACCACGACGCTTCCGTCAGCCTCCGTGTGGACGTCCACCGTTTTCTCGATGGTCTGGGGCATGGGAGTGCCTTCCGTCACATAGGCGCTTGCCGAGCGGCCAGCCTATGACGGAATCCTCGTAGCGTCGACGGGTCCGGTGGGTGAATTCAGGAGGTCAACAGGAACTGTCCCGGTCTCAGGGCACGGGCGGTGATCCGGGTGTCGCCGAGCCAGCCGTAGAAGCCCTGGCCGTAGCGCAGGTCGAAGGACGTCGCGCCGAGCGTGAACGGGCGGCCTACGGTGGCGATGCCACGGGACGCCTGGCGTGGGTTGCGCACGATCGGGGCGCCGTCCACCCAGACCACCGTGTGGCGGCTGTCGTTCACCACCGCGATGTGCACCCAGCGGCCGATCGTCAGGGCGTGACTCCACGACGTCGGTGAGGCGTCCACCGCCTGGGGATAGACGACGTACTGCAGGAAGCGCTCGGACGAGATGTTCAGGCTGCACGTGCACTCGAGATCCGACCATCCGCTGTGCTTGCCGGCGTCGCCGCTGCGGCCCTCCCAGCTGAAGATTCCCATGAACGCGTGGTCGCCGACGAACGGGTCGGGCAGCTTGAGGAACGTCTCGATGGTGTAGCCGTCCATGAACTTCATGCTGTTCAGTGGGGCGGTCGCCGCGGTCTGCAGCACGGCGCCGCGGTCCGGGCGGGTGCCACCGTCGAACCGGAAGCTCGCGTGCGCCGGTGCGCTCACGTGGTGGTCGGGCGTGAGTGCCAGCATCTCCGGGCCACTGTTCGCGAGTCTGCGTACCGAAAGATCGTTGCCCGTGCCGGTCTGGTCTCGCACCACCGAGCCGTCGGCGACCCCCTGGCCCGGCGTGTCGAACCGCCAGTAGGCGACGGTGTTGCGGTCGATCACCGCGCTCGCCGGACGAGGCGCGGGCAGCACCGGCGGGTCGAAGCCGGCGAACCGGGCGTCGAAGTCGATCGCCATGCTGAACCGGTCGTCCGGGCCGGTGAGCTCGGTGACCTCCGACTCGAGCGGGGTGCGCCTGCCCGGGTCGCGGGCCAGGAACCACGGCGCGAAGGTCTCCACATCGATCATGTTGCGGGCGAGGTCGAACGTGTACAGCCGGATCATCGCCGCGCCGCCGTAGTAGCGGTCCTGGTAGTTCGTGATGTGCACGTGGACGTCGTGTCCGGCGGCGTTGGGCAGCACGGTGCGAGCCGGCGGCCAGTGATGGCCGTTGAGGGTCAGGAAGATCTGGTCGTGGTCGCGGATCAGCCCGTCCCAGACCCGGCGGCCGCGAGTGGACAGCGCGGCCGTCCCGGCATAGTCCGGATAGGCCAGGTCGTGCGTGGTGACGATCGCCGGAGTGCGGGGATGCGCGGCGAGCATGGTGTGTGCCCAGGCCAGCCCGGCATCCGAGATCTGCCAGTCGAGGGCCAGCACCAGCCACTGGCGGCCGCCGCCGGCGAAGAGATGCGCGCTGTTGTAACCGTCCGGGGAGGCGCCCGCGAAGGTCGGCGCCCCGGCGAAACGCTGCGGTCCGAACGCCTGCAGATAAGGAGTGTCGCCGCGCTGGTCGGTGCTGTCCGACGGGACGTCGTGGTTGCCGGCCAGCACGCTGTACGCCAGCTTGCCGTCGATCCGCTTGAACGTCTCCGACGCCAGCGCGATCTCGGCCGGGGTGCCGTGCTCGGTGATGTCGCCCAGATGCGTCATGAAGACGGCGGCCCGCTCCTGCACCAGATAACGGAACGTCTCGCGCAACGGCGCCGGGTCCGAACTGTCCGCGTCGAACAGATATTGCGTGTCCGGCAGCACCGCGATCGAGAACCGGTGCGGCGCGACTTTGTTCGGCGGGGCGGCTTGCGCGGGCGCCGGCATCGACAGCACGAGAGGCGCACCCGCGGCGGTCCGCAGAAGATTTCGTCGATCCACGGGCGTCACTCTCCCGGCCGATCGGAACCGAACGGGATCGCCCGGGAGAACAACGGGCGAAATGCGTTCTTGTCGTCCATCGTTCGGCTCCCGGTCATGGCGCTGTGGTCCGCGCGGTCAACGGTCCAGATCATTCTCTGCCCATGCGAGTCGCGCTGGTAACGGAGTCCTTCCTGCCGGACGTCAACGGCGTCGCCCACTCGGTCGTCCGAACCGCGGAGCATCTGCTGCGGCGTGGCCACGAGCCCCTGGTGATCGCACCGCAGCCGCCGCATCGCGGCCCGGTGGACGTGCCCTATCCGGTGGTGCGCATGCCGTCGCTGCCGATGCCAGGTTATCCACAGATCCGGCTGGGGCTGCCCACCCCGGCGCTGAGCGCGACGCTGCGGGCGCACGGCACCGAGGTGGTGCACCTCGCCAGCCCGTTCGTGCTGGGCGCGTGGGGTGCGGCGGCCGCCCGGTCGGCCCGGCTGCCGATGGTCGCGGTCTATCAGACCGACGTGGCCGCCTACGCCCGCGCCTATCGGGTCGGCATGACCGAGCGGGCCGCCTGGCGCTGGATCCGCACTGTGCACAATGCCGCCGACCGCACGCTGGTGCCCTCCACCGAGTCGGCGTCCGCGCTGGCCGCGCACGGCGTCGAGCGCGTGCACCTCTGGCGGCGCGGCGTCGACGACCAGCGTTTTCACCCCCAACACCGAGATCCGGGTACGCGCGCGGCGCTGGCGCCGAACGGCGAGCTGCTGGTCGGTTTCGTCGGCCGGCTGGCCGTGGAGAAGCAGGTCGACCTGCTCGCCGAGGTGAGCCGGCGACCCGGCGTGCGGCTGGTGATCGTCGGCGACGGGCCGGCCATGGGCAGCCTCCAGAAGACACTGCCGAAGGCGTTGTTCCTGGGCGTGCGGCACGGCGACGAGCTCGCCCGGCTCTATGCCAGCCTCGATCTGTTCGTGCACACCGGTCCCTACGAGACGTTCGGGCAGGCGGTTCAGGAGGCGATGGCCAGCGGGGTGCCGGTGGTAGCGCCGGCCGCGGGTGGTCCGCTGGACCTGGTCGACCACGGCCGCACCGGCCTGCTGGTGCCACCGTTCGTCGCCGAGGGCTTCACCGCGGCGGTGGCCGAGCTCGCCGCGGACCCGGTGCGGCGGCGAGCCTTCGGGGTGGCGGCCCGGTCCGCGGTCGAGGGTCGCAGCTGGTCGGCGGTCGGCGACGAGCTGATCGCCCACTACCGAGCGGTGCGGCGCCCGGTCCGCACCCCGGCGATCCAGCTGGCAGCCGCGTGAAGGTCGTGCGGGTGGCGAACTTCGTCACGGAACGGTCGGGTGGATTGCGGACCGCGCTGCGGGAGTTGGGGACGGGGTATCAGCGGGCTGGGCATCAGGCCGTGCTGGTGATTCCGGGGGCTCGGGACGACGTCGAGGAGACCGGGCAGGGGCTGGTGGTCACGTTGGCCGCGCCGCGGGTGTCCGGGATGGGTGGGTATCGGGCGCTGGTCGATCGGCTGCGGGTGGGGAAGGTGTTGCGGGGGCTCGAGCCGGACCGGATCGAAGTGTCCGATCGGACCACGTTGCGGTGGGTCGGAGCCTGGGCTCGGCAGCGGGGGGTGCGGTCGATGATGGTCTCGCACGAGAGCCTGGACGGGCTGTTGCGGTTGTCCGGGCCGTTTCCTCGCGGGATCGCTGATCGGCTCAACGCTCGCACGGCGGCCGCGCACGACACGGTGGTGTGCACGACCGGGTGGGCGGCGGCGGAGTTCGAGCGGATCGGGGCGGGCAATCTGGCTCGCGTACCCCTGGGGGTGGATCTTGCCGGGTTTGGACCTGATCGGCGGGACGATGACCTCCGGCGTCGGTGGGCGGCCGACGGGGACGTGCTGCTGGTGCACTGCGGGCGGTTGTCGGCGGAGAAGAAGCCGCGGCGGTCGCTGGCCGCACTGGGCGCGCTGAAGGCTCAGGGTGTGCCGGCCGTGCTCGTCGTGGCCGGTGTCGGGCCGTTGCGGGCAGCGCTGCAGGAAGAGGCGGCGGAACGCGGGCTGCCGGTGCGGTTCGCTGGATATGTGCGTGATCGCGATGAGCTGGCGACGCTGCTCGCCAGCGCTGACGTGGTGCTGGCGCCGGGGCCGGTGGAGACCTTCGGGCTGGCCGCCCTCGAGGCGCTGGCCAGTGGGACACCGGTGGTGGTGAGCGCGGAGAGCGCGCTGCCCGAGGTGATCGGGGACGCGGGGCGGGCGGCCGGGCGGACGGCGCACGAATATGCGGCCGCGGTGCGGGACGTGCTGGCGGTGCCGGACCGGCGGGTCAGGGCCCGGTCGCGGGCCGAGATGTTTCCGTGGCAGGCCGCAGTCGACGGGTTTCTGGCGGCGCACGAAGTCTCCCGGGTCGAGCAGCAAACGTGCTGATCAGGCGTGTGTTGGGTATCTCTTCGCAAGATGAGTCGTTCAGCGTAGTTTGTCGCTGACCGGTGGCGGGCAACTGCTGCCGCGAATCCCCCTTGGCTCTCGGTTGCAGGAGTGCTCATGCTCAAAGGCTTCAAAGACTTCATCATGCGCGGCAACGTGGTCGACCTCGCGGTCGGCATCGTCATCGGCGCCGCCTTCACCGCGGTCGTCACCGCCTTCACCGCGGCGTTCCTCAAGCCGTTGATTCAGCTGATCAGCGGTGAACAGGGCGTCGGCGCGGGCTCGTTCGAGGTTCGCGGCGTCGTGTTCGACTGGGCCACCTTCATCAACGCGTTGATCACGTTCGTGCTCACCGCGGCGGTGCTCTACTTCCTGGTGGTCTTCCCGCTGAACAAGCTGGCCGAGCGCCGGGCCCGGGGCGAGGAACCGCCGCCGGCCGCGCCCAGCGAGGAGATCGTGCTGCTGACCCAGATCCGCGATGCGCTGGTGGCCGGTCGTGCCGGTCCGGGTGCGCAGAGTGATGTCCAGGAGCACCAGTACCGCGATCAGGAGCCTCCGCGGCGCCCATAGCGAAAAAGATCCATCGGGCTGGCTTCTGCTCGAACACATGTTCGATACAGTGCCGGGATGGAACAGCGTAAGCACTGGTGGAACGGCAAGTGGGGCCGCGTCATGCGCAAGGATGTCTACCTTCGCACGAGCGGTGATCAGTGGTATGTCGAACAGCGCGCGGGCGGCTCGGACGGGGTTTCACACTTCTTCGAATACGACAGCGAGGACGCCGCACTGGACACGGTGCGTGCTCTCCTGGTCGGACCGGACGAGTGGCGTGAGCTTTCGGTCCGGCCGCCCGTGCGCTGATCTCCACCGCCTTCGCCTTGTTGATTTCCACCAGATCTGCGTCGGGCGGCTTTGTCCCGGGCGGCTTCGCGCCGGGCGGCCTTGTCCCGGGCGGTTTTGCGCCGGGCGGTTTTGTCCCGGGCGGCTTCGCCGGTGCGGGTTTGATCTCGGGCGGCTTTTGTTTCAGGCCGCTCGGCGCTCATCGTGGCGGGCCGTCATCGGGCCGCTGCGGGGCACTAGTCGCAGTCGCGGCGGTGCGGTGACCTCGGGCTCCTGCTCCTCGTCCTCCTCGAAGTGCGCGCGCCAGGCGGTGGCGCGCGATCCGGGTGGCGCGGCCGGGCCGGCGCCGGCCCGCGAGAGCGTCACCACCAGCAGATAACCGGCCAGCACGAAGCCGTGACTGATCAGCCGGGTGGCGTCCACCCGGCCGGCCGTCAGGTCGTTGACCGAGAGCAGCAGGAGCATGCCGACGAAGGCGGTCAGCGTCGGCACCAGGCCGGTCGGCCGCGAGCGGCGCAGCGCGATGAAGAGGAAGCCGGCGCCGATCGCGACGTTCCAGGCCGCCGACTCGTGCCAGAGGTGGCCGGGGGTCGCGTCCAGGCCGGTGTGCACGTGTGCGGCGGAGACGCCGCCGCCGACCTGGGTGAGGCCCAGGATCAGCTGCACCGCGCCGACCGCGGCCAGGGCGGCATAGAGCCGGCCGCGAGACAGCAAGGGTTGCCGCCGAGGTGGCACCGCAGCCAGGATCGCCGCGCTCAGATCGGGCACCGGGGTGGCCGGGGCGGTCCGGGTCAGCCGGTTGACCGTGGCCGCGCTGTCCAGCCACGCCCGGCAGCCGGCACAGCCGGCCAGGTGCTCGTCGACCAGCGGCCGGTCGGCCGGGTCGTCCTCGCCGTCCAGCTGCGCGGACAGTTTCTCGCGCCACCGCTCACACGCCATGTTCCTATGGTCGCCGATGAGCCGCCGTTGGTTCCCGGCGCTTCACCTGGCGTCTGACCAGGGGGCGACGTCCGGCTCTCGAGGGGCCGGATCTAAGTATGAAGACCGCATCTTGCGGGCTGCGTGGTGAAGGCCGCGTTGCGGGCGGCGTGGTGAGGGCCGGGGTTTGAGGGCTGCGTGGTGAGCGCGGCTTGAGGGCCGAGAGTTGTGGGCGCGGGCTTGCGGGCCGGTGTTGCAGGAGGGCCCGGCGGCGGGGGACGGCCTTGAGGGGCGCCTGGGCCGTCTGTGGGGCGGGACTTGAACTCGTGCGTATCCGGAAAGGGTTTTATTGGAGGGCTTGCTCGCCGGTGTTGCCGAGGAGGCGGCGGCGCTCTCGGAAGGCGCGCAGGTTGGCCGTGTTGCCGCAGGTGCTCACGTCGTGCCAGACGCCGCTGTTGTTGCGGGAAGCGTCGAAGAAGGCTGCTCGGCAGTCGACGTTGTGGCAGAGCTTCAGGCGGGGCCACAACCCTGCCTGCTGGGCCAGCAGGGCCTCGGCCCACAGGGCGGAGGCCAGCCAGCGGGTGCCTCGGCCGGTGGGGACGATGCGGACCCAGCCGTCGGCGTCGGGGACCAGGCTCACCGGGACGTCGGCCGGTGGGAGTGTGCCGTCGAGTTGGGTGCGGCCGCCGGCCAGGATCACGTTTTCGAAGGTGCTGCGCAGGCGGCGCAGGGAACGCATGTCGGTCGACGAGAGCAGGATCACCGGGGCGGGCAGGCCCGCGACTCGGGACCAGGTGGCCAGCGCGTCGGTCAGCCAGCGCTGGGCGTCGTCGGGCTGTCCCAGCAGGTCAGGGCCGTACGTCATGGTCGAGCGCGTGTTCAGCAGCTCCTGAACCAGCGCCAGCCCAGCGGGGGCCTCCCGGACCCCGTGCCGGGAGCTTGCCTTCCATGACATAGCCGAAGCGTACTTGACTCTTTTTCATGCCCACATCCGCCTGATGCCTGACCTCGGGTGATGGCGATTTCCACGCTGAGCGATCGAAAAATGACGTTGCGCTGCGATGCAACGTGGGAAGGGGCCGTCGGCGTCTATCCATGGCGGGGGAGTGGCAAGCTTGCCCGCGGGGAGGCAAACAAACATGGTCAAGAAGGCTGTGAGCTGGGTGGCCGCTGTGGCGGTCGGGATGACGCTGATCGCGGGTTGCGGCAGTGATGAGGGCGGCAGCGACACGGCCGCGCCACCACCGTCGGTGCCCTCGTCGGCGCCCGCCGGCGACGCGACTCCCTCCGACGAGCCTTCGGCGCAGCCGTCGGACGAGCCCTCGGACGATCCTTCGACGGAGCCTTCCACGGAGCCCTCGACGGAGCCGAGCAAGCCGGCCGCGCCGGACAAGCTGCGCAGCGGCGACAAGGGTCCCGAGATCAAGGCGCTGCAGGAGCGGCTGACCGAGCTCGGATATTGGAACGGCAAGGCGGACGGCACCTTCGGCGGCAGCACGCAGCAGGCGGTCTACGCGCTGCAGAAAGCCGCCGGACTGGGCCGCGACGGCGTGGTCGGGCCCAAGACCCAGAAGGCCGTCGACAAGGGCGTGCGGCCCAAGGCGAAGAGCAAAGACGGCTACGTGGTCGAGATCGACAAGAAGAAGCAGCTGCTCATGATCGTCAAGGACGGCGAGGTGCAGCAGATCTTCAACACCTCGACCGGCTCGGGCAACTCCTATGAGACCGAGAGCGGCGGCACCGCCATCGCCAGCACGCCGGCCGGCCGGTTCAAGACGTCGCGGCAGATCGACGGCTGGCGCAAGGCGCCGCTCGGGCTGCTGTGGCGGCCCAAGTACTTCAACGGCGGCATCGCCGTGCACGGCGCGAACAGTGTCCCGCCCTACCCGGCGTCGCACGGTTGCGCCCGCCTGTCGATCTCCGCGATGAACTACATCTGGTCGAACGACAAGATGCCGATCAAGACCAGGGTCTGGGTCTACTAGGCCCGCCGGTCCACGCTCACCCGTCGATGCGGGTGATGTTGCGGATCTTGTTGGAGGCGTCCAGGGCCGCCACCTTGTACGCCTCCGACAGGGTCGGATAGTTGAAGACGGTGTCCACCAGGTAGTCCACCGTGCCGCCGCAGCCCATCACGGCCTGGCCGATGTGGACGATCTCGGTGGCGCCGGTGCCGAAGACGTGCACGCCCAGCAGCTTGCCGTCGTCGGGGGAGACGAGCAGCTTCAACATGCCGTAGGAGTCGCCGACGATCTGCCCGCGGGCCAGCTCGCGATAACGCGCGACGCCGACCTCGAACGGGGTGTTCGCGTCGGTCAGCTCCTCCTCGGTCTTCCCGACGAAGCTGATCTCCGGGATCGTGTAGATGCCGATCGGCTGCAGCTGGTGCATGTCACGGGTGGGTTCCTCGCAGGCGTGGTGCGCGGCCAGCCGGCCCTGCTCCATCGAGGTGGAGGCGAGCGCCGGGAAGCCGATCACGTCGCCGACCGCATAGATGTTGTCCACCGCCGTGCGGAAGTTGGCGTCCACCTTGATCCGGCCGCGCTTGTCCGCCTCCAGCCCGGCGGCGTCGAGCGCCAGGTCGTCGGTCTGGCCCTGGCGACCGGCCGAATACATCACCGTGTCGGCGACGATCTTCTTACCGCTCTTCAGGATGCACAGCGCAGCGGTCTGGTGCCGCTCGACCGACGCGACCTCCTCGCCGAAGCGGAACGACACGGACAGGTCGCGCAGGTGGTATTTCAGCGACTCGATGATCTCGTCGTCGCAGAAGTCGAGCATCTGCGGGCGCCGCTCGACGACCGTGACCTTGGTGCCGAGGGCGGCGAACATGGATGCGTACTCCATGCCGATGACGCCGGCGCCGACCACCACCATCGAACGCGGCACGGCCTCGAGATTGATCACGCCGTCGGAGTCCACGATCGTCCGGTCGTCGAAGTCGACGCTGTCCGGACGGGCCGGGCGGGTGCCGGCGGCAATGATGATCTTGTCGGCGGTGACCCGGTTGTCGCGGCCGCCCTCGCCGCCGTCCACGGTGAGTGTGTGCGCGTCCGCGAAGCGGCCGGTGCCGGTGATCATGGCGACGTGGTTGCGCGCCAGCTGGTTGCGGATGACGTCGGTCTGCCGGCTGATCACGTGGTTCGTCCGCGCGCCCAGGTCGGCGACGGTGATCTCCTCCTTGACCCGGTAGCTGCTGCCGTAGAGGTCACGCTGGCTGAGACCGGTCAGATAGAGCACCGCCTCGCGCAGCGTCTTGGACGGGACGGTGCCGGTGTTGATGCACACCCCGCCGATCATGTCGCGGCGGTCGATGATGCCGACCCGCCGCCCGAGCTTCGTCGCGGCGATGGCAGCCTTCTGCCCACTGGGCCCGGAGCCCAACACCAACAGGTCGTAGTCATACACAAGGCTTAGCGTCGCAAGATGTCGGCCCGCGCGCCAGACCTTGCGGTTTAAGCTCTGTCCACAACCAGAAGATCAACCTGTGGATAACTCTGCTCGCGGTGTTGCTGCGGGCTCACGGCATGGAAGCGCTTGAATGCGGTGCTGAACGCGAACGGTGTCGAATAGCCCACCTTGCGGGCCACCGCGCCGACCGTGGCACCCGGCTCGACCAGCAGATCCGCGGCCAGCGAGAGCCGCCAGGAGGTCAGGAAGCTCATCGGCGGCTCGCCCACCAGCTCGGCGAACCGGCGCGCGAAGGCGGCCCGGGACAGACCGGTCTCCGTGCCCAGCCGCGCGACCGTCCACGGCGCCGCCGGCGACTCCTGCATCAGGCGCAGCGCCCGGCCGATCACCGGGTCGGCGTGTGCCCGGTACCACCCCGCGCCCTCCTGCCGCTCGGCGAACCACCAGCGCAGCACCGCGATCAGGATCAGGTCGAGCATCCGGTCGAGCACCGCGTCCTGGCCCGGGTCGTCGCACGCCACCTGGTCGCCCAGGTAGTCGATCAGCGCCAGCGGCACGTGCTCGCGAGGCGCCACGATCAGGTCGGGCAGGTTGCCGAGCAGCCGGCTGCCGACGGTGGACTGCGACTCGTAGGTGCCGTTGAGCATCAGGGTCGCGCCGTCCACCGAGTTGCCCCAGGTGCGGACCCCGACGTCGCTCATCCGGGGCACGTCGGTGGCCAGCATCGTGCAGGTCTGGCCCGGGCCGATCAGCACCTGCGGCGTGGTGTCCGGGGTGTCGCCGACCGTGTAGTGCCGTGGACCACGGCAGACCGCCACGTCGCCGGCCCGGATCAGGCTCGGCTCGCGACCGTCCGGCCGGACCCAGGCGTGCCCGCGCAGGATGGTCACCACGGTGATCGGCGACTCGTCCTCGATGCGCATCGCCCACGGCGGATCGAGCGAGCTGCGCAGCACGAAGGCGCCCCGGGCGCTCGGCCCGGCCAGCACGTGCGACAACGCGTCCATCTCACCAAGCTAGACGATCACGTATGTGCGGCCGGAGGTCGGACGATGGCGTCGTCGTCACGCTCCGCGTTCGTTCGTGTCCCTTGCGTCGAGCACACGGCACTGAGTCTTGACCTTCGAGCACTGCGCTCCGAGGCCTGGTCTCCGAGTACTACGCACGCGCGCACTTGTGTGCGCCTGGATTCGGACAACAATCGCTCCATGACGTTCGGCAAGGAAAACCTTCCTTTCCCGTATAACCAGGACTTCTCTGGCATCGTCACCCGGGTCAAGGGCGTTCGTGAGTCGACCCGGGCGGCGTTGGTGAACTCGCCGAAGGTGGCGTCCTACCTCAAGGCCGGCGCCAACCTCGTCGAGCAGAACCTGGGCGCCTGCGACTGGTCGGCGGTGGTCGACTCGGGTCGCCGGCAATACTGGTCGGGTCTGCGCTTCCTCACCGAACGTGCCTTGTCCCGCGAGATGGAGGGCCTGGAGGCGCCGTTCCTGCGCCAGAAGGGCGACGGTCCCTACCGCGCGACCTGGGCGAGCCACGACGACTACCTGAACGACCTGATCACGTTCCTGTTCCACGCCATGAGTTACGACTCGCAATACAACGCGGAGGACGAGACGCGCGCCTGGCTCGACGACGAGGACGACATGGTCGGTGCGATCGACCGGGCGGCTTTCCACGAGCTGCAGGCGCTCTGCCGGATGCCGCTCTTCCGGCTGCAACTGATCATGGTGGCCACCGCCGATCGCAACGACGGCATCCACGACGCGATCGCGAACAGCTATGCCGGCGCGCTCGACCCGTGGATGAAGACCTACGAGTCGAGCTTCGCCGCGCGCGGCTTCCGGCTGCGGCCGGGCGTCACGTTGAAGCAGCTCACCTTCATGCTCGCCGCGGTCGCCGAGGGGTTCGCGGTCCACCACCTCGGCGACCCGGCCGCGGGCATCGTCGGCGAGGACCCGTCCGGCAACCTGTTCGGCATGGCCGTCCTCGGCATCCTGAACAGTTATCTCGAACCGGTTGGTGAACCCAGCGGGACGACTCTGCGTACACACTTCCGAGACGTCTCGAACCGGGCGCGCCCCGCCGACCCAACCGTCGACGAGACCGGGGACTGATCAATGACCGCCATCATGAACCAGCCCATCCATCCTGCGGCCAAACCACCGTCCTGGTGGGAGCGGCTGACCGACATGATCATGCGCCGTCCGCTGAACGAGTGGACGTTCACCCACCTCAACTGGGTGATGCCGACCGCACGCGTGGCGCGTGGACCGGTGACCCGGCCGCTGCCGCACCGATCCGCGCCACTGGATCTGACCTACCGTTTCGACGACCGTGACTACAGCCTGGCCGATCTGCATCGGCGCACACACACGACCGCGTTCGTGGTGTTGCACCGGGGCGAGATCGTGCACGAGGCCTACCCCGGGGTGTTCGCCCATGCGCGCACCCGGATGCAGGTCTTCTCGGTGTCCAAATCGATCACCTCGCTGCTCATCGGCATCGCCCTGGGCGACGGTGCGATGGGCAACGTCAAGGACCAGGTCATCGACTATCTCCCGGAGTTCCGGGACAGCGCCTACGACGGCACCACGGTGGCCGACCTGCTCGACATGTGCAGCGGCGTCGGCGACCAGGAAGTGTGGGACGTCAACAGCCCGATCCGGCGCTTCGAGCGGGCCGTGCTCAACGGCGGCGACGTCTCGCAGATCATCCGGAGCGCGCAGCCTTCGCACGATCCGGGTGAGATCTTCAACTACGCCACCTTCGACGCCCAGGTGCTCTGCTGGGTGCTCGAGGCGGCGACCGGCCAGGATCTCGCGTCCTATGCCTCCGATCGGCTATGGGGTCCGATCGGCGCGGAGCGGGACGCGTACTACGGATTGACCCGATCGCATCCGCGGACCGCGGTGGGTGCGGGCGCCTTCAACGCCACCGCTCGTGACCTGGCCCGGGTGGGCCGGCTGATGGTGGACGACGGCGTGGTGGACGACCGGCGGGTGGTGCCGGCCGAGTGGGTGCGCCGCAGCCGCGGCTCCGACCTGCCGCATCTGGCGGTGGGCGCGCTCGGCGATGCCGAGCCACATCACTACGGGTACGCGAACCAGTGGTGGACGCTCGGCGACAGTTGCTTCAACGCGTTCACCGGACTCGGCGTGCACGGGCAGTACCTGTTCGTCGACCCGGCCGCGGACGTGGTCATCGTGAAATGCAGTGCCTGGGCCACCGAAGAGGATCACCCGCGCGACCGGGAGACCGTCACGGCGCTGCGTCGCATCGCCGATCACTTCGCTTGATCCCTGATTCACAACTCCTGATTTTCGCGACTCTTCGAAAGGAGTGGTCGGTGAAGGCTGCCCTGATCACGGCCATTGTGGTCGGTTCCACCCTGATATCCGTGCCCGCTTCGGCCGCCGCGGTGGCCGGCACCGTGCTCACCTCGGCGACGGCTTCATTGCCACCGGAACTGTCGCCGCTGGCCACCGGGAAACGCATTCAATATGTCACCACGAATCCGTCGGGGGCGGTCATCACCGGGACCGGGCTGGTGCTGACGCCCAAGACCGGGCGCACCAACCGGACCGTGGCGTGGGGCCACGGCACCACCGGTCTCGCCGACCGGTGCACGCCGTCGACCAGCCTGGACGTGTTCTGGCCGGAGGCTCGGCAGGCGATCGCGGCACTGCTGCGCAAGGGCTGGACGGTGACCGCGCCGGACTATCCGGGGCTGGGCACGACGCAGGCACATCCCTATCTGGTGGGCAACAGCGAGGCGCGTTCGATCATCGACAGCGTCAAGGCGGCGCGCAACCTGGACCGCGCGCTGACCACGCTTTACGCGGTGGACGGGCATTCGCAGGGTGGCCAGGGCGCATTGTTCGCCGGACAACTGGCACCGAGTTATGACGGCGCGCTGTCGCTGGCGGGGGTGGCCGCAATCGCGCCGGCGTCCAATCTCGACCTGGTCGGGCCGCTCATTCCGGGCACGCCGGGGCAGGGCTATTACGTGATGGGGCTCTACGGCATCAACGCGATCGAGCCCACCTTCGACCCGAACGCGTACCTGGCGGCGCCGGCCCGGGCACGCACCGGTGTGCTGCGCACCGGCTGCCTCTACGAGATCCTCGACCGTTACGCCGATCTGACCGCGGATCAGCTCGTGCCCGGCGGGGCGGTGCCGCAGATCGTGCTCGACAAGCTGGCCCGCTACGGCAACCCCGGCGCGGTCGCACCTAGTGCTCCGATCCTGATCGTCCAGGGCACGCTGGACGACGCGGTGCCCTATGAGATCACCGCCGGCCCGCTGATGGATCAGCTCGGCCGCTACCGCCAGCCGGTGGAGTTCATCGGGCTGGACGGCGAGACCCACGACGGCGCGGTGTTCGCGTCGACCGAGACCGTCGCCACCTGGATCGCCGCACGATTCGGCTGAGCACGGCCCCCCGAACTGGCGGCGTCCCACGGGCCCACCCTCCCTGTGGGACGCCGCCATCTTTCTTGTCCGCAGCCTTTCTTGTCCGCAGCCCGGATTCCGCCCATGCAACTGGTCGCCCGTCCTCGAGCGTGTAGAGGGCGGGCGTCCTCCATTGTGGTCGCGTTGATGACCGGGGCAGCGCGGTCCCGGCCGTCGTGGAATCATGGACGGGCCGCCCGAACCAGCAGATCCGTTATTGCGCGTTTGCGCAATGCGTGTGTGAGACCACCTGGTCCGATGGCGGCCGGATGGTCTCTCATGCATGAGGAAATGGGGGACCATGCGGGGGGAATCCGAAATGATGGGCACGGCGGTGATTCCGTCACTCGGGCGTTGGGGATTGTCTCCCGACGCCGACCTGATCTATCGGACGCTGCGGCTGGTGGGACCGGGCAACACGGCTCAACTGGCGCGCGAGCTGGGCATGGAACTGGCCCGGGTGCAGGCCGGGGTCGACGAGCTGGCCGCCGTGGGGGCGGCACGCCAGTCCGGCGACGGCGGCGAGCGGCGATGGATCGCGCTGGACGCGGACCGGGTGCTCGGGGTGCTGCAGCGCCGCCGGCACGGCCGGTCCGAGATGTCCGAGCAGCACCGCCGGCACGTGGCCGCGGTGGCCGGCGTGCATCTGGATCGGCTGCCGCCGGAGGCTGTGCGGCGGCTGCCGAACCGCGCCGCCGCCCGTGACCGGATCGCCGACCTGGCGGCCCGGGAGCGCTGTGAGCACCTCGCGATGAACACCGAACAGGTGATCAGCGTGGAGGCGGCACGCGCGGCGGCACCCCTCGATCTCGCCCTGGTGGCGCGCGGGGTCCGCATGCGTACCCTCGGCATCTCGCCCATGCCCGGAGGGCAGCACGGCACGGTGCCGGGCAGCGAACATCGCGAAGCCGACAGCCTGCCGCTCAAGTTGATGCTCTTCGACCGCAGCGCGGCCCTGTTCCCGGCCGATCCGGCCAACTTCAACGCGGGCGCCGTCGAGGTCACCGACGCCGAGGCGGTCGCGCGTTTCGTCGAGCTTTTCCACACCATCTGGTACGCGGCGCGCGATCCACGCCGCCAGGAGGTGCCCCACATCGTGCTGACGCATCGCGAACGGGCCATCGTCGAACTGCTTGCCGCCGGACAGACCGAGGAGTCCGCGGCGACCGCTCTGGGGTTGAGCCGGCGCACGGTGGTCTACACGGTGCGGGCGCTGATGGATCGTCTCGGCGTCGACAACCGCTTTCAGCTCGCCCTGCTGCTCGGCGCCGCACACGCCGTGCAGCTGCCATCGTCGTGCCGGCCGGACTCCCAGGAGGAATCGTGAAACGACTCGCCGTATTCGTCGCCGCGCTGCTGTTGCTGCTCGGGGCGCCGGCGCCGGCCCGGGCAGCCGCAATCGAATGGAACATGGCGCCCTGCGTCGAGCCGCACTTCGGTGAGGTCAACTGGGACGTCAGCGGCCGAGTGCTGGTGCTGGACGGGTATGTCATCCAGTGCGGGCCGACCGTCGCGGACGGTGGCTTCCGGCTCGTGACCTACTACCCGGATGACAAGGCCGGCTTCGGGGAGGGCTACAACGTCCGGCTCTTCTCGCGGTCGGACGAGGGGACCGCCCGGTCGTTCGGCGCCGCCGCGGTGCCCAGCCTGCCCGGCCGGTTCGGGGTCTGCGTGCTGGCCGGCGACAACGAGCGCATCAAGTGCGTGGCGGCCACCGTGTTCTTCCAGGGCATCCGGCTCCCGAGCGTGACCCTGGCGCCGCTGCCCATCGACGACCCGCTGGTGAACACCGACGAACTGGTGCTCGGGACGTACGACGGGAGCCTGGCGCCGCCGAGCAAGCCGGGCGGCCCGGTCGGCAACTGCGGGACCTGTTTCTAGGGTCTGTTTTAAAAGGGGGGTCGGAGTGAGGCGAGGTCCAGGTGTCGTCTGGGTGTGCGGCGTGGGCGCCCAGATACCGGTGTTGTATCTGGGTGTTCGCGACGTGCGGCCAGACGGCGGCTGGGCCACGCCGCAGCCCGGCCATCCCTTTTAAAACAGACCCTAGACTGGCTCGGCTCGAGCGGGGGCTCGGCGGCCGACCAGGCGGTCGAGTCCCAGCAGGGCGGCGGCGAGCACGGCGAACTCCGCGGCCAGCTGGATCATCTGCAGCGTGACCCACCCGTACCCGTGGTCGGTGGGGTTGAGGAAGAAATAGGGGTAACGGTCCTCGATCTCGGGGGCCGTCACCGCCCGGCAGATCGAGAGCACGCCGTAACCGAGCGGGAGGATCAGCCAGAGCGGCAGGTCACGCCAGGGCGAGGCGCGGTGCGGGCCGAACGCCAGCCAGTCGATCAGCACCATGATCGGCACGGCGTAGTGCAGAAGGAAGACACCGCGGTTGTGCACCGCGTCGGCCGGGTTCGCGGCGAACAGGCCGGGCAGCGGGTTCTCGCCGTTGTTGAGCAGGAAGTGCGAGACCAGGCAGGTGATCAGGATGCAGAGCGTGACCGGGCCGCGCAGGCGTGGGGCGGCCGGTTCGACCGTGCCGCGCTTGATCATCCAGTAGACGACGCCACCGAAGTAGCCGGCCGTGACGAGGTTGCTCTGGCAGGTGTAATAGGCCAGGTGCGGGTCGCCGATCAGCAGCCCGACGACCCCGCAGACCACGATCGCCACGCGCCACCACAGCTGCGGCCGGAGGTAGATGTTCGCCACCGCTGAACCATAGAGCTCAGAGATCGAGCAGCTCGAGAGTGATGGCGGCGGTGTCGCCGACGTCCAGGGACTCGGCCTTGCGGACCGCCTTCTTCAGCGGCAGGGCGTAGGCGCCGGAGTCGCCCGGAAAGATCGATGTGGTCCAGGTGGTGGTGCCGAGCCGCACGCGGACGCGGAGCGAGCCGAAACCGCGGCGCACGCCGGCGGCCAGGTCGCGGATCCGGTCGGACTCGTCGGCGGGCAGGCTGACGAAGGTCCAGGTGTCGGTGCGCCGGGCGTCCCACAGCCACACCTGGGCGGTGAACTCGACGATCACGCGTCCCAGCATCGCACGGCAAGCTCTTCGCCGAGTTAATGCATTTCGCATATAAGCCTCCTTTCGGACGGTTAGATTTCGGAACGTTGCGGCTGCCGCCGAACCCCTCAGGTCAGGCGTATGCGCTGCTCCGGCCGGTTTGTGCTGCCGAAGGAGACACCACGTCATGTGGAATCACGCCCGAACGCCCATGCGCCGCGTCCTCTCCGTGGTAGCGGCCACCGCTCTCGGACTGGCGCCGGTGGTGATGGTGGCCGCCCCGGCGTACGCGGATCCGGAGCCGGGTGAATTCGAGATCTCCAGCGATCTGGAATCGGTGGAGGGCGACACCTTCAGCTTCGACCTCAAGCGCACCGGCGGGCCCAACCTGACGTCCGTCACGCTGAAGGTCGTCACGGTCGTCGGTGACGCTCCCGGGGTGACGATCGCCCCCGCGCCGGCCACCAGCGACCTGACGCCGATCGACACCACCACGACCTTCGCGGGCAGCACCCGCGATCTGACCAAGAAGTTCAACGTGCAGACCCTCGACGACGCGCTCAACGAGGAGCCCGAGAACTTCAAGCTGCAGTTCCGGGACAGCGTCACGGACGACCTGGTCATCGAGGCCTACGGCATCATCGACGACAACGACGAGAAGCCGTCCTACTCGCTGTCCGTGCCCGCATCGGTCGGCGAGGGCGCCAGCACCGTCTCCGTCACCGCGAACCTCACCGTGCCGTCCGGCCGGGACGTGACGATTCCGTACACCACGCCGGCGGGCACCGCGACGGCCGGCGCCGACTATGCGGGCGGCGGCGGCAGCATCGTCATCCCGGCCGGCGACACCACGAAGAGCACGACGGTCGGCATCCTGGAGGACATCCTCGACGAGGACGACGAGACCTTCAACGTGGTCGGCGGTAACGCCCCCAACGCCAACAAGGTCCAGGGCGGCACCTCGAAGTCGGTGCAGATCACCGACAACGACCAGCTGCCCGAGATCAGCATCGGCAGCCCGGCCAACGTCACCGAGGGCAGCCAGCTCAGCTTCCCGGTGACCATCGACGCCGTCTCCGGCCGTGACGTGAAGGTGCACGTGAAGAGCACCGACGGCAGCGCGACGGGCGGGGCGGACTACGCGGCGTACGACGCGGAGGTCACCATCTCGGCCGGCCAGATGTCGGTCAACGTCGACATCAACACCTCGCTGGACGCGGTCGACGAGGTGAACCCCGAGACCTTCACCATGACGCTCTCCGGTCTGGTCAACGCCGCCGCGGGCCTGCACCAGACGGCGACCGGCAACATCGACGACGACGACAACGCGCCGGTGGCCACGCTGACCCCCACGGCGGTCACGGAGGGCACCACCGGCAGCGTCAACAAGGAGTTCGACGTCACGCTCGATGGGCCCTCGGGCCGCGAGGTGCAGGTCGGCTACTCGGTGACCGGGAGCTCCGCCACCCAGGGCGTCGACTTCGAAGCGGTCACGTCCGGCACCCTGACCTTCGCGCCCACCGAGACGGCGAAGAAGATCATCGTGCCGATCATCGGCGACCGGATCGACGAGGGCGCCGGCGAGCAATTCATCATCAACCTGACCAACAGCGGCGGCACCGTGGGCGGCTCCTCGACGCTCGGCCCGCTCGCGATCACCATCACCGACGACGACAACACCCCGACGCTGTCCCAGCTCGACTCCGTGACCATGGACGAGGGCGACAGCGCGGGCGTGGCGAACTTCCTGATCAAGCTGTCCAACCCCAGCGCCAACCCGATCACGCTCGACGTCGCCACCACTGACGACTCGGCCGACGACGGCCCGGTCAACGTGGCCGGCGACGGCGACTACGACCCGGTGACCACGTCGATCACCATCCCGGCGGGCGACGACAGCAAGCAGATCCCGGTCACCGTCAACGGCGACGAGGTGTTCGAGGGCGACGAGACGGCCACGCTCAGCGTGACCGTCAACGCCTCGGAGACCGACGCCACCGGCACCATCCCGGACGCGACCCTGACCCTGGAGAACGACGACGACCCGCCGACCGTCGTGCTGAGCCAGCAGACGAAGCCCGAGGGCGACCAGATCACCCTGTCGGCCACGCTGACCGGCGTGGCGCAGGACGACATCGTCGTCGACGTCGCGCTGACCGGCGGCACCGGCAACGGCCTCGACCCGGCCGACGTCGGCGACTTCACCCCGACCTCGCTGCAACCGACCATCACGGGTGGTAACCACGGCACCACGCCGGTGACCCTCGGCACGGTGGATCTCACCGCGGACACCATCGACGAGAACGCCGAGTCGCTGCTGGCCACCCTGTCCGACCCCGGGCAGGATCTCGCCACCGTCTCGGCCATGCAGACCATCGACGACGACCAGTCCGACGTGCCGCCGACCTTCGCGGTCTCGGCGCAGACCTTCGACGAGGCGGACGGCCAGGTGGGCGTTGAGATCGAGCGGGTCTTCACCGGCGGGGTGACCGCCACCGAGCGGACCATGTCCGTGCACTACGCGACGACCGACGGCAGCGCCCTGGACGGCGGTGACTACCAGGCGACGTCGGGCACCCTGACCTTCGCGAAGGGCGACCCGGCCGACAAGACGTTCCCGCTGGAGATCGAGGACGACGGGATCTTCGAGCGCGACGAGACGTTCACGGTGGACCTGACGAACGCGGCGGGCACCACGATCAGCGGCGCGTCCGCGGCGATGACCATCACCGACGACGACAGCGGCAGCAAGCCGACCTTCAGCATCGCCGAACCGGTCAGCGCGCCCGTCGAGGGTGTCGCGACCACGGCGAACGTCACCATCACCGTGTCCCCGCCGACCACGCAGGACATCGCGTTCGAGATCACCGCGGACGACGGCACCGCGACCCGGGGCGCGCAGTTCCCCGGCGACGACGACTTCTCGGTGCCGTCCACCAAGACGTACCCGGCCGGCGCGACCAGCGTCACCGTGCCGGTGACGATCAAGGACGACACCGTCTACGAGGGCACCGAGACCGCCACCATCAAGGTGAAGCGGGCCCAGGGCGAGGACGACGCCACCGGCGCGGAGCAGTCGGCCACGCTGACCATCCAGGACAACGAGGCCAAGCCGAGCGTGGTGCTGACGGCCGCCGGCGGCATCGAGGGCGGCGCCCCGGTCGCGGTCAGCGCGACCGTCACCGGCGTGGCCCAGCGGGTGATCCCGGTGACCGTGACCGCGATGGGTGCGGTGAACGTGACCGGCACGGCGGCCGGAGGGGGCGACTTCGACGCCGCCGGCCTGAACGTGACCGAGATCCCGGCCGGCGACCACGGCGGCCTGCCGGTGGCGCTGGGTACGATCGCGCTGACCCCGGACACCGTCGACGAGTACGACGAGACGGTCAAGGTCACGCTCACCAGCGCCGGGGTGCTGACCAGCCCGGTCGACGCGTATCTGACGATCGCGGACGAGGTGGCCGACGCGACGCCGACGATCGTCATCGACAACACCCCGATCGCGGAGTCCGGACCGAACGCGAACGTGGCGGTGCGGCTCGACTTCGGTCAGGGCAACGGCGCGGCCACCACCGAGAAGACGCTGGGCGTGCACTACGCGACGACCAACGGCACCGCGCTCGCCGGCAGCGACTTCACGGCCCGCAGCGGGGACCTGTCCTTCGCGCCCGGCGACATGAGCCACGACGTCGTGGTGCCGATCGCGGACGACTTCCTGTACGAGCTGTCCGAGGCGTTCACCGTCGACCTGACCGCGCCGACCGGCACCACGATCACCGACAACGCGGCGACGGTGACGATCACCGACAACGACGGCAACAACAAGCCGACGTTCTCGGTGAGCAGCGCGCCGGCCGGGTTCCGGGAGGGCACGCCGGGCACGTACGACTTCACCGTCACGATGTCGCCGACGAACACCCAGAACGTCGACTTCACGGTGGCGGTCGACCCGGGCACGGCGACCCAGACCGCCGGCGCCGGCCGGAACGACTACGAGACCCCGACCGGCACGCTGCGGATCAACGCGAACGCGGGCACCGGGGTCATCCACGTGACCGTGAAGGACGACGGCGTCTTCGAGCCGACCGAGCTGGCGACGCTGAAGGTGGCCCTCGACCAGGCCGAAGTCGACGCGGCCGGCCCGCAGGTCGACACGACGATGACCATCACCGACAACGACACGGCGCCGACCGTGGCGCTGATCGGCGAGTCCGGCGCCGAAGGCACGGACCTGCTGGCCACCGCGAAGGTGACCGGTGTCGCCCAGTCCGACATGACCTTCAACCTGGCGTTCAGCGGCGACTCGTCGCCCGGCAACGACCCGGCCGAGACCTTGGACTATGCGAACAGCAACGAGCAGGCCACGATCCCGGCCGGCACGGCGGACGGCTCGGTGCTGACCTTCCGCACCTTCCGGATCAACAACGACACCGTCGACGAGCCGGTGGAGTCCATCCGCCTGGTCGCCACCAACACGCTGAACTCGGTGGCCTCGGAGCCGCAGTTCTACAAGATCAACGATGATGTCAACGACGTGCCGCCGTCGGTCACCGTCAACAATCTCCCGGTGAACGAGGGCGCCGGAACCGCGCACGTGCCGGTGACGCTGGACTTCCCGTCGAGCGGGGAGACGACGAGCACCGAGCAGACGGTCGTGGTCAATCTCGCGACCGCCGACGACACCGCGTCCGAGCCGCTGGACTACACCCTGCGGGCCGCCACGCTGACCTTCCCGCCTGGCACCATGAGCCGGGACTTCGACGTGGCGGTCATCAACGACCTGCGCAACGAGGACAGCGAGACGTTCAAGGTGACGGCGACCTCGGCCACCCCGGCCGGCACCCCGATCGCCGTGGCGACCGGAACGGTGACGATCGCCGACAATGACCAGAACGTCCCGCGGCCCGCCTTCGACGTCGCCGACGTGCGTAAGGTCGAGGGCAGCGCCAACTCCACGGCGACCTTCACGGTCGAGCTCGACGGTCCGGCGGCCGACGACGTGTCGTTCACGGTCGTGGCGGCGGACGGTTCGGCGCGGGACGCCGGCGCCGGGGTGGGCAACAACGACTACAACCCGCCGGCCGCACAGACGCTGACCATCGACGAGGGTGACATCAGCGGCACGATCGGCGTACCGGTCAACGGCGACCTGGTCCACGAGGGCGACGAGGACATGACCGTCACGGTGGCGCTCGCCGCCGGCGAGCGGGATGCCGTCGGCCTCCCGGTGCCCGCCCAGCTGACCATCGAGGACGACGACGCCGCGCCGACCGTGCAGCTGACCAACGGCTCGGGCAACGAGGGCGACGAGGTCGCCCTG
>NZ_JBVJIP010000006.1:155199-445009 GCF_055586225.1 Actinoplanes sp. NPDC051388 | reverse complement strand
ACCTGGTCCACGAGGGCGACGAGGACATGACGGTCACGGTGGCGCTGGCCGTCGATGAGCGAGATGCGGTCGGCGAACCGGTGCCCGCCCAGCTGACGATCGAGGACGACGACGCCGCGCCGACCGTGCAGCTGACCAACGGCTCGGGCAACGAGGGTGACCAGATCGCCCTGCCCGCGACTGTGTTCGGCAGCACCGAAGTGGCCGTCGAGGTCGGCCTCACCTTCGCCGGCGACGGCGCCGGAACGCTGAACGCCGCCGAGGCCGAGGACTTCGAGACCGATTCGGTCAACTACGAGATCCCGGCCGGCACCGCCAACAACTCGCCGATCAGCCTCGGTTCGCTGACGCTGAACGACGACACCGTCGACGAGCCGCAGGAGACGGTCCGGGCGACCTCCGGCAGCAGGACCGCGACCTTCAAGATCAACGATGATGTCGAGGACGTGCCGCCGACGGTGGTGATCGGTGACGAGACCATCGTGGAGAACCTGGGATCCGTCGACCTGACCGTGCGGCTCGAGTTCGCCAACGACACCGACGCCACCGACTACAACGTGGTGGTGCCGTGGAACACGGCGAACACGACGGCCGCGGCGGGCTCCGACTACAGCGCGCGGAGCGGTTCGGTGACCATCGAGGCGGGCGACACCGAGGCCGGCATCAACGTGCCGATCATCGACGACGAGTTGTACGAGAACAACGAGTCGTTCCAGGTGCGGCTGGGCGTTCCGCAGCCGAGCGCGGTCAAGATCGGTGACGGCACGGCCGTCGTGATCATCGATGAGGACGACGAGCCGTCGGTCACGCTGGTCGCTCCGGCCGGACGGGTCGGCGCGGGGGTCGTCACCCTGACCGGCACGGCCGGGCAGAGCGCCACGGTCCGGCTCTACGCCGCGCCGGTCTCGGCGCCGACCAGCTTCAAGCTGCTGCAGAGCGCGACCGCGACCCTGACCGGCGCGTTCACGTTCAGCCCGTCGATCGCGGTGGGCACCCGGTTCTATGCCCTGGCGAACGGGGCGCAGTCGCCGACCCGGGTCGTGCAGATCACGCAGGCGCCGACGATCACCGGTGTCCCCGGGCCGGCGGCCGGTTCGGTGACGCTGACGGTCAAGGGCAACCCGCTCGCGGCCGGTCAGGCGGTGCAGTTCCAGCAGTCGATCGGCGGTGTCTGGACGACCGTGACGATCGGCAAGCTCTCCACCGCCGGAACGTCGGTGGCCACGATTCGCGGGCTGCGGAGCGGGGTGTCGGTCAACTTCCGGGCGATCATTCCGGCGACGGCGAACCTCGGCATCCTGGCCGGGACGACGACCCCCATCAAGGTCGTCGCCCGCTGACGAAGGTCGTCCGGGGCGGCGGGAGAGCAGGATTCCCGCCGCCCCGGCGACCGTCAGGGCAAGCCCAGAACGAGACCTCCGGGACCGGTGATCGGCAAAGTGCCGCCGCCGGTCCCGTTGCCGATTCCGCTGCTCTGGTTGACCGAGTGGACCTCCGTGTCGTAGATCTGCCAGGCCGCCACCTGGTCAGGTGATGCTGATCGGGTGCCGGCCGGCGGACGATCGAGTGGCACCCTGTCGGAGGCCAACATGCCGTTTCGGGCAAGCTCGGGGGCGCACCGCATGGTCGGCCGGGCGGCTCAGCAACGGCGGCTGGATCTCCTGTCGGCCCAGCTCAAGGTGGGCCGGGGGCGCGCGGTCGCGCTCACCGGAGAGCCGGGCGCCGGCAAGACCGCGTTGCTGGCCCGGATGGTGTCCCGCGCGCGGGACGCGACCGTGCTCGCCACCACCGGGCTCGAGTCGGAGGCCGCGCTGCCCTTCGCCGCGCTCGGCGATCTGCTGCGGCCGCTGCTGCCGCGGCTCGACGAGCTGCCCGGTCCGCAGGCCGCGGCGCTGCGTTCGGCGCTGGCCGTCTCCGATGGGCCCGCCGATGCGTACGCGCTGTGCATGGGCACGCTGACGCTGCTGGCCGCGGAGGCCGAACGGCAGCCCGTGCTGGTGATCGTGGACGACGCCGGGTGGATCGATCAGCCGTCGATGGCCGCGCTGCTGTTCGTCGCCCGGCGGGTGGACCTGGACGCCGTGGCACTGGTCTTCGGCGCGCGGGACCCGCTGCCACCGGAGTTCGCCGGCGCCGGGGTCGAGGAGGTGCGGCTGGACGGGCTGGACCAGGACGGCTCGGCGGAGTTGCTGGACCGGCTGCGGCCCGGGCGGGTGGCGTCCGGCGTGCACGTCGCCCTGTGGTCCGCCACCGGCGGCAATCCGCTGGCCCTGACCGAGCTCGGCGGCTCGCTCACCGACGACCAGCTGGCCGGGACGGTGGCGCTGCCCGACCCGCTGCCGCTCGGCGCCGGATTGCGGGACGCCTTCGCCGCCCGCCTCGCGCCGCTGCCCGCGGAGACCCGGATCGCGCTGCTCGCGATCGCGCTGGCCGCCTCGGACGACGCCGACCCGGTGACCGCGGCGCTGCGCATCCTCGGCGTGCGCCCGGCCGCTCTCACCGCCGGGGTCGCGGCCGGACTGCTGACCCGGCGCGGCGCCCGGATCGGGCTGGCCCATCCGCTGCTGCGCGCCACCGTGCGGCAGGTGGCGTCGCCGGCCGAGCGTCGCCTGGTCTTCGACGCGCTCGCCGAGGTGACCACCGGCGAGGCCCTCGCCTGGTATCGCGCGGCCGAGCTGCCCGGCCCGGACGCGGTCGCCGCGGCGGATCTGGAGGCGGCCGCGGACGGCATGCGGCGGCGGGCCGGATTCGCCGCCGCGGCCCGGGCCATGCGGCGGTCCGCCGAACTGACCGGCGACGAGCGCACCCGGGTGCGGCGGGTGCTGGCCGCCGCCGCCGACGCGCAGACCTCGGGCCACCTGCCCGAGGCCGCGAACTGGCTGGGCGAGGCGCTCGCCACGGTGGTCGATCCGGGGCTGCGGGCCGACCTCGCGCTCGCGTACGGCTGGGTGCTGAACCGCCGTGGCACCCCCGGCACCGCGCAGACCGTGATGGCCGAGGCCGCGCAGCGCATCGCCGAGACCGACCCGGGACGAGCGGCCGCGCTGTGGGCCGCGGCGGTGAACCCGGCGCTGACCGAGGGCCGGGTGCACGAGGCGGTCGGTTATGCCCAGCGGTCCCGCTCGCTGGTCGACGACGACTGCGCCCGGATGCTGCTCGGGCAGGCGCTGGTGGTGCGTGGCCGGGTGCCGGAGGGCCGGCGGCTGCTCGACGAGCAACGCGACTTCGTGTCCCGGCTGGATCCGCTGCGCGACGCCGAGCACCTGGTCATGCTCGGCGCCAACCGGCTGTGGCTGGACCAGCCGGCCGAGGCCCGGGCGATGCTGTCCCGGGTCGTCGCCGCGACCCGGCGTGCGGGCGCGTCCGGGCCGCTGTCCCGGGCCCTGATCTTCACCGCGATGGTCCGGCACACCACCGGCGACTGGCTGATCGGATACGCCGAGGCCGACGAGACCCTGCGGCTGGCGCGTGAGCTGCGCGACCTCTCCACCATCGGACTCGCCCTGGTCGTCCTGGCCCGCTACGAGGCGGCGCTGGGCCGCACCGCCGACGCGGACGCGCATCTGGCCGAGGCCGCCCGGCTCGCCCCGCCGCCCGCCGCGCACGGACTGACCGTGCTGCACGGGTCCGCGCTCGGCCTGCGCCACCTGGCCGCCGGCGCGGCCGTCGAGGCGATCGCCCGGCTGGACGCCACCGGCACCTTCGCCGAGCGCTGCGGGGTGGGCAACCCGGCGGTGGCGCCGTGGCAGTCCGATCTGGTCGAGGCATACCGATCGGCGGGCCGGCCGGACCGGGCGCGCGAGGTGCTGGACGACCTCGACGAGCGCAGCCGGGCCGCTGACCTGCCGCGCACCCGGGCGGTGGTGGCCCGGCATCGCGGGGCGCTGGCGCCGGACGCGGAGTCGGCCGAGCAGTGGTTCCGGCGGGCGGCCGAGCTGCATGCCGCGCATCCGCAGCCGTTCGAGGAGGCGCGGACCGGGCTGGCCCGCGGGGAGGCGCTGCTCCGGCACGGGCGGCGGGTGGAGGCCGGGCCGGTGCTGGGGGAGGCGCTGGCCACGTTCGGGGGGCTGGGGGCGGGGCCGTTCGTGCGGCGTACCCGGAAGGTCTTGGCCGCCGTCGGTGAGCCGGACGGCCCGGACCCGGCGTCCTTGCTGGACCGGCTGACCCCGCGCGAGCTGCAGGTGGCCCACGCGGTGGGCGACGGACTCAGCAATCCGGAGGCGGCCGCGGCGCTCTTCGTGTCCCGCAAGACGGTGGAGACGCATCTGTCCAGCGCGTACCGGAAACTCGGCCTGCGCTCACGCACCCAGCTGGTGCGATACCTGGCGGAGACGGGCGTCTCAGGGAGTTCCCGGAGGGCCGAACGGGCGGGGGAGCTGTCGCCTTACCGCCAACCGGGGGAGCTCCCCGAGGCGAGTCACGCCCACTCGAGTGGACTCTGACCTGCGTGTTCGAAAGCCCGAGCAGACAGGGGGCACGCTGATGAAACCACGCATCATCACCGGCATGGCGCACGGTGGACACGCCATCGACGACGACGCACCCGAGGCGAAGACGCTGAGCGAGCAGGGGTGGACCAAGCTCAGCGACGCGGTGCAGGAACCACCAGGCGAGGTGGAGACCACCGCGTTCGACTATCTCTTCGAGAATCTGGTCGACGTCGAGGAGGCGCATCTGCCCGGCGCGAGTCCGGAGGCCGTCGACAACACCGTGGCGGCGCTGAACGAACTCGGCGATGCGATGGTCGACCAGGAGCCGCCGGCCGACGGGCGGAATTCGCCGATCCCGCCGATCTACACCTACTGGGGTCAGTTCGTCGACCATGACATGACGGCGGCCACCGACAACGACAGCAAGATCAGCATTCGTGACGTGCCGCTGCCGCCGCTGACGGCGGTCGAGGTGCGCGCGAAGCTCAAGAACGCCCGGCATCCGGCGCTCAACCTGGACTCGCTCTACGGCCACGGCCCGGATGCGCCGCCGCCGGCCGATCCCGACGACATCGTGGTGCCCTACCAGTCGGGCGACCGCGCCAAGCTGCAACTCGGCACGCTCGGGAACGCGCCGGTCGGGGTGCGGATCCCGCCGGTCGACGACCGCGAGCGCGACCTGCCGCGCGATGCCCAGCGGCGGGCGCTGATCGGGGACGGCCGCAACGACGAGAACCTCGTGGTCGCCCAGCTGCACGTGGCCTTCATGAAATTCCACAACAAGGCGGTCGATTGGGTACGCCGGCAGAACGGCGCCGAATACGACGTCTTCACCCGGGCCCAGCAGCTCACGATGTGGACCTACCAGTGGCTGACGGTGCACGACTTCCTGAAGACGATCACCGTGCCGGGCGTCGTCGAAAGCGTGCTGATGAGCGATCACGACCTGCTCGAACAGCAGCGGCGGGGCACCTACATGCCGCTCGAGTTCTCGGTCGCGGCATATCGCTTCGGGCACAGCATGGTCCGGGGCACGTACGACTGGAACCGCAACTTCGGCCGCCCCGGCAACAACACGTCGGCGACCGCCACCTTCGCGCAGATGTTCGCGTTCACCGGCACCGGCGGGTTCCGGCCCGCGCCGACGCTGCCGGCCGCGCCGAGCCTGCCGGACAACTGGCCGGCCGAGTGGGACCGCTTCGTCGACAAGAACAGCCTGTTCGCCGACCGGTTCGCGCGCCGGATCGACACCCTGCTGGCGCTGCCGCTCAGCCAGATGATCAACCAGACCGCCGGGCAGAACGGCACCTTCGACGTGGTCACGCTGCTCAAGCACCTGGCCCGTCGCAACCTGCTGCGGGGCTGGCGGCTCGGCCTGCCGACCGGACAGGCGGTGGCCCAGTCGCTCGGGATCACGGCGCTGACCCCGGCCGAGGTCATCGGGCGCGACCCGGTGGTGGCGGCGGCGGTGCGGCACGGCGGCTTCGACACGCGTACGCCGCTCTGGTTCTACGTGCTGCGCGAGGCCGAGGTGAAGGAGCAGGGCAACACGCTGGGCGAGCTCGGCAGCCGGATCGTGGCCGAGACGATCATCAGCCAGATCCGGCGGGACCCCGCATCATTCCTGAATCAGGGCTTCACCCCGTTCGACGGCGTGCGGCTGCCGGACAACTCGCAGGTCGACTCGATCCCGCAGTTCCTGCGGTTCGCCGGCGTGCTCTGAGTCAGGGCTTCTTCGCCAGCCCGCAGAATTGGTACACGTCGGTGTCCGCGGTGGGGTCACCCGGCTCCGGGCGCCACCTGGTGCAGGTGACCACACCGGGCTCGAGCACCTCGAGCCCCTCGAAGTAGCGCAGCATGTCCGCCCTGCTGCGCAGGGTGATCGGCGGCGTCGCGGTCTCGTTCCACTGCTTGGCCGCGGCCGCCGACTCCTCCGGCCGGATCTCCGTGGTCGGGTGCGCGACCGCCAGGTAGCTGCCGGAGGGCACGGCCGCCATCAGCCGCCGGACGATGCCGATCGCCTCATCGTCGTCGGAGATGAAGTTCAGGATGCCGAGCAGCATCACGGCGACCGGCTGATCGAAGCTCAGCGTGTCCCGCGAGGTCGCCAGGATCACGTCGGTGTCCCGCGCGTCCGCGTCCAGATAGGCGGTGGCGCCTTCGTCACTGCTGGTGAGCAGGGCGCGGGCGTGCGCGAGCACCATCGGGTCGTTGTCGGTGTAGACGATGCGGCAGTCCGGCGCGATCGCCTGCGCGACCTCATGTGTGTTCTGCGCGGTGGGCAGGCCGGTGCCGACATCGAGGAACTGCCGGATGCCGACCTCCGCCACCAGGTAGTTCACCGCTCGGCGCAGGAAGGCACGGTCGGCTCGGGCCGAGGTCACGATGTCCGGCAGGAACTGCTGGACCTGGTCGCCCACCGCGCGGTCGGCGGCGAAGTGGTCCTTCCCGCCCAGCCAGTAGTTCCAGATGCGCGCGGTGTGCGGCACGTGACTGTTGATGGGCGTGTAGGGCTCCGCGTTACTGTCGGTCACGTCGTTCCCCTCGATCGCGGCGGCGGCATGGACGGTAGTCGAAGCGTGCGCGACCGTCCACAACAACCGGAAAGCAGCCTTCCCATCAACCGCATCGCTCCCGGCCCGGCGCGCTGCTGCAGAGCTATGCGGGCGGACTGCTCTCGGTCGGCGACCGGACGAACGTGGCGCTCTCCTTCACGAGTGTCACCACCGGCCTGATCTGCCTGGGCGTGCGGACCCACTAAATCGACTGAAACCCGCGCACGAGCGGACGGCTGCCGTTATCGCGGTGCCCTGTCCGTTGGCTTCTGCCCCCGAAACAGCTGGACTGGTCCGGCAATTCGTGGGTGAGTCGTGCGGAGGCGCGGGGTCGCTGAGGTGATCTCAACGGGGCCGTCGGCGGGCGATTTGAGGGGGGTGTGCACGCCGATGTCGGCGCCGTCGTAGCCGGGGTCGGCCAGGGTCGGCAGCCCTCGCGCAGCTGCGGCGTACAGCGCGCCGAGGGCGTGCTCGCGAGCGACCGTCAGGTCGTGCGCCGAGCCGGGCTCGACCTCAGACACCCAGATCGGCAACCCGTCCGGGCGCATTACCGCCTGGACGTTGCCGCCGAAGTCGTGGGTCTTGCCGGCGTACCAGGCATGGACGACCTTGCCTTTCTTGCGATCTTCGTCTCGGCGCAGCGGTCGGTGTCAAAGACCTTGCCGTCCAGGATCACGAGCGCCCACCCCGTCGGCATGGACAAGCTGCAGCGCCTCGGTCAGGTCCGGTGCCTGGGCGGCCAGCACACCGACAGCCTCGTCGTGGTAGCGGTACGCGGTGGCCCGGCTGATCCCGGACCCGGCGCCCAGCACGGTGATGTCCTCTCGCTTGCGGAACCATGCGAGGGCGAACAATGCCTGCCGCCAGCAGGTCAACGCCCGGCCGCCCCGACGCGTGCGGCGTGCCTGTCGCTCATCGGAAAGTAACCGCGCCACATCGGCGACAGGTCACGCGGGACGTCGAGCATGGCGTGATAGGCAACCATGTACGACAACCTGACGGAGGTCGTACGCCTGCGTCCGGGGGCGGTGGTGGTGCCGAGCGCGGCGGGCGCGGTGCAGGAGACCTACGAGCTTCTGACACACGCCTTGCGCGAGCCGGTCTCCCCGCGACCCGGATCAGCGTGATCGCGAGTGCGGTCGACCCAAGCCTTCGTCGACGAGTGCCTGCGATCGGTGCGGCGCCAGGCCCGCACCGACGTCCGGTACGGACACACCGCCCCTGCCCAACCGGATCACCCCCCATTCCTCGCTGAGACCACTTCGCTGAGTCAGGGCCGAGGTGAGCCTTTGGCGTTATCGAACAATTCCGCCATCGAGCCGACGACCAATTCGCCGTCTTGATGGTCGAAGTCTCTCGTCGTGACCGTCCCGCCGATCACGGAGGTGTCGGTGAAATCCAGCAGTCCGCTCGTCATCGTGGCACCGTTGAAACTTACGGGTCCGCCTTCGATGGCCGCTTCGGTGAACCACACTCGGGCACCGCCGAAAACGACGTGGCTGAAGTAGAAAGTGCCCTCGACGAAACGAGCTCCGTGGAACGAGACCTTGCCGTCCGTGAAGCATGCGCCGGTGAGGTCGCCGCCGTAGAAGATCGCATCCTCGAAGCTGAAGTTCATGCCCTGCCAGGAGACGCGTCCTCGGCCGGAGCGTTCGAGTGGTGCACACCGGTGACGGTCGGTTTTCTGCGGCGTCTCCGGGTGTTGCGGGGCCGATGGTCATGGCGGTAGCGGCGACGAACGCGACTGGGCGGTGCCGCTGACGATGGGGAGCACCCACCGAGCACCCCACCGCCCAGATCGGCGCCAACTTGCCGGATAACCGCAGGTCAACCCGTGGGCCGCCCGGGACTCGAACCCGGAACCTATGGATTAAAAGTCCACAGCTCTGCCATTGAGCTAGCAGCCCGCGGACAACAGGGTACCTGCGGCCCTCCGGCTCGACCTAAGCCATATCGCGAGATGTCCGTCTGCCCAGCTCAACCCCCGTGTCGGCGGACACGGCCAGCGACCCGAAGCCGGCCACCAGCGCCACGTTCACCGCCACCGCCAGCCACCCGATGTTCGCGATGTGGGCGATCGGCCACGCCACCGCCGACACCGCCAGCAGGCCCACGGTCCAGGCCGGCCGGCTGCGACGCAGCGCCACCGCCGCGAGCAGCAGCGACAGCGGGAAACACAGGCCCAGCGGCTTGATCAGGTTGGCCGCGCCGGGCGCGTCCACCAGCGCCACGGACCCCAGGGACACCTGGATCGTGTCGAACCCGTAGGCCACGTTTCCGGCCACGCCGACGACGCCGATGAACAGCAGGGCGGCGGCGAGGAGGCCGTCGGTCCAGGTGACCACGCGCAGCAGCAGGAACGCGTAGCCGATCGAACCGAGGACCTGCAGCACGCCGGCGGTGGGGTCGTCCCAGCCGCGCAGGGCGTACAGGCCGTCGGCCAGCAGGTAGACGATCGGGCCGATGATGAGGGAAGCGGTCAGCAGGCGGTCGATGGGCGACCCCGGGAGAGTTCTCATGCACGTCAACCTTCCGTGCCGCGAGCGCCGGAGCATCCGGGCCGGCCCGGGAGAACTGCAGGGTCAACCCTGGTCCGGACCGGCGGCCGCGCTGGCACGATGACCGCATGAGGTATGCCGCGGGCCTGGTCACGGCGGTGCTGCTGGCCGGCGGCGCCGCGCTCGGCCTGCACGTGGGCAACCTGCACAACGGGCTGATCGCGGCCTCCTTCACCGCGGTGGGTCTGTTCGTGGTGCACCGCCGGCCGGGCAACCGCGAGGGCCTGCTGTTCGTCGCGACCGGAGTCGCGCACGCGGTGATGTTCGCCGGGCGGCAATACGCCCTGCGCCCGGGTCCGCTGCCGGGCGCCTCGTGGGCCGGCTGGCTCGGCGTCTGGCCGTTGCCGCTCGTGTTGGTCCTGCTCAGCGTCACCGTGCTGAGCTTTCCGTCGGGCCGCCTCCCCTCGCGCCGCTGGCGCTTCGGGCTCGGCGCTCTGGCCGTCGTCGGCCTCCTGCTCGCTGCCGTGTCGGCCTTGTGGCCCGTCGAGTACGCCCGGACAGCGCTGCTCGCCCCGCACCCCCTGAACCTCCCCGGCGCGGCGGCCGCGGATGCCTTCTATCGCATCGCCCGCCCGACCGGCTATCTGCTCTTCCAGCTCGCCGGGGCGGCGGGCCTGGTGCTGCGCCTGTGGAGGGCCCGCGGCGACGAGGCCCGCCAGCTGCGGTGGCTGGTGTTCGCCGCGGTGCTGGCCGCCACCGTGATGGTCGTCGGGCTGACCGTCTGGGATTCGCCGCTGCCGGGAACGTTGACCGTGCCGCTCATCCCGATCGCGGCCGGCGCGGCGATCCTGAAATACCGGCTCTACGACATCGACCCGGTGCTCAACAAGTCACTGGTGTTCGGCGCGATGGCCGCGGTGCTGGCGCTGGCCTACGCGGCGGTGGTGACGTCGGTCGGGCGCCTGTTCGGCGGATACGGCACCCTGGTCGCCACGGCGATCGTGGCGGTCGCGTTCGAGCCGCTGCGCCGGCGGGTGCAGCGCTGGGCGGACCGGGTCGTCTACGGACATCGGGCCACCCCCTACGAAGCACTGTCCCGACTGTCCGCGCAGCTCACCGCCCCGGCGGCCGGCCTGCTCGACGGCATCTGCCGAACCGTGGCGGACGGCGTCGGCGGCCGCGAGGTGGTGCTGTGGACCGGCACCGAGGACCGCCTCCAGGCGATGTCCATCTGGCCACCGACCACGCCCCTGCCGCCCGGCCACCAAACGCTCGCCGGCCTGACGGCAGACCCGGCTGTTCCCGTGATGCACGACGGGCGGTTTCGCGGCGCCATCACCGTACGGAAGGGAAGGGGTGAGGTTTTGTCCGGTCTGGAAAGGCGGCTGGTCGGGGACCTTGCTGCTCAGGCGGGACTCGTGCTCGAACTGCGGGCCACCGCGCAACGCCTGGTGAAGGCCGGCGACGCGGCCCGGCGGCGGCTGGAACGTGATCTGCACGACGGCGCGCAGCAGCGGCTGGTGACCGTCGCGCTGGAGCTCGGCGCGGTGGTGCGGCTGGCCGAGGACAGCGGCGGGACGGAGGTGGCGGCGCGCGCCGACGGGGTGCGCACCCAGCTCCTGGAGGCCACCGCCGAGCTGCGCGAGATGGCCCGTGGCCTGCATCCGGCGGTGCTCACCCAGGACGGTCTCGAAGCGGCGATCGGCTTTCTCGCGGATCGATCCGCGGTGCCGGTGCGGCTGACCGTCACGGTCGACCGGCGGCTGCCGCCCGAGGTGGAGGCGACCGCCTACTTCGTGGTGAGCGAGGGTCTCACCAACGCCGCGAAGCACGGCGGCGCGACGCTCGTCTCGGTGCGCGCCGAGCTCACCGGCGACGGCCTGGTCGTCGAGGTGGCCGACGACGGTGGAGGCGGCGCCGCGGTGCGCCCGGGCAGCGGCCTGGAAGGGCTGGCCGACCGGCTCGCGACGCTCGGCGCGCGGCTGCAGGTCGACAGTGGACCGACCGGCACCCGGCTGGCGACGGTGATTCCGTGCGGGTGATGCTGGCCGATGACGCGGTGCTGTTCCGGGAGGGGATGGCCCGGATCCTGACCGACGTCGGGTTCACGGTGACCGGCCAGGCCGGTGACGGCGGCCGGCTGCTCGACCTGGTCCGCGCCGACCCGCCGGAGGTGGCGGTGATCGACCTGCGGATGCCGCCCGGCTTCGCCGCGGAGGGCATCGAGACGGCCGCGGCGGTCCGCGCGATCGCGCCCGGTGTCGGCCTGATGCTGCTGTCGCAGTACGTCGAGGTGCACCACGCGCTGCGGCTGATGACCGAGTTCGAGGGCGGCGTCGGCTACCTGCTGAAGGACCGCGTCTCGGACCTCGGGGCGTTCGGCGCGGACGTGCGCAAGGTGGCCCGCGGCGAGACGGTGATCGACCCCGAGCTGGTCACCCGGCTGGTCGCCCGGCGGCGCGAGCGGGATCCACTGGAGGCGCTCACCGAGCGGGAGCGCGCCGTCCTCGGCCTGATGGCGCAGGGCCTCTCCAACGCCGCGGTCGCGCACGACCTGCACCTGGCGGTCAAGACCGTGGAGGCGCACGTGACATCGATCTTCACGAAGCTCGGTCTGATCCAGGACGACCGCGAGCACCGCCGGGTGCTCGCGGTGCTCAGATTTCTACGAGCTTGAGACCGGGAGGTGGTGCAGGCCGCGGAGCAGGAGGCCGGGCCGCCAGGTCAGGGTCTCTGCCGGCGCGGCGAGCCGCAGCCCCGGGAAGCGTCGCAGGAGTCCGCCGAACGCCACCTGCGCCTCGAGCCGGGCCAGCGGCGCGCCCAGGCAGTAGTGGATGCCGTGCCCGAAGGCCAGGTGCGGGTTGTGGGCCCGGTCCAGCCGCAGCTCGTCCGGCTCCGGGAAACGGTCGTCGCGGTTGGCCGACAGCAGCAGCACCAGCACCGGTTCGCCGGCCGGGATGATCTGGTCGCCGATCGGCACGTCCTCGGTGGCGATCCGGAAGGTGGCGGTCTCGACCGGGCCCTCGTAACGCAGGAACTCCTCGATCGCGGTCGGCAGCAACGCCGGGTCGGCGCGCAGCCTCGCCCAGCGTGAAGGCTCGCTGAGCAGCAGGAACATGCCGTTGCCGATGAGGTTGACGGTGGTCTCGTGGCCGGCGATGAGCAGCAGGAACACCATCGAGGAGAGTTCCGCCTCGGAGAGCCGGTCCTCCTGGTCGCGCACGTGGATCAGGCCGGACAGCAGGTCGTCGCCGGGGTGCACGCGGCGTTCGGCGATCAGCGCGGCGATGTAGCCGACCAGCGCCTGGATCGCGGCCGGCTGGCTGCCCTGGCCGAACGCGCCGGAGACGATGGTGCCGGACCAGTCGCGGAACCGGTCGCGGTCCTCGGCCGGGATGCCGAGCAGCTCGCAGATCACCTGGATGGGCAGCGGGAAGGCGAGCGCGTCGATCAGGTCGACCCGGTCGCGGCCGGCCATCTCGTCCAGCAGGCCCTCGGTGATCTCCTCGATCCGCGGGCGCAGCTCGGCCACCCGGCGGGCGGTGAAGGCGGCCGAGACGAGCCGGCGCAGGCGGGTGTGGTCCGGCGGGTCGGCGGAGAGCAGGTGCCGCCCGATCGCCTCGCCGATCTCGGACGACGGCCGCACCGCCTTGGACAGGCGTGGGTCGGCCAGGGCGCGCTTGGCGTCCTCGTAACGCGTGATCAGCCAGGCCTGCATGCCGTTGGGCAGACGGACCTGTCGGGCCGGCCCCTGCTCGCGCCATTTCGCATAGACCGGGTGCGGATCGGCCAAGAACCGTGGGTCCGAGAGATCGTCGGTCATCGAAGTCCACGCTACTCCCAGAGTCAGGGAACGCGACCCGCTTACGGCGATACATCGCCTCGTCGGCCGCGCGCAGCAACGCATCCGTGCCGATGCCGGCGGCCACCCCGACGCTCGCCCGCGCCAGCAACAGGGTGCCGTCGACCAGCACCGGCTCGTCCAGGCTGGCCAGGAAGTCGTCGGCGACCAGCTGGGCGGCCGAAGCGCCGGCGTCCGGCACGATCACCGCGAACTCGTCGCCACCCAGGCGCGCGGCGGTCGCGTGATCCGGCACGCAGCGGCCCAGCCGTCGGCCACCGCCTGGAGCACCACGTCACCGGCGTGGTGCCCGTACCCGTCGTTGATGCCTTTGAAGCCGTCGAGGTCGACCAGCAACATCGCGGCCGCGCCGGTGGTCGCGCGCAGCAGCTCGTCGAAGAGCGCGCGGTTGGCCGGCCCGGTGAGCGCGTCGTGGGTGGCCTGGTGCCGCAGCTGGTGCAGCAGTTGCGCGTTTTCCTGGAAGGCGAGCACCTGCCGGGCCACTGCCCAGCGCGGTGGTCGCGAACAGGCCGGTGATCACGACCCAGAAGTCGAAGCCCAGCCCGGAGCGCACGGCCACCGGCAGCAGCCCGAAGCTCACCACCAGAGTGCCGTAGGGCAGCAGGCTGTACTGGCGGCGGGGGCGGTCGCGGCTTCTCGCCGGCAGTTCTGAGCAACTCGTCCTTGCCGTTCTCAGCGGACCGAGGACGTCCACGCCGTGAACCGGCCGTCTTCATACTCGACCCTGACATGCTTCGGGTGGAACGTCTGCCGTTTCGGCCCGCCGTGGTAAGCGACCCTCGGCGCAAGGGCCGAAGCCGCCTCCCGACCGCGATGAGCTGCAGGCGGTGCATGCTCTCGTCGGTTGGGGCATGCCGCTGTGGCAGACGCCCACGAGAGACCGATCAGCTGACAGAACGGATCTTGTCGACTCGCCAGATGAGTAGCCTGCGTCGATCCGGTCAACCTGACGCGTGCTCGAGATTTCATCGGCCGTGACCGGGGACCCGGCCAGAGGCCCGGCGCCGGCGGATGACCAGGCCGGCCCAGGAAACTGCAACCGTGAGCGCGGCGAGGGCTTGTATGAGGACGAGGTAACGCTCGGGATAGATCACACCGGTCAGATACGCGTCGATGAATCCGCCGTCGAGGGCCGAGCCGCCGGCCCGTTCACGGGCCCGGTCCTCCACCCAGGTGAGCGGGCAGTGGAACCGGAACAGAGCGATCCCCAGGCCCCAGCCTGCGGCGACCAAGTGCGCGACGATCGCCTTCGGCCAGCGCCAGGCCAGAAACCCGCCGCTCACCACGAAGACGATAAAGGCGAAGTGCAACACCGTCGCCGCGTCGGCCAGGATGCGCCATCCCATGCTGCCAGTCTGCAATACCTAGACAAACCCTGCCGCCCCAGCGTCCAGGGCCTGCGGCCAGGGCTTTGACTCGAGCCGGCTTGATGACAGGGTCAGCGTGTCGTAACGCAAGTTGGAGACCTCTGCTGCCGACGTCTTGACAAAGAGGTGTCCTTTCGGGTATGACCCCCTCGCGGATGGCCCGGGTAGACCTGAACCGTTGATCTGGCGGCGGCGTGCCAGCATTGACGGTCGTGAAGCCCAGCGTGCGGATGTGGTTTGTTGTCGTGGTGACAGCGGGTGTCGCTGCGGCGGCGGTGTTGTTCCACAAACGGCATCCGGGGGTGGTGACAGAGGAGAGCGTCGCGATCGTCGCCGCAGCGATCGCGTTGATCGCTGCGTATGCGACGTGGCAGGCAGCGGTGGCAGCGCAGACCACCGCGGCGGACGCCCGGAAGGCGTTGATGCTGCCGGTCGGGCCGGCCGCGTCGTGGGCGTTACCGCAATCTGAGGCCTTCGAGAATCAGATCGCCCGCCGCGGCAGTGCCCATCTCGGCCCTGGTGTCGATGTCCGCCAGCAACTCGCTGATCTTCCCGTCGAGTAGATCAAACGCCACCTCGGCCGGAACCCTCACACTGAGCATCTGTACAGCGACGAGGTCGTCCGCGGTGATCAGGTCGCGGGTCGGGGCGCGACGTTGCCTGCGTCGAGGTCGTGGCGGACGGGGGTACTGGACGGTTTGGGCGCATCGCACGTGCCGGCAGGCCTCATCCGGGACGATCTCGAACCCGGTCAGCGGCGCGGCCGGGCAGTGAATGCGCCGGCGGTGAATAGGGCGACGGGTACCGTCCGGTGAGTGCCAGGACCGGCCCCCGCGTCACTGCTGTGACCCCCGGGCCGGTCGCGGATCAGGTGTTGTTGGCGAGGGCGACCAGGCGGGAGCGGTCACCGTTGAAGTGGTTTCGGTCGACGGCGCCGCTGATGCCGGCGATCGTGCCGCTGGCGGTGTATTGCCAGAACGTGTAGTAGGGGGCGCCCGCCGGCAGGGTGCCTGGGGTGCTGGCCCAGCGGGCGATCCACAGCGGATGGTTCGCCCAGGGACCGCTCCAGTTCCCGGTGCAGCTCGTCCACCAGCTGGTGGTGGTGTAAATGACGGCGTACCGGCCGGTGCGGCTGCGGTAGGTGGTGAGGAAGTCGGAGATCCACGTGCGCATGGCGGCCTGGCTCAGGCCGTAGCAGGTCGCGCCGTACGGGTTGAATTCGATGTCCAGTGCGGCGGGCAGAGTGCGGCCGTCCGGCGACCAGGCGCCGCCGTTGCCGGCGAGGTAGTTGGCTTGGACGGCGCCACTGGAGCGGTCCGGCAACGCGAAGTGGTACGCGCCGCGGATCACGCCGGCGTTGTAGGCCCCGACGTAGTTGGTGCCGAAGCTGGGATCCTTGTAGCCGGTGCCCTCGGTGGCCTTGATGTAGGCGAACTCGATGCCGGCGTTGCGCACACTCGTCCAGTTGATCGATCCCTGGTAGCGGGACACGTCGATGCCGGCGGTGGTTGCGGCCTGGGCGGGTGACGCTGTGACCGCCAGTGTGGCGGTCACGGTCGCCGTCAGCGTCACGGCTCCGGCGAGCATCTGGCCTACGGAGCGCCAGGAGAAGCGGGATGTGGTCATCGGACCTCTAGGGGTATGAGAGCGGAACGGTGGCAGTCATTCAAGTCAATGAATACCAGGCGAGGAATGCATGTGTCCGCTACCGGCCAACACGACCGGCAGTGAAGGATGAAGTCGATGGCGGCGATCGCGGGGGTGCCGGGCTGCCCAACATGATGCAGCCTGGCAGGCACCCGGGCCCGGCAACGTTCCGCTTTGCCGAGGGGGTCGAGCTGACAGCACCATGGGGGCTGTGTCATCGACTGCGCCGTCCCGTATCGCGCCGTGGGCCGGGGACGGCCTTCGGTATCACCGGCAGACGCCGTTCCCGGCACTTTCGCTTCGTGGCTTCTCTCTCCTGGTAAGAGTGGGGACACCAGATCTGAACACAGGAGTGGGTTTTCTGAGGTTGGTGTCCCGATGTGGCGGTCCGGCGAATTTCGGACCGTGGAGGCATGACATTTCTCAGATGGACCCTCGTTCCGTTGACCGCCGTCGTCGCTCTGGCCATGTCGTCCGGCACAGCTCAGGCTCAAGCCAAGTTGCCCGCCGAGAGTGGGGTGCTACAGCCGACGCCGGTGAACTGCCAGCGCTATGCACAGCAGAGCCGGTGCTGGTTCCCTTCCTGTCCGGCCTCGCTCCCGATGGGCTTCGTCAGGTTCGCGGGCATGGCCACGCCAACGCCGCAACGCCTGGAGGTGGGCAATTCGGGATGCTGGGTTGGTCCCGGCGGTGAGCCCTGGTGTCCATCCACCTTTGCGACGAGCGCGGCACGAGGCAACGTCGGTCTGGTGGTTGCAGGCTCACCGAGTTGAAGCCCTGTCGTGGTATTGGCCCGGCCGAAACAAAGGTCGGGCCTGCTCGCCTGTCCATGCTCGCGCCGAGCCGTATCGTCCGTGGCGTCAGCTGGTCGTGCCTCGGCTCCATGGTCAATAACCAGGGGGCCAAACGATCCGCGACGCGTCCCTCGATGACCATCTCAGTCGTGGGCAGCGGCGTTCTGTCTCCTCGAAGACTTGGCCCTACTGGCCCTCGTGGCTGAGTCGGTGGGCGAGCTGCGCCAATTCCACTCGGTTGTTGGTACCGGTCTTCCGAAGCATGTTGGAGATGTGCACGCCTACGGTCTTTTGGCTGATAAATAGCGTGCCGGCGATCTCGGCGTAGCTGCGGCCGATCATGACGTGGGCGAGGATTTCGCGTTCGCGGGCGGTGAGGCCGGGGAGCAGGTCCTGCCCGCTCGGTGCCGACTCGCCGGTAAGCGGGACGCGGGCACTGACGCTCAGTGTCGAGAGTTCGGTGAGCAGCGGAACCGCCTGAAGTTCAGAAGCCATGCGGTGTGCCTCGCGAAGCGCCACGAGCCCGGCCGGCCGTGTGGCGCGGTCGGCCAGCGCGCCCTGTGCCTCGCGCCACCGGCAGTACGCCTCGTCCCACACAACGCCGGCCACCGAGCACGATTCGGCCGCCCTGTGCCAGGCCGCAGGCTGGTCGGGCAGGTCAAGGCCGCGGGCGGTCTCGGCCTCGGAAAGGTCTTGCATGGCGGCGACGAGCCGCCGGCGCCAGCGGGTCGGGGTGACCGGCTCGGTGGCCACCGTCGGATGCGCTTTCCGCAGATTGCGGAGCCGGGCCACGACAGCCTCCGGATCGGCGCCGCGGTCCCGGCAGGCCGCCGCAGCGTCGGCCAGTGCCCGGGCGGCAAGAGGCAGCAGCCATTCCGAGTCCATGGGCGTCGACACCTGGGCCAGGCCGGCCAGGGCCGCGGCGACGGCCCCCTCAGTGTCTCCGGCCGCGACCGCCAATTCAGCCCTGACGACGTCGAAGTTGAAGGGCAAGAAGCTGGAGTGCTCCTGGAAAAGCTCCTCGGCGCGGGTCAGATGGGACCGGGCTTCGTCATGACGTCCCTGCCGGGCGGCCAGGCAGGCAGCGGTCAGCCGCCCGCGCGTATCGGCCAGCCGGTTGGGCCGGCCACCGAGCGCCATGCGCAGTTCGGCCACGCACCCGCGCCAATCGCCGGCCATCAGCAGGTGGGCCGCCTCCCATGTGCACATCTCAGCGACCTGGCCGTGCGGTGCGTTGATGTCGGTAAGCGCCTGGTGCGCGCGGTGGAACAGCCCGACATAGTCGCCGAGGTCGGTGGCATCAAGACAGTTGCCGGCGACGTAGGCCGCCTCGATGAGCAGATCGGGATCGCGCGTACGCACCGCGAGGTCCCAGGCCTGCATCGCGTCGGAGGTGCCACCCTCCTCCATCAGGTTGACGCGTGCCAGCGCATGCACGACGAGGGCCCACCCCAGCGCTTCATCGGAGTCACCGGCGCGGGCCAGCCGCAGAGCCTCCCGGGCTGGTTCGATGCCCGTCCGATCATTGTGGAACAACCGGACGTAGGCCAGGGCCGCGGTCGCGATCGTGTGTTCCGGGCTGTCCGGGTGTGGCGCGGACAGCCGCACGGCGTCCTCGATCCCGGCCACACCTGCGAACTCGATGCCGAGATTGAATCGCAGGACCATGCGACGAACCAGCAGCGGGACGACCGCGAGTGGTTCACCGCGCGGATCGAGCAGGGTTAGCAGTCTCTCGGTCGCCGCCAGTTCCTCTGCCTCGAGTCCGGCCCGCCGGGCATACCTGCGAAGCCGCTGCAGGTTTGGCACCGTGGGCCGCAGGTCCGCGGCCCGGAGCAGCAGCCGGTGCGCCTCCACCAGAGCGCCCTCCGCCCCGGCCGCCTCGGCGCCGCGCATTGCCCAGAGATAGGCCTGCTCGACGTCGTTCGCGAGGTGATAGTGGTCGGCGACGCCGATGATCTCGATGGTGTCCAGTGAGTCGAGAGCAGCGGCAGCGGCGGCGAAGCGCGCATGCAGAGACCGCCGCTCGTCCGGTAACAGGTTGTCGATCAGGACCTCGGCCAGCAGCGGGTGCGCGAACCAGTACCGATCTTCGGTGTCGATCCGCAGCACGCCCGCCGCGACGGCCTCGCGCAGCAACGGCACCAGTTGCTCGTCAGTGTCCAGAACCTTCGCGAGCCGGCCGGCGAGCACCGGTCGGCCCGCCACCGCGACGACCTGTGCTAGCTGCCTGGCCGGTGCGGACAGCCCGTGCCAGGTCCGCGCCAGTGCGTCACGAAGCTCGGTCGGCAGCTGCCGTGGCAGTTCCCGCGCGTCCGGCGACACCCCTTTCACCAGGAGACTGCTGAGGTACGGGTTGCCGGCGCTTCGCGCGTGCACCTCGTCCACCAGCGACTCGTGCGGCGGGCGCCCGAACAGGACGGTCAGCTGCTCCCGAGTGCCCAGCCGATCGAGCCGTCCCAGAGCCAACTCGCGGACCCCTGGCATCCGGCGAACATCGGCCAGCCACCGGCGCAACCCGTGCCGTTCGGACTCCTCGCCCTCGCGCAAGGTCATCAGCACGCCCAGGCGGCGGTCCGGGCTTCCGGCAAGGACATACATGAGAACGTCGAGCGAGCTCTGGTCGGCCCACTGCAGATCGTCGATCACCAGCAGAGCCGGACGGCCGTCGGTGGTGCGGTCCAGCCACGAGTCGAACTCGATCACCTTGTCAGCGGCCGTCCAGTCCGGCCCGCCGTCCGCCTGGCGAAACGCACTCCGCAATGGCAGCAGTGGCGTGGCCAGGGACGTCAGCGGCAAGCAGGTCGCCCACATGAGGGTGCAGCGGTCGGCGGCATCCGCGCAGATCCGACGTACGAGCAAGGTCTTCCCGACGCCGGCCTCTCCCGACACCAGCAGCGCCGACGCCGAGCCGGACACAACCGCGTCCACCAGCGCCGTCAGGTCCGCGACCTCCGCATCCCGCCCGGCCACCAGTGTCTTCACGCTCGATGCCGCAAGCGCCACACCACGAGTCTCCCACCACGCCCGCCTTACGTCCGTGCCGCACAGCCTTGATCGCGGAAGCCTGGGAATCTCGTGGGAGACGATGTGGAATCTGGCCAGCCAACGCCGTGGCCGGCAAACGCCCGCCTTGACGTGGACGGCGGGTCGACGGGACGCATCATCGGCCTCGACGCATTGAACATCATAAATGGCATTACAATGTAGCCGCGCCGCCCGGGAGCTGGGCCGGTTGAGCCACTCGCTAACCAGATGACCGGCCCGGACCACCGGCAATGCAGCCGTACTGACCGAATGTCCCCCGGACCGCGCATCGCCTGCCCGGACGAACCTAACTTCACTCGCAATAACCATAGATGCGGACTTTTAATCCGCAGATGCCGGGTTCGAATCCTGGGCGTCCCACCGTTCCTACTCCGGGACCGAGGCCCCGGACGCCCCGCGTTTCGTGGGTTGCGCGGTTCACGCCTTCTTCGCGGCGGAGACGTCGACGCAGACGACTCCCTTGTTGCCGTCCTGGTCGGCGATCACCGTCAAGCCGGGCGCGTTGCTGTCGTCGACGACGGTTCCGCCCGCGGCTACGGCGGCGGCGATTCGTTGCTCGGCCACCTCGGGCGCCACATAAACCTCGACGTGGAACCGCTGGCCCGCGGTCTCGTTCTCCGCGGCGTCCCCGAACCACAGGTTCGGCACCCGTCCGGTGGCGTCCCGGATCTCGTCGCTGGGGGAGCCGTGGCCCTGGGCCTCGGCGTTCCCGGTCAGCAGGGCCGCCCACACCGGGGCGATGGTCGCGGAGTGCGCCGTGTCGAGGCCGAGCTCGATCACGCTGACCGAGGCCGGGTCGGCGTCGGCCTTGTGGTCGGCGGCGATCTCGGTGATCCGGCGGGCGAGGTCGACGTCCTGCTGGGTCACCCATTCGATGACGTACTCGGTGCCGTCGTCGTCGCGGTAGACGGCGTCGTCGGTGATCAGCTTGAGGTCGACGTGACCGTTGCCGATCGACACGCGTGGGTGGTGGCCGATCGCGTCGCCCGCCTCGCCCACCGCGGCGACGAACCGTACGGCGGTGCCGAAGTCGGCGACCCGGTAGCGGGCATGCAGGCCCTGGGCCAGCTTGCGCCACTCGGTCAGGCCGGCCTCGGCGATCTTTTCGCCCATCAGCATGTCCATGGACGGGGACCGTATCCCAGATTCAGCCGCACCGCCTGCGCTCAGAAACTGCCGTTCAGGAGCAACAGGAATGCCGGCGCCGGGTCGTGCACGGTGGTCACGTTCGCGACCAGCACCACCGTCGTGAGCAGCGCGGACAACGCGGAGAAGACGCCGAACCAGCCCAGGACCCGCCGGGTCCGCCGGTCGGCCGACTTCGATCGGGCTCGTGACATCACGACGGTGAGGCAGGCGAGCGCGATGACGACGACGGCCGCGCCCACCGCCTGCACCACGTGGTACCGCGTGAACTCGCCGACCATCACCTCCAGGGCGGGCGGGTTGTAGCCGTCGATCCGGTGCGATCCGGCCAGCTGCGCCCTGGCCTGTTCCAGGGTGCCGGCCAGAGCGGGGTCGGGCGGGCCACCGTCTATCAGCAGCGGCAGGAGTGAGGCGAACGGCGTCACCGAGCTGGTGATGTTCAACATCAGGACGGCCAGGGCGCCCAGTGCGAAAGGTGGAAGGGCGATGCCGGCGACCATGAGGGCGATCCCGCGGGCCTTTCCGCTCCGGTCGTTTCGCAGGAAGGCCCGCCAGACCTGGACCGTGAGCGTGACGAGCACGACCAGCAGCAGCGCGGTGATCGCGACCTTGATCAGGTGCCATCGGAACCAGTAGTCGACGAGCCGTTGCACGGCCGTCGGCCAGACCCGGTCGCCCGATTTCCAGTAGTCGACCAGCGCGGTGCGGAACGCCGCTTCGAGCCGGTCCAATTCACCGAGGTCCGCGTCGCCCGCCAGCTTGGGCGGGCCGACCACGAAGGCGATCACGAGGGCCGGCACGAGGCCGGCCAGCGCAAGCCCGCGTACGCGCGGTGAAGCTTCCAGAATGGACAAGACCGACTCCCTGATCTCCTTGGGTGCGGTCACGTTATTCAACGGCGGCCGTGCCGAACCAGGATGCTGGGGCGAGTCCTGAGGTAGGGCCAGGCATACCCCTGACGCCTTCGGTAGGGTCCGCAGGATGCGGCCACGCATCACTGTCTCGATCTGGGACGGGCCTGCGGCACCGGCGCCGGCGATCCTGATCCATGGCACGTTCAGCTGGGCCACGCTGGCGTTCGAACATCAGCGCCCGCTGGCTCGGCAACGGCGGATACTGCTGCCCGATCGGCGCGGCTTCGGGGCCAGCCCCGACCTCGACGACAGTGACGTGACCAGTGACTACGCGGTCGACGCCGAAGACATCGGCGAGTTGATGGCCGGCGGTGCCCACCTGGTCGGCCACTCCTATGGCGGCACGGTCGCGATGCTCGCCGCCGCGGCCCACCCCGAACTGGTCCGCTCGCTGGCGCTCATCGAGCCGTGCGCCCACACCGTCGCGTCCGACGATCCCGTCGTCGCTCGCGCCATCGAGGACGGCCGCCGCTTCATGGCCGGCGCCCGCCGCGGCACGGCCGAGGAATACATCGACCTCGCCTACGGCGACCGGCCACGCCCCGGGCCGGCGGACTGGCTGCACCGCGCGGCCGCGACGGCTCTGCACGAGCGGCCATGCTGGCTGGCCGATCTGGCAATCGAGCCACTGAGCAGCGCAGAGTTTCCCAAGCTGGTGATCGTCGGCGGGTGGGAAACCACTCCGCCCGGCTTTCGGCCCGGCATGGCAACTCTGATGCAGAGGATCTGCGCGCGTGCCGCCGAACGCATCGACGCAAGGCTCGTCCGGGTGCCCGGCGCCGCACACGAGCCCCAACGCGAACAGCCCCGGACGGTCAACGCGCTGCTCACCGAACTATGGTCCACCGCTTAGGCGAACCCGTGGCTGCGAGTCTGATGGGCGGTGAGCTCCGTCGCGAAGGCGGCCCAATCGCCCTGGGTGGCGGTGTCGAGCAGGGCTCGGTGCTCGTTCATGAGCTGCTGCGGGTCGCTGGAGATGCGGCCGGCGCTGCGCAGGGTGGACAGGTATTGCCGGTCCTGCAGCCGGTCGTAGAACGACAGCATGATGCTGTTGCCGGCGAGTTCGACGAACGCGCGGTGGAAACGCATGGCCAGGACCGCGAACTCGTGGATGTCCCCACTCCGCAGTGCTTTCTCCTGCTGTTCCAGGCTTGCGGCCATTCGCGACGCCAGCTGCGCCCGCTGTGACGCCTCGGCGCGCAGCACGCCGGCGGTCTCCAGGGCGTGTCTGGCCTCGGCCGACTCGCGGACCTCGTCGGCGCTCAGCTCCCGGACCAGAGCGCCGCGCTGGGCATAGATGGTCACCCAGCCTTCGTCCTGCAACCGGGTGAGGGCGGCCCGGATCGGCGTGCGACTCATGGCGAGCGCCGCGGCCAGCTCGTTCTCGCTGAGCATGGTGCCCGGCCTGAACTCGCCCTTCATGATCGCGTCCCGGATGTGCGTGTGCGCACGCTCCCCGGCGGAGGCTCCTCGTGGCACAACGCTCATGCAGACCCCTGACGGACTGTCGAAAAGTGGCAGCCCAAATCATACTGACACGCAACTGGGATACAAGTAGGGTACGAGTATGACCGACGTCTTGACGACCGCCGAGGCACGCCAGGCGCTCTATCGCCGCTCGCTGGCGGTGGTCGTCGTCTCGCAGGTCTTCGGTGGCGCGGGCCTCGCGGCGGGCGTGACGGTCGGGGCGCTGCTGGCCCAGGACATGCTCGGCGACGACGGCATCGCGGGCCTTCCGGCCGCGCTGTTCACCCTCGGCTCCGCGCTCGCCGCCTTCCTGGTGGGCCGGTTGTCCCAGCGGGCCGGTCGTCGTCGCGGATTGGCCGCCGGCTTCTTCGCCGGGGCGATCGGCGCGGCCGGGATCGTGGTCGCCGCCGTCGCCGGCAGCGTGCCTCTGCTGTTCCTCGCACTTTTCGTGTACGGGTCGGGCACTGCCACCAATCTGCAGGCCAGATATGCGGGCACCGACCTCGCTCCGGCGGGCGCCCGAGCCACCGCCGTATCGATCGCCATGGTCTCCACGACGGTCGGCGCGGTCGCCGGACCGCTGTCGGTGAATCTGCTGGGCGATGTGGCCTCCTCGCTCGGGCTGCCGGTTCTGACCGGTCCGTTTCTGCTGGCGGCCGTCGCCTACGCGCTCGCCGGGACGGTGCTGTTCCTGATGCTGCGGCCCGATCCCTATCTGGTCGCCCTGCGCCTGGCCCGGCACGAGGAAACGCCCGTCCGCACGCCGTCAACCGGCAGGTCGATGAACCCGGGTGTCACCGTCGGCGCCACCGTCATGGTGCTCACCCAGGTCGCGATGGTCGCCATCATGACCATGACGCCGGTGCACATGCGCCACCATCACCACAGCCTCGGCCAGGTCGGGTTCGTCATCAGCATGCACATCGCCGCGATGTTCCTGCCCTCGCTGCTGACCGGGCGCCTGGTCGATCGTCTGGGCACGCTGCCGATGGCCGCCGCGGCGGCGGTGACGTTGCTGGCCGCCGGGGTGGTCGCCGCGCTGGCGCCCGGCGACTCGATGCCCTGGCTCACCGTCGCCCTCGTGCTGCTCGGACTCGGCTGGAACTTCGGCCTGATCAGCGGCACCACGCTGATCGTCGACTCCACCGCGCCGGAGACCCGCGCCAGGACTCAGGGCTCGATCGACGTGCTGATCGCCATCGCCGGAGCCGGCGGCGGTGCGGCTTCCGGCCTCATCGCTGACACCACCAGCTACGCGACGCTGTCGCTGGGCGGCGGGCTGCTCGCCCTGCTGCTGATCCCCGCTCTGGCCTGGCAGCGCACCAGACAGCCGGCTGCCGAGGGCGGGCGTCAGGGCTTGCGGCCCACCGCGCAGTAGACGTCGAGGGGTTCGGTGTCCGCCCCCGGCTGCGGCCGCCACTGTGACGTGGACACCACGCCGGGCTCGAGCAGCTCCAGGCCCTCGAAGAAGCCGGCGATCTCCTCGACCGTACGCAGGTTGTAAGGGTGTCCGCTCTCCTTGGCGACCCGCTGGCTCTCCACGCTCTCCGCGCTGGTGAGCGTCCCGTCGCTCACTGCCAGATAGCTGCCGGACGGCACAGCGGCGAGCAGCCGCTGCACGATCGAGCGCGCCTCGGCGTAGTCGGCGACGTTCCCCAGAATGCCGATCATGGTCAGCGCCACCGGCTCGCTGAAGTCGAGCGTCCGGCCGGCCTCGCTGAGGATCCGCTCCGGGTCTTCCACGTTGGAGTCGATGTATGCGGTCTCGCCCTCGGACGAACTCGTCAGCAGCGCGCGGGCGTGCACCAGCACGAGCGGATCGTTGTCGACATAGACGACGCGCGAGTCGGGCGCCACCCGCTGCGCGACCTCGTGGGTGTTGTCGGCGGTCGGGAGGCCGGTGCCGATGTCCAGGAACTGCCGGATGCCCGCCTCACCGGCGAAGAGCGTGACCGCCTGGATGAGGAACCTCCGCTGGGCCCGGGCGACGCTCGCGATCGCCGGGTTGGCCGCACGGAGCGCCTCGCCCAACTCCCGATCGACGGCGAAGTTGTCCTTGCCGTCCAGGAGGTAGTTCCACACCCGGGCACTGCTGGGCCGGCTTACGTCGATGATGGGATCGGTCATCGGGAACCCCTTCGATGCAGCGGCCGTCAGGACCACGATCATAGGCAATGCCGCCGGTCGCCCTCCCGCCGGTCGCCGCTGCCCCTGCCGCGGAGGATGGTCATCGAGGCGGATTGGTATTTCGATGGGTTGGGTAACTAGGGGGCGGCGGGAGATGCCTGCCGTTGAAACGGAGCAAAAGTCATGCTGATTCTGGGACTCATCCTCCTGTTGCTGGGCATTTTCCTGAATGTGTCGATCCTCTACACGATCGGCATCATTCTCCTGGTCATCGGTGCGGTGCTCTGGATCCTCGGTGCTGTCGGCCGCCCGGTCGGTGGCCGAAAAGTATGGTTCTAGCCTTCCGCCGGCAAAGCTGAAAAAGGGCGTCCCGCTTTCGAGCGGGCGCCCTTTCGTACGCCCGGAGCGGCGGGTGGCAGGGTTTGACCATGGAGCTGGACGACTATCAGCGTGGTGCCCTGCGCACCGCCGCGCCGCGGGACAAGCGGAACGAGCTGCTGCACCTGGTGCTCGGGCTGGTCGGCGAGTCGGGGGAGATCGCCGAGAAGTTCAAGAAGTGGGTGCGCGATCTGGACAGCGACGAGACCCGGATCGACCGGGCCGACATCGCCAAGGAGCTCGGTGACGTGCTCTGGTACCTGGCGGTGCTCGCCGACTACCTCGACCTGTCGCTGGACGACATCGCGGCGGCCAACCTGGCCAAGCTGGCCGACCGGCAGCGCCGCGGCGTGCTGGGCGGCCGCGGCGACAACCGCTGAAAGGCGCCCGCCGGTCCGAAGTGATCTGGGCGTAGCCTCGCCGGGCGGCCGGTTCACCCCGGCCAGGCCGGGTTTCGGGCCAGAGCCAGGTCCGGCGTGGTGTCGACGCCGCGTTGCTGCGGCGCGGGCCGGCCGTTGCCGATCAGTCGCTGCCGCAGTGCGGAATAGACGTCGGTCAGGCGGAGCAGGCTGCCGAAACCGGCGTCGCCGTTCGCCAGGAGGGCCACCAGTTCGCCGGTGAACGCCGAGTGCCGGGCGCCCTCGTCGGCGTGGGCCGGTCTCGTCCCGGACGTGGACGTGATGACATAGGTGCCCTGCACGTCGATGACTCCGCTGTGGAAGTCGTCCGCGGACAACGTGCCGATCGCCTTGCCGGCATAACAGCAGTCCAGCACCAGGATCTTGTTCTGTGCGGGACTGTTCCTGATCGCCTTACGAAGCTCCTGATAGGGCAGCGCGGTGAAGACGGATCGCCTGCTCACGGTGCCCGGCAGCCCCAGATACAGCTCACCGTCGGAGCCGATCATGCCGTGGCCGGCGAAGTAGACGAAGAGGGTGTCCTCGATGGTCTCGGCGGTCTCGGCGATCCATCCGCCGACGTCCCGGCCGGGGTTCTCGGCCACGTGCAGCCGGGCGAGGTCGAAGCCGCCGTGCCACCGGTGTGCCAGCAGCGAGCCGAGGTCCCGCAGGTTGTTCGTGACGGCCGGGATGTCGGGCAGATCGGGATCGGCGTACCGGGAGGTCCCGATCAGGATCGCCGCCGACCTGGCCCGATCCGGCAGCCGGCCGCCGCGGTCCGGCCGGGTCGGCGGGACGGCGTCCGATCGCAGCCGGCGCAGCAGTTCCGTGGCGACCGCGGACTCCTGCTGCCGGAGCGAGGTGACCCGCGCCACGTCATGCAGCTGCAGCGCGACGTCGATCTGCCGCTTGAACACGGCCAGCCGCGCTTCGAGTTGTTCTACGGTCGAGCCGTCGTATTCGTGGATCGGCGTCTCCGGCACATACGCGATGACGGGCAGGACCGGCGTGACATCGACGTCCGGGCGCCTCCGCGCGAAGGGCCGGCGCGGACGGTGCTGGGTGACCGGCGTGCGGCCGATCGCCCGGAGGAGATCGGCGCGCATCGCACCCGCGCTCTGATAACGGTCCGCCGGAGCCTTCGACAGGGCCTTCAGCACGATCGCGTCGACGTCCCGCCCGACCTCGCGGTTGATCGAGCTGGGCACCGGCGGACGACTGCGCACGTGCTGGTACGCGACCATCACCGGCGTGTCGCCGAGGAACGGCGGCCGTCCGATGAGCAGCTCGAACAGCACGCAGCCGGTGGCGTACAGGTCGGACCGGGCATCGACCGGCTCGGCGCGCGCCTGCTCGGGCGCCAGGTACTGCACGGTGCCGATGACCGCGTTGTGGTCCGTCAGCTCGAGGTCCTGGCCGCTCAGGTCGTAGGAGATGCCGAAGTCCATCACCTTGACCTTGCCGTCCGGGGTGAGCATCACGTTGCCGGGCTTCACATCGCGGTGGATGACGCCGTGCTGGTGACTCACCTCCAGCGCCACGCAGACGTCCGCGATCAGTTCCAGCGCCCGACGCTGGGGGAGGCGATTCTCGGCGGCCAGCACATCCTTGAGGGTCGGGCCGTTGACCAGTTCCATGACGATGTACGACACCCGTTCACCGGTCGGCGTGAACTCGTCGCCGGTGTCGTAGACGGCGACGATGGTCGAGTGGACCAGGTTCGCCGCGTGCTGCGCCTCGCGCCGGAACCGCTCCTGGAAGGCGTCGTCGCCGGTCAGGTCACGGCGCAGAATCTTGATCGCGACGGGCCGGCCGAGCCGGAGATCGCGTCCGCGGTGCACCTCGGCCATGCCGCCGTAGCCGAGCAGATCGCCGACCTCGTACCTGCCGCCGAGCAGCTTGGGCGTCCGTGTCATCACTCAACCAACTGGCCCGGCCGCGATGGGTTTCGGCCTCAGGCGGCCCGGCCGGATGCTGTCGCCGGGCCGTTGGCGGCGCTCGCGCGCCGCACCATCGACAGATGCGTGCAGCGACGCTGGTGCCGGCCTTCGTCGGAGGGCCGCTGCTCGCGGTGGGTGGCGTTTTCGTCTTCCTGGTCGGCGTCACCGAGCAGAGTCACGCCGATGCGGCCTACGAGATCGCCTTCACCCACGCCGGCGCGGAATGCGGAACGACCGGGCTCAGCCTGGACACCGGCACCGGCCGCCGGCTCGTCTGTAAGCAAGACGAACAGGACGAGCAGAGCGCGGATCCGGTCGGTCTGACCGAGACACAGATCGGCGATCTGCTCGCGCTGGCGTCGATGTTCGGCTCCGACGGCCTCGACGACGCCGAACAACTCTTCCTGCAAGCACGCCTCGACCAGTTCGTGGCCACCGTGCCGGAGCGGGAGCGCAAGTTCGCCGGCGAAACGCTCTTCGGCTGGCGGGTCGCCCTGCTCGGCGCCGTCCTGGTGCTGATCGCGGCCGTTCTGATCATCGCCGGTTGGCGTTCTTGAGATGGCGAACTTCTCATTTCACGCGTCGTGCTGACGATGAACGAGGTGACGGAGGGTGGCGCGAGGTGGAGCAGCACGCGGTCGACGCGGATCGGCTCTCCGCTGCCCTGCTGGAGATCGAGGACGGCCTGCTCTGGGACGCCTTCGAGGCCCGCGACAAGGCCGCGGACCTCGAACGGCAGGCGCTGGCCCTCGGCGACGAGCTGCTGGTGCAGCGCGCCCGGCTGTGCGGCGTCACCATGCAGATGCGTACGGGTGAGCCGGCCGCCGCCGCCCGCGAGCTGTGGCCGATCAACCGCTGGGCCGAACAGCACCACGACCAGATGCTGCGGGCCCGGCTGCACATGATCTGGGCCAGCATCCACCAGCTGCTGGGCGACGCCGCGCAATGCCTCGAGCACGCGCTGAGCTCGGTGGAGCTGCTCGACGACACCTCGACGCCCTACATGCACATCTGGCACCGGCTCAAGCTCGCCGACGCTCTGGCCTCGATGGCCTCGATGGAGGACGCTCGCGTCCGGTACGCCCAGACCGAGGAGTTCTGCCGCCGGTTCGACCGCCCCGACCTGCTGCTCTGGGTGCTCAACAACAACGCGTACACCGAGTTCCTGTCCGGTGACGTGGCCCGCGCCGAGGAGGTCATCCGGCGGATGCATCGGGAGGCGGCGGCGCAGGGCGTCGAGCTGCAGCCGACGATGCTGGACACGATCGGATCCATCCAGATCGAGAACGGACTCTTCGCGGAGGCCGAGAAGTCGCTGCTCAAGTGCATCGAGGTCTACGACGACGGCCGGCTGGAGGACGCCGATTCGCTGGCCGAATACCTGCTCACGCTCGCTCAGGCGCAGCGCGGGATGGGCGCCACCGACCGGGCCCAGGCCAGCCTGGACGAGTGCCGGGCGATCTGTGCCGAACGTGAGCTGGCTCCGGTGCTGCTGCGCGTACACCAGGAACAGGCCGAGTTGCACGCGGCCCGCGGCGATTTCGCCGCCGCCTTCGCCACCCACAAGGTCTTCTTCGCGGCGCACACCAGCCTTTACTCGGCTGATCAGGAGGCCCGGGCGCGCACCCGGCAGGCGATGTTCGAGACCGCGGAGGCCCGCGAGGAGGCGGAGCGGTTCCGCGAGCAGGCGCGGCGCGACCCCCTGACCGGCCTGCGCAATCGACGGTACGTGGACGAGCAGCTGCCCGGCCTGATCCAGCGCGACCCACTGCTCACCCTGGCCATCGTCGACCTGGATCACTTCAAGCAGATCAACGACCGCCTCTCCCACGAGGTCGGCGACCAGGTGCTGGTGCGGGTGGCCAAGCTGATGGAGACCGAGCTCGCCGCGATGTGCCCGGACGGCTTCGCCGCGCGGCTGGGCGGCGAGGAGTTCCTGCTGGCGCTGCCCGGCACCGAGCTCGACGCGGCGGTCCGGCTGCTGGACGAGATCCGGGCGACGGTCGGCGCCTATCCGTGGCGCCGGATCACCGCGGGTCTGCCGGTCACGGTCAGCATCGGGGCGGCGACCATCGCCGAGGCTTCGACGCCGACTCAGGCGAGCCTGCTGTCCACAGCGGATCGCAATCTCTATGCGGCCAAGCACGCCGGCCGCGACCGCGTGGTCTCCGCTCTCCACTCTCCGGACTCGCTGGTCACCGCGTCCTGAGCCGTCGCCGGGTCGTTGGACGAGGATGCGACGACGAACCCTGGTGACCGGTGGCGCGGTGGTGGCGGCCGCGGCATTGTCCGGTGCCGTGCTGGGCCGCAAGGGCACGCCGCCGCCGGAACCACCGCCGGTGCCGGCCGGCGACGAGCGGCTGGAGCAGCGATTCTCCGCCGCGAGCGGCCGGCCGGTGGACTTCTACACGGCCGTGCCGGACGGCCACGGCGACGGGCGCGGCCTGCCGGCTCGCCGCGTGGGGCTGGTCGATGGGCGGATCCGGCTCGCTGCTGCTGGCCGAGACGTTCCCCGGCTTCGTGCGCTCGGTGGCCGCGTTCTCCCCGGCGGTCACCCCCGGTGACGCGGTGTTCGCGGGCGTCTCGCGGCTGGCCGGCACCGCGATCGGGCTGTGGTGCGGCCGAGACGACAACCTCTACGACAACGTGCGATCGCTGGCCAAGGCGCTGCCGGCCCTGCCGGCGGCCGGCGACTACGGGCCCGGCAACCACAACTTCGGCTACTGGGCGACCGCGATCCCGGCCGCGTTCGCGTTCGTCGCCGCCGGCCTGGACGCCGCACCTCGCCCGGTCGTCTCGTCCGGCTAGGACGAACGGCGGCGGACTCCGACCGCAGGCACCATTTCGCGCGCTTCGACGACACCGTTGAGGATGTGTGTCATACGACCCGAGCCCGCCGCCACCCGTCGTGGCCGGCCTGCCGACCCAGCCGTACAGCCCGATGCCCGGCGGACACCATCCGCCGCAGCAACCGCCGAAGAAGCGAAAGAAGTGGCCGTGGATCGTCGGTGGGCTGCTGTCGCTGGTGATCCTCGGCTGCGTCGGAGCGATCGCCGTCGTCGGGGCGGGCACCAAGGCGGTGTCCGACGGGCTGCAGGAGATCGACGCCAACGGACAGGGCAAGAACGCCGTCGCCGGAAAGATGGACCGGCCGATCCGGGACGGCAAGTTCGAGTTCACCGTCACCGGGCTGAAGTGCGGCGCGAAGTCGGTGGGGCCGGACGGCTTCGGCCAGAAGGCGCAGGGCGAGTACTGCTTCGTCGAAACCACGATCAAGAACGTCGGCAAGGACGCCGAGATCTTCGTGGACTCGTCGCAGAAGGCCTATGACGCCGCGGGCACCGAATTCTCGGTGGACTCCGGCGCGGCCGTCTTTGCGAACGAGAAGTCGTCGACCTTCCTGGAGCAGATCAACCCGGGCAACAAGGTGACCGGCAAGCTGGTGTTCGACGTGCCGCCGGGCACGAAACTGGCGTCGGTGGTGCTGCACGAGTCGATGTTCTCGACCGGGGTGAAGATCCCGCTGAAGTGACGGTGGGCTGACCGGTTCCACACAGTTGTTCGCGATGCTCGGCCGATGAGAAGACGACTGGGAATCCTTGTGCTGGCCGGGGTGCTGGTGAGCGCCACGGCCTGCTCGGGTGGTGGGGAATCGGATAGCGGCATGCCGCGGGTGGCCACGTTCACCAGCCCGGGTGGCAGCGCGAAACCGTCGGCCGCCGCGCCCGAGCGGCCCCGGGAACGGCTCGACACCACGCCCGAGGAGTACGAGGCGATGCTGCGGCCGTACGAGAAGTGCATGAAGGAGAACGGCGCCAAGCCCAAGAGCGAGTGGGGCGACAAGCGGCCGACCGCGGCCGATCTGGCGAAGATCGACGAGGCGAACCGGGTCTGCGAGCCGCTCTACCTGCCGTTGCCGCCGTGGGAGCGCGATCCGGCGAACCCGAAGTCCCGCGACTTCGCGCTCGCGGTGGTCAACTGCCTGAAGAAGAAGGGCGTCCGGTACGTCGAGGTGGACCCGGACGGCGTCAGCATCGCGCTCGGCGGTGACCAGAACGACCGCCCGTCCATCACCGAGGGCATGGACCTGATGCCCGAGTGCGAACGGGAGTCCGCGGCAGCGGGGAGCTAACCGGTGAGGGCCTCTGTCGGCGTCAGCCGGGAGGCCTGCACCGCCGGATAGAGACCGGCCACCACGCCGACCAGCACCGCGCCACCGGCGCCGGCCGCCGCGGCCGCGCCCGGGATGACGATCGGCAGCTCGTGCCAGGCGGCATAGCCCGCCGTCGCCGCCGCGCCGAGCCCGGTGCCGAGCAGCCCGCCGAGCCCGGCGAGCATCGTGGACTCGGTCAGGAACTGGGCCCGGATCTGGCCTCGATTCGCGCCCAGCGCCCGGCGCAACCCGATCTCCGGGCGCCGTTCCAGCACCGACACCACCATCGTGTTGGCCACCCCGATCCCGCCCACCAGCAGCGCGACCGCCGCCAGCCCGAGGAAGAGGGTGGCGAACGTGTTCTCGGTGGCCCGCTTGGCGGCCAGCGCATCGGACGGGCGGGTCACCACGACCTGGCCCGGCCGTTCCGGGTGGACGGTGGCGGGCAGCACGTCCCGCACCGCCTCGACCTGCGCCTCGTGCATGCGTACGTAAAGGACCGTGGGGTGGCCGTTGAAGTGCAGCTCGCGGCGGGCAGCCGGCCAGCCCACCAGCACCGATCGGTCGATGTCGGGGGAGAGCGGCGTGGCGGCCAGGATGCCGATCACGGTGAACCAGCGGTCGCCGATGACGACCTGCGGCGGCCGGCCGGGGATCAGGTGCGGGAAGCCGAGCCGCTCGGCGGCGATCGAGCCGAGCACGACGGTCGGAAACCCTTCCGTGGCCGGGCTCAGCCACTGTCCATCCCGGACGGACGCGTTCAGCACGTCGAGCAGATCCAGCCGCCCGGCCAGCACGGTGAGTCCGGCGCCGTCCGCGGGATCGGTGCGGTCGTTGCGGCGCACCAGGGTGTGCGTGTTGGCCACCGCGCTCGCCGCGGTGACCGGGCCGACCCGGCGGACCATGCCGACCGACGCCTCCGGCAGCAGCACCGGCGGATCCTCGCCCGGGGCCGGCATCACCTGCAGCAGGTTGGCGCCCAGCGCGGAGAGCTCGCGCGAGAGCCCGGCCTGACTCGACGCCGGGATGCCGGTCACCACGATCATCGTGGCGATGCCGATCGAGATGCCCAGCGCGGAGAGAGCCGCCCGCAGCTTGCGGGTGCGCAGCCCGACAAGGCCGAGGCCGAGCACGTCGACGGGACTGAGGCGGCTCATAGCGAGTCGGGCCGAGTGTCGGAGACGAGGCGGCCGTCGCGGATCTCGAGGCGGCGCGGCAGGGAAGCGGCGATGTCGCGATCGTGCGTGATCAGGGCGATGGTCGTGCCCTCCTCGTGCAGGCGGTGCAACAGATCCAGCACGGCCCGGCCGGTGGCGGTGTCCAGGGCGCCGGTCGGCTCGTCGGCGAGCACCAGTTCCGGCTCGCTGACCAGCGCGCGGGCGATGGCGACACGCTGGCGTTCGCCGCCGGAGAGCTCGCCCGGCCGGTGCCCGGTGCGATGCGCCAGGCCGACCCGGGCCAGCGCCTCCTCGGCCCGCGGCCGGCGGTGGCGCCGGGGTACGCCCGCGTAGAGCAGGCCGGTGGCGACGTTCTCGGTGGCGGTGAGCGCTTCGTTGAGGTGGAACTGCTGGAAGACGAAGCCGAGGCGGCGGGCGCGCAGGGCGGAGAGGCGGCGGTCGCTCAGCCGGGCCACGTCCTGCCCGGCCAGGCGTACGGTGCCCGCGGTCGGCCTGTCCAGGGTGCCCATGATGTGCAGCAGCGTGGACTTGCCGGAACCCGATGGTCCGACGATGCCGAGCAGTTCGCCGCGCTCGATGTCCAGCGAGACGCCGGTCAGCGCGGTGACCCCGCCCGGATAGACCATCGCCGCGTCGCGGACCTCGAGCACCGGGGTCATGACGCGGTGAGCACGCGGGTGTCCTCGTCCAGCCCGTCGCCCCGCACCTCGACCATGCCCTTGGCGAACAGGCCCGTTCGGACCGCGACCAGGCCGCCGTTCTCGATCTGCAGCGCGTACCCGCCCTCGCTGAGCGCGACCAGCGCGGTGACCGGCGCGACCAGCACGTCCTTGCGCACCTCGCCGGCGAAGGCGACCTCGACATCCGCGGCGTCGATCCGGGCGAGTTTCTTCTGGTCCTTGACGGTCACCGTGACCGCGAGCAGCGGCGGCGCGTCACCGGTGCCGCCCTCCTGGGTCTTCAGCCGGGTGCCGACCGCGGTCACCTCGGCGGCGAGCGAGCCGGCGCCGGGTACGTCCACGGTGACCCGATCGCCGCGTTCGACGCCGGCCGCCTGACCGGGCTCGGCCGGCACGGTGATCACCTTGGCGGTCGGGGTGACCGACAGCAGCGGACCCTCCGCGGCCACGCCGGATTCCGCGGTCACCGAGTCGACCCGCACCGCGCCGCGCTGCACCACCACGTCGGCGGGGGTGACGGCGCCGGTCTCGGGCAGCCCGGTGTCCCGTTGCCAGCGCTTGACCGCGGCGATCAGCGAGGCGGTGAGCACGCCGTCGCCGGGCCGGGTGGTCTTCGGGCGGGCGCCGATCGCATATCCGAGGGCCCGCAGGTTGTCGGCCAGCACCCGCACGTCGCGGCCGACCGTGTCGGGGGTCCGCAGCGGGCGGTACATCGGGAGTTTGCCGTAGAAGAGCGGGACCGGGCGGTCGTCCACTCGATAGACCTGCTGTCCCCGCTTCACCACCCGACCGGGCTGCGGCATCCAGGTGACGATGCCCGCGCCGCCGCCGGTGATCGGCCGCGCGGTGCCGTAACCGAGCGTGCCGGGCAGCGACGTCGTGGTGGTCATGTCCTGCCGGGTCAGCTCGGCGGCCGGCGTGCTCGGCGCGACCGGCGCAGCGGACGGAGCCTTGTCCCGATCGGGCAGGAAAGGAAGCGCACCCAGGAGAAGCAGCACCGGCAGTGCGAGGAGAGCTCTGCGCATCCGGTCAGCGTGCCGGGCGATCGTCAGGAACCTGTCAGGGTTGCCGCCGGACCTCCCGGCCGGTGGCTCAGCGTGCCTATAGTCGCCGCGTGTGTGCCCATGTGCTCGTCGCCGAGGATGACGAACGGCAGGCCGAGGTGCTCCGCCGCTATCTGGTGGCGGAGGGCCACACCGCCACGCTGACCCGCGACGGTGTCACCGCCCTCGCCGAGGTCCGCCGGCTGAACCCGGATCTGTTGATCCTGGACGTGATGATGCCCGGCATGGACGGCCGGGAGGCCTGCCGCATCCTGCGCCGCGATTCCGACCTGCTGGTGCTGATGCTGACCGCGCGCTCGACCGAGGAGGATCTGCTCGACGGGCTGGAGCTGGGCGCGGACGACTTCATGACCAAGCCGTACAGCCCGCGGGAGCTGATGGCGCGGATCCGCACGCTGCTGCGCCGGGCCCGGCCGGCGCCCACCCCGGACGGCGTGCTCACCGCCGGCCGGTTGACCGTCGATCCGGCCCGCCACCTGTCCTGGTTGGACGGTGAGCCGATCGACTGCACTCCGGGCGAGTTCGCGATCCTGACCGCGCTGGCCCGGTGGCCCGGCCGGGTCTTCACCCGCGCCCAGCTGCTCGGCTGCACCCGGGGGATCGACCGCAGCTCGACCGAGCGCACGATCGACGTGCACGTGATGAACCTGCGCCGCAAGATCGAGGCCGATTCGCGCCGGCCGGAGCTGCTGATCACCGTCTACGGCGTCGGTTACAAGCTGACCGGCGGTCCGCGGTGAGAACCGGGGTCCCGCTGCACCGCAGCCTGGTGGTCCGGCTGCTGGCCACCTCGCTGACCGTCGCGGTGGTGGCGATCGTGGCCACCGCCTGGCTGGCCACCCAGAGCACCACCCGGGCGATCCGCCAGGAGCAGGGCCGCTCGCTGGCCGAGGACAAGAGCATCTACGACGTGCTGGTGGCCTATGCCGCGACGCACCCGAGCTGGGCCGGCGTCGACGCCGTGGTGGCGAAACAGGCCGCCGCCCTCAAACGCCGGATCACCCTCACCACCGAGGATCGCGAGGTGATCGCGGACTCGGCGCCCGGGCCGTCGCCACTGCAGGCCCGGCCCTCCGCCACGGTCGATCCGCTGCGCCTCGACCTGCGGCTCACCGGCGGCACCGACCGCATCGACCCGCGCGCGGCCGGCCCGTTCAAGCTGCCCGCCGGGGAGCGCCGGCAGCTGCAGTCGATGCTGGGCACGCAGGTGAAGTGCATGCGGGCCGGCGACGTCGAGGGCCGCATCGTGGACGCCCCGAACGGCCGTCCGGTCGTGCAGGCGGTCACCCTCGATCCCAAGAACCTGACCACCTATTGCCGCGATCAGGTCGGCGACGCGCTGATGACCACCGAGAAGGTCGCGCTGGACGAGCTCGCCAAGCTGGTCGGCCGCTGCCTGCGTCTGCGCGACCAGGAGGGCGTCTCGGTCGGCCGCGACTTCGCGGTGCTGCTCAGCTCGGACAGCATCGCCAACCCCTATGGCACGGCCACCGCGGCCAAGGCACGCGATTGCATGCAACAGGCCCGGCAAACCCAATTGCAGGGGTACGTGGCCAAGCCCGCCCTGTTGTTCGTCACCGAGCCCGGCGCCGCCGTGGACGAGCCCACGTTCACCCTGTCCGGCGACAACACGGTGCGGATCGTCTGGGTGACCGCGGCCGTGCTGCTCGCCGCGATCCTGGTCACCACGCTGGCCGGCCGGCGCCTGGTGCGGCCGCTGCGCGCGCTGACCGAGGCGGCGGCACAGCCGATCGGGCAGCGGGAGCGGATGCCGGTGGGCGGCCGGGACGAGATCGGTTACCTGGCCCGGGCCCTGGACGACCTGGCCGAGCGGCGGGAGCGGGCGGAGGAGCAGCGGCGGGCGATGGTCAGCGACGTGGCGCACGAGTTGCGTACGCCGCTGACGAACATCCGCAGCTGGCTGGAGGCGGCCCAGGACGGCCTGACCCCGGCCGGCCCGCAGCTGCTCGATCTGCTGCACGAGGAGGCCCTGCTGCTGCAACACGTCATCGACGACCTGGGTGACCTGGCCGCCGCCGACGCGGGCAACCTGCGCGTGCACCGCGAGCCGGTCTACGTGCGCGACCTGCTCGCCCAGGTGGCGTCGGCGCATCTGGGCGCGGCCCAGGCGGCGGGCGTCGACCTGCGGGTGCGGGTGGATGCCGAGCCGGTCGCCGAGGCGGACCCGGTGCGGTTCCGGCAGATGGTCGGCAACCTGGTCTCCAACGCGATCCGGCACACCCCGCCGGGCGGCGCGGTGACCGTGGCGGCGGCGGCCGCGGACGGCGGGCTGACCGTCACGGTCGCGGACACCGGGGCCGGCATCGCGCCGGACGACCTGCCGCGGATCTTCGACCGCTTCTGGCGCGCGGACGGCTCACGCACCCGCGCCACCGGCGGCAGCGGCCTGGGCCTGCCGATCGCCCGCCAGCTGGCCGAGGCGCACGGCGGCACGATCACGGCGGAGAGCCGTACGGGCGCGGGCACCACCATGACGATCCGGTTCGAGGGTCTGTCTCGTGGATCAGCCAGGGCTGCGGCGGGGCCCAGAGCGTGCCTGCCAGCGGCCGCGAAACACCCGAATACAACACCGGTATTCGGGCGCCCCGCGCCCGATGCCAGCCACACTCTGGACCGCGCCTCGCACATGGCTGATCCACGAGACAGACCCTAACGGGCGCGCATCCGGTTGTTGCGCTTGTCGTGGGTCAGCTCGGCCAGGCCCAGCTCCTCGAGCAGCGGGGGCAGGTACATGCCGAACCGGCCGCGGTAACCCTTGCGGAGGCCGTACCAGCCGCCGGCCGGGTTGTCCGGCGAGCGACCCCAGGCCTCGACCGTGCCGTCGGACGCCGGCTTGTTCTCGTCCGCGGCGCCGAGCGGCACCCAGTCGCCCTGCGCGACCAGCCAGGCGTGCAGATCCTCGATCGCGCCGAGCCGATAGGTGAGCCTGGTCGACCCGACCTGGCAGACGAGCGTGTCCTCGTCGCGGTACATGGTGTATTCCGAGGATCCGGGCGGCGTGCGCAGCACCCAGGGCTCGTCCTTGGTTCCGGCCATGTCCCGACAGTAGCGGGCGGCGAGCCGTGTTATCGCAGGTGAGACCCGTTAGGGAAGGCGCGCCGAGCGAACCGGCTCGTGCTCGGGGCGGCCGACCCGGAAGACCGCCAGGGGAGTGGCTCCGACGCGGGCGGCCAGGCGGGCCGCGGTCGCCGGGCAGTCGATGAGCTGGCTCAGCGGGTGCACCGCGAGGCCGTGCCGGGCCAGCGTCAGCCAGGTGCGGAACAGCCGCCGGCCCTCGTCGTGCAGGTCGTCGCCGCGGGCGGTGAGGACCAGCACGCTGCCGTCGTAGCGCAGCAGGCCGTTTCCGCTCGCGGCGAGCAGCCGGGGGAGGCCGATCCGGCGGGTGACCGGGTAGCCGCGCAGGGCGGCGCCCAGCATCCGAGCTTCGAGGCGGCTCAGGCCGAGAGCGCGATCGGTCAGCCCGTCCCGGCGATAGCGCGGGTCGCGCGGGTCCAGCCGCAGCCAGGCACGCAGCTCGCGGGCCACCTTCGGGGCGCCGAACATCCATCGGTCGGCGATCGTCAGGTCGCGCGCGAGCTCGCGGCTCGGCACGTGCGCGATGCCGGGCTCGAGTTCGTCCAGCACCGGCCCGACGACGCCGGGCACATAGCGGCCGCGGGCGACGCGCCGGGCCTCGATGTCCGCGGCGGTGAACGGGGTGCGGTAGCGGGTCGTCGCCGGGACCAGCCGCATTCCGTCGCGGGCCACGGCCAGGCCGGCGCCGGCCGCGACGATCAGGCAGGTCTCGATGAACGCGCCCAGGCCGAGTGCCAGGTCGCGGCCGGTCGGGTCCGAGTCGGGCAGGGCCCGCGCCGGGTCGACCCCGATGACGATGTCGTCGGCGCGGTAGTCGAGCGTCCACGGCTGGGTGTTGTGTGCGCTGGGCGCCCGCCGGTAGACCGCTTCGTGCGCCCGCAAGTCGTCGACCCACGTCATGCGGCGGCCCGCTCGTAGAACGTATAGCCGTGCAGCGGTCGCCCGCCGGCCCGGCGATAGGACGCGGCCGAAGCCTTGTTGTCGCGTTCCACGAAGGTGCTGCGCAGCGCCCGATAACCGCCGGCCTCCAGGTTGCGGTGCACCTCACGGGTCAGCAGGGTGATGTAGCCGTGCCCCTGCTCGGCGGGCACGCATCCCTTGATCACCAGCACCGCGTCGCGCCGGTACCGCGACCGGGTGGCCAGCAGGCGCATCTGCTCGATCGGGCCCAGCCGCCCGCCGGTCGCCATCAGGAACTCCGAGATGTCCGGCACGGCCACCACGAACGCGACCGGGCGGCCGGCCTTCTCCAGCCACACCAGCAGGCCCTCGTCCAGCAGGAACGCCAGCCCGTCGGTCTGCTCGGCCAGCTGGGCGGCGGAGATCTCGGTGTAGTAGCCGAGCCCGGCGAAGCTCGCGTTCAGCATCTCCCGCAGGATCGGCAGCTGGGCGCCCAGCCGGCGGCGGCTGCCGTGCCGGATCTCCAGGCGCTCGGCGGCGATCCGGGAGTCGTCGAAGGCGAACGTCGCCGCCGAGCCGGGCACGTCCACGATCCAGGTGTCCGCCTCGAAGCGCCGGGTGAAGCCGTGCCGCTCGTACATCTCGGGGTAGTAGGCGGGGTTCCAGGCCGAGTCGACGAAACCACGCTCGGCGAAGCCGTCGGTGATCACGCCGCCGGTCTGGTTGGGCAGCAACGCGACCGGGCCGAACAACGCCCGCCCGCCGGCCGCGGCGGTGGCGGCGCCGATCAGCGCGCGGAACACCGCCTCGTCGTCGACGAACTCGGTGTGCCCGAACAACTGACGCGGTCCGGTCTTCGCGTCGAAGGAGGCGTCGCGGTGCACGCTGGTCCGGCCGACGACCCGGCCACGGTGGTCGCGGACCAGGAACATCTCGGTCACCCGGCGATGAGCCGCGAGCACCGGCGCGGGCAGCGGCACGTACCGGTCTCGGGGGTGCAGCCGCACCGGGAACTCGCGGAAGTCGCGGAAATCGGCCCGGGTGACCACCTTGGTCGCGATCACGAGCGGTGCACCGCGGGGCCGGCGTCCTCGGTGGACAGCGGGGTGAAGTGCGGCGTGTGCGCCATCTCGCCGCCCTCGGCCCGCCAGACGCCGTTGCTGTAGCCGTGCGGCTCGGCCGAGTAGAGCCGGATGAAACCGCCGGTGGCGTTGCGGGTGCCGTGGTCGGTGACCCAGCACATCAGGTCGCGGTGGTGCTTGCTGCGGGCGAACTTCAGCATCGCGTCGCGGTCGGCGAAGAACGCGATGGTGCCGAGGGTGAACGGGAACTTGTAGTAGACGGTGTGCCAGCGATAGCCGGACATCCGCTTCATCTGCCGGATCATCGGTCCCCAGGTGCGGATCGTGTGCAGCATCGAGCGCGGCCCGGAATAGCGGGTGGCGCCGACGAACATGGCGGTCGCCTGGCCGGCCGGCGGCGCGGCGGAGAAGTCGGTGGTCCTCATGCGGCGGCGTCCTTCACCAGGTAGGTGTTCTTGATCTTCGAGGCGGCGCCGGCGAACGGCCCGGCGCCGAAGTCGTGCACCCGCACCCGCAGGTCGGCGGCGGACGGGTCCTCCTCGATGGAGGCGGCGAAGTCCCGGCTCACCGCGGCGAGGTGCCGCAGGATGCCGTCCCGGCAGGTGTCCGCGAGCGCCGTCCGCTCGGCCGGGCCGAGTGCCGCGTCCGCCCGCAGTTGCAGGTTGACCACCGGGCGGGATTCGAGGTCGGCCTGTTCCTGCACCTCGAGGCAGAAACTTTCCAGCAGGTGGGCGTACGGGTTGCCGGCGTAGAGGCCGTACTCGACGTCCTGTGGGTAGAGGTGCGCGCCCATGTACGAGATCGTGCTGTCCTTGCGCCCGAACAGGAACAGCAGCGGCAGCCGCATCCCGTCGGCCCGGTGCGCGGCCTCCGCCTCGGCGCGCGCATCCGGATCGGTGATCGCGGCGAGCACCTCGGGAAAGGTGGCCAGCCGGCCCTCGTCGCCGATGTTGTAGCGCACCTTCGGGTTGCGCACGGCCATCGAGTTGATCGTGCAGAGCAGCTCCGACCCGGCCGTCGTCTCCAGATAGGTCTCCAGCGGGTTGTACTGGAACACCATCGGCAGCCGGTGCTCGCCGGTCCCGAGCAGGGCGGTGCGGAAAGCGGCGTCGGTGCGCATCCGGCGGCGCACCCAGACACTGAAGTCGGTCTCGCCGGCCATGCCGATGGTCAGGTCGCTGGCGCCGTAGCCGGACCGGACCTTGTGGAACCGCTCCTCCAGATAGTCGCGCAGCGCCTCGGTCATGCCCTCGCCGCCGACCAGGCCGGAGATGCGATAGTCCGCCCACGGGAAACCCTCGGCGTCGAGCTCGTCGCGCAGGTGCTTCAGGAACGGGGGGTACGCGGTGACGATGTACTCGAACCCGGGCCCGAAGTGCCGCAGCGTGTCGATGATCTTCGGCAGGTCCGGCCCGGTGTTCTTCACCATGGCGATCCGGGACATCGCGATGCCGGTGTTGGTGCCGGTCGCCCAGGCGCCCATCGAATAGGCGTTGATCACGAACCGCCGCTTGGACGGGAACATCATGGTCGTGTAGCCGGCCAGGTTCCGGTGCACCGACCGCAGTTCACCCCGGCTGCGCACCCAGTTGTAGGGCCGCCCGGACGACCCGGACGACTCGTCCACGACGCTGCCCACGATGTCGATCTCGCCACCGCGGCTGCGCAGGTGTTCCGGGTACGCCGCGACGTAACCCTGCTTGTCGGTCGGCGGGTAGCTGGTCAGATCGAACCACCGGAACTCGAACCCGTGCGCGGCCAAATGCTGGACATACGCGGGTACCGCGAGCGCAGCGGCCTGGCAGGTCATCCACGCGTGCAGGCGGGCGAAGCGGCCCATGAACGGGCGGTAGTTGCGGGCCATCAGCCGCCACACCGCCGGGTGGGCGCGATAGAGCGAATAGAGCCCGCTGAGTGCGAGGGTGGCGATCCGCAGTGCCGAGCGGCGCAGGAAGGTCATCACCCACTGAAGGTATGAATCGGCGGGGTGCCCGCGCGTCCGAGCCGCTACTCAACCCTGGTGAGTACGCGACCTCAGCGGTGAGCAGCAGGTCGGCCGCCCGGGTCAGCACGCCGGCACGGGTGCGGGCACACGCACTCCGCGAATGAGCAGGTAACCGATCATCCAGAACTCGCCGGCCGAGGCCGGCACCACCAGCACGTCGGCGAGCAGGGCGGCATCGGGCACGGCGAACACGAGGAAGGTGCTCGCCACGTAACCGGCGCCGCCCCCGATCAGGGTCCAGCCGAGCGCACGTGGCATCGAGCCGGCCCGCAGCACGCACCAGCCCATCGGGACCAGCCACAACCCGAAGAACAGGCCGCCGACCTCCCAGAGGTTGCCGCTGATCAGGAACATCAGCTGCACGTCATCGGCGGTCAGCAGGACGGTCTGCAGCGCGGTGCCGAGCAGTGCCGCGCTGACCAGCACGGCGATCGCATTGATCAGGCCGAAGGCCGCGATGCCGGCGGCGGCCGTCGGGTCCACCGGCCGGAAGAGGCGGTAGAACCAGGCCGCCGCCAGCGTATGGGTCAGCACCACCAGCAGCTCGAACACCACCAGCAGCCGGGCCGCCGGCGGGTTCTCGAGCAGGTTGGCGACGGTGGCCGCGGCGTCACCCGCGACGAAGAGGCGGGGGCGGAGGAAGAGAAAGCCGGCCGCGCCGGCCAGTGCCAGACCGAGATAGAAGAGCCCGGCGGTGCGTGCGGTCTTACGTTGTAAGGCAGCCATACGTTGTAAGGTAGCGGCATCGCACAAGGAAGAGAACCCCTGAGCCGCGAGCGGGCGCTGGCCGCGGCGGTCGCCCTGGTCGACGCGGACGGCATCCGGGCTCTGACGATGCGCCGCCTCGCCGCCGACCTGGGCGTCGAGGCGATGTCGCTCTATCACCACGTGCCCGGCAAGGAAGGTTTGCTGGACGGGCTGGCCGACACCGTCATCGCGGAGATCACGGCGGCGGTGGCGCGTACCCGGAAAGAGGGTGACTGGCGCAGCAGCCTGAAGCACCGATGTCTCGCGGCACGCGAGGTCATGCTCCGGCATCCGTGGGCGCCCGCGCTGCTCTCCACGCGACCGGCGATCCCGGCCGGCGTCTTCGCCCACTACGACGAGATTTTGGCCACGCTGGTCGGCGGCGGCTTCTCCTATCGCATCGCGCACCGGGCGATCCACTCCTTCGGCACCCTGGCGCTGGGCTTCGCGACCGAGGTCTTCAATCCGGCCGCGGCCGGCGGGAGCAATGACGTCGAGGCGGACCTCGCCGCGATGGCCGAGACGCTGCCGCACATCGTCGCGATGGTGGCCGCCGAGACGCACAGTGCCGACGACCCCACGCTCGGCTGGTGTGACAGTCAGGTCGAGTTCGAGTTCACCCTCGACCTGCTGCTGGACGGTCTCGAGAAGCACCTCTGAAACACCGGCCAGCTGTTTCCGGAGCGTGACGGTGTCGTGGATGAGACGCACGCTGGACATTCATCGTCGTGCACCCGGATGCTCAGCGATCGAAACGCCTCAAGAACGATGTCGGAAGGCCGCGCCATGTGTTCCCACACGAGATCGACCACGCCGGGGTGAGCGAAGGCTGGTGGTTCGCCGTCCTCGGCCCCGTCCGGGCCGGGCATGGCGAGACAGAACTCAATCTCGGGGCGCCGCAGCAGAAGTCGGTTCTCGCCGCCCTGCTCCTGCACGCCGGCCAGCACGTCTCGGTGCACGAGATGGTCGACTGGCTGTGGGGTGAGGACCCGCCGCGCTCGGCCGAGCAGGTGGTCCGCACCTATGTGTACCGGCTGCGCCGGGTGCTCGACGGCTCCCGGATCCGCTCGGTCGGCACCGGCTACGTCCTCGATCTGGAACCGGGCGAGTTCGACCTGGCCACCTTCCGCCGGCTCACCGCCGACGCGGAGAAGGCGCGGGCCTGCGCCGACCTGGTCACCGCGCGCACGACGGTCGCCGAGGCGCTCGACCTGTGCACCGGCGAACCGCTCGCCGACCTGCCCGGCGAGCCCGCCGCCCGGGCCCGGTCCGGCCTCACCAAGCTGCGGCTCAATGCGCTGGAGACGGCGCTCGAACTGGACATCGAACTGGGCCGGCACAACGAGGCGGCACACGAGCTGGCCGGGCTGGTCGCCGCGCACCCGCTGGACGAGCGGTTCCGCCGCCTGCTGATGCTCGCCCTGCACCGCTCCGGGCAGCGGGCCGAGGCGCTGGCCGTCTATTCGCAGACCCGCGCGCTGCTCGCCGACGAGCTGGGCATCGGCCCCGGCCCGGCGCTGCAGTCCTTGCACCTGGAGATTCTGCGAGCCGAGACCGTGCCCGCGGCGCCCGCGCCGGCGCCCGACCCGGCCCCGGCGACACCCGCCCAGCTGCCCGCCGACCTGCACGGGTTCACCGGCCGGGCGCGCGAGCTGAACCGGCTCGACGAGCTGGTCCCGGACGACCTGACCAGCATGCGGGTGGTCTGCGTGCACGGCATGGCCGGCACCGGCAAGACCTCGCTCGCGGTGCACTGGGCGCACTCGGCGGCGAGCCGCTTCCCGGACGGCCAGGTCTTCCTCAACCTGCGCGGCTTCGAACCGTCCGGCGACGTGATGCAGCCGGACGAGGCGCTGCACGCCCTGCTGGAATCGTTCGGCGTGCCGGTCGGCCAGATCCCGCAGGGCCGCACCGCCCGCACCGCGCTGCTGCGCACCGCGCTGCGCGACCGGCGGGTGCTGTTCGTGCTGGACAACGTGCGGTCCCCGGAGCAGGTGCGACCGCTTCTTCCGGGTACGCCGGGCTGTGCCGTGCTGATCACCAGCCGCGACCAGCTGCCCGGCATGGTGGCCATCGAACACGCCCAGCCGGTGCGCCTCGACGTGCTGTCCGATGCGGAGGCTCGAGCCTTCCTGTCGCACCGGATCGGCGCCGACCGGGCCCGCGGCGAGCAGGCCGAGATCGCCGCGATCGCGAACTTCTGCGGCGGCCTGCCGCTCGCGCTGACCATCGTCGCGGCCCGGGCCGTGCTGCGCAGCGACGTCCCGCTGGCCACCTTCCTGGAGGAGTTGCGCTTGCACCACGGCACGCTCGGCGCGTTCCGGGACAGCGACACCGCGATCGACGCGCGGGCCGTCTTCTCCTGGTCCTACCGCGCTCTGACGCCGGCCGCGGCACGGCTGTTCCGGCTGCTCGCGGTGCATCCGGGCGACGATCTGAGCCTCTCCGCGGCGGCCAGCATCGGCGGGCTCGAAGTGGCCGCGGCGCGCGGACCGCTCGGCGAGCTCACCCGGGCCAACCTGCTGCGCGAGCACGTGCCGGGGCGCTATCTGCGGCACGATCTGCTGCGGGCGTACGGTCGGGAGCTGCTCGCCGAGACCGAGCCGGAAGCCGAACGCCGGGGCGCGTTGCACCGGATGTTCGACTACTACCTGCACACCGCGCGACCGACCGTGCGCCTGCTGCGGCAGCACTGGAAGCTGCCCGAGGTGGCCGGCCCGCTGCCCGAGGTGACTCCCGAGCCGATCGCCGACGAGCAGGCCGCGGACGCCTGGCTGGCCATCGAGTTCCACGCCCTGGTGGCGTGTGTGCGGCTGGCCGGCGAGGAGCGCTTCGACGAGTACGCGTGGCACGTGCCGATCGCGGTGGCCTATCTCTTCCAGCGTCGCGGGCACTGGCCGGAACAGGCCGCCATCCTGCTGATCGCGCTGGAGGCGGCGCTGCGGATGGGTGACCTGCGGGCCGAGGGCATGGCCCGGCGCAGCATCGGCGCGGCCTATGCCCGGCTCAACCGGGTGGCGGACGCCGAGGCGCATCTGCGGCAGGCCCTGGCGCTCTTCGAGCAGACCGGCGACCTCTACAACAAGGCCCGCGCGCACAGCGTGCTGTCGTTCGTGCACAACCAGGTGGGCGATCACGCGCAGGCGCTGGCGGACAGCCAGGCGGCATACGAGATCCTCCGGGCGGACGGCGACGAGTACGGCATCGCGACCTCCCTGAACGACGTCGGCTGGGCCTATGCGCTGCTCGGCCGGTACGGCGCCGCGGTCGCGCACTGCCGGGAGTCGATCGCGCTGTTCGAGTCGATGGGCATGAGCGACGGGCAGGCGTCGGCGCTGGACAGCCTGGCCTATGCGTATGCCGGGCTGGGCCTGCACGACGAGGCGATCGAGCACTACACCGAGGCGATCGACCTGTTCGAGAAGCTCGGCGACCCGCTGATGAAGGCCGAGGTGCAGATCCACGTCGGCGACAGCCGGCACGCGCTGGGCGAGATCGCCCCGGCCCGCGAACTGTGGGAACAGGCCGCCGCGGCGCTGGACGACCTGCGCCACCCGCTGGCCGGAAAGGCCCGCGAACGGCTGGCGCGCCTCGACTGACTATCCACCCTCGATCGAACGTATACGTCCGTGCACTGGGATCCGGGGATGTCCTCCCGGTTCGACTTCCTCGTCGTCGGCGCCGGCACCGCGGGTGCGGTGCTGGCGGCCCGGCTCTCCGCGGATCCGGACGTCCGCGTGCTGCTGATCGAGGCGGGCGCCGGGCGGGACTTCGAGACGGTGCCACAGCGCCGGCTCCGGGGCGGGGTGCTGCGCTGGTCGCGCGCCGGCAACGGGCTGACGCACATCCGCGCCGACCGGGCGAGCTACGACGACTGGGCGCTGGTGGGCTGGGGTTACACCGATCTGCTGCCGTTCCTCAAGCGGAGCGAGACCGCCGCGCACGGCGATCCGGTCTTCCGGGGTACGCACGGACCGATGCACGTGTCGGTGCCGGACGGGACCGAGCCGCTGTGGGAATCGTGCTTCGAGGCGGCCGTGGACGCGGGGCATGCGGCCAACCCCGACGGCAACGGCGCCGAAGCCGATGGCACGTCCTGGAACGAGCTGACCGTGGTCCGCGGGCGGCGGCAGAGCGCGGCGGACGCGTACCTGATGCCGGTCCTCGACCGCCCCAACCTGACCGTTCGCACCGGCCTGCGGATCGACCGCCTGATCTTCGACGGCGACGCGTGCCGTGGCGTGGCCGTCGCGGACGACCTGATCCACGCGGACCGCGAGGTCGTGCTGGCCGTGGGCCCGATCGGCAGCCCGCACCTGCTGCAGCTCTCCGGCGTCGGCCCGGCCCGCCACCTGCGCGCGCTCGGCATCGGCGTGGTCACGGATCTGCCCGGCGTCGGCGCCAACCTGCACGACCACCCGAGGGCCGAGATCGCCTATCGGACCCCGATGCCGGTGCGGGCCCGGCGTCTCGCCCGCGAGCCGCACGTCCTGCTCCGCAGCGGCTTCTGGACCCGGCCCGACCTGCAGCTGACCTTCCTGGACGAGGTGCTGCACCCGCGCGCGGCGCCCGGCCCGGAGGACGGCTTCTCGGTGCGGTTCAGCCTGATGACCCCGGGCAGCCGCGGCACCGTGCGGCTGGCCGGCCCGGACCCGCGGGCGCAGCCGCTGATCGACCCCAACTACCTCTCCGACGAGAGCGACGTGCGGCGGATGGTGACCGGCTTCCGGATGGCCCGCGAGGTCGGCATGGGCAAGGCACTGGCGCACCTCGGCGGCGTCGAGACGAACCCCGGCCCGGATACGTTCACCGACGACGAACTGATCGCCCACCTGCGGCGGAGCATGTCGACCCACGATCACCCGGGCGGCACCTGCCGGATCGGCATCGACCCGCTCGCGGTGGTCGATCCGAGCCTGCGGGTGCGCGGCGTGACCGGCCTGCGGGTGGCCGACGCGTCGGTGATGCCGAGCCCGATCGCCGGCCACGCCAACGCGACGGTGCTGGGCATCGCCGAGCGGGCGGCCAGTCTGCTGACCGGTGAAACAACCTGATCCCGCTCTGGTGCACACAGTGGACGCGGGGGGAGGATGTCCGCGTGCGGGAGAAGCCGTCAGCCGAGGATGTGCATGCCGGGCAGGCCGTCTATTCGCGGCCCGTGCTGTCGGCCTACGACCTGTTCGTGCTGGGGTTCTCCTGCCGGTTCATCTGGCGCTGCCCCAAAAAGCTGATGCTGGACAACTACAACCGGTCGATCGGTGAGCGGCACGCCGAGTTCGGCGTCGGCACGGGTTATCTGCTCGATCACTGCAAGATGGCGGTCACCGACCCGCAGATCACCCTGGTCGACCTCAACCAGAACTCGCTGGACGCCGCGGCCGCCCGGATCAAGCGCTACCAGCCCAGAACAGTCCGGGCGAATGTACTCGAACCGATCCCGGGGCTGGCCGAAAGGTCGTTCGACTCGATCGGGATGAACTTCCTGCTGCACTGCGTGCCCGGCACCTGGGAGCAGAAGGGCGCGATCCTCGCCAACGCCGCCCGGCTGCTCAAGCCCGGCGGCAAGATCTTCGGCTCCACGATTCTGTCCAGCGGACTCGAGACCAGCTGGCCCGCGCCCGCGCTGATGGGCCTCTACAACAGAAAAGGGATCTTCCATAACGAGCAGGACGACAAGTGGGGGTTCATGGACGAGCTCGTGCGGCACTTCGACGAGGCCGAGGTCACCGAGCGTGGCTGCGTGATGCTGTTCGAGGCAGGCGCACCCAAGGGGTGATTCCGGGACCGGCGGGCCGTTCGGCTGGATGTGAAAGCCGTTCGGATGAGGTGGACGCCGGTGGGACGGCGGCGTATCGACGTCTCCCTCTATGCTTCCCTCTCCCGCTTGATCCTGAAAGGACACCACGATGGCGCAAACCCCGGTTCGGCGCGCGTTCGCCGGGCTCGCGGTCACGGTCGCCGCGCTGGCCACGAGCGCCACGCCGGCGTTCGCCGCCCCGGCCACCGCCGACATCACGATGTTCGTGCCGGACGTGACCGTGCCGATCGGCACCGACGGCGCCGTGGTGTCCCCGGTCTGGTGGAGCGACGTGGAGATCTCCGTCGCCGAGCCCAAGCTGGTCTTCCGGCTCGACGAGGCGCTGCCCGGGGTCTCCCTGTCGGCGGCCGAGGGCTCGGCCGACTGCAAGAGCGTGTCGGCGCGCGAGCTGGTCTGCACCGACTCGTTCGAGCTGGGCATCGGCCCGGATGGCATCACCGGCGCGTTCCGGCTGCTGGTCACCGCGGCCGACGGCGCCACGGTGCCGGGCGAGCCGACCCAGCTCACCTCCACCTTCTCCGGCAAGGGTGTCGAAGAGGTCGTCGCCTATTCCAGGGTGATGCCGGCCACCGCCGTCGACCTCACCGCGGGCGCACCGGTCGAGGCGAGCGCGGCGCCCGGTGGCAAGTTCACCGCCGCGATGACCGTGCGAAACTCCGGCGACGTCCCGGTCGTCGAGTCGGCCCTGGTGTTCTACAACGACTATGCGATCAAGCCGGGTGAGACCTTCAGCAACTGCCTCTACACCGACGGCCTGCTGCGCTCGTGCTCCTTCGACGACCGCATCGAGATCGGCGGCACATACGCGGCCGAGCTGCCCTATCAGCTGCGGGCCGACACGCTGGCCCCGGGCAACGAGTACGGCGAGGTCCGCTGGATGACCGCGGCGGAGCTCGAGGACTACCAGAACTTCCTGGAGCTGCACGGCATCGAGCGCGGCAAGCCGGGCACCGGCGACGTGCTGCACCTCGAGGACCGCTCGGCCGCCAAGCGCGGTCTGCTGGGGCCGTACGCGGACGCCAACCCCGACGACAACTCGAGCTACCTCGAGGTCAAGGTCACCGGCAAGAACGGCGCCGACCTGGCCGCGTTCGGCAGCGAGGCGACCGGCAAGCTCGGCGCCGACGTGACCGTGAAGGCCGGCGTGCGCAACGTGGGCAAGGCCGCCATCGACTACGGCCGCCTCGGCTCGTCGCCCGCGGTCACCGCGGTCTACGCCCCGACCGGCACCAGCTTCAAGGCGATCCCCGAGGTCTGCGAGCAGGTCGAGGGCCGGGACGACAAGGTCGAGTGCTACTTCTCCGACTACCTGATCGTGCCGGGCGACGAGGAGACGTACGAGTTCACGCTGCACATCGACAAGGTCGTCAAGAACGCCAAGGGCAACGTGGTGGTCAACGAGCCCTGCGATTGCGAGCGCTTCCTGCAGGACATCAACCTGGCCAACAACAAGGCCGTCGTCCTGCTCAACAAGCCGGCTCCGCCCGCCGGCTCCGGCGGTGGCACGGGCAGTGGCTCCGGCAACCGCCCGAGCCTGCCGGTGACCGGCCCGGCCGGCTCGGTGGCGGCGATGATCGGCCTCGGCATGATGCTGCTCGGCGCGGCCATGTTGGTGCTGACCCGGCGCCGGCCGACCACCACCCTCGAGAACTGACTCTCCCCTCGAAGCATCACCCCTGAAAGGACAACAGAAACAATGCTGTACACCCCTGCCCGGCGCGCGTTCGCCGGGCTCGCGGTCGCGGCTGCCGTGCTCGGCACGAGCGCCGCTCCGGCGCTGGCCGCCCCGGCCGGCACCGACATCTCGATCTACCTGCCGGACGTCACGACGCCCGTGGGCGGGGGCGGCGCGGTGGCGTCCCCGACCATGTGGAACGACGACGAGATCGCCGTCACCGAGCCCAAGATGGTCTTCAAGCTCGAAGGCGACGTGACCGGCCTCTCGCTGTCCAACATCGAGGACTCGACCTCGTGCGAGTCGGTCTCGGCCATCGAGCTGGTCTGCTCGGACTGGTTCGAGGTCTACATCGGCCCGTGGGGCGCGAACCCGTTCGAGGCGGTCGTCAAGGCGGACAAGTCCGCGCAGGCGGGTGACGTGGCCAACCTCGTCACCACCTTCTCCGGCCAGGGCGTCGACGAGATCGTCGCCACCTCCAAGGTGCGCGTCGCCGAGTCGGTCGACCTGACCGCCGGCGGCCCGGTGGAGGTCAGTGCCGCGCCGGGCGGGAAGTTCACCGCTCCGATGTCGGTGCACAACTCCGGCGACAAGGCGGTCACCGAGACCGCCGTGATCTTCTACAACGACTACGCGATCCAGTCGCCGGAGCAGTTCAGCAACTGCCGATACAGCGAGGGCTGGCTGCGCTCCTGCGTCTTCGACGAGACCGTCGAGGTGGGCGGCACGTACACGGCGAACCTGCCGTACCGGCTGGGTGCCGACACGCTGGCGCCGGGCGGGGAGTTCGGCGAGGTCTCCTGGCTGACCGGGGCCGAGCTGGAGGACTGGAACGGCTTCCTGGAGGCCAACGGCATCGAGCTCGGCACGCCGGGCGACGGTGACGAGCTCTCGCTGCAGGAGGTCTCGCAGCGCAAGGCGAAGGCCGCGCCGCCGCAGGCCGACGCCAACCCGGGCGACAACTGGAGCCACCTCGAGGTCAAGGTCACCGGCAAGAACGGCGCCGACCTGGCCGCGTTCGGCAGCGAGGCGACCGGCGAGGCCGGCGACGACGTGACCGTGACCGCGGGTGTCCGCAACGTGGGCAAGGCCGCGATCGACCTGAGCCGGGTGGGCTCCTCGCCGGCGGTCACCGCGGTGTACGCCCCCGAGGGCACCAGCTTCAAGCTGATCCCGGAGACCTGCTCGCCGGCCGAGGGCCGGGACGACAAGGTCGAGTGCTGGTTCGACGACTACCTGATGGTCCCGGGCGACGAGGAGACGTACGAGTTCAAGCTGCACCTCGACGAGGCTGTCGCGAACGCCAAGGGCGACGTGGTGGTCAACGAGCCGTGTGAGTGCGAGCGCTTCCTGCAGGACGTCAACCTGGCCAACAACAAGGCCGTCATCCTGCTCAACAAGGGCGACACGGGCGGCGCCGGTGGCGGCGGCAGCCTGCCGGTGACCGGTCCGGCCGGGATGGCCGCCGGGATCGGCGGCCTGGCGCTGCTGGTGCTCGGCACCGTGGGCTTCGTGCTGGCGCGCCGGCGCCGGCTGACCTTCACGAGCTGATCCAGGCCGGGCTCCCCGGAAGGCGGATCGAGAACTTCGCTCCGCCTTCCGGGGACTCGCCCACGTCGACCCGGCCGCCGTGCGTGGCGGTCACGTCGGCGACGATCGCCAGACCCAGGCCGCTGCCGGACATCGCCCGGGCCGTCGGCGACCGCCAAAATCTCTGAAACACCTGCGGGCGCTCGAAATCCGGGATGCCCGGCCCCTGGTCGGACACCGTCACCACGCCGTCCCGCAGGGTCACCGTCACGGTCGACCCGCCCGGCGCGAACTTGATCGCGTTGTCCAGCAGGTTGAGCACCGCCCGTTCGAGGGCGCTCGCCTCGCCCACCAGCACCCACGGCTGCAGGTCCACCACGATGGTGTGCCGCCCGCGCCGGGACGCCCGCCCCACCGCCCGCTGGACCACCTCGTCCAGCCGCAGCGGCGCCGGGGCCGCGGCCGGCTCCTCGTGGGCCAGCAGACTCAGCTCGCCGGCCAGCCGGCTCAGCTCCGACAGCTGCGCGGAGAGACTGTGCAGCAGGTCCCGGCGGTCCACCGGGGACAGTGCCCGGCCCGATTCCTCGCTGCGCACCAGCAGCTCGACGTTGGTGCGCAGGCTGGTCAGCGGCGTACGCAGCTCGTGCCCGGCGTCCGCGATCACCTGCTGATGACGCTGCCGGGCGGCCTCCAGCGCCGTGGTCATCTTGTTGAACGCGCCACCCAGCCGCGCCACCTCGTCGGTGCCGGACACCGCGATCGGCACGTTCAGATCCTGCGTCGCCGCCACGTGCTCGGCGGCCATCGTCAGGCCGTCCAGCGGCCGCAGCCCGGTCCGCGCGACCGCCCAGCCGGCGATCAGCGCCCCGAGCGCACCCAGCCCACCGGCCAGCAGCAGCGCGAAGGCCAGCGTGCGCAACGTGTTGTCCATCTCGGTGAGATCGCGCCACACCGTCAGCGCGTAGCCCGGCCCGACCGGCATGGTGGAGGCACGCACGTGCATGCCGTCGCTGGTGGTGGCATCGCGCGGCGCGGTCGCGGTGGCCCCGTTGGCGACCGCGATGTCGGCCGCGGTGACGGGCAGCCGGGGCGACTGGTCGAAGGTGCAGGACGTGCCGTCCGCGCGGACCACCTGGATCGAGCCCAGCCCTTCCGCCAGCACCGGCGGCAGTGCCCCGGCCCGGCAGATCCACTCGGGCTCGATGAACCTCTCCAGGCGTGTGCTGAGCGGGCTGCCCCGCAGCGTGTTGTCGACCTGCGCCTGCATCACCTGCGACGTCGTCCACCAGGCGAGTGCCGCGACCGCGGCGATGGCCACCGCGACCGCCGCGGCACTCATCAGGGCGAGGCGGGCACGCAGCCCGGGGCGCCGGCTCATTGCGGCGTACGCAGGGTGTAGCCGACGCCGCGCACGTTGTGCACCAGGCGCACCGGATTGTGCTCCTCGGTCTTGCGCCGGAGATATCCGATGTAGACGTCCAGCGTGTTGGAGCCCGGATCGAAGTCGTAGCGCCACACCTCGGCCAGGATCTGCCGCCGGGTGAGCACCTGCCGTGGATGACGCATGAGCAGCTCCAACAGGTCGTACTCGGTGCGGGTGAGCACGATCGGCCGACCGGCCCGGACCGCCTCGCGGGTGCTGGTGTCCAGCTCGAGGTCGTCGAAGCGCAGCACCCGCGGCGTCTCGGTGGTGGCCGACCGGCGCAACAGCGCGCGCAGACGGGCGAAGAGCTCCTCCAGCGCGAACGGCTTCGGCAGATAGTCGTCGGCGCCCGCGTCCAGCCCGGTGACCCGGTCGCGGGTGCCGTCCCGGGCGGTCAGCATCAGCACCGGCACGTCGTCGCCCTGGGTGCGCAGGCGCCGGCATGTCTCCAGCCCGTCGAGGCCGGGCATCTGCAGGTCCAGCACGACCACGTCGGGGCGTTCGGCGCCGATCGACGCCAGCGCTCGCCGGCCGTCCGGCGCGGTGGTCACCTGGTACCCCTCGAAGGTGAGGCTGCGGCGCAGGCTGTCCCGCACGTCGGCGTCGTCGTCCACCACGAGAACACGCATCGTCACATGATGGCTCGCATTGCTTCTCCGGCGAGCGGGCCGCAGCCGAATCTCATCCAGTTCTCAGACTCGGCTCACCCGGCCCTTAATGCCGGGCCCGAGCGTCTTCCACATGACCACACCACATCGCCTTCTGGCCCTGCCATTGCTGGCGCTCGCCGCGGTGCTGAACGTCGGCGCCTGCAGCGGCGGCAACGACGACTCGGGCGGCGTCGCCACCCTCGACCAGGGCCCGGCTCCCTCCGCGTCCGCCTCCGGCGACCTGGAGAAGCAGCTCAACGACTATGTGACCTGTCTGCGGGACAACGGCGCGAACGTGCCCGACCCGACCGTGGACGACGAGGGCCGGGTCTCCTTCGGCGGCGGCGCCGGGAGCTGGCAGTCCATCGATCGCGACAAGTTGCGGGCCGCGCAGGAGAAATGCGGAGAGCCTCCGGAGGGTCTGACCGCCGGATTCCGGGCGGACGATCCCGCCCTGCAGGACGCGGCGCTGAAGTTCGCCGAGTGCATGCGAAAGGAGGGCGTCGACCTGCCCGATCCGGACTTCTCCAAGGCCGGCCAGGGCGATGGATCCGGACCGTTCGGGAAGATCGACACCGATGACCCGAAGGTGGCGGCCGCGTTCGAGGTCTGCCAGAAGGTGTTCGCCGACGCCGGCATCCTCCCGCGCGGCGGAGGCAATTGATGCGGGCACGGACCTTCGCGATCCTCTCGGCCGTGGTCGTGCTCGCCGCGGCCGGGGTGATCGTCCGGCAGCTGGGCGTCGGCGCCGAGACCACCGGCGGTCCGGCCACCGCGACCGGCACCGCCAAGGTGGTGCGCCGCGACCTGGCGGTGACCGAGAACGTCGACGGCGAGCTCGGGTTCGCCGGCGAACGTGACCTCGGCGCACACCGTTCCGGCGTGATGACCTCGCTGGCCGCCGCTGGCCGCACCGTCAAGCAGGGCGGAGCACTCTTCGCCGTGAACGTCGAGCCGACCGTCCTGCTCACCGGCAAGGTGCCGGCCTATCGCGAGCTGAACACCGGCTCGTCCGACGGCGACGACATCGAACAGCTCGAAAAGGCCCTCAAAGCCCTCGGGTACGGCGATGACCTGACCGTGGACGAGAACTTCACCCGGGCCACCGCGGACGCCGTCGAGGACTGGGAGGACGACCTCGGCCGGGCGGACCCGGACGGCACGGTCGAGCTCGGCGACGTGGTGTTCGCGCCCGGTGACCTGCGGGTGGTCAGCCAGCCGGTCTCGGTCGGCGCCGGGGTGCAGGCCGGCACGCCGGTGCTGACCGTCAGCTCGACCGGCAAGGTGGTCAACGTCGACCTCGAACTGGACAAGGCCGATCTGGTCGCACCCGGCGACGTGGTGACCGTGAGCCTGCCGGACGGCCGGGACACCCCGGCCAAGGTCACCGACGTCGGCGCCGACCCGCAGGCCAACGCGGCCGATCCGAACGCCGACCCCACCGTCGAGATGGTGGTGACCCTGACCAGGGCGGCCGACGCCGCGGACTTCGACAGCGGCTCGGTCACCGTGACCATCGAGCAGTCCCGGGACGAGGACGTGCTCGCCCTGCCGGTCACCGCGCTGCTCGCGCTGGCCGAGGGCGGCTATGCGATCCAGGTGGTCGACCCGGCCCAGCCCGGCGGATATCGGCTGGTCGGCGTGGAGACCGGCACGATCACCGACTCGTTCGCCGGGATCACCGGGACCGGTGTGCGCGAGGGCCTGGAAGTGGTGGTGCCGGGATGACCCCCGACGTGGTCCTGGAACTGCGGGACGTGATCAAGGAATATCCGACCGACCCGCCGACCCGGGTGCTGCACGGCGTCGACCTGACCGTCTGCCGCGGCGAGCTGCTCGCCATCGTGGGCCCGTCCGGCTCCGGCAAGACGACCCTGATGAACATCATCGGCACCCTCGACCGCCCGACGTCCGGTCTGGTGCGGGTGGCCGGGCACGACGCGGCGACGCTGTCCGACCGCGACCTGTCGGCGTTGCGTGGCAAGGCGATCGGCTTCGTCTTCCAGCAGTTCTTCCTGCTCTCCGGGATGACCTCGCTGGACAACGTGGCGGACGGCCTGCTCTATCACGGCGTCTCCCGCGGCGAGCGGCGCAGGCGGGCCACCGAGGCGCTGCACCGGGTCGGGCTCGGCCACCGGCTCGACCACAACCCGGAGAAGCTCTCCGGCGGCGAACGGCAGCGGGTGGCGATCGCCCGCGCGCTGATCGGCCGGCCCGCGGTGGTGCTCGCCGACGAGCCCACCGGCAACCTCGACTCGGTGTCCAGCGCGTCCATCCTGGAGCTGCTGCACGAACTGCACGCCACCGGCTCGACCATCGTGGTGATCACGCACGATCGGGAGATCGCGGCGCATCTGCCGCGCCGGGTCGCGATGCGCGACGGACGGATCGAGCACGACTCGGGCCACCCGCTGGTGGGGAGTGCGGCATGACCGTCGTTCTGGAGCGCAGCTCGCTGCACGCCGGCGACCTGCTCCGGGTCGGCTCGATCGGGCTGCGCACCCGGCGGATGCGGGCCGCGCTGTCCGCGCTGGGCATCGCCATCGGCATCGCCGCGATGGTGGCGGTGCTGGGCATCTCCGACTCGTCGAAGGCCGACCTGCTCGCCTCGCTCGACCGGCTCGGCACCAATCTGCTGACCGTGCAGGCCGGCGGCGGCATCGGGGCGGGCGCCGACCCGGTGCTGCCGACCACCGCCGAGCGGATGCTGACCCGGATCGGGCCGGTCGAGCAGGTCAGCTCGGTCACCCCGGTGGACGGCACGGTGTTGCGGACCGACCTGATCCCGCGGACGCGCACCGGCGGAATCACCATCAAGGCCGCCGACCCGGAACTGCTCGGCACGCTGGGGGCGACCATGCGGGACGGCGTCTGGCTGGACTCCAGCCGCGGCTCGCTGCCGGTGGTGGTGCTCGGCTCGGTGGCCGCGGACCGTCTCGGCATCACCTCGGTCGGCGACGGCGCCCGCATCTATGTGGACGGGCAGTGGTTCAGCGTGATCGGCATCCTGAACTCGATCGAGCTGGCCCAGGACCTCGATCGGACCGTGCTGATCGGCCGCCAGATCGCGATCGACCGGCTCGACGCCGACGAGGCGCCCGGCACGGTCTATGTCCGCAGCGATCCGGACGCGATCGACGACGTGCGCCAGGTGGTCGCCGCGACCGCCAACCCAGCCGATCCCGACCAGGTGTCGGTGTCCCGCCCGTCCGACGCGATCGCCGCCAAGGCCGACGCGAGCAGCGCCTTCACCGACCTGTTCCTGGCCCTCGGCGCGGTGGCGCTGCTGGTCGGCGGCGTCGGCATCGCCAACGTCATGGTGATCTCGGTGCTCGAGCGGCGTTCCGAGATCGGCCTGCGGCGTGCGCTGGGCGCGACCCGGCGGCACGTCAGCCTGCAGTTCGTGGCCGAGGCGCTGGTGCTCTCCGCGATCGGCGGGGTGGGCGGCGCGCTGCTCGGCGCGATCGTCACCGGCGCCTATGACGTGATCCGCGGCTGGGGGCTGCTCATCCCGTGGACCGGCATGGTCGGCGGGGTCATCGCGGCCGTGGTGATCGGCGCGGTGGCGGGTCTCTATCCGGCGATGCGGGCGGCGCGGTTGTCACCCACCGAAGCCCTCCGGACGGTGTGATCAGCGCGGGTGGGGGCCCAGAGGGCCCGAGTGTTTCGGTCTCTTGACAAGAGTGTGTCGGTCGAGGCTTACTAACGTACTAGTTCGTACATCGATTGTGGTGATCGCGGGTGCGATGTCGGTATGGCTTGATCGGCTCGGGGATCGGGTCCTCGCTGTCCCCGGCGCTGCACGAGGCCGAGGGTCGCGCACACGGGCTCGACCTCGATTACACCCTGTTCGACACCGGCCTGCCCGAGACCGGCGCCGACCTGGCCACGCTGCTGGCCGGCGCGGAGGCCGAGGGCTTCGCCGGGGTGAACGTCACGCATCCGTTCAAGCAGCGGGCCGTCGGCCTGCTCGACGAGCTGTCCCCGCTGGCCCGGGACATCGGCGCGGTCAACACCGTGGTGTTCCGCCACGGCCGGCGGATCGGCTACAACACGGACGCCTTCGGTTTCGCCGAGGCGTTCCGGCGCGGGCTGCCAGGTGCATTGGTGGACCGCGTAGTCCAGCTGGGCGCGGGTGGCGCGGGCGCCGCGTGTGCCTTCGCCCAGTTGGGCGCCGGGGTCCGCCATCTCACCGTGGTGGACCCGGACGCCGACCGGCGGGGGCTGCTCGCCGAGGCGCTCAGCACCCGTTTCGAAGTGGACCGGATCGCGGTCGCCGCGCCGGCCGAGATGCCGGCCGCCCTCGAGGCCGCGGACGGCCTGGTGAACGCCAGCCCGGTCGGAATGCGGACCAACCCGGGGCCACCGCTCCCGGTCGGCCTGCTGGACCCGCGGATGTGGGTCGTCGACATCGTCTACATGCCGGTCGAGACCGAGCTCCTGCGCAGCGCGCGGGCACTGGGTCTGCGCGCACTCGGCGGCACGGCGATGTGCGTCTTTCAAGCCGCCGCGGCGTTCGAGCTGTTCACCGGTCGCCGCCCGGACACCGCGCGCATGCTCTCCCACCTCAACCTGCTGCTCCAGGGAGAAACCGATGAGCCGTCCCCTATCGCAAGCAATCGACAGCGAAACCCGTGACCTGCCCGAACCGATGTCCCTGCGCCGCATGGTCGGCCCGGGAGTGGTCGCGGTCGGCATCGGCCTCGCGGCCGGCGAGATCATCCTGTGGCCCTACCTGACCACGATCGGCGGCCTCGGCCTGCTCTGGCTGGCGATCACCACACTGCTCGTCCAGTTCGTCATCAACATGGAGATCGAGCGCTACACGCTGGCCACCGGCCAGACCGCGGTGGCCGGGTTCTCCCGCTGGTGGAAGGGCTGGGGCATCATCATCTGCCTGGCCGGCGCCTTCCAGTACGTGTGGCCGGGCTGGGCGACCAGCGGCTCGACGGTGTTCACCTATCTGGTCGGCGGCGGCGATCCGGTCTGGATCACGGTGGTCGCCCTGGTCGTGATCGGCGTGCTGCTCTCCGCCTCGAAGGTCATCTACAAAACCGTCGAGCGGGTCGAGATCGTCAAGGTCGGGCTCACGCTGTTCTTCCTGGCCGTGGTCGTGATCTTCGTGATCTCGGCGGCCACCTGGGGCGAGGGCGCCAAGGAGTCGGTGGTCGGCTTCGGCCAGATCCCGGAGGGCATCACGTTCACCCTGATCCTCAGCGCGATCGGTGCGGCCGGCGCCGGCGGTGTGCACAACCTGGTGCTGAGCAACTGGATCCGGGACAAGCGCTACGGCATGGGCGCGCACGTGCCGCGGCTGATCTCGCCGATCACCGGGCAGGAGGAGGCGGCCGGCGCGGGGCGCTACACGTTCCCGCAGGACGAAGTGAACCTGGCCCGGTGGCAGGTGTGGTGGAAGCGGGCCAACACCGAGCACGCCTTCGCGTTCCTGCTGGTCTGCTTCCTGACCATCACGATCATGAGCCTGCTCGCGTACGAGACGCTCTTCGGCCGGGACGACGTCAAGAACGACCCGTCGTTCCTGCGGATCGAGGGCGAGGTGCTGGCCGCGGAGGTCGGCACCTGGCTGAAGCTGCTGTTCTTCGCGATCGCCGCGGTGTCGCTGTGGGCCGCCGCGATGGGCCTGCTCGACGTGATCGGCCGGGTGGCGAGCGACTTCGTGCGGCGCAACTACCTCGCCGATTCCGTGCGCTGGACCGAATCCCGGCTCTATCTCACCGTGGTGTGGGCGGAGATCGTGCTCGGATCGGCCATCCTGCTGGCCGGCTTCACCCAGCCGCTCGGCCTGCTGATCGTGTCGACCTGCGCGGCCTCGGTGGTCACGCTGCTCTACTCGTGTCTGCTGGTCCGCCTGAACACCCGGGATCTGCCGGAAGCGATCCGGTTGCGCGGCTGGCGGCTCGGCGGGCTGGTGCTGTCGATCGGCTTCTACGGCTTCTTCGCGATCGCCATGGTGGTCACTCAGCTGCAGAAGCTCTAGCCAGCCGCAGGTGCCGGTGCGCGGCCATGCGCACCGGCGCGTTGGCCTCCCCGAAGCCGTCGTATCCGGCCCGCCGCTGCACGATCTCGAAGAACACCCGCCCGCCGTAGACCGGCGTGTAGAGGTGCAGCAGCTCGCCGCCGTCGCTGCCGCCGTCGTAGAGAATCCCGTGCCGCCGCAGCGAATCTACTGTGGACGCGGAGAGTGCGAACCGCGCCTGCAGGTCGGCGTAGTAATTGTCCGGCACCGGAAGTGTTGCCCCGCCGAGCTTCTCGATCGCGGCGGCGGTCGCGAAGATGTCGGCGGTGGTGAAGGCGACGTGCTGCGGGTCGGCCACGGCCGGGGCCCATTCGCCCCGGCGCAACAACGCGACGGTCAAGGCGAGACGGACGGTCCGGCTCTCGTTCGCGTACGCCCGGGAGCGCATCAACCCGAACGGCGCCGCATACTCCTCAGTGGACAGCCGATCGAGCCCGAGCACCGCCTCGTAGAAGAGACCGGCCTCGTCGAAGTTGTCGAACGGCTGCGCGAGTCCAAGATGGTCGGTCGCGAGCAGGCCGGCAGAAGAACGAGCGGACTCGCCGGTGTCGAGGAAATCGGCCAGCGAGAGGCTGAAGAACAGCGAGGTGCCGTCGGGTGCGCCGATCGCCACCAGGTCCGCCTCGCGTGGCCCGCGCGCCCGCGGCAGGGGTGGGGCGAGCAGGGCTTCCGCGCGTACCCGGGAATGGTCTGGATTGTCACTCGTCAAGGCGAACGCGCTGAGCGCGGCGGTGCCCGGCGACTGCGGACGGGTGACGGCGCTGTTCAGGATCACTCGGCAGGCGCCCTGCTCCCACAACTCGACGGGCTTGGATCGGTGCTGTCCGGTGTGCGTGAAACCGAGACCTCGCAACGCGTTCTGCAGTGCCGGCCCGGACTCGCCGTCGACCGCGAACTCGCTGAACCCGTGTTCGATCAGGGTCGGCGCGGGCGGCACCCGGTCGTGCAGGGCGATCAGCGAGCGCATCCCGTCGACCGCTGTGCGCACCGGATCGGACTGCCGGAAGACGTCGTTGAAGACCTCCAGCGACAGCGGTCCGGAATAGCCCGTGGCGAGCACCCGGCGCACGAAATCGGGCAGGTCGAAGGCGCCCTGCCCGGGGAAGAGCCGATGGTGGCGACTCCACTGCAGGACGTCCATGCTCAGGTTGGGGGCGTCGGCGAGCTGCAGGAAGAAGACCTTGCCCGGGGTGATCGCCTCGATCCCGGCGACGCTGACCTCGCGGGACAGCACGTGAAACGAGTCGAGGCAGAGGCCGAGCGCGGGGTGGTCGGCCGCCCGCACGATCCGCCACGAGTGGTCCCAGGTGGACACGTGGCGTCCCCAGGCGAGTGCCTCATAGGCGATCCGCATGCCTCGGCGGTGCGCGCGCTCGGCCAGCAGCGCGAGTTGCTCGGCGGCCAGCCCGTCGTCATCGATCGCCGCGGGCGAGACCGAGGAGCAGACCAGCATCGTGTCCGCGCCCAGTTCGGCCATCACGCCGAACTTGTGCTCGGCCCGGGCCAGGTTGGCCGCCAGCCGCTCGGACGGCACCGCCTCGAAGTCGCGGAACGGCTGGTAGAGGTCGATGGTGAGGCCCAGTTCGGCGCACCGGGCGCGCACCTCGGCGGGCGACCAGGGCGAGACCACCAGGTCGTTCTCGAAGAGCTCGATGCCGTCGAACCCGGCCCGTGCCGCGGCCGCGATCTTGTCGTCGAGCGTGCCCGAGACGCACACGGTCGCCATCGCCCGCTTCATGTGCCGCTCAGGTAACCGGCCACCATGTCGGCGACCATCGTGCGGTAGTGCTCGCGGGTGGCCGGGTCGAGCAGGTCGCGGCCGAAGATCGCGCCGAAGGTGTGCCGGTTCGCCACCCGGAAGAAGCAAAATGCGCTGATCATCATGTGCACGTCGAGCGGGTCGACGTCGCCGCGGAAGACGCCGTCGCGCTGACCCCGGTCGAGCACCTCGCGCAGCATGCCGACCGCCGAGCTGTTCAGGTCGACCAGCCGGGCCACGTGCGTCATGTGCCGGCCCTGCTGCGCGTTTTCCGCGCCGACCAGCTGGATGAAGGACGGATGCGCCTCGTGGTGGTCGAAGGTCACCTCGGCGAGGCGGCGGATCGCGGACACCGGGTCGAGGTGCTCGACGTCGACCGTGCGCTCGGCGGCCCGGATCTCCGCATAGGCCCGCTCCAGCACGGCCAGATAGAGCTGTTCCTTGCCGCCGAAGTAGTAATAGATCATCCGCTTGGTGGTGCGGGTGCGGGCCGCGATCTCGTCGACCCGCGCGCCGCTGAAACCGTGACCGGCGAACTCCTCGGTGGCTACCTCGAGGATGTCCGCCCGGGTACGGTCGGCATCACGACGGCGATCGGTCTGCGCCTCGGCTGCCGCCATGCCGGCCTCCCCCATACAAAACGGTCACTACGAACGTACCAGTCCGTTCATCGGACGCTACGTGGTAGTGGCCGTTCTGGGTTGAACTCTGGGATCGGCGGTCACCGTGCGGCCACGGTGACCGCCGATCTCCCAGGCCGGCGAAATCAGTCGGCCAACGCGCAGGGGGCGAGGGCGTCGAGTCCGACCGGCTTCGCCGCGGTGCGGCCGATGGCGGTGGCGATCCGGTTGATGGTCGCGAACCGCTTGTCCTCCAGCGGTCCGAGGATGGCGTTCTGCACGAAGTTCGGGCCACCCTGGCCCTTGGTGCTGATGATCCGGGCGTTCGCTTCGGCGATCTGGGTGTCGAGCAGCGCGAGGTTGCGCTCGACCTCGGCGGCGGCCGACGCCGGGATGGCGGGCAGCTCGGAGGCGACGTCGGGGCAGGCGATCGCACCTTCGGTGTCCACCTCCTCGGCCGGCGGTGCTTCCTCGGCCGGCGGGGCCTCCTCAGCCGGCGGCGCTTCGGCCGGCGGGGCCTCCTCGGCCGGCGGTGCTTCCTCGGCCGGCGGGGCTGCCTCGTCGCCACCCAGCGAGCACGGCGCGAGTCGTTCGAGGCCCTGCGGGCGTTCCGCGGCCCGGCCGATCGAGATGGCGATCCGGTCGATGGTGGCGGCCCGCTTGTCCTTCAGCGGTCCGAGGATGGCGTTCTGCACGAAGTTCGGGCCGCCCTGACCCTTGGTGCTGATGATCCGGGCGTTCGCCTCGGCGATCTGGGTCTGCAACAGCGCGAGGTTGCGTTCGACCTCGGCCTGGGCCCGAGCCGGAATGGCGGGCAGCTGCGACGCGACGTCGGGGCAGGAGATCGAGCCCGCGGCCGCGCTGTCGCTGCCGCCGTCGTCGGCCAGTGCCACACCGAGCCCGCCACCGGCCATCGCCAGCACCGCGACGCCGACCGTCACCGGCAGCCGCCACCGGCGGGAACTCTGGCTGCGGTTCATGCTCTTCACCTGACTTTCGCTCCGGGGATGTTCACCGGTCGATACGCGCGGCGAGTTCAGGGCCGATCAAGAATTCCCGGACTTTGCGAAGTGCCGCCGAAGGTTGCTCGCGGCTTCCTTAAGTTCGGCTGAAGTTGCCGTTCCAGGCGCCCTCGGACCGGTCCGACGTAGCATCAACCACATAAGAATCGTCCGCTTTGTCGCGGCCGGCCCGGTGCTCGAACTGAGCGGCGAACACCCAGGTGCCCGCCGCCAGCGTCGCGCCGTCCCTCAGCTTGAAGGTGTAGACCAGCGCCTTCGCCGTCTCCCGCACCGATATCTCGAGGTCGGTGTTCGGCACCGTGCTGAAGCGCCCGGCCGGACGCGACTCGCCGGCGCGCGGCACGGTGATCGTAACCTCGACGTCGTCGGCCTTCTTCTTGTTGTGCACCGTCACCGTGTTCTGCGTCCAGGTCGCCACCGAGTTCTTGTCCACCGTCCCGGCACACTCCATGAAGGACGGCCGGACGGTGGTGGCCTTCGACGGCGGCGCCTTGGTCCCGGGGGTCGTCGGCTTCGGCTTCGAGGTCGTCGGCGGCGACTCCGCCGGGGTGGTGGTCGCCGGAGGAGCGATGGCGACCACGGGTGGCGGGTCGGCCTCATCGCTCAGCTGTACGCCGACCACGCTCGCCACCGCGACGCCCAGCACCGCGGCAGCGGCCAGCACCGGGCGCAGCCGATCCCGTCGCTGGGCGGCTGCCCGGCGCGCGGCGGCACGACTCGCGATCGCGCCCCGGTCCGGCTGATAGGCCGACGCGGCCTCCCGCAGCTCGGTGCGCAGCCGATCCGGATCCGTCATCGCCCCTCCAGGGCCGGAACGGATGCCGACCGGAACCGCGGCCGGGTCTCCGGGGCCTGCTCGGACCGGCGGGTCGCCAGGGACTGGGCGAAGCCGGCCGGGGACCCGCCGCTCGGTGGCGTCGTGTCGGTCAGCATCGCCGCCAGTTGGTCGGCGCCACGTGAGGTGTGGCTCTTCACCGCGCCCACCGAGATGCCCAGGATCGCCGCCACCTCCTTCTCCGACACGTCGAACGCATAACGCAGGATCACGCACTCGCGCCGCCGCAGCGGCAACCGGCTCAGGGCCGCCCGCACGTCCAGCACCGCGGGCACGTCCGGGCCGTGGAACTCCTCGTTGCGGAAACGGCTCCGCAGCAGGCCCAGGCGTTCCCGGCGGTCCCGCCGGACCCAGCCGCGGGCGAGATTGGCGAGCACTCCGCGCGCGTACCCGAGGGGGTGCTCGGCCGAAGTGACCCGGCGCCAATGCCGCCAGATCTCCACCAGCGCGTCGGCGGCGAGGTCGGCGGCGACGTTGGGATCGCCGGTGATCAGGTAGGCCAGGCGCGCCAAATCGGCATGGTGCTGCTCGAAGAACGCCTGGTAGGCGGTCTCCTTGTCAGCACGACCGGACATCCGGCTCCTCGGCTCGTTCACCCACGGGACCTGTGACGGTCAGGCTGCCCCGGAGCCGTGGGGGGTTCACCGGGGCAGCCGAACCGTACATAGATAGGTGGCTCGGGGCCCACAAAAGGTTGCTCGATCTTTCGAAGAAATTTGGGCGGGGTGATCACGGACACATTCGATACGAGTCCGTTCCGTATTGGTGGCAGGCGTCGTAGTGTCCTCCGTGATACGGATCAGTTCCGTATCGTAATTGCACGGTCCTTCGGAAGAGAGCATCCACATGGACGCACCCGTCACGCCACAGACCGGCCACCCCCGGCGGTGGGCGATTCTGGGCGTACTCGTCATCAGCCTGCTGGTCGTCGTGCTGGACAACACCGTCCTGAACGTCGCCCTGCGGATCATCGCCGACCCGGAGCGCGGGGTCGGCGCCAGCCAGAGCCAGCTCGAGTGGGCGATCAACTCCTACACGCTGGTCTTCGCCGGCCTGCTCTTCACCGCGGGCGTGCTCGCGGACCGGCTCGGCCGCCGGATCACCCTCATCTCCGGGCTCGCGATCTTCGGGCTCGCGTCCCTGATCTCCGCCTATGCCGACTCGGCCGACCAGCTCATCTGGGCGCGGGCGCTGATGGGTCTGGGCGCGGCGGCGGTCATGCCCGCCACCCTGTCGATCATCGCCAACGTCTTCGACCCGAGCGAGCGCGGCAAGGCCATCGGCGTCTGGGCCGGCGCGGTCGGGCTCGGCGTGGCCATCGGCCCGATCGTCGGCGGCGTCCTGCTCGAGAACTTCTGGTGGGGCTCGGTCTTCCTGATCAACGTGCCCATCGTGATCGTCGGCATCGTGCTGCTCGTCATCCTGGTGCCGGAGTCACGCGACCCGAAGCCGGGCCGCATCGACGTGGCCGGCGTGCTGCTCTCCATCATCGGCCTCTCCCTGCTCACCTACGGCGTGATCGAGGGCGGCGAGGCCGGCTTCGGTGACCCGCGAGCGTGGGGCACCCTGGTCGCCTCGGTGATCGTGCTGACCGCCTTCGTGCTCTGGGAGCGGCGCGTCGCCTTCCCGTCGCTGGACGTGCGGCTCTTCACCAACCGCACCTTCTCGGCGAGCACGGCCGTGATCGGGCTGGTCTTCTTCGCCGCCATGGGCACCATGTTCTTCAGCGCGTTCTATCTGCAGCTGGTCCGCGGCTATGGCCCGCTCGCCTCGGGTGCGCTGTTCGTCCCGTTCGCGGTCGCTCAGATGATCTTCGCGCCACGCAGTGCGGCGATGGTCAAGCGGTTCGGTCCGCGCGCGGTCGGCACCGTGGGCATGCTGCTCGTCTCGGTGAGCATGCTGGCCTGGCTGTGGATCGACGCGACCACGCCGATCTGGATCGTCGGCGCGGTGTTCTTCGTGATCGGCGTGGGCACGGCGAACGTGATGCCGCCGGCCACCGAGTCGATCATGGCGGCGCTGCCGCGGGAGAAGGCCGGCGTCGGCTCCGCGGTCGGCAACACCATCCGGCAGATCGGCGGCGCGCTCGGCGTGGCCGCGGTCGGCGCGGTGACCAGCTCGCTTTACCGGGACAACCTGAACGGCGCGGCGAGTGCTCTGCCCGACGGCGCCCGGGAGACGGCCGAGTCGTCGATCTCCGGCGCCTACGGCGTGGCCGAGCAGGTCGGGCCGGCCGGCTCGGCACTGGTGCAGAGCGCGAACGACGCGTTCATCGTGTCGATGCACTACGCGGCCGTCGGCACCACCGTGATCGCACTGCTCGGAACCCTGGTCGCGGCCTTCTACCTGCCCCGCCTGCGGCCCGCCGCGGCGCCGGCGCCGACCACCGAGGAAGGGCTGGCCGAGGAGCAGGGCGTCGCCCTGGCCGAGGTCTGATCGCTCAGCGACAATGGACGACATGACGACCGTCAGCGCTGCTGCGGGAGGCGACCTGGAGCGAAAGGCTCCGGGTCGCCCCCGCAACGCCAAGGCCGATGAGGCCATCATCAATGCCGTGATCACCCTCCTGCAGGAGGGGCAGAGCGTCGACGCCCTGTCGATCGAGTCGGTGGCGGCGAAGGCGGGCGTCGGCAAGGCCACGATCTACCGGCGCTGGGCGAACAAGGACGCGCTGCTGATCGACACGGTGCGCACCATGAAGGGCCCGCCGCCCGAGCCGCTCGGCGAGTCGGTGCGCGAGGACCTGGTCATGCTGGTGCGCAGCAGCCGTAGCAAGCGCATGGAGCAGTACGGCCGGGTCACCGCCTGCCTGCTGCCCGAGTTGTTCCGCGACGACGAGCTGCGCAAGGCCTTCCAGACCGTGGTCGAGCCGCGCCGCAACGTGATGCGCTCGATCCTGCGCCGCGGCGTGCAGACCGGCGAGCTGCGTGCCGACCTGGACATCGAGCTCACCGTGCTGATGCTGACCGCGCCGGGGATGGCCCAGAACATGCTCAACATGGTTCCGGGCGCGCCCACCGACAACTTCGCCGAGGCCCTGGTGGACGCGGTCCTGGCCGGGGCGACACCTAGGGTTTGACGGCCAGGTTCTCGATGGTCAGGCCGCCCATGGTGATGCTGGTCCGGTTCGGTGTGGCGTCCGGATGCACCAGCGCGGCGTGCGTGACGCCGAGACAGTGCGCATAGGTGAACATCTGATAGACCTCGCCGGTGCTCGGCAGCTTCTTCCACTTCCGATACTTGGCGTCGAACACGGCGACGTTCCGCCCGGCGCGCTGCACGACGAAATCCGCCCGGCCGGTCAAGCCATCGGCCAGCGGCACCGGATACTGCTTCAAGATCAAATGCCCGGGCCATCGGGTACGCAGCCACGCGCCGACGTACTCCTCCCAGATCTGCGTCATGTTGAACAGCACGCTGACTCCCGCCGATCCGGCGCCGGTCGGCAGCACCGTGCGCTCGCCCAGGATCAGCCGTGCGAGCTGGTAGACCTCGCGATACCGGCGTGGCACCGCCTCGACTCGGGGCGGTGGCCCGGTCAGCGGGGTCAGCCGGTGGAAGACCGGGCCGAGCGCCCGCAGCCGCAGTCCGAGCCGCTTGTCGGGATAGCTCAGCGCGGACAGCCGCCGGTGCGCGGCGGCGACGATCCGGTTCACCGCCAGGTCGTCGGTGAGCCGGCTCGCGGTGGTGGCCAGGCGATCCGGCCGGCCGGCGTGCGCGCTGAGGTGGATGGCGGCGGACGGCACCCCGGCGTACGGCGGGCGGGTGAAGGTCCGGCGCTCGTACCCCTTGACCAGCCCCTGACCGGCCACCCGCTCGGCCTCGCGCGTGAAGGCCAGGGCGATCAGGTCGATCAGGCCCGTGCCGTGGTGGCCGGCCGGCGCGGCGGACTGATTGAGCAGCGTGGTGCGTTCGCCGAGCCCGAGCAGCGCGGCCAGATCGTCGAAGGCGAATCGGCTGGCCACGTTCACGATCCGGCCGCTGCGCAGGCGGAAGCGGCCGACATAGGGCCCGGGCTGAATCTCGAAGGCGCCCTTCTGCGGGGTCAGCCTCTCGATCACGCGTGGCCGGTCCTTGCTCGCGGTGGCGCCCTTGGTGAGCTCGCCGAGCTCCGCCGCGTCGTCCTCGCTGAGCACGTGCGAGCTGGTCCGGTATTCGACGAGGTCGATCACCTCAGGTGCTCTCGCCGATCAGGGCGCGGACCTCTTCGTCGAGCCGGGCCAGGTCGCCGGGCTGCTCGAACCAGAACTCCGCCAGATAGGGGTGCAGCTGATAGGCCCAGATCCGCTCGGCCACCGCCGCGTCCAGCCCCTCGGTCATCCAGTAGGAATGGCCCGGACTGACCGGCGCCTCGGGCCCGACCCGGTCCCGGATCAGCCGGAAGATCCCCAGCACGAGTTCGGCGCTGTCCACCGACCGCTGCTCGGCCCAGGCGCCGAGCACCTGCTCGCTGGGCTCCAGCGGGAAGGCGTGGAAGCGCCGCCGCAGCGCGAAGTCCATCAGGGCGAGGCTGCGGTCGGCGGTGTTCATCGTGCCGAGCACCAGCAGGTTCTTCGGCACCGACAGGCGCCGCTGCGAATAGGGCAGCGTGACCTCGGCCGCGTCCCGATATTCCAGCAGGAACAGCAGCTCGCCGAAGACGGCCGCGAGGTCGGCCCGGTTCATCTCGTCGATGATCATCACGAAGGTCTCGTCCGGCGCGGCGGCGGCCCGGGCGCAGAGCCTGGTGAACACGCCCGGCCGCACCTCGTAGCGCAGCCCGCCGTCCCCGGCGACCGGCCGCAGCCCCTCGATGAAGTCCTCGTACGAATAGGCCGGATGGAACTGGGTGATCTCGATGTGGTCCGGCGAGGTGGCCAGGTGCTGGGCGAGGAGCCGCGCGACGTAGGTCTTGCCGGTGCCGGGCGGACCGTGGAACACGGCCTGGCGCATCCCGGTCCGCAGCGCGTCCACCCACTGGTCGATCTGCTCGACCGTGAGATAACAGGCCGCCGCCACCTGCTCCGAGGTCAAGCTCAGCACCGGCGGCGCGATCGCCGGCGTTGTTGCTTTGTTCGCGCGCATGAGGTTGGTCAGGATCGCGTCCGCCTCCTGCGGCGCCACGCCATGCTGTGCGCGCCAGCCGCGAAGATCCGCGCAGAACCGGGCGTAGGCGAGTCCGCTGTTCGCCCGGTAGCGGGTGCCGGTCACCGACTCCAGGCCGCGCATGGTGGCGTTGACGCAGATTCCGAATTGATCGGGATCCCGCAGGTACATCAGGTAGCTCGGCAGCGACGACCCGGCGTGCGGAAACACCGACCGGTCGGCGAAGATGTCGCCGACCAGCGTCAGGGCCTTCTCGATCGACCTGCCCCGCAGGTAGGACACCGCGTCGTCGAACAGCTGCGGGTTGCTGCCCAGCTTGGCCATGATCGCGCCGGTGAACCCCGGGGTGAAGCGGTCGTAGCGGACGCGGCCGGCCTTCTCGTGCCGGTTGATGAGCCGGCCCAGAGCGACGATCTTCTCCGCGTCCATGGCGCCGGCGTTGTCGTCCAGGAACCGCCGCGCATCGGCCTCGGCCTCGACCCGGGCCGGCACGAACCGCGGACCGAAGCTCGCACGGACGTCATCGACGACAGTCTTCGCATCACCGGGCATGCGGGACGTTGTAACAGATCAGCCGCGCGGTGCGCGTGCCGATCTCGGGCCTACGCGGTCGGCGCGGCCTGTTCCGGGGCGCTGACCGCCTCGTCGACCGTCGGGAACGTGTGCAGCACCTCGACCAGGCCGCTCACCTCGAGGATGCGCAGCACCCCGCGCTGCGGGGCGGCGAGCCGCACCACGCCACCGGCGTCGTCCGTGCTGTTCTTCGCCCGGACGAAGACCGAAAGGCCGGTCGAGTCACAGAACGAGACCTCGGCCAGGTCGAACACCAGGCGGTTCCGACCCTTTTCCAGGAGATCGCTGATCTGATCCTGGAGCTGGGGGGCGGTGGCCATGTCGAGCTCGCCCGTGACCGAGACGACGACCATGTCGCCGCGTTGCTCGGTTTGTACCGTCAGGGACATTCAGGACCTCCAGTTATCTGGCAGACGGTACCCCACGGGCGGGCCGGCCTGCAGAACGGGGCGTTAGTTCCTCTACAGCAAGTAATGCGAATGTCCGGTGGTAAAGTCCGCCCGTCGTGCGGGATTTTGCAACAGGGGAGGCACCGATGGCGTTGAGTTCGGACGAGGCGAGCCGCTTCGCCGACCTGCTCAAGGAGCACGCCGACGATCTGGTGCGCACCTGGGCCGAGTCGGTGCAGCCCACGCTGCGCGGACGCCTCAGCCATGCCGAACTGGAACGCCAGGTGGCAGAGCTGCAGCGCGGTTTCGCGGCGGCGGCCAGTGGCGGCGCGCAGGACCTGGACGCGGACTCGGCCGGCGAGCTGCGGGCCCTGCTCGGCGACCTCTCCACCACCCGCGCCCGGCAGGGCTTCTCGGCCACCGAGACAGCGGTCAGCGTGTTCACCCTCAAGGATGCTGTTCTCAAGATCCTGGAGGACGGCCACGGCACCGACCTCGCTACCCTGCGTGACTTCGTCGCGTTCTCCAACTTCGTCGACCGGGCCGCGCTCTTCACCTTCGACAGTTATGTGCGCGCCCGCGAGGCGTTGATCGCCGACCAGGCCGAGCAGCTGCTCGAGCTCTCCACACCGGTGGTCAAGCTGTGGGAGGGCGTGGTGGCCGTCCCGCTGGTCGGCACGCTCGACTCGGCCCGCGCGCAGGTGGTCATGGAACGACTCCTGCAGACGCTGGTGGACACCGGCTCGCCGTACGCGATCATCGACATCACCGGCGTGCCGGCGGTGGACACCCAGGTCGCCCAGCACATCCTCAAGACCGTGGTGGCCGCCCGGCTGATGGGCGCCGAATGCATCATCTCCGGCATCCGCCCGCAGATCGCCCAGACCATCGTGGCGCTGGGCATCGAGTTCGGCGACATCGCCACAAAGTCTTCCCTGGCCGACGCGCTGCGGCACGTGCTCAAGATCAACGACAACAAGCGACAGGCGCGTTGACGTGGAACGCGTCCCGATCCTGAAGATCGGTGACACCCTCCTCGTCTCGATCCAGATCGACATGGAGGACCAGGTCGCCCTGCAGCTGCAGGAGGACCTGGCGGATCGGATCGTCAAGACCGGCACCCACGGCGTGATCATCGACATCAGCGCGCTGGACATCGTCGACTCGTTCGTCGGCCGCACCCTGGCCACCATCGCGTCGATCTCCCGGGTGCTCGACGCCGAGACCGTGGTGGTCGGCATGCGGCCCGCGGTCGCGATCACGCTGGTCGAGCTGGGCCTGTCCCTGCCGGGCATCCGCACCGCGCTGAACGTCGAGCTGGGCATGTCGATGCTCGACCGCGGCACCGACCGGCTCGAGCTGGAGGAAGACGCGGACGAGACGGCGGCGCACGCGCCATGACCGATCGCATCACGGTCGCCACCGACCAGGATGTGGTGCGCGTGCGGCAGCTCGTCCGCACCCTCGCGGTGTCCGTCAAGCTCTCCCTGGTCGACCAGACCAAGCTGGTCACCGCCGCCAGCGAGCTGGCGCGCAACACCCTGGTCTACGGCGGTGGCGGCACGGTCGACGTCAGCCAGGTGGACAACGGCCGGCGCAACGGGATCCGCATCGTTTTCGCCGACCAGGGTCCGGGCATAGCCGACCTGGGCCTGGCGCTCACCGACGGCTACACCACCGGCGGCGGGCTCGGACTCGGGCTCAGCGGCGCGCGCCGGCTGGTCGACGAGTTCGAGATCGACACCGCGGTGGGCCAGGGTACGAGCATCACCGTGACCAAATGGTGCCGATGAACGGAGGCGGGGTTGTCGTCGTTACCGGAGGGATTACTGGACGTCGGCACCTGGTTCCGGGTCGAGGAGGCCGGGTCGGCGTCGGGCGTGCGTCGGGCGGCCGAGCGGCTCGCCACCGAGCTCGCGATGCCCGAGCGACGCCGGGCGGATCTCTCCATCATGGTGGCGGAGGCGGCCGGCAACCTGGTCAAGCACGCCGAGCAGGGCGTGATGCTGGTCCGGGCGGTCCGCGACGTGGAGGTCGCCGGGGTCGAGATCATCGCGGTGGACAGCGGACCGGGCATGGCCGACGTCGCCCATTCGATCGGTGACGGCCACTCCACCACGGGCACGCTGGGCATCGGGCTGGGCGCGGTCCTCCGGCAGGCCAGCTGGTCCGATCTGTACTCCGTACCCGGGAAAGGGACCGTCCTCGCCGCTCAGGTCTGGCCCGCGGCGGCGCCCGCGCCCGCCTGGGCCGCCGGAATGATCCGGCCGCTGACCGGCGAGACGGTCAGCGGCGACGGCTTCGCGATCCGCGCCACCGATGGCCGGCGGCAGGTCATGGTGGTCGACGGGCTCGGGCACGGCCCGCTCGCGGCGGCCGCCGCACAAGAGGCGAGGCGCGTGTTCATGGGCGCCGCACCCGGCACACCCGCCGCCGTCGTCGAGGCACTGCACAAATCACTCGGACACACCCGCGGCGCCGCGCTGGCGGTCGCCGAACTCGATCAGGACAGGGGCATGGTGCGGTACGCCGGGCTCGGGAACATCTCCGGATCGATCTTCGGGCCGGACGGCAGCCGTCGCGGGCTGGTCTCGCTGCCCGGCATCGCGGGCCATCAGCGGCGCCAGATCCGAGCTTACGACTATGCATTTCCACCAGGATCGGTGCTGCTGATGCACACTGACGGGGTGGTGGACCGGTGGCACCCGGAAGACTATCCGGGCTTGCTCGGGCGATCCCCTCAGGTGATCGCGGCCAGCGTCCTGCGCGACGCCGGCATCCGGCGCGACGACGCGGGCGTATTGGTCGCCCACTCATGAACCGGCCGCTGTCGGAGCACCTGATCCGGGTCCGGCTGCGCACCCAGCAGGACATCTTCATGGTCCGGCAGCTCGGTCGCGAGGTGTCCCGCGAGGTCGGGATGGAGTCGCAGGACCAGACCCGGATCGCCACGGCGATCAGCGAGGTGGCTCGGATGATGCTGTCCCCGGGCAAGGACACCGAGGTGGTGTTCGCCGTGGGCCGGGATCGGGTACCTACCCTGCTGGTAGAGATGGTGCTTCCGGCGCCCGGCGACGAGGCCAGGCTCACCCCGAAGCTGGAAGCGGTCGGCCGGCTGGTCGACACGATGGAGGTCGGCGATGTCGAAACGGGAACTGTGGTGCGAATGTCACGGCGACTGCCGACTGGCGCGCAGCCTCTGACACCACGAGCCATGGACGACATTCGCGCACGCCTCGACAGCCATGTGCCGGGAACGCCGCTGGACGAGCTGGCCGTGCAAAATCAACAGCTGATCGCCGCCCTGGACGAGGTGCGCGCGCAGCGTGACGACCTGGCCCGGCTCAACGCCGAGCTGGAAGAGACCAACCGTGGCGTGATGGCGCTCTACCACCAGCTCTCCGACGAGCTGGAGGAGACGAACCGGGGCGTCGTCGCGCTCTATGCCGAACTGGACGAGAAGTCGGTGCAGCTGCGGGCGGCCAGCGAGGCGAAGACCCGGTTCCTGGCCAATGTCAGCCACGAGCTGCGCGCGCCGGTGACCGCGATCATCGGGCTGGGCCGGTTGCTCACCGACGACGGGTCCGACCGGCTGACCGATGAGCAGAGCCGCCAGGTCGATCTGATCCGCACCTCCGCCACCGATCTGCTGTCCCTGGTCAACGACCTGCTCGACCTGGCCAAGGCGGAGGCCGGCCGGCTCGAGCCGGACCTCGCCGACGTCGACCTGCGGGCGGTGTTCGGGCAGCTCCGCGGCACTCTGCGGCCGCTCGCCACCCGCCCCGAGGTGGACTTCGTCGTGGAGGAGCCGGGCATCGCCACGCTGCGCACCGACGAGGTCCTGCTCGCTCAGGTGCTGCGCAATCTGCTGACCAACGCGATCAAGTTCACCGCCGCCGGATCGGTGCGGCTGAGCGTCGCGCGCTCCGGCGACGACGCCGTCTTCGAGGTCACGGACACCGGCACCGGCATCCCTTCCGAGCTGCACGAACGCATCTTCGAGGAGTTCTATCAGGTGCCCGGCAGCACGGCTCTGAGCGGCAAGGGGACCGGCCTCGGCCTGCCCTATGCCCGGCGGCTGGCCGGCATCCTCGGCGGGGCCCTGCACGTCGTCTCGAAGCCCGGCACGGGCAGCACCTTCACCGTCAGCCTGCCGGTCGGGTCGCCATGACAGGCGCCTCGATCCTGGTCGTCGACGACAGCGCCACCAAGCGTTACCTGCTGGTGAGCTGGCTGACGCGGGCCGGTTTCGCGGTGCTCGAGGCGGAGACGGGCACGGAGGCGCTCGCCGTGCTTCCGGGCGCCGACGTCGACCTGGTGGTGCTCGACGTCAAACTGCCCGACATGAGCGGTTTCGACGTCTGCGAGAGGATCAAGACCGATCCGGTGTACGGCGTGCTGCCGGTCATCCACGTCTCGGCGCACGCGGTCGACGTGGTGGACAAGACGCAGGGCCTCAACCGGGGCGCGGACGCCTATCTGGTGGAGCCGATCGAGCCGGACGAGCTGATCGCGACCGTGCAGGCGGTGCTGCGTTACTACCGGGCCCGGCAGCGGGCCGAGTCGCTGGCCGCGCGCATGATCAAGCTGGCCGAGACCACACTGGAGATCAACTCGGCGTCCACCCTGCCCGGCCTGCTGTGCGCCGCCGCCGAGGGTGCGCACGCGATCTTCGGCGGTCCGGTGGTGGTGCTCTCCGAGTCGTCCGACGGCGACAGTCTGGCCGCGGTCGGCTCGCCGCCGACCGTCCGGCCCTGGTCGCTCGACGAGCGCATAGTGGCGGTCGGCTCGCTGGTGCGCACCGACGATCCGGCCGACTGGGACGTCGTCGAGTGGCCGGAGGGCGAGTCGGTGGCGGTCGCGGCCGCGCGTCTGCGCATCGACCGGCCGCCGGTCTATGTGGCCGCGCCCAACAGTGCCCAGAGCCCCGGCCATCCGGTGCTGCGGCAGCTCGCGCAGGCGGTCGCGGCCGCGGTCGAGGCGCAGCGGTCCTATGACGAGGAGCACCGGATCGCGGTCACCCTGCAGCGCAGCCTGCTGCAGTCGCGGCTGCCCGAGGTGCCCGGCATCGAGCTGGCCGTGCTTTATGAGCCGGCCGGCGCGCAGACCGAGGTGGGCGGCGACTTCTACGAGCTGACCATGCTGGACGGCAAGCTGCTGGTGGCGATCGGCGACGTGGCCGGGCACTCACTGCACGCGGCCACGGTGATGGCCGAGCTGCGGCACGCGGTGCGGGCCTATGCGGTGGAGGGTCACCCGCCGGGGGCGGTGCTCGATCTGGCAAACCACTTCATGCGTACGGTGCTGCCGACCGACTCGGCCACCGTCTGCCTGCTCACCATCGAACCGGCGACCGGCAACGTGCGCCTGGCCAGCGCCGGGCACCTGCCGCCGCTGCTGCGCACCATCGAGGGCGTGCGCTACCTGGACGTGCGCGGACCGCTGCTGGGCATCAACGCGAGCCGGCCGATCGATCTGGAGTTCACGCTGCCGCCCGGCGGCACCCTCGTGCTCTACACCGACGGCCTGGTGGAGCGCCGCGACAAGGACATCGACGTGGGTCTGGCCTCGCTGGCCCGATGCACGGTCGATGTCGAGGCCGACCTGAACGCCTTCTGCCGCCGCCTGCTCGCCAGCCTCACCGGCTCGGGCCAGCAGGCCGACGACATCGCGGTGGTGGCCCTGCGCCGGGGTTGACTTCCGCTATTCATTGAGTGAATAGTACCCCGCATGTCCACGCCACATGTGTTGCTCGGGCTGCTCGCCGCCGGTCCCCGGCACGGCTATGACCTCAAGCGCGCCCACGACGAGCGCCTGCCGCGGGCCAAGCCGCTCGCGTTCGGGCAGGTCTATGCGACCCTCGGCCGGCTCGAGCGGGACGGCTTCGTCACGCCCAGCGGGCACGATCGCGAGGGCGGGCCGGACCGCACGTCCTATGCACTGACCGAGTCCGGCCGCACCCAGCTCGACGACTGGCTGACGACGGTGGAGACCCCGGCGCCATATGTGGTGAGCACCCTCTTCACCAAGGTCGTGGTCAGCCTGCTGGCCGCCGACGAGCAGCGCGCCCGGGACTACCTGATCGCCCAGCGCGCCGCACACATGCACCGCATGCGCGAGCTCACCGCGCTGAAGACCACCCCCGGCGCCGGCCTCGCGGACGTCGTCGCCGCGGATTACGCCCTCGCCCACCTGGACGCGGACCTGACGTGGCTGAACACCACCCTGCACCGGGTCGCGGAACTCTATTCGGAGGTGCACGCATGACAGTCCTGCTCGAAGGCTCCGGCCTGATGCGGTCCTATGGCAACACGCCCGCCCTGCGCGGCGTCGACATCGCGATCGGCGAGGGCGAGATCGTCGCGGTCACCGGGCCGTCCGGCTGCGGCAAGTCGACGCTGCTGCACTGCCTGTCCGGCATCCTGCCGGTCGACGAGGGACACGTCCGCTACCGCGACAAGGACATCGCGCTCTGGCCGGAGGCGGCCCGGTCCACGCTGCGGCGCACCGAGTTCGGCGTGCTGTTCCAGTTCGGACAGCTGGTGCCGGAGCTGACCGCTGCGGAAAACGTGGCCCTGCCGTTGTTGCTGGCCGGCGCCCGGCGCAAGCCCGCCCGGCAGGCGGCGCTCGACTGGCTGGACCGGTTCGGCGTCGGCGCGCTGGCCGACCAGCGGCCCGGCGAGATGTCCGGCGGCCAGCAGCAGCGCTGCGCGGTGGCCCGGGCGATGGTCACCGAGCCGGCCGTGCTCTTCGCCGACGAGCCGACCGGTGCGCTGGACGTGCTCACCGGCGAACACGTCCTCACCGAGATCGTGACGGCGGCCCGCGCCCAGCGGATGGCGATCGTGCTGGTCACCCACGAGAGCCAGATCGCGGCGTACGCGGACCGCGAGGTGGTCCTCCGCGACGGCGTGGTCGACCCCAGTGGCCTCGGCGTCGGGGTGCGCTCATGACCCTGGCCACGCTGTTCCGGCTGGGCCTGGCGGGCAGTCGCACCGACCGCCTGCGCACCGTCCTGACCGCCGCCGGCTCGGCGCTCGCGGCCGTGACGCTGCTCGCCGCCGCGACCGTCGCTTCGATCCGGGGCGGCGCCTGGGCCTCCGTCGGCAACGATGGCGCGCAGGAGCTGACGCCCGGCTCGTCGCAGTATTCGAGCGCGCTGCTGGCCGAGTCCGGGCTGCGCCCCGGCGTGGTGGTCGCGCTGATCATGCTGGCTCTGCCGGTGCTGGCGCTGGCCGGTCAGTGCACCCGGCTGGGTGCGCCGGCGCGGGACCGGCGGCTGGCCGCGATCCGGCTGGCCGGCGCGACGCCGCGGCAGGCGGTGCTGGTGGCGAGCGCGGAGACCGCGGTGGCCGGCCTGGTCGGCTCGGTCGCCGGCTTCGGGTTCTTCCTGCTGCTGCGGGTGCTGCTGGACCGCCGTGACAGCGAGGGCAAGCTGGCCCTGCCGACCGATCTGCTGCCGGCGCCGGTGGTCATCGTGGTGCTGCTGCTGATCGTGCCGGTGCTGGCCGCGCTGATCGGCGCCGTGCTGCTGCGCCGCGTGATGATCAGCCCGCTGGGCGTGCTGCGGCGCCACCGCACCGGCTCACCGAAGCCGTGGCCGGGCCTGCTGATCGCCGCCGGCCTGGTGCTCTTCGACGCCCCCTCGCACCTGAAGGAAGGCACTCTCAGCCCGAAGGTAGCCGGCTCGATCATGGGCGTCGGGGTGCTGGCCACCATGATCGGCGTGGTCCTCGGCACCGGCTGGCTGTCCTTCACCGCCGGTCGCATCCTGCACCGCCTGGGCCGCCGCCCGGCGGTGCTGCTGGCCGGCCGGCGCCTCATGTCAGACCCGTGGAACGGCAGCCGCACCATGGCCGCGCTGCTCTTCAGCGTGGTGGCCGGCGGCATCGCGCTGGGCTACCGGCAGAACATGATGACCGAGTTCGAACTCTTCGCGAAGCTCAACGAGATGTCCGCGGCGGACGGCCTGGAGGGCGGCGTCGGCGCCGGCACGGACTCGTCCTTCTATCTGGGAGCGATGCGCCTGGTGCTGGTCGCGGTCGGCATCGGCCTGCTGGTCGCTGCGGCCGGCGTCCTGGTCGCGATGGCCGAGAGCATCGTGGCCCGCCGCCGCGCCTACGCGGCGTTGACGGCGGTCGGCGTGCCACGCCGGGTGCTGTCGGAAAGCGTGCTGTGGCAAACTTTCACGCCGCTGCTGCCGGCGGTGGCGGTCGCCCTGACGGCCGGCATCGGCATGGCCCGCCTCCTGGGCACCGAGGTGACGCATGCCGAGTCGGGAATGGTCTGCCGAGGCACCGAGGCCCGATGCGCAACCCAGGACTCCCAGTTCCTGGACTTCGTCACGATCCGCGAGGTGACGCTGCAGATCCCGGTGCCGTGGTCCGGCTTGATGACATTGGGAGCAATCGCCGTCGGCGCAATGCTGCTGGCGGCAGCCGCCGGAATGCTGGTCCTCAAATCAAGCACCGACCTGGAAGAACTCCGCGCCGGCTAACCCAGCTGCGCTTTTCACACCAGTGGGCACCGTCGAGGCCGGCTGCGCTGTCCGCACTAGCGGTCCCTATCGTGATCCCGCTGCGCCGTCTGCGGCTGTGCCGCCTCGCCCGCCGGGATTTGGTCGGCCGGACCTGCCTGGCGGGCCCGGCGGCCGGATGGCCGCCGGGCTTGGAGCGCGGTGGGTTGGGCGTCGTCAGGCGCGGCCGAGGACGTCCAAGGTCCAGGCCGTCATGAAGGCCTCTTCCTTCCAGGCGTCGTAGCGGCCACTCGGGCCGCCATGCCCCGCGCCCATCTCCGTCTTCAGCAGATAAGAACCCTCGGGCGCCGTCGCCCGCAGCTTGGCGATCCACTTGGCCGGCTCGTGGTACATCACGCGGGTGTCGTTCAGCCCGGTCATCGCCAGGATCTTTGGATAGCGCGCGGCGCGGACGTTTTCATAGGGGCTGTAGGACTTCATGTAGGCGTAGACATCCGCCGACTCGATCGGGTTTCCCCACTCCTCCCACTCGGTGACCGTGAGCGGCAGTGTCGGGTCGAGGATCGTGGTGACCGGGTCGACGAAAGGCACCTGCGCCACGATGCCGGCGAAAGCCTCCGGCGCCAGGTTGGCGATCGCGCCCATCAGCAGCCCGCCCGCCGAGCCGCCGCGGGCGACCAGCTTGTCGGCCGTTGTCCAGGCGCTCTTCACCAGCGCGTCGGCGCATGCCACGAAGTCGGTGAACGTGTTCTTCTTGGCCAGCATCTTGCCGTCCTCATACCACCGGCGGCCCATCTCGCCGCCGCCGCGGATGTGCGCGATGGCATAGACGACGCCGCGGTCGAGCAGCGACAGGCGAGGGATCGCGAAGTAGGGGTCGATGCTGTATTCGTAAGACCCGTAGCCATAGAGCACCAGCGGCGCGGACCCGTCCCGTGGCACACCCTTGCGCGCCACGATCGAGATCGGCACCTTGGTGCCGTCGTCGGCGAGCGCCCACTCGCGGAACTGCTCGTATGCCGACGGGTCGTAACCGCCCAGCACCGGCCGCTGCTTGCGCAACGTCATCTCGCGGGTCACCAGGTCGACGTCGAACACCGAGTCCGGCGTGACCATCGAGGTGTAGCCCAGCCGGACGGTCTGGGTCTCGTATTCCGGGTTGGCGGCCAGCCCGACGCTGTAGAGCGGCTCGGGGAACTCCATGTCATAGGAGTCCGTGGAACCGTCGGCCATCACCCGCAGCCCGGTCAGCCCGTCCGTCCGCAGCGAGATGACCACGTGGCGCTGGAACGCGTCGACCGCCTCGAGCCGGGTGCCCGGCTGCTCGGGGATCAGCTCGACCCAGTCGCCGGGGGCGTCGGCCGACGTGTACGACAGCGCGAAGTCCTCCGCGTTGTCGTTGTGCAGGATCAGGAAGCGGTGGCCGTGGTGCTCCACCGTGTATTCGACACCCTGCCGGCGCGGCGCGATGATCGTCGGCTCCGCGGTCGGGGTGTCCGCGGGAATCACCCGTACCTCAGAAGTGATTTTGCTGTGCGCGTCGATCACGATGAACTTCTCGCTGCGGCTGAGCCCGACGCCGACGAAGAAGCGCTCGTCGGGCTCGTCGAACACGATCACGTCGTCGGACGACGGCCGGCCGACCAGGTGGCGCCACACGCGGTTGGGACGCCAGGCGTCGTCGACGGTGATGTAGAACAGCGCGGTGGCGTCCCGCGACCAGGCGCTGCCATATGCCGTGTCGGACACCTCGTCGGCCAGCACCTCGCCGCTGCGCAGGTCCTTGATCCGCAGCGTGAAGCGCTCGTCGCCCGCGAAGTCGGTGGAGTAGGCCAGCCAGTTGCCGTCGGGGCTGACGTCGAACGTGCCCAGCTGGAAGAAGTCCTTGCCCTCGGCCAGCACGTTGCCGTCGAGCAGCACCTCCTCGCCGACACCGCCCTCGGTCGGCGGATCGGTCTCACCGGGACGGACCGGCACCCGGCACTGGATGCCGTATTGCTTGCCCTCCTCGGTGCGGGTGTAGTACCAGAAACCACCCTTGCGTGCCGGCACCGTCAGGTCGGTCTCCTGAGTGCGCGACTTGATCTCGCCGAACACCGTGTCGCGCAGCGCGGCGAGGTGCTCGGTCGCGCGCTCGGTCCACTCGTTCTCGGCCGTCAGATAGGCAATGGTGTCCGGATTATCCTTATCCGCCAGCCACGCATAGTCATCCGTCACGGTGTCACCGTGGTGGGTCCGCTCGGAAGGCTGACGCGCGGCCGAGGGTGGGCTGTCGGGCAGATTGGTCGTCACCCAGCACACGTTACCGGCGCGTCTGCGCAGCCCGAGTGCCACTGGCGCAAGCACTAGTCCCACGAACAGCCCTCCCCGGCCCCGTTCGAACATGTGTACGATACGCCAGAATGGACGATCTTCGGGATGTGACGCTCGTGTCAGTCTCGAGGGCCTTCGATGTCAGGGGAATGTGGAATGCCCGCGACCAATGGCTCGCCGCCGTTTCCGCCGGGGCCGCCGCTGCCCGGCCGGGAGCCGGTGCAGCGCGCCCTGGCCGACATCTGCGGGCCCGATTTCGCACGCACCGCGCGCTCGGTCGACGCGGTGGCCGGTCGGCGGGTCAGCTTCGTCGCCGTGCCCGCGACCGCCGGCCAGGTCGAGGGCACGATGTGGCTGGCCGCGCAGCGCGGTCTGGCCACGATGGCGCGGGGTTCCGGCAGCAAAATCGATTGGGGCACCCCGCCGCTCGGCGTCGATCTGCTGGTCGACACCGGCCGCCTGGGCGGCATGTGGGGGCACGTCCCGGAGCAGCAGGTGGCCGAGGTCGGCACCGGCACGCCGGTCCGGGCTCTGCAGGCCGCACTCGCCCTGCGCGGCCAGCGCCTGGCCGCCGACCCTCCATCCCGGACGGCGACGGTCGGCGGCATGCTCGCGGTGAACGAGTCCGGTCCGCTGCGCCATCGGTTCGGCGCACCGTCGACCCAGGTCTCCCGGGTGGGCTATGTGGACCTGGAGGGTCGTCGTCGCGAGGCGCCCGCCGCCTCGCTGCCCGAGATCGAGGGCGTGATCATGTCGGCGGCGCTGATCCTGACGCCACTGCCGGCCGCGCGCCGCTGGGTCGCCGTCGCGGTGTCCACCCCACTGCAGGTGCACAACCTGGTCGAGGAGGCGCTGGCCCAGGAGGTCGAGCCGAGCGCGGTCGAGGTCGACCTGCCGACGCCGGCGGCCGGCCGCCTCACCGAGCAGCCGCCGGGCGCCGTCGCGGTGCTGCTCGAGGGCAGCGGCACGTCGGTGGCCGAGCGGGCCGGCCGGCTGGCCAAGGCGCTGGGCAGCGGCGCCGAGATCACCGAGACGGCGCCGGCCTGGTGGGGGCGCTACCCGTTCGGACCCGGGGACGTGGCGATGCGCATCTCGGTGCGGATCGAGGACCTGCACGCGGCGGTCTATGCGCTGCGCGACGCCGCCCGCGGTCCGGTGCCGGTGCGCGGCTCGGCCGGCGTCGGCACGGTGCACGCGGTGCTGCCCGGCACACTCGGGCCGGAGCGCATCGAGGCGATCGTCGACTCGGTCCGCAGCGTGCTGATGGCCCGCAGCGGCCGCGCGGTGCTCATCGCGGCCCCGCCGGAGCTGGCCCGCGACCTCGACATGGCCGGCCGCCGCGAGCTCTTCTAGGGTCTGTTTCAAACAGACCCTAGGCAGCTCAGGGAACGATGAAGGCCGGCTCGGCCGGGTGGTGAGTGGCCAGCAGGTCCGCGGCCTTGTGCCGGCCGAAGGACGCCAGCGAGCCCACGGCATAGGTCAGATAAGCGAACTGGCCCATCTGCGCCACGTGCGTCAACACCATCTGCTGCGACGTCAATCGCCGCGGCAGCAGCGGCGCCCCCGCGCCCAGCGTGACCGGCGCGATGCCCAGGATGATCTCGTCGAGCAGGCCGTAATCGGCGAACTCGCCGACGAACTCGCCGCCGCCGACCAGCCACACGTTCTTGCCCTGTGCCGCGACCACCATCGCCTCGTGCACGCGCTTCACGTCGCCGCTGACGAAGAAGATGTTCGCGTCCGGCACCGGCGGCAGGTCGCGGTGGGTGAAGACCCAGCACGGCACGTTGCCGTACATGTCGAACCAGTTCTGCGGCTCGTCCAGCAGGTTGTCGTTCTGCAGGATCCACTCGTAGGTGGTCGCGCCCATGGCGAAGGCGCCCACTCCGGCGAAGAACGCGCCGAACGGGTTGTCGGTGCCCTCGTCGACCTCGAAGAGCCAGTCGAGCGAGTTGTCCTGGTCGGCGATGTATCCGTCGATGCTGGTCGCCGTGTAGTACTGCGTCTTCACGACGATCACGATGCCACGCGCAGGGGACAAAAGGGGCGGAATCAGCTCACGTCATAGGTCAGGTACGCGAACTGGTGCACCTGCCGAACCCCGGTGAGCGTGAGCCGCGACGACTCCAGCCGGCGGGGGAGCAGCGGCGCCCCGGCACCGAGCGAGACCGGCGCCACGCCCAGCACCAGGCGGTCGAGCAGCCCGGCATCGGCGAACTGCCCGACCAGGTCACCGCCCCCGACCAGCCAGATGTCCTTGCCGCCGGCGGCGGCCGTCATCGCCTCGTGCACCGGCCGCACGTCACCCCGGACGAACCGCACGTCGATCCCGGGGATGGCCGGCAGCGAGCGGTTGCTGAAGACCCAGGCCGGCACGTCGCCGTAGGTGGCGGTCCAGCTCTTCGAGGAGGCCGTGAGCCCTTCGAAATTGACGATCCACTCCCACGTGGTGCGCCCCATCGCGAACGCCCCGATGGACTCGAAGAACGGCGCGAAGTCCTCGTTGCCGCCGGAATCGGCGTCGAAGAGCCACTGCAGCGAATTGCCGGTGTCGGCGATATAGCCGTCGATCGTGGTGGCGGTGTAATAAACGGTGCTGCTCATGCGTCGTTCCGCAGAACCAGGATCGCGATGTCGTCCCGCGGCTCCTCGACCGAAAAGTTGATCGTGGTGGAGCGCAGCCGCGCCGCGATCACCTCCGCCGGATAACCCGCCAGCGGCGCCGCCGCGTCCCGCAGCCGCGCGGTGCCGAACAGCTCCCGTCCGCGCCGCCGCTCGGTCACCCCGTCGGTGTAGAAGATCAGCGAGTCACCCGGCTGCAGCATCACCGCGACGTCCGGTGACGAGATCGTCTCGAGCAGGCCCAGCGCGGTGCCGCCCTCACCGACGAACGACGCCTTGCCGTCCGCCTGCACGAGCACCGCGCGGTCGTGCCCGGCCAGGTGCAGGCAGACGGACAGCACGTTGCCCGGCGCCCGGTTCACCGACGCCATCGCGAGCGTGCAGTAGCGTCCGCCGCCGCGCTGCACCAGCGTGCGGTTGACCCGGCAGAGGATCTCGTCCATCGGCTTGCCGTCGTCGACCAGGATCCGGATCACGTCGCGGACCAGGCCGGTCACCGTGGCCGCCTGCACGCCCTTGCCGGAGACGTCGCCGACCACCACGAGCCAGCCGTCCCCGGAGGGGACCACGTCATAGAAGTCGCCACCGACCTCGGATCCGGTGGGCACGTATTCGGCCGCGAAGCCGACGCCCTCGACATGCGGCAGGGCCGGCGGCAGCAGCGATGCCTGCAGCGTACGCGCGACCTTGTGCCTTTCGTCGTGGATGCGGGCGTTGTCGATGGCCAGGGCGGCCCGCCGCGCCACGTCCTCCAGCACGGCCACCTCGTCGGCGTCGTGCCGGTGCCGGTGATGGCGTCCCACGGCCAGGGTCCCGAGGCGCTCACCCCGGGCCACCAGTGGCACCGCGAAGCCCTCCGCCGGCGCCCCGAACATCACCTGCGTGCCCAGCCGGGACGCCTCCTCGAGCCGGGCCAGTATCGAGTCCGGCCCGGTCTCGGCCAGCGTCGCGTGCAGCTGTGGCACCGCCGTCTCGTCGGCGTGCGTGGCCGCGGCCAGCTGCAGCCGGCCCCACGCGTCGGTGGTGTGCACCGCGCACCACCGGCCCAGCCGCGGCACCACCAGCTGCGGGATCAGCGCCATCGTCAGGTTCACGTCGAGCGACTGGGCGAGCAGCTCACTGGCCTCCGCCAGGAACGTGAGCCAGGTCTGCCGGCGCACGTCGGCCCGGCGCAGGCGGTCGTTTTCCAGGTGCAGCGACAGCCGCTCGGCGACGATCGTGGCCAGCGGCTGACCGTAACCGGTGGGGGACGCGTCGAGCTCGAGCTCGCCCGCGAAGGGCCGGTGCACGGTGAGCGGCACCCGGATGGTCTCCGCGTCGTCGCGGGGCGCGCGGCCGTAGCGGGCCAGGATCTGGCGGCCGTTGCCGTCGCCGCGGTCGAGGCGCACCACCCCGCCGGCCGCGCCGGTCAGCCGGGCCAGCCGGGAGAGCAGATCCAGCGCGAAGTCGCCCAGCCCCTCCTCCGTGGCGCGTTCCGGGCCGGTCTGGAGCAGCGCGGTGAGCGCGCCGACGCTGGGCGCGTCGCCCTCCGGCACCGCGCCGGTCGGCACGCTGGTCGCCATCGGCGTCAGGGTCGCCCGGCGCTCGAGCCGGAACCAGACGCCCTTGCCGCTGCCCTCGTGCACGGTGCCCCAGCGGCTGGCGAAGTGGTCGACCAGGAGCAGCCCCCGGCCACGCTCCGCAACCTCGCCGATGTCCACGCTGTCGTTGCGCGGGCCGACCGCGAGCTGCTCCACCGGGCCGGGCGCGAAGTCGGTGACCGTGACGGTGAGCCCGCCGCGGTCCGCGGTGACCTCGATGTCCAGCTCCGTGTTGGCGTGCACCACGGCATTCGTGGATAGTTCGGTGGTCAGCAGCAAGGCCTCGTTGAGCAGCGCATCGAGACCGGCCTCCTCGAGCACCGAGCGGACCAGGGCGCGGGCGGCGGCGGGGGTGCGGCGATCGTTGGGCAGCCGGACACGGCGCACCAGTGCGCTCGACGCTCCCGCCTCCACAGACACGCCTGCATCCTCTCCTGTCCACCGCTCGATGCACAAAGCCGTGTCTCGCATTGACCCGCTCGGGCGAGGGATGATGAAGCACCTTATGCCTGTCGACAGCGAGTGAGGACAGCATGACTGCGGCCAAACAAGCCAGCACCGCGGACACCGCACTGCTCGGCGAACTCGCCGAGGCTCTGCGGCGGGTGCGCCGCGGCGATCTCAAGGTCCGGCTGCCCCGGTGGTCGAGCACCGCGGGCGAGGTCGCGGATGCGTTCAACGAGGTCGTCGCGCTGCAGGAACGCCAGAACGTGGAGCTGCGGCGGATCGGCCGGATCGTCGGACGTGACGGCCGGCTGACCGAGCGCCTCGACGAGGAGGGTCTGGACGGCGCCTGGGCCGAGTCGGCGCGCTCGGTGAACTCGCTGATCGACGACCTGGGCCGCCCGACGACCGAGATCTCGCGGGTCATCGTGGCGGTGGCGGACGGTGATCTCTCGCAGCACATGGCACTGGAGATGGACGGACGACCACTGCGGGGTGAATTCCTCCGCATCGGCCGGACCGTGAACACGATGGTCGATCAGCTGTCGTCGTTCGCCGACGAGGTCACCCGGGTGGCCCGCGAGGTGGGCACGGAGGGTGAGCTGGGCGGTCAGGCCGACGTACGCGGCGTGGCCGGCACCTGGCGCGACCTGACCGACTCGGTGAACACGATGGCGTCGAACCTGACCCACCAGGTGCGTTCGATCTCGCAGGTGGCGACCGCGATGGCCCGTGGCGACCTGTCCCAGAAGATCACCGTGTCGGCGCGCGGCGAGGTGGCCGAGCTGGCCGACACCATGAACGGCGTGACCGACACCCTGCGGCTCTTCGCCGAGCAGGTGACCAGGGTGGCTCGCGAGGTGGGCACCGAGGGCAAGCTGGGCGGCCAGGCCGAGGTGCCGAACGTGGCCGGCACCTGGAAGGACCTCACCGACTCGGTGAACTCGATGGCCTCCAACCTGACCAGCCAGGTGCGAAACATCGCCCAGGTCTCCACTGCGGTGGCGAACGGCGACCTGTCGCAGAAGATCACGGTGGCCGCGCAGGGCGAGATCCTCGAGCTCAAGGACACCGTCAACACGATGGTCGACCAGCTTTCCAGCTTTGCCGACGAGGTCACCCGGGTGGCCCGCGAGGTGGGCACCGACGGCAAGCTCGGCGGCCAGGCGCAGGTGCGCGGCGTCTCCGGCACTTGGCGGGCGCTCACCGAAAACGTGAACCAGCTGGCCGCGAACCTCACCGACCAGGTGCGGAACATCTCCCAGGTGTCCACCGCGGTGGCCAAGGGCGACCTGTCGCAGAAGATCACGGTGGACGCGCGCGGCGAGATCGCCGAGCTGAAGAACACCATGAACACGATGGTGGACCAGCTCTCGTCCTTCGCGGACGAGGTCACCCGCGTCGCCCGCGAGGTGGGCTCGGAGGGCAAGCTGGGCGGTCAGGCCGAGGTCAAAGGCGTTTCCGGTACGTGGCGTGACCTCACCGACAACGTGAACTACATGGCCACCAACCTGACCAGCCAGGTGCGGAACATCGCCTCGGTCACCACAGCCGTGGCCAAGGGCGACCTGAGCCAGAAGATCACGGTCGACGCCCGCGGCGAGATCCTCGAACTCAAGTCCACCGTCAACACGATGGTCGACCAACTTTCCAGCTTTGCCGACGAGGTCACGCGCGTGGCCCGCGAGGTGGGCACCGAGGGCAAGCTCGGCGGCCAGGCGCAGGTGCGCGGCGTGGCCGGCACCTGGCGCGACCTGACCGACAACGTCAACTCGATGGCGTCCAACCTGACGGCCCAGGTGCGGAACATCGCCCAGGTCTCCACCGCGGTGGCGAAGGGCGACCTGTCGCAGAAGATCACGGTCGACGCGCAGGGCGAGATCCTCGAGCTCAAGTCGACCGTCAACACGATGGTCGACCAGCTCTCCAGTTTTGCCGACGAGGTCACCCGGGTGGCCCGCGAGGTGGGCTCGGAGGGCAAGCTCGGCGGCCAGGCGCAGGTGCGCGGCGTGGCCGGCACCTGGCGCGACCTGACCGACAACGTCAACTACATGGCGTCCAACCTGACGGCCCAGGTGCGGAACATCGCGTCGGTCACCACGGCGGTCGCCAAGGGCGACCTGAGCCAGAAGATCACGGTCGACGCGCGCGGCGAGATCCTCGAGCTGAAGGACACCGTGAACACGATGGTGGACCAGCTCTCGTCCTTTGCCACCGAGGTCACCCGGGTCGGCCGCGAGGTCGGCATCGAGGGCAAGCTGGGCGGTCAGGCCGAGGTCAAAGGCGTTTCCGGTACGTGGCAGGACCTCACCGACAACGTCAACCAGCTCGCCTCCACGCTGACCATCCAGCTGCGCGCGATCGCCGAGGTGTCCACCGCCGTGACCCGTGGCGACCTGACCCAGAGCGTGGCGGTCGAGGCCCAGGGCGAGGTCGCCGAGCTCAAGGACAACATCAACCAGATGATCGTCACCCTGCGCGACACCACCAAGGCGAACGCCGAACAGGGCTGGCTCGACTCCAACCTGGCCCGGATCGGCGGCCTGCTGCAGGGCCAGCGCGACCTCGGCGAAGTCTGCCGGATGATCATGACCGAGGTGACGCCGCTGGTGGACGCGCAGCTCGGCGCGTTCTTCATGGTCGACAACGAGCAGGCGGTGATGCGCCTGCGGCTGACCGCTTCCTACGGCTATGTGGCCCGCAACCACGAGGTGACGTTCGGCCCCGGCGAGGGACTGGTGGGCCAGGCCGCGGTCAGCCGCCGGACCATTCGGGTGCGCGCCACCCAGGACGGCGTGCTCACCATGCGCTCCGGGCTGATGTCGATGCCGCCGAGCGACCTGGTCGTGCTGCCGGTGCTGTTCGAGGGCGAGATGCTCGGCGTGATCGAGTTCGCCTCGGTGGCCGACTTCTCCGGCCTGCACCTGACCTTCCTCGAGCGGCTGGTGGCGGCCATCGGGGTCGCGCTCAACACGATCCAGGCCAACCGCCGCACCGAGGAGTTGCTCTCCCAGTCGCAGCGGCTGGCCCGCGAGATGCAGGACCAGTCGGCCGAGCTGCAGCGCACCAACGCCGAGCTGGAGGACAAGGCCCAGCTGCTGAGCGATCAGAAGGCCAACATCGAGACCAAGAACCGCGAGATCGAGCTGGCCCGGCTCGGTCTCGAGGAGAAGGCGCAGCAGCTCACCCGCACGTCGGCATACAAGAACGAGTTCCTCGCCAACATGAGCCACGAGCTGCGGACCCCGCTCAACTCGCTGCTCCTGCTGGCGCGGCTGCTCGCCGACAACCCGGATGAAAACCTGACGAACAAGCAGATCGAATTCGCCCGTACGATCCACAGCGCCGGATCCGACCTGCTCTCGCTGATCGACGACGTGCTCGACCTCTCGAAGATCGAGGCCGGCCGGATGGACGTCGAGCCCGACCAGGTCGACCTGGAGGGTCTCCGGCTCTATGTCGAGCAGGCGTTCCGCCCGCAGGCCGACGAGAAGGGCCTGGAGTTCCGGGTCGATCTCGCCGCCGACCTGCCCGCGGCGCTGGTCACCGACTCGCAGCGGCTGCAGCAGATCCTGCGTAACCTGCTGGCCAACGCGGTCAAGTTCACCGACAGCGGCGCGGTCACGCTGAGCATCTATGCGGCCGAGCCGGACATCGACTTCGACGTGCCGTCGCTGCGCCAGGCCGGGCAGGTGATGGCGTTCGCGGTCACCGACACGGGCATCGGCATCTCGGACGAGAAGCTCAGCCTGATCTTCGAGGCGTTCCAGCAGGCCGACGGCTCGACCGCGCGCAAATACGGCGGCACCGGCCTGGGCCTGTCGATCAGCCGGGAACTGGCCGCGCTGCTGGGCGGCGAGATCGTGGTGTCCTCGGTGCCCGGTGCCGGCTCCACGTTCACGCTGTTCATGCCGGACTCGTTCGTACCCGATGCCATGACCGCACCCTCGCTGCCGGCCCTGCCGGCGGCAACAGCTCAGCCCCGCACCGCGCCGCCGTCCCTGGAATTTCCGCTGATCCACCAGCGGCCCGAGGAGAACGGCCACGTGGTGACGCCGGCCAGCCGCCAGCTGGACGGCGCCACCGTGCTGATCGTCGACGACGACGTGCGCAACGTGTTCGCCCTGACCAGCGCACTCGAGATGCACGGGCTGAACGTGCTCTATTCGGACAACGGCGTGGACGGCGTGCGCATCCTGGCCGAGCACCCGGAGGTCGACATCGTCCTGATGGACGCGATGATGCCCGATCAGGACGGGTACGAGACGACTCGAGGCATCCGCCGCAATCAGCGCTTTCAGGATCTCCCGGTAGTGTTCCTCACCGCGAAGGCGATGCCCGGTGACCGCGAGTCGGCCCTGGCCGCGGGCGCCAGCGACTACATCACCAAGCCGGTGGACCTGGACGAGCTGATCGAGCTGATGGCCCGCTGGGTGAACGCGGAAACGGAGAAGCAGGATGGCCTTTAGGCCGGTTATGGGTGGCGGCAGGGCGGTGGACGGTGGCTGATCGGGCCAAGGCGTTGCTGGTCGACGACCGGCGCGACAATCTGCTCGCGCTGGAGGCGATCCTGCAGGGCCTGCCGGTGCAGGCGGTGGCCGTGGAGAGCGGTGAGGCGGCGTTGAAGCAGCTGCTCACCGACGACTTCGCGGTGATTCTGCTGGACGCGCAGATGCCCAACATGGACGGCTTCGAGACGGCCAGCCACATCAAGCGCCGCGAGCGCACCAGGCATGTCCCGATCCTGTTCCTGACGGCCGCCGACCGGGACGCCCAGTTGGCACTGCGCGGCTACGCCGTGGGTGCGGTGGACTACCTGACCAAACCCTTCGACCCGTGGGTGCTGCGCGCCAAGGTGTCGATCTTCGTCGAGCTGTGGAGCAAGACCCAGCTGCTCAAGGCCCAGGCCGAGGCGACCCGCGAGCGGGACGCCCAGTGGCAGCGCCTGACCGAGACGGTCGATGAGGCCGCGCGGACGCTGCGCGGTGGCGGCGACCAGGCCGCGGCCGAAGCCCTGGCCCTGCTCGAGAAGGCTCGCTGGGGCACCGGATGATCGTGGTGCCTTTCCACCAGGACACCCGGCTGCCGGAGGGTCAGCTCCCGGTGCACGGCGAGCTGGTCGATCCGGCCCTGCCCGAGGGCGACATCTGGCAGCGGCTGCTCGCCCTGGACTCCGCGGTGGCCGACCGGGTGGCCGCGGAGGTGCGCGCTTCGGGCACGGCCACGGTGTTCTCCGGCGACTGCCTGATCGCGATGGCGACGCTGGCCGGTGTCCAGCGGGTCGGGATCGATCCGGCGGTCGTGTGGTTCGACGCGCACGGTGACGTGCACACGCTGGAGACTTCGACCTCGGGCTACCTGGGCGGCGTTTCGCTGCGCCTGCTGCAGGGCGCCCACGCCGATCTGCTGGGCGACAAGCTCGGGGTGCGCCCGGTCGCGGAGGACCGCTGCGTGCTGGTCGATGCCCGCGACCTGGACCCGGCCGAGGCCGACTTCCTGGCCGGCTCCAAGATCCACCGGACGTCGGTGCTCGATCTGGACGTGGCGTCGTTGCCGGACGGCCCGCTGATCGTGCATGTCGACCTGGACGTGATCGACCCGGCGGATCTGCCGGGGCTGCTCTTCCCGGCGCCCGGCGGCCCGTCCGCCGCCGAGGTGCAGACGGCGATCGCCCGCATCGTCGCGACCGGCCGCGTCGTCGCGCTGGACATCGCGTGCCCGTGGCATGCGGCGGCCGATCAGCAGGCGCAGCGGGCCCGATTCGAACTCTTGGCCTCGATTCACTGAATCGGGTTCTCCGACTCGGCGCGCAGTGCCTCGTTGGCGTAGTCCCATCCGGTCCGCTGTTCGTACTGGTCCCTCGTGCTGAAACGCGGATCGGTGCAGGCGGCGGCAAGCTTCGCGCGGATGTCGGCTCCACGCTCGGGGTGGTGACGGGAGAGTGCGGCCAGCGTGCTGCCTGCGTGTTTCCGCACGTCGTTGTCGTCGTCCTCGAACAGTCCGATCAGAAAATCTTGCAACTCGCCGCTGGGTGCGGCGTGGCGCAGCGCGGCGACCGCGTCGCGGCGCACCAAGAAGATCTCGTTACTGGTCACCACCTCGATCAGCTTGCCGACCACCACCTCGTCAAGCGGTCCACTCGCGCCCAGCGTGGCGGCTGCCTTCACGCGAATCTCCAGCGTGCTGCAGTCGGCTGCGATCTCGAGCAGCGCAGTGCGCACCTGCTCGGTCACTGTGCCGCTGCCGCTCAACGCGGTCGCAGCCCTCACTCGCACTGCCGGGTCGCCGTCGCCAATGGCGATTCCGGTCAAGACTGCGGCGACCGCCTCGTCCAACGGCCCGTTCCGGGCGAGCGCTGTGCCGGCCTCCGCCTGCGCGGCGGCGGAACTGTTGCCGATGGCGATCGGGACCAGAACGATCCTCATGTGCTCGGCCGTCGTCGCACCGTCGGCCAGCGTCGACGCCGCCTCCACGCGGACGTCATCTGCAGGGTCGGTGGACGCCAAGTCGATCAGTGCGCTGATCACCGGGTCGCTCAATGGCTTGAAGGCGCCCAGCATTGACACGGCGAAGTGCCGCACGGATTGGTCCGTCGCGCTGGAAGCGATCTCGATCAGAGCAGTGGCCACCGGGTCTCTCAAAGTGATGCCTGCGGTCAGAGCCGAGATCGCGTTCAACGGCGCGAGACCATCGTCGTCGCCGGTCGCGATCTCGACGAGGGCGGTGATCATCGGCTCGGTCAGGGTTGTCGCCGCGGCCAAGATGCCCGCGGCGCTGATGCAAAGGCCGCGGTTGTCGCCATTAGTCGCGAACCTGGTCAATGCGGTCCTGGCAAACTCAGGAAGGGTCTGACCCGCGCCCAGCGCGGCCATCGCATTTGACTTTGTTTCCGGGTCGTCGTCGCCGGTCGTGGCGACTTCCACCATCGCGGCCACCACCGATTCGCTCAGTGCGCCACGTTCGGCCAACTCGTGCGCCGCTCTCACTCGCACAGCGAGGTCGCTGTGCTCCCTGGCGATCTCGCTCAACGCGGTCACGGTCCGGTCGGCCAAGGTTTCCCCGGCGGCCATGGCCGCCACCGCCGCAAGCCGCACCTCGCGGCCCTCGTCGCGAACGACGATGCCGGTCAGGGCCGTCATCGCGCGGTCGGTCGGAGCTCCGGCCCGGGAGAGCGCCCACACCGCCCGCGCCCGGCCGACCGGATCCGGGTGATTCTCGGCCATGGCGATCAGGGCGTCGATCACGCGGTCCGTAAGTGCCTTGGCCTGCTCCAGCGCGGAGGCCATCCTCTCGGTCACGGCGTGGTCATGATCCCCGACAATGATCTCGGTCAACGCGGCCACAGCCTGCGGGCCGATCTCACCCGTGGCGATGACCAGTTCACACCAAGGCATGACGATCGCGGAATCGAGCTTGGTCGCCCGGTTCTCCAAGGTGGCGCGCAGTCGGTCGCCGGCCTTCGTTCCCTCGAAGGACACCAGTCGTTGCAGAAGCGCATCGCGATAACCCGTGAAGCGGCACCGACTGCGCTCCGGATCCAACCACTCGTCCACCGCTCGATTTACCGCGGCGTCGATCGTCGCCGTCTGCAGAGCCGTGTCGTCGGACAGAATCTGCAGCAGGAAGAGGAAGTCGCGGCCGAGCAACTCCTCATAGGGGCTCGGACTCTGCTCGGCCGGATGGATCGCCTCGGCCACCACACTGTCCACCTGCTCGGCATAGTCGGTGCCGATCATGCCGACCGCGAGCAGGATCGGCTCCTTGTAGCGCGGATCGTGCAGCCGGCTCCGGATCGCCGCGACCCGATCGGCCGCCGACCCGCGGAACGCCAGCGCCCGCCCCGCGTAATACTCCTCAAACGTCAGATGGGCGAAGCCATAACGCCCAGGCGCCCGCTCGACCAAGAGCCCGGTGTGCCGATCGGCCTTCTCCAGAAACTCGATCACCCCCCGCCCGGCATCGGTGTTCAGCGGGTCGGCCGACTCCAGGATGCGGGCATCCCAGGTCACGCCCTGGTGCGCCGCCCAGAGCGGACCGAGCACGGCGAGCAGTTCCTGCTTGCCGGCCGCCCCCTCGGGCCGATGCTCATGCAGCCAGGAGCCCAGCTCGGTCAGCCAGACCGTGAGGATCCGCTCGTCCGGCAGGTCCGTTTCGGCGACGCCTTGCGCGCTGCGCCAAGTGCGGCCGAGCGCGTTGCACACCTCGACATAGGCCTCGACCCGGCGGTGCGGCAACCGTCCGCTGGCCCGGTGCACCAGCACCAGCGCGGTCAGCAGCAGCGGGTTGACGGCGAGCCGGCGCACCCCGGCGTTCTCCGCGAGCGCCTGCCCGATCGCCGCGGCCTCCTGCTCGCCGGCGTGCCGGCTGGCGGCGTCGCCCCGGTCCGGCGCCTCGGCCCGTTCGACCTCGCGGCAGTAGACCTCGAGAAAACGCGTGATCGTCGGGTCGTCCATGTCCTGCAGCCGGACCGCCTGAAACGGTTCCGGCAGCGGCGCGGCCTGATATCCGGCGATCCGGCTGGTCACCACGAAACGATTCCCCTGCCGGGCGTTCGCGGTCACGAAATTGAGCACCGCGGAGACCACTCCGCGGCGGAGTTCGGCCGACGCGACCTCGTCCAGGCCGTCCAGCATGACCAGGCAATTCCCGGCCTCGAGCTGGCGGTGCAGCAGGTCGGCCAATCCGGTGGCGCCGCATTCCAGCCGACGCAGATATGGCGGCAGGAACTCGCTGATGCCGACCTCGGGAAATCCCTGGCGGGCATAGTCACCGACGCGCAGATAGATCGGGAATCGTGCCGGCCGGCCCCGCGCCTCATCGTCGCTGAGCAGCGCATTGGCGTGGGTCAGCGCGAGATAGCGCAGCAGGGTGGTCTTGCCGGTGCCCGGGTCACCCAGCACCAGGACGTGCGCCATGTCGCGGATGCCGTCCAGCACCGGCACCACCTGTTCGGCGTCCTGGTCGCTGTCGGCTCCGAACTTGCGGCCATATTGGGCCTGCAGCCGGTCGAGGGCGGCCTCGAACCCGGTGCGATCGAGTTGACCGGCGTCGGCCCGCGCCGCGAGCTTCGCGCGCTCGTGTTCGAACCAGACCCGGGCGCGGTCGCCGGGGTGCCGGTCCCGTTGCGCCTCCAGGCCGATGAACACCTCGTCCAGCGACAACTGCACAGTGGTCTTTCGCACCACGCCCGCGGTGCGCAGGTAGCGATGCTGGTCCACGAGCCAGCGCAGGTATTCGATCCGGTCGTCGTCGGTCGCCGCCCCGGCGCCGAGATGCTCGGCGAGCCGCGCGGTCGCCCGCGCCGTCGCCGCCGCGTCGGAGCGGCCGAGCAGGGCCTGCAGCGCGGGCTCCCGGCGGACCTCGTCGGCGAGAACCTCCAGCACGGCCTTGAACGCCGGCCGCAACGCGCTGATCCGGTCGTGCAACTCGTCGTCATCCGGTGCTCCACCGATCGCATCGATCGCGCGCCTGGCCAGCCGCACCGCGGACGGCGACCCGCCGGGAACGAGCACCTTGGCCAATTCGGCGGCGCCCTCGAATTGCCAGAAATCGGCGTTGACATCGAAGTCGTCCAGCCGGTCCCGCTGCGGTTTCTCGATCTTCGCGAATGATCGGTTGATCGCCCGCTCGAGCGCCTTCTGCTCCGGATCGCCGAGCACCCGGGCCCGGGCGCCCTTGACCGCGGCGCCGCCCACCTCTTTTCCGACCTGAGACAAGATCGCTTTTGCCAATGGCGCGGCAAACAGGGAGACGGGATCCACAAGCACGAATTCTAGGGCCGGTCGGCGGCCACCTCGTATACGTATTCCAGGCCGTCCTCGTCGTCCCATTGGTCGCCGACCTGCTGGAAGCCGTATTGCAGGGCCAGGTTCAGGGACGGCTGGTTGTCGGGGCGGATGCTGACCCGGACGGTCTTTACCGCCGGCTCGCGGGCGGCCCGGCGCAGCAGGGCTTCCAGCGCGGCACGGGCATAACCGCGGCGGCGCTGCGCCGGGTCGACCGCATAGCCGATCTCCACCATCCCGGCGGCGTCCGGCGGCCCGTGGAAGCCGGCCCGGCCGACCGCCATGCCGCGTTCCACGTCGAAGATGACGCCGGTGACCCAGCCCGCGCTGGCCGGATCCTCCTCGGCCTGGCGGCTGCGCATGCGCCACGTCCCGCGGCACTCCTCGCCGGCCAGATAGGGCGACAACGGCACCGGACTGGCCACGGTCGCCGCCGCCAGGTCGCCGTCGGCCAGAGCCTGGAACGCCGGGCCGTTGAGATGCACGATGCGCACTTCGGTCATGTGTGGAGGTCCTCGATCGGGGCGACCGGCACCACGTCACGGACCGCTTCGGCCAGCTCGGGGTCGAGGGTGATGAAGGCGTCGGCCTGGAGTCGGGTCACCGCGATGTATTCGGCGGTCAGCGTGTCCGGCCAGCCGAGTTGGTCGGCGACCGTCCAGGCGACCCGCTGCGACACCCGGTCGCCGAGCAGCCGGATGCTCAGTGAGCGCAGGTAGTCGAGCCGACGCTCGGCGTCCTTCCTGGTCAGCTCGCCGTCGCGCACCGCTTCGTAGAGCCGGGTCAGCACCTGCGAGCGCAGCAGAGTGGGCGCCACCAGCTTGTGCTCGGCGGGGATCTTCGCCTCGTCGGCGGCCAGCCGCAGGGCGACGTCCGGGCCGATCACAAACCTGGTCATGGCTCGAGGATGCCGTATCGGGCCATGATCGCGGCGCGGCGGGCGCGGTTCACCGAGTGTGCTCGGCGGCCGACGAAGAACAGGTCGAGCAGCGTCCACAGGCCCAGACCGCCCAGGGTGAACAGCATCGCGATCGAGCGGGCGGTGTCGCCGAGATAGAAGCGGTGGCCGCCGAAGATGCCGCAGACGCACCACAGCGCATAGGCCACCCGGGGGTCCTTCCGGACGGACTCGTACTCCGACTCGGCGCGCAACACCTCCAGGTTCACCGGCGCAACGATAGCGCCCGGTTCAGCGGTTGGCGTACGGCTCGAGGGCGTTGTCGAGCGCCTTGCGCAGGGCGGATTTCGGGCGGGCGCCGACGATCGAGATGACCGGGCGGCCGCCGCTGAAGAGCAGCAGCGTCGGCATCGACATCACCCGGTAGGCGCGGGTCGACTCCGGGTTCTCGTCCGCGTTGATCTTGGCGAAGCCGATCCGCCCCTCGAACTCGGGAGCCAGCTCGGACAGGGTGCGGGCCATCGGGCCGCAGGGCGGGCACCACTCGGCCCAGAAGTCGACCAGCACCGGGGTCGGCGACATCAGCACCTCGTCCGGGAAGGACGCGTCGGTGACGATCTTCAGCAGCTCATCTGGCATCGGGCAGTCCGTTCCTCGATCGCGTCCGTGAGCTGCGCCAGCAGTCCGGCCCGCACGGTGTGGAGCTGATCGAGCACGCCGTCCACCTCGGCCAGCTTGCGCCGCAGCACCGCCACCGAGTCGGGGCAGACGTGCCCGGCGTCGTTGCCGGCGCGCAGGCAGGCCACGAACGGCCGGATGTCGTCGAGCCCGAAGCCGGATTCGAGCAGCGCCCGGATCTCCCGGACCACGCGCAGCTCCGCGTCGTCATAACAGCGGTAGCCGCGGGCGTCGCGAGACGCCTGCACGAGGCCGTGCTGCTCGTAGTAACGCAGCGTCCGGGTGCTCGTCCCGGCCCGGGTGGCCAGCTCACCGATCAGCATGAGGGTGACGCTAGGCCTTCACACCGGTGTCAAGGCAAGGACCATGGGGTTGCATTCTGTTTTCCGCCGCGGGTCAGCTCAGCGTTACTGCGCACTGCTGATCATCAGGGCGGATCGCAGGCCGGTGATGTCGAGGACGCGCATCAGAAAGTCGCCCACGTTGGCCAGCGCGAGCACCGAGCGTGCGTGTTGCGCCTTGCGGCTGAGCACGACCAGCGTGCCCAGGCCCTGGCTGTCGCAGAACGTGACACCGGCCATGTCGAGCACCATCCGGGCCGGCGGATCCGCCAGCTCCTCGTTCACCAACGCACTCAACTCGGCCACCGTGAGCACGTCGATCTCACCGACGAGGACATATGTCACCTCGTCGGGAGCACGCTGAACCGTGATGGACAGCTCCGGTCGTTCCACTTCCTCACCCTATCGCGAGCGGTGGTTTCCTTCCTGTTGAGCGGGTGCCGTGCGGGCCCGTGGCGGATCACCCAAGGTGACATGAACAACCCTCTTGCCACTTCCGTCGTAGGCCGCTGCCAGAATGGATGGCGCTGTGACCACCTCATACCACGCCGAGCCGTTCCCCTATCCGGAGGACGCCCCGGCTTCCCAGGCCCTGTTCGACCGCGCCAAGGCCATCGTCCCCGGCGGGGTCAATTCACCCGTGCGTGCGTTCCGTGCTGTCGGTGGCACGCCCCGATTCATGGCGTCCGGCTCCGGCGCCTGGTTGACCGACGCCGACGGCCGGCGTTATGTCGACCTGGTCTCCTCGTGGGGGCCGCTGATCCACGGCCACGCGCATCCCGAGGTGATCGCCGCGGTCCAGGCCGCGGCCGCCAAGGGCACTTCTTTCGGCACGCCGACAGCGGCCGAGGTCGAGCTCGCGACCGAGATCATCGCCCGCACCCCGATCGACGAGGTCCGCCTGGTCAATTCGGGCACCGAGGCGACGATGAGCGCGATCCGGCTGGCCCGGGGTTACACGGGCCGCAGCCGCATCGTGAAGTTCGCCGGCTGCTACCACGGGCACGTCGACGCGCTGCTGGCCGCGGCCGGTTCCGGGGTCGCCACGCTCGGACTGCCCGATTCGCCGGGAGTGACCGGTGCCGCGGCGGCCGAGACGGTGGTGTTGCCCTACAACGACGTGGCCGCCGTGGAGGCGGTGTTCGCCGCCGAGGGGGAGGACATCGCCGCGATCATCACCGAGGCGGCGCCGGGCAACATGGGCGTGGTTCCACCGCTGCCGGGCTTCAACCAGCGGCTCGCCGAGCTGGCCGACGCCCACGGCGCGCTGCTCATCGTCGACGAGGTGATGACCGGCTTCCGGGTCACCCGCAGCGGCTGGCAGGGCCTCGATCCGGTGGACGCCGACCTTTACACCTACGGCAAGGTGATGGGCGGCGGGCTGCCCGCGGCGGCGTTCGGCGGCCGGGCCGACATCATGTCCCGGCTGGCCCCGGCGGGCCCGGTCTACCAGGCCGGCACGCTCTCCGGAAACCCGCTGGCCTGCGCCGCCGGGCTGACCTCGCTGCGGCTCGCCGACGACGGGGTCTACAAGCGCCTGGACGAGTTGTCCGCGACCATCGGTGCACTGGCTTCCACCGCGCTCAACGAGGCGGGCGTGGCGCACTCCCTGTCGTACGCGGGAAACATGTTCTCGATCTTCTTCACCGATGTCCGGGTCACCGACTATGCGACGGCGAAGACCCAGGATGCCGGGCAGTTCAAGGCGTTCTTCCACGCCATGCTGTCCCGGGGTGTCTATCTGCCGCCGAGCGCCTTCGAGTCGTGGTTCGTGTCGACCGCGATGGACGAGCGCGCGCTGGAGACCATTGCGGAGGCACTGCCGCATGCCGCGCGGGCGGCGGCCGAGGCGACGGGGGTGGGGGCTTGAGCGAGCCGACGAAGACGATCGTGCACGTGCTGCGGCACGGCGAGGTGCACAATCCGACGAAGGTGCTCTACGGCCGGCTGCCCGACTTCCACCTGTCCGAGCTGGGCCGGCAGATGGCCAAGGCCGGCGCCCAGGCGGTCGCCGACCGCGACGTCACCCACGTGGTCTCCAGCCCGCTCGAGCGCGCGCAGGAGACGGCCGAGCCGTTCGCCGCGCAGTTCAAGCTCGACATCGCCACCGACGTGCGCCTGATCGAGAGCAGCAACTACTTCGAGGGCAAAAAGGTCGGCCCGGGCGACGGCGGTTTCCGCAGCCCGCGCAACTGGTGGGTGCTGCGTGACCCGATCACGCCGTCCTGGGGCGAGGCTTATCTGGTGATCGCCCAGCGGATGTTCGCGGCGGTGCAGGCCGCGCGGGTGGCCGCCGAGGGCCACGAGGCCGTCTGCATCTCGCATCAGCTGCCGATCTGGACGCTCCGGCGTTATGTGGAGGGCAAGCGCCTCTGGCACGACCCGCGCCGCCGCCAGTGCGGCCTGGCCAGCCTGACCACGTTCCGGTTCGAGGGCGCCAAGGTCGTCGGTGTCGACTACTCCGAGCCGGCCGCGCACCTGGTCGCGCTGTCCCCGGGCGCCCGGACGGCCAAAGGCGCATGACCGTGCGTCGCCTCGCCGCGCTGCTGGCCACCGCCGTCCTGATCGGCGGCGGCATGGCGGGGTGCGGTGGCGACGACAACTGGGCCAAGCAGTGCGTCACCACCAAGGGGGTGATCGAGTGCACGCCGGACAAGCGCCCGCAGGTCAGCGAGGTCACCGGCGAGCTGCTCGACGGCGGCACCTATGACGTGGCCACCGACCGCGGCCGGGTCGTGGTGGTCAACTTCTGGGGCTCGTGGTGCAACCCCTGCCGGGCCGAGGCCGACGACCTGGAGAAGACGTTCCAGGCCACCAAGGACAAGGGCGTCGCCTTCGTCGGGGTGAACACCCGCGACGACCGCGACGCGGCCCGGCAGTTCGAGCGCGGCCGGGTCACCTACCCGAGCGTGTACGACCCGGACGGCAAGGTCGCGCTGAAGTTCGACGTGACCCAGGTGAGCACCCCGTCCACCCTGATCCTCGACCGCCAGGGCCGCATCGCGGTGGCGATGCGCCGCGCGACGGTCGTTGCCGAGCTGCAGCCCCTGGTCGAGCGGGTCGCCGCGGAGCGGAGCGGCTGATGGGCGAGACCTTCGCCGGCGTGGTCGGAGACGGCCCGCTGCTGCTCGCGATCTGCGCGGCCGGGCTGGCCGGGCTGGTCAGCTTCCTCTCGCCCTGCGTGCTGCCGCTGATGCCGGGCTACCTGTCCTATGTGACCGGACTGGCCGGGTCTGATCTGGACGACGCGGAAAGCCGCCCGCAGGAGGACGGCACGGTCCTCACCAGACCGGTCCGGGTCAAGGGCCGGGTGCTGGCCGGCACGGTGCTCTTCGTGGCCGGCTTCGCGGTGGTGTTCACGCTGCTGGCGACGCTGGTGGCGAACATCGGCCGGATGCTGCAGACCTACAAGAGCACCCTCGACATCGTGCTCGGCATCCTGGTCATCGTGCTCGGCCTGGCGTTCATGGGCCTGGTCCCGGGCATGCAGCGCGAGCTGCGCATCCACCGGCTGCCCGCGGCCGGGCTGGCCGGCGCCCCCATCTTCGGCGCGTTGTTCGGGCTGTCCTGGCTGCCGTGCACCGGCCCGACCCTGGCCGCGGTGCTCGGTCTGGCCACCACCAGCGGCGCGACCGGCCGCGCCGTAGTGCTCGCTCTGGCCTACAGCCTCGGGCTGGGCCTGCCGTTCGTGCTGTTCGGGCTCTTCTTCCGCAAGCTGCTCGGAGTGTTCCGGGCGGTCCGCCGCAACAGCCGCTGGGTCACCCGGATCGGCGGCGCGCTGCTGATCCTGGTGGGGCTGGCGCTGGTCACCGGCAGCTGGAACGACTTCCTGATCTGGCTGCTGACCACCTTCAACTTCGACGCCGGAACGCTGCTGTGACGGAGGTCGAGGAGCGCACCGCCGCCGCACCCGCGCCGCCGCCGCGCCGGGTCAACCCGGTGTGGGCGCTGCTGCGCAACTCGTGGCGTCAGCTGACCAGCATGCGCACCGCGCTGGTGCTGCTCTTCCTGCTGGCGGTCGCCGCGATTCCCGGCTCGGTGCTGCCGCAGCGCTCGGTGAACATCGAGCGGGTCGCCGAGTACTTCGACGCACACCCCGAGCTGGCGCCGTTCCTGGACCGGCTGGGCATGTTCGACGTCTATGCGTCGGCCTGGTTCGCCGCGGTCTACGTGCTGCTCTTCACCTCGCTGATCGGGTGCGTGGTGCCCCGGCTCGCGGACCACGTGCGCGCGCTGCGATCCACGCCGCCGGATGCACCGAAACGGCTGGACCGCCTGCCGCAGCACGCCGCGCTTGCGCAACAACCGGGCGAGTCCGCGGCCGTGGCCGCCACCGTGGCGCAGATCTTGCGCAAGCGGCGGTGGCGCACCGTCACCCGCGAGCAAGATGACGGCACGTGGACGATCTCCGCGGAGAAGGGCTTCGTCAAGGAGACCGGCAACCTGCTGTTCCACTTCGCGCTGCTGGCGGTGCTGATCGGCGTGGGCTTCGGCGCCTGGTACGGCTGGCACGGCAACCGCCTGCTGGTGGAGGGTCCGGACAAGGGTTTCTGCAACTCGGTGACGCAATTCGACGAGTCCTCGCTCGGCGCCCGGGTAACCGCTGCCGACCTGCCGCCGTTCTGCCTGCAACTCACCGACTTCCGGGCGCAGTTCCAGGAGACCGGGCAGCCCAAGTCGTTCCGCGCGACCGTGCTGGTGGACGAGGACGGCAGGCAGGAGTCGCGAACGTTCACGGTGAACGACCCGCTGCGATTGTCCGCGGCCAACATCAACCTGCTGGGCCACGGATACGCGCCGGTGCTGCGTTACACCGACCGGTTCGGCGCGCAGCAGACCAAGGTCGTGCCGTTCCTGCCGCGCGACCAGATGTTCACCAGCGAGGGGGTGGCCACCTTCCCGGACGTGAACATCGACCCCAAGACAGACAAGCGCGACGAGAACCTGCAGGTCGGCTTCGAGGGCGTCTACCTGCCCACGGTCGGCGCCGACGGCCGGCCGACGTCGTCCTTCCCGGCCGAGCGCAACCCGGTGCTGTTCCTGACGGCCTATCGTGGCAATCTCGGGGTGGACGCCGGGCTGCCGGGCTCGGTCTACGCGCTGGATCGCGGCCAGATCGCGAGCGGCAAGCTCAAGCAGGTCAGCGGCGACGGGCGGCCGCACGAGCTGCGTCCCGGCGAGACCTGGACGCTGGACGACGGCACCAAGCTCGAGTTCCTCGGCACCCGGCCGTTCGCCACGCTCGCCGTGCGGCACGACCCGACCCAGCCGCTGGTGCTCGGCGGTGCGGTGCTCGGCCTGCTCGGGCTGATGGCGTCGTTGTTCGGGCACCGCCGGCGAGTGTTCTTCCGGATGTCGGCCCTGGGCGCCGGCGAGGGGGCGAGCGACGGTACCGTGATCGAGGCAGGTGGCCTGCCGCGGACCGACTATCCGGGCTTCGAGGACGAATTCCAAGCTCTGGTCACGGCCGCGCAGGGGGACGAGGAGGCCGCGTGATGGCGGAGTTGTCGAACCAGTTGATGGCGCTCACCGTGCTGGCCTACCTGGCCGCGATGGTGTGTTACGCGGGGGAATACGCGTTCGGCACCCGCAGCCACATCGCCCGTGCGGCGACGCGCGAGCTGGTGGGCGCGGGCGGGCCGCCCGCCGTCGAGCCGGTCATCCAAGAGACAACGCCGACGCGCAGCAAGGGCAACCTGCTCGGCATGATCGGCGTCGGCATCAACGTCCTCGCGCTCCTGCTGCATCTCGGCGCCCTGGTCACCCGCGGGGTCGCGGCCGACCGGATGCCCTGGGGCAACATGTACGAGTTCATCCTGTCGGTGTCGTTCGTCGGCTCGGCGGCGTGGATCGGCGTGCTCAGCCGCAGGCCCGGCATCCGCCACCTCGGGCTTTTCGTCGCCCTGGTGATGGTGGTGCTGCTCGGCGCGAACGGGCTGATCGCCTACACCCCGGTCGGGCCGCTGGTGCCGGCGCTGAATTCATACTGGTACGTCATCCACGTGGCGACGATCATCCTGGCGTCCGGCATCCTGCTGTTCGGCGCGGTGCCGGCCATGCTGTTCCTGATCAAGTCGGGCTGGGACCAGGGCAAGCGCGGTTTCCCCTACACCTTGGGCAAGCGGGTGCCCGCCGCCGAGACGCTGGAGCGGCTGACCTTCCGGCTGCACGCGTTCGCCTTCCCGCTGTTCACCTTCGGCGCGCTGATCGCCGGTCCGCTGTGGGCGGAGGCGTCCTGGGGGCGTTACTGGGGCTGGGACCCCAAGGAGGTCTGGGCGTTCATCTCCTGGATCGTCTATGCGGGCTACCTGCACGCCCGGGCCACGCCCAGCGTGAAGCGCACGACGGCCACCTGGATCGCGCTGATCGGCTTCGCGACGATGCTGATGAACCTGTTCGGCGTGAACCTGTTCTTCGAGGGCCTGCACTCGTACGCCAACGCCGGCTGAAAACAGGCGTTTGCACAACTCTTGCAAGGATTTGCATGGCGCGTAACCTCGAACCGTGACGAGCAGGCTGGCGGCGGTGGCCGCGTATGCGGGGGTTTCGGAAGCGACCGTCAGCCGGGTGCTGCACGACAAGCCGGGCGTCTCGCAGGCCACCCGCGACACCGTGCTGACCGCCCTGGACGTGTTCGGTTATCCCCGCCCGCAGCCGGTGCGCGGCGCCCGCGCCCGGCTCATCGGCCTGGTGCTGCCGGATCTCTCCAACCCGGTGTTCCCGGCCTTCGCCGACGTCCTCGGGGTGTCGCTGGTGCAGCGTGGGCTGATCCCGGTGCTCTGCACGCGCACTTCCGACGGGGTGTCCGAGGCGCACTACATCCAGATGCTGCTGGCCAGTCAGGTCGGCGGCATCGTCTTCGTGGGCAGCAGCTTCGCCGATGCCGGCCCGGAGCAGGCCCGCCAGCTCACCGAGCGCCGGCTGCCCATGGTGCTGATCAACGCGGCCGACGAGAACCTGGGCGTGCCGCAGGTCAGCATCGACGACCGGGTCGCGGTCGAGCAGGCGGTGGGCCACCTGACCGGCCTCGGCCACGAGCGGATCGGCCTGATCGTCGGCCCCTGGGGACACGTCCCGTCGATGCGCAAGCTGGCCGGCTTCAAACGCTCGGACGATCTGGTGGAGCACACCGTCTTCAGCATGGAGGGCGGCCGGGCCGCGGCCGGGCGGCTGCTCGGCCGCGGGGTCACCGGTCTGATCTGCGCCAGCGACGCGCTCGCCCTCGGCGCGATCCGCGCGGTCCGGCGCAAGGGCCTCGAGGTGCCCGCCGACGTGTCGGTGGTGGGCTTCGACGACTCCACCTTCATGAGCGTGACCGATCCGCCGCTGACCACGATGCGCCAGCCGGTGCGTGAGATGGCCGCGGCGGCGGTGTCCTCGCTGCTCGCGCAGCTGGACGGGCGGCTGCTGGTCAGCGACGAGATCACCTTCGATCCGGAGCTGATCGTCCGCGGCACCACCGGACCCTTGCGGGTCCATGCAAACGAATGACAATCTCCGTACCCGAATCTTGCATGAAGTTATGGACTTCGTCACATCGACGGTCCTAACATCGGCCTACGCCGCGGCGACCGCAATCGATCCGTAACACGATCGAAACGGCCTCCGCTCCGATGGAGGGACACCCCGCGATGAACCGACGCTTACTGATCACCGCTGCGGCGACACTGTTGCTGACCGGCGCCTGTTCCAGCACCGACGACAGCTCGACCGGGGCGGCCGATGGCCCGGTGACCATCGTGGTCAACGGCCTGCCGCCGGACACCGACCCGGTCAACCGGGCCAACTTCGAGAAGGACGTCCAGGCGTTCCAGGCGAAGTACACCAACATCAAGATCGACGCCCGCGAAGGCATGATGGACCCGCAGACCTTCGCCGCGAAGCTGGCCGGCGGCCAGCTCGAGGACGTCTTCTATGTCTACTTCACCGACCCGCAGGGCCTGATCCGCAAGCGCCAGGTCGCCGACGTCAGCAAGCAACTCGGCGACTTCCCGGCGCTCAAGGAGATCAAGCCGGAGCTGATGCGGATCTTCTCCGACGAGGCGGGCAAGACCTATGGCCTGCCGTCGCAGAACTACTCGATGGGCCTGGTCTACAACCGCGAGCTCTTCGAAAAAGCGGGCCTCGACCCGGCCAAACCGCCGACCACCTGGGCCGAGGTGCGCGAGGCGGCCAAGAAGCTGACCGCGCTGGGCGACGGCGTGGTCGGTTACGGCGACTACAGCAAGTCCAACACCGGCGGCTGGCACTTCACCGCGGAGACCTATTCGCTCGGCGGCGAGGTGGCCACCCAGGTCGGCGAGACCTGGAAGGCCTCCTTCAACAACGCGACCGGCAGGCAGGTCCTGCAACAGCTCAAGGACATGCGTTGGGTCGACAAGACGATGGGAGAAAAGCAACTTCTCGAGTACGCGGACCTGCTGCGCATGATGGGCGGCGGCAAGCTCGGCATGTACCTGGGCACCGGCAGCGACATCGTGAACATCGTCAACCAGTACAAGGGATCGTTCGAGAAGTTCGGGCTGGGCTCGATGCCGGACGGCAAGGCGACCCTCGGCGGCGGCGACGGCTACATGTTCAAGGCCGGCCTCAGCCCCGAGAAGATCAAGGCGGGCCTGACCTGGCTGTCCTACAAGGGCCTCGACCCGTCCCGGATCACCGAGACCACTCGGCGGGCCAGCACCAACAAGGAGCCGGTCGGCCTGCCGCAGCCCAACGTCTGGGTGCCGGGCTCGGCGGCGGACCAGGCGCTGATCGCCGCGCGCAAGGAGTTCGGCAACGTGCCGGCCGAGAACTTCGCGCCGTTCGCGGCCGCTGTAGGGTCGATCCCGCTGAAGCTCGAGCCGCCACTGGCGCAGCAGGTCTACGCGGTGCTGGACGTGCCGATGCAAAAGGTCCTCACCGACCGGAACGCGAACGTCGACCAGCTGCTGACCGAGGCGGAGACCCGGGTCAACGGCGTGCTGGGCACAGCGAAATGAACGCGCTCCTGGCCGCCATCCTGCTCGTCCCGGCCGCCGTGGCGCCAGCCGCCGCCACCACGCTCGAAGCCGAGTCCGCCCAGCTCAGCGGCGGCACCCGGGTCGAGACCGAGCACGCCGGTTACCACGGATCCGGCTACGTCGGCGGCTTTGTGGACGGCAACCGCGGCAACGCGACCGCCACCTTCGCGGTCACCGGCGCGACAGCGGGCAGCAACACCGTCACCTTCCGATACGCCAACGGCACCGGCAGCACCCGGACCATGTCGCTGATCGTCAACGGCGCGACGCGGCAGTTCGCATTGCCGGCCACCTCGGGCTGGGCCGGCTGGGGCACCACCACCCAGCCGGTCACGCTCAACGGCGGCAACAACACCATCGCGGTCAAGTTCGGCGCGAACGACAGCGGCAACCTCAACCTCGACAACATCGCGATCACCCCGGCCTCGGCACCGCCCCCGGGCACACTCGAAGCCGAATCCGCCCAGCTCAGCGGTGGCGCGGCCGCCGAGACGGAACACCCCGGCTTCACCGGCTCCGGCTACGCCGGCGGCTTCACCGACGGCAACAAGGGCAACGCCACCGTGAGCTTCGCGGTCAGCTCACCCTCCGCGGGCACCGCGCCCATCACCCTCCGGTACGCGAACGGAACGGGCGCCACCCGCACGATGTCCCTGGTGGTCAACGGCAGCACGCAGCAGATCAGCCTCCCGGCCACGGCCAACTGGGACACCTGGGGCACCGGCGTCGCGTCCGTCAGCTTGACCAGCGGCGCCAACTCCGTGGCCGTGAAATACGGAAGCGCCGACAACGGCAACATCAACCTCGACAACATCGTCGTCGGGACCGCGACCCCGCCGACCGAGCCCCCGCCCAGCACGGGCCTCGAACTCGAAGCGGGATTCGTCGCGGGCGCCACCGTCGCCACGGATGTCGCCGGATACACGGGTTCCGGCTTCGTGACCAATCTGGCCGGCGGCGCGCGGGTCATCCGTACCGTCAATCAGACCGCGGCCGGGACCGCGACGACCACCTTGCGTTTCCGCAACTCCACCGGCTCTGCCCGCACGCTGTCCGTCTATGCCAACGGCCTCAAACAGGGCCGGCTCAGCTTGCCAGCCGGGGACGGCTGGCAGACCGTGCAGCGCGATCTGCCGCTGCGGGCGAACGTCAACATTGTCGGTTTCCAGGTGGACTCCGGTGACTCCGGCGGCGTGCAGCTGGACAACATCGCGGTGGCCGGCAGCACCCCGCTGGCGGCCCGCGGCGCGACGCTGCCCTTCACCACCTATGAGGCGGAGGCCGGGCAGACGAACGGCTCGGTGCTCGCGGCCGGCCGCGAATACACCACCGAGCAGGCCGAATCGTCCGGACGGCGCGCCGTCAAGCTCACCGGCACCGGACAGTATGTGCAGGTCACGCTCACCAAGCCGGCCAACGCGATCACCGTGCGGGCGAGCCTGCCGGACAACAGCACCAGCCCGCTGGCCGTCCTCGTCGGCGGCACCAAGGTCACCGACCTCCAGCTCACCGCCAGATACAGCTGGATGTACGGCCCGTACCCGTTCCAGGGCCAGCCCGGCGGCGAGAGGCCGCACCGGTTCTTCGACGACGCCCGCGCGCTGCTCCCGCAGACCTATCCGGCGGGCACCGTGCTGCGGCTGGTCAAGGAGTCGTCCGCGGCGTCCTCCATCACCGTGGACCTGGTAGACGGCGAGGTGGCCGACCCGGCCCAGACCGCACCCGCGGGCTACGTCAGCGTCATCTCGCACGGCGCGGTCGCCAACGACAACGGCGACGACCTCAACGCCTTCCGCGCGGCCGTCTCCGCCGCACAGGCGAGCAGCAGCAGGGGATTGTGGATCCCGAGCGGCCGGTTCGTGCTCAGCGGCCTGGTCAACGTGGCCGGCATCGACGTGCGCGGGGCCGGCCTGTGGCACACCGTCCTCACCGGACTGAACCGGCGCGGCGGCATCTATGTCACCGGCGGCAACACGCAGCTCGGCGACTTCGCCTTCGACGGCGACGTGACGGACCGCGACCCGGACTGCTGCGCCAACTCGGATGCCGCGATCGAGGGCGACTTCGGCACCGGCTCGCTGATCCGCAACGTGGCCACCAACCACGCCAAGGTCGGCCTGTGGGTGAAGCAGGCCACCGGGCTCCACGCGGTCGGACTGCGGATCCGCAACACCATGGCGGACGGCGCCAACATCAACGGCTACGACGGCGCGACTTCGAACGTCCGCATCGAACAGTCCAGCACCCGCAACACCGGCGACGACGGCCTGGCCATGTGGTCGTGGAGCGCCGGCGCCGGGCCGGTCAGCAACTCGGTCTTCGCGTTCAACACGCTGGTGCTGCCGATCCTGGCGAACGGTGCGGCGATCTACGGCGGCACCGGCAACCGGATCGAGGACAGCCTGATCACGGACATCGTGTTCCAGGGCTCGGGTGTGGCCGTCTCCAGCTGGCACGATCCGTACCCGTTCGGCGGCACCACGGTGGTGCAACGCAACACGCTGACCCGGACCGGCTCGTACAGCCTGGACTGGGGCAGCGCGATCGGGGCGCTCTGGGTCTATGCGCCGGCCAACGCGATCACGGCGCCGGTGGTGTTCCGGGACCTTCAGGTGAACGACAGCTCGTACCAGGGCTTCCTGGCGAGTTGGCAGGTCAACGTGGGCAACCTGACCTTCGAGCGGGTGGCGTTCAACGGCGCCGGCACGATCGGCCTGGAGTTCAACGCGCCCGGCACCGGCACGTTCAGCTATGTCACCGTCGCCGGCACGGGTGGCCCGGGGCTGGCGAACAACGCCGGCTTCCAGATCGTCCGCGGCCCCGGCAACAGCGGATTCTAGGGGGAAGCTCATGCGGCAGTGGTGGCGTTCAGCGGCCATCTACCAGGTCTATCCACGCTCGTTCGCGGACTCGAACTCCGACGGCATCGGTGACCTCGCGGGCGTCCGCGCCCACCTGGACCACCTGGTCGACCTGGGAGTGAACGCCATCTGGTTCAGCCCGTTCTACCCGTCGCCGATGGCCGACGCCGGGTACGACATCAGCGACCACCGCGACGTCGACCCGATGTTCGGCACCCTCGACGAGGCGACCCGGCTGATCGCCGACGCGCACGACCTCGGGCTGCGGACCATTGTGGACGTCGTCCCGAACCACTGCTCCGAGGCGCATCCTTGGTTCCGCGAGGCCCTCGCGGCACCGCCCGGCGACCCCGCCCGGGACCGATTCTGGTTCCGGGCGGGCCGCGGCCCCGGGCTGCCACCCAACGACTGGCAGTCGACCTTCGGCGGCCCGGCCTGGACCCAGGTCCCGGACGGCGAGTGGTACCTGCACCTCTTCGCCCGCGAACAGCCGGACTTCAACTGGTCGTCCCCGGCCGTGCGGGCCGAGTTCGAGGACATCCTGCGCTTCTGGTTCGACCGCGGCGTGGACGGCGTACGAATCGACTCGGCCACCATGTGCGTCAAGGATCCGGCGCTCGGCGAGATCGTCCCGGACGCGCCCCACCCGTTCCTGGACCACGACGGCATCCACGACATCTATCGCGACTGGCGGCGGGTGGCCGACTCCTACGACCCGCCCCGGGCACTCATCGGCGAGGTATGGCTGGGCGACCCGATCCGGTTCGCGGCCTACCTGCGTCCTGACGAGATGCACACCGCCTTCAACTTCGACCTGCTCTGCTGCCCGTGGGACGCCAAGGCGCTGCGCAAGTGCATCGACGACACGCTGGCCGCGCACAGCGACGTCGGCGCGCCCAGCACCTGGGTGCTGTCCAATCACGACGTCACCCGGCACGTCACCCGCTATGGCCGCGCGGACACCGCGTTCGACTTCCCGCTGCGGGGCGCGCGGCACGGTTCGCCGGTCGACCTCACGCTGGGCACGCGGCGGGCGCGGGCGGCCATCATGCTCACCTGCGCGCTGCCCGGTTCGGTCTACGTCTACCAGGGCGAGGAGTTGGGTCTGCCCGAGGTCGAAAACCTCCCTTCTTCGGTACGCGACGACCCGATGCACACGCGCTCCGGCGGTTCGGATCCTGGGCGGGACGGGTGCCGCGTACCGATGCCGTGGTCGTTGTCCGGTTCTTCGCTCGGCTTCAGTCCCGCGGGCGCGGCGCCGGCGTGGTTGCCGCAGCCGGCCGACTGGGCCGCGGCGACGGTCGAGGCGCAGGCGGCCGACCCGGCTTCGATGCTGTCCCTCTATCGCCGGGCGTTGCGTCTGCGCGGCACGCTGGACGGCCCGATGGAGTGGTTGCCGCTGGGGGACGAGGTGCTGGCCTTCCGGAGAGGCCCCTTCACCTGCGTGGTCAACCTCTCCCCGGCACCCATCGATCTCCCGCCGGGCGATCTCATCCTGACCAGCGAGCCGGCATCCGCGACGGCCTCGCTCTCCGACGAGGCGGGCCCGCTCCCCGATGGGACGGCGTCGCTTCCCGAGAGGGAGCAGAGGGGCTCTGCTTCCTCTGAGGCCGCGCCGCCTGGCTCGGGGTCGCTTGGCTTGGGGTCGCTTGGCTTGGGGTCGCTTGGTATGGGGTCGCTTGGCTCGGGACCGCTTGGCTTGGGGTCGCTTGGCTCGGGACCGCTTGGCTTGGGGTCGCTTCCGGAGAGGGAGCAGAGGGGCTCTGCTTCCTCAGAGGCCGCGCCGCATGGCACTGGATCGTTTGGCTCGGGCCTGCTTGGCTCGGGGTCGCTTCCCGAGGGGAAGCAGAGCGGCTCTGCTTCCGCAGAGGAAGCGCCGCGGCGGCTGGCGCCGGACACCGCCGTCTGGCTTCTAGACTCGGAACAATGAGCAGCCGCCGCCTCGCCGACATCGCCCAGCACGTCGGGGTGAGCCAGGCGACGGTGTCGCGGGTGCTCAACGACAAGCCGGGCATCTCGCAGGCCACCCGCGACGCGGTGCTGACCGCGCTCGACGTGCTCGGCTACGAGCGGCCCAACAAGCTGCGCGGCGAGCGGGCCCGGCTGGTCGGCATCGTGCTGCCCGAGATGACCAACCCGGTGTTCCCCGCGCTGGCCGAGGCGATGGCCGGCGCCCTGGCCAAGCGCGGGTTCAGCACGGTGCTGTGCACCCGCACGGTCGACGGCGTGTCCGAGCCGGAATATGTCCGCATCCTGCTCGACCAGCAGGTGTCCGGGGTGCTCTTCGGCGGCGGGCTCTATCAGGAGGCAGACGCCGACCACGGGCACTATGCCGCCCTGCGCGAGCGTTCGCTGCCGACGGTGCTGGTCAACGCGGCGGTGGAGGGCCTGGGCTTCCCGCAGGTGTGCACCGACGACGGGCACGGCGTCGAGATGGCCCATCAGCACCTCGCCGCCCTCGGGCACGAGCGGATCGCCCTGCTGCTCGGGCCGGCCGACCACGTGCCGTCGGCTCGCAAGCTGGCGGCCTACCTGACCGTCCAGGACACCCCGATGGTCGGGCGCGCGCCGTTCGCGATGGCCGAGGCGCAGGTCGCCGCCGGGCGCCTGTTCGGGCAGGGCGCGACCGCCCTGATCTGCGCCAGCGATGTCACCGCGATCGGCGCGGTCCGCGCCGCCCACCGGATGGGTCTGTCGGTGCCGGCCGAGGTCTCCATCATCGGGTACGACGATTCCCCCGTGATGGCCTGCACCGACCCGCCGTTGACCACCATCCGGCAGCCGGTGGACGCGATGGGCCACGCGGCCGTCTCGCTGCTGTTGCAACAGATCGAGGGCCGTCCAGCCCGAGGCGAAGAGCTCCTCTTCGAACCCGAACTGGTCGTCCGTAACACCACCGGCGCCCGCCGCCGAACGGCCCCCGTCTGATCCCAGCCCCCTCCGAGCCGGTGCCGCCCGCGACTCAGTCGCCTGCGACTCAGTCCTTTCTGCGGGGGAGCGCGTCGCGGAGGCTTGCCCAGTGGTGGGCGTCCGTCGGCGCCGTCTCCATCCGGCCGTGCCACAACTGATGCACCTGTGGATCCGCCACCCAACTGCCGCACTGCGGGCACTCGTGCCGGCCAGACGCCGGTTCGGTCTCGCCCTGACGCTGCAGCCGGCGCAGCTCGTCGGCGTCGACCCACAGCGGGTGCCACACGTCCCGGACGACCTCCGGCGGGACGCTCAGCGCATGGCCCAGCTTGCGGACCAGGTGCCAGACCGGCGCCATCTTGCCGGACAGCACCTTGGAGATCGAGGCTTTGCTGTAGCCGACCTTGTCACCCACCTCGGCCATCGTCGGCCGCCCGGCGGAGATCCACGCCCGCTTGAGATGGTCCGCCAGCAGCGCCCGTGGATCCGCGGGTGGGGTCACCCCCGGACCGCTCAGCAAGGTGGCCGGATCGATCGGCACGACGCCGCGACCGTCGGCCGGGCCGGCCGCGTGATTGCGTCCTGCAAAAGGGTCATAGTCGTCCCCTCGTGGAGTGCGCGCCGCCGGCTTCATGCGTCATCTCCGGCCGGCCGCGCCTCACGACCGCCGGGCTGCACCTCACGACCGCCGGGCTGCGCTTCACGACCGGCGGGCCGCGCTTCACGACTGGCAGGCCGCGCTTCACGACCGGCCGGCTGCGCCTCACGACCCGCGGGCCGCGCTTCGCTCGCGGAAGGTCCGGGGGCAACCGGTGCCTCGCTGGCCGACGCGCCGATGGCCAGCCGTGCCTCGCTCACGAAATGCCCCATGGCAAGCCTTGCCTCGTTCCCGGAAGGGCCCGTGGCAGGTCGCATCTCGTTCCCGGGAGACCCGGCAGGTCGCGCCTCGCTTGCGGAGGACTGGGGAGGTCGCATCTCGTTCCCGGGCGACCCGGCAGGTCGCACCCCGCTGCCGGAGAACTCGGCAGGTCGGGGAGACCCGGCAAGCCGCACCCCGCTGCCGGAAAACTCGGCACGTCCCACCCCGCTCCCGGAAGCCCCGGCAAGTCGCACCCCGCTCTCGACAAACTCGGCAGGTCGCGCCTCGCTCCGCGGCGGCCAGACGGCGCCCTCGACCTCCGACCCGCCCTCCTCAGCCAGCACCCCGGCAGGAGGCCAAACGGCAGGCCGCGCGATCGCATTGCGGCCGACCGCCACCACAACCAGAGCGAACCCACACAACGCCGTCACGATCAGCTCCGGCGGCAGCCCGATGCTACGCAGCGTGGCGCCGAGCGCGATGACGACGACCACCAACAGGACGCGCCACCGCGTCGCGGAAAAGTCCCGCCCACCGGCCGGACGGACTCGATTGATCACGGAGATTTACTCCATTTCCTGAATGCTGCCGGCGGCCCTCGACAAAGGATCTTCGTGTGCCCCCGTGGAGCTCGTTCATCGATCTCCGCCGCTCATTGTGCAGCAGTCGGCCTACCTCTCCAACCGTCTTCGTGACGCTCTGAAGTTTCCGTTCCGGAAACCCGATCTCCGTCGCGCCCGATCGGCAACCGACCTGCTGATCGAATTCGATCTTGCGAATTACCGGCCCTAATAGCGCTGTCCGACAACTCGATAAGTCTGCGGAATGGAAGATGAGTTCGATGTGCAATGACGACGCACGTCCTCATTTACTGACCTGGGCGGCCCGGTGGCCCCAGGTCGGTGCCATCGACCTGTGTCAGGCACCCGACAGAAGCCCGTCCAAGTGGCGCGGCCGTCCCGGTTGCGGTGTGGATTCGCAGGTCCGACAGGGCGTAGCGGCATGGCCCGAGCACTCATCAAAGAGGCCCCGATTCTTCATGATCGGAACCGGACAACAACGCGGCTGCGCACTTGCACGAAGCCGTCGAGCATGATCCCGATGACCGCGACGAGAACATGGGGAGCGCTCTCGACCAAGAATCGATCTACCCGCAAATCAGAAAACAATGCGGTCCACATCAGATCGTCGATTGCGTGCATTCGAAGTGCCGATTCCCGGCGCCAAATGACGTTACCGCCAAGTAGCCACTCGGGCGACGAATAACCCTGCGTAATGAGCCGTCAGCGACTGGTGACGGGATCGCGTGTTTCTTCAACATCACGACGCCGCCGTCGCCACCCGATTCATCCCGATTAGGGCTTTCTCCGCATGGTGCGATCGGGCGCGCCGGTCACCAACCGTGACGCCTAGGTCGACGGAAGCAGCCCGAGCCCGGGGCAGTCCCCGGCCGTCCAGGTGTCGTACTTGTTGACCCAGTCGAGGCAGAACCCGCCGGCCCGCTGCTGCGCGGCGGCGTCCGCGGTCAGCGTGCTCACGTCGCCCCGCCAATACCGAGCTTCGCCGCCACCCGCCGGACGCAGCTGAACGTTGTCCACGGTCACCTTCGGCACGTCGATGCGGGCGTTCCGGCGCGGGTCGACGTGCACCTCGACGTACTGCTCCACATAGGCACGGTCACCGATCGGCAGGCGCTGCGCGGTGAGCAGGTTCCAGCGGTTGTTCCACCAGAGCCACGCCTGCCACACGCCCTGGCCGTCGGTGTGCAGGTCGAGCCACGCCTTGTCGCCGGGCCGCAGCGCGTACTGGTCGTAGAACTGCCAGGTCTTGGTGTTGGTGTTGAAGGTGTAGATGTGCTGCCGGCCGCCGCCGGCCCACCCGGTCTCCGCCCACCCGGCCTCGAGCCACGCGATGCTGCCGCCGCCGAGGTCGCGCTTGACCATGAAGCGCCCGGCCACGAAGTCGTAGGTGTTCGCCCGGATGCCGCCGTCCACGACGGAGATCCGCCCGGACACGCCGCTCCACTCGCCGGCCGTGCCCGCGCCGAGGTGGTGGTAGCCGCTGGCGGTGGCTTCCCGGTGGAAGCGGAAGCCGGACTCGGGCGTGCGCGCGCGGCACGCGCCCGGTGTGCGCGGCCCGGCCGGCGCGGTCGGGGCGTGCGTCGAGGCGGTGCCGCCGGTGCAGGCCGGGAGGTCGCGCGCGACCGCGGGATCGGCCACGGCGATGGCCGCGAGCAAGCCGGCGAGACCACACCATCGAGCCACGGTACGAATCTTCATGCAGCACCTCGTCGCCAGAGGGGAATCCCGACCGCACCTTCAACGCTTGATCGGCATCGCGGGTGACGAGCGGCGGCGACGGGCTAGGAATTGTGCGCGGTGTAGAAGTCCTCGGGGACGTTCTGGGTGTTCTTCTTCGACGGCGGCTTCTGCGGCATCGACTGGCCGTAGTTGGTGACGGTCAGGATCCAGCGCGCGGCCGGGGCGGCCGTCGTCTCCGGCACCTTCAGCACGATGCGGGCCAGCCGCCCGGCGCCGTCGAACGACACCTCGTACTCCACCGGCGTCGAGCCCAGCGCCGCCACCTGGGCCCGGTCGAACGTCGCCACCGGGCGGCGCAGACCGGACATGTCCAGCCGGCCGAAGATCCGTCCACTGACGAGCTCCGCCGACCGCACCCCGGCGATCAGGTCGGTCGCGCCGGTCACGTCCGGGTTGTCGAGGTTGACGTCCGGGTCGCGGCCGGGCGCCAGGCGCGCCAGCACGGTTCGCTCCCAGCGCTTCGGCGTCAACGGCTGCACGGTGAGTGGTCCACCCGGTCCGGCCGGCGCGAGCCGGGTCGCGGTCGTCGAGGTGTAGCGGTAGGGCCCGTCCAGCCGGGTGGTGTCGATCACCGGCGGCGAACCGGGCTGGATCGTGGCCCGCTGCACATATGCCGACCGGCTCGGCAGATGCACGACGCCCTTGGTGCGGCCGTCCGCATAGATCGCCGAGAACGAGAAGTTGCCGAAGCGCAGGTCGGCGACCGCGGTGGTCAGCAGCGGGCGCGGATCGGGCGTCTCCGGCTGCCCGAGCGGGAAGTCGACGTGTAGGAAACGGGCCGCCAGCAGAGGCCACGAAAGGCACAGCGGCAGCGCCAACAAGACGACGATGAACCGCACCCGCATGACGCACGAGCGTAGCCGAGAGGCCACAGCGCAACTCGTGCCAGACTGGACTCCATGGCCGCGCGTGGATTTCCGTACCCTGACCTGCAGTCTTTCATCTCTGCTCTGGAAGCGGCCGGTGAACTGCGGCGGATCTCGGTGCCGGTCGATCCGACGCTGGAGATCAGCGAGGTGGTGACCCGCACGGTGCGAGCCGGCGGGCCGGCGTTGCTGTTCGAGCGGCCGACCCGTGGCGAGATGCCGATCGTGGTCAACCTCTTCGGCACCGAGAAGCGGATGGCGATGGCGCTGGGTGTCGAGGCGCTGGACGAGGTGGGCGACCGGATCGGCGCGATGATCAAGCCGGAGCTGCCGATCGGGTGGTCCGGCATCCGCGAGGGGCTCGGCAAGGTGCTGCAGCTCAAGTCGCTGCCGCCGCGCAAGGTGAAGTCCGCGCCCTGCCAGGAGGTCGTGCTCAAGGGCGACGAGGTGGACCTGGGCCGCCTGCCCGGCCTGCAGGTGTGGCCGGGCGACGGCGGCATCTTTCACAACTACGGCCTGACGCACACCAAGGACCCGGAGACCGGCAAGCGAAACCTCGGCCTCTACCGCCTGCAGCAGCACTCGCGGAACACCCTGGGCATGCACTGGCAGATCCACAAGGACTCGACCGCGCACCACGCCATCGCGGAGAAGCGGAACGAGCGCCTGCCGGTGGCCATCGCGATCGGCTGCGACCCGGTGGTGAGTTACGCGGCCAGCGCGCCGCTGCCCGGCGACATCGACGAATACCTGTTCGCCGGGTTCCTGCGCGGCGAGCGCGTCGAGATGGTCGACTGCGTGAGCGTCCCGCTGCAGGTGCCGGCACAGGCGCAGATCGTGCTGGAGGGCTACCTGGAGCCGGGGGAGCGGGCGCCGGAGGGGCCGTTCGGCGATCACACCGGCTTCTACACGCCGGTCGAGCCGTTCCCCGTGCTGCACGTCGAGGTGATGACGATGCGCAAGAAGCCGATCTACCACTCGATCATCACGTCCAAGCCGCCGCAGGAGGACCACGGACTCGGCAAGGCGACCGAGCGGATCTTCCTGCCGCTGCTCAAGATGCTGATCCCGGACATCGTCGACTACGACATGCCGGCCGCCGGGGTGTTCCACAACTGCGTGATCGTCTCGATCCGGAAGCGCTACCCGAAGCATGCCCAGAAGATCATGAACGCGGTCTGGGGCGCTCACCTGATGTCGCTGTCCAAGCTGATCGTCGTGGTGGACGAGGACTGTGATGTGCACGACTACGCGGAGGTGGCGTTCCGGGCCTTCGGCAACGTCGACTACGACCGCGACCTGCTCGTCACCCAAGGCCCGGTGGATCACCTCGATCATGCGTCCTACCAGCAGTTCTGGGGTGGCAAGGCGGGCCTCGACGCGACCCGTAAGCTGCCCGCCGAGGGCTACACGCGCGGCTGGCCGGAGGAGATGACCATGTCGCCCGAGGTCGTGAGCCTGGTCGACAAGCGTTGGAAGGAGTACGGCATATGACCGAGCTGGCCGAGCGCCCGGGCCGGGTCAAGTCGTTCCTGCGCCTGGTGGCGATCGAGCACTCGGTCTTCGCGCTGCCGTTCGCCTATCTGTCGGCGTTCGTGGCCATGTGGCCGAGTTTCAGAGGCTGGGACCTGCTTCTGGTCACGATCGCCATGGTGTCCGGGCGCACCTTCGCGATGGCGGCCAACCGGATCCTCGATCGCCGGATCGATGCGCTCAATCCGCGTACCCAGCAGAGAGAGCTCGTCACCGGGGCCGTGAGTGTGCGCACGGCCTGGACCGGCGCCGTGATCTCCCTGGTTTTCCTCTTCCTGGCGGCCGGCCTGCTGAACTGGCTCTGCCTGGTGCTGGCGCCGCTGGCGGTCCTCCCGCTGATCGTGTACCCCTACGCCAAGCGATTCACGAACTACCCGCACTACGTGCTGGCTCTGGCCCAGGCGGTCGCGCCGGTGGGCGCTTGGATCGCGATCACGGGTACGTTCGCCGGCTCCGGCCCCGCCTGGGTGCTGGGCGCCGCGGTCGGCCTGTGGATCGGCGGCTTCGACATCATCTATGCCTGCCAGGACGTCGACGTCGACCGGCAGATCGGCGTGCACTCGACCCCGGCCCGGTTCGGCGTGCGCACCGCCCTGCACATCTCCACCGTCACGCACGTGGTGACGTTCGCGCTGTTTGTCTGGTTCGGCGCCCTGGTCGGCCTCGGCTGGCTGTGGTGGATCGGCCTGGCCCTGACCGCGGCCGCCTTCGCCTACCAGCACGTCGTCGTCACTCCTAGTGACCTGTCGAAGGTTAACCGAGCGTTCTTCACCGCCAACGGCTTCGTCGGGATAGCACTCTTCGTGTTCGCCCTGCTGGATCTTCTGATCTGACCTATAACCTCCGGCCCGTCGCTACCGTCCTATCACCGTGAGGGACACCGACCGCGAGTTCCGCGACTTCGTAGCGGCGCAGATCGAGCCGCTGCGGGCGCTCGCCTACGTCACCTGCGGGGACTGGCAGCTGGCCGAGGACGCGACGGTGAACGCGCTGCTCAAGATGTATCCGAAATGGCGGAAGATCGACCGGCCCGCGTTCTATGCCCGGCGCGCCGTGATCCGGTCGGCGCTCGACGAGGTGCGCCGGCCCTGGCGGCGCCGCGAGCGCTCGGCGAGCGACGCCTTGCCCGAGGTCAGCACCCCGGACCGGGCGGCCGCCGTGGACGATCGGCTCGAGCTGCACGCCGCCCTGCAACGCATCCCGATCAGCCTGCGTGCCGTCCTGGTGCTGCGCTTCATCGAGGGTTTCAGCGTGGCCGAGACGGCCGAGGCGCTGGGCCGGGCCGAGGGCACCGTCAAGAACTACACCTCGCGCGGCCTGGACGCGATGCGGCAGGTGCTCGGCGTCAACGTGATCACCGAGGAGGATTCCCATGTCGGCACGACTGCGCGACCTGCTGCCCGCGATTGAGGCGACCGCGCCTCCGCTGCGGCGCACCGCCGACGATGTCCTGAGCCTCGGCCGGCGCCGGCAGCGGAGGCGCCGCACGGCCCTGGCCTGCGGCGCCGTCGTGGCGGCCGTCGTGGCGATCGCCGGGACGGCCACCGTGCTCACCCGTCCACCGGAGGTCCCGGCGGCCGCGATCGCCGACGCGCGGCCCTTCTCCGGGAACATCGCCCCGGTCACGGTCGGCGGCCGGGACATCACCGGCACCATGCATGTGACCAGGAGCAGCCAGATCGCGATGATCATCGATCCGGCGAACAGCGAAGGCCTGCCGGACGAGCTGAAGCCGGGTGAGCGATTCGTCGCCGCGGTCGGCCTGGTCACCATCTTCCGGAGCGGCGTCGTCGACGGCGCCCGGTACGCGGGTGGCGAACCGGTCTCCGTCAACGGACACCCCGGCCACTATGTGCGCGCGGTCGATTCCGGCCGTCCCGCGGTGATCTGGGAGTACGCGGACGACGCGTTCGCCGAAGTGCAGGCCGAGATCTCGAAAGCCCAGCTGGTGGCCACCGCCGAAGCGGTTCGGACGGGTGTCGAGCAGCCGTTCACGGTCGGTTTCAAGCTGGCCGGGCCGCCGCCCGGATACGAGCTGGACGCCGCCGGCACCATCGACCAGACCTTCCGCATGACCGCGGAGGGCATTTCGAATCTGCGCCTGATCAAGGGCGCCGGGCAGGCCGGATCACCGACGATCGACGTGTCCGTGCGCCCAGGCTGGTGGGTCAAGCTCGATCGGGTCGAGGCCGGCACGTTCTGTCCCGCCCGCAACCTCTGCTACCGGTCCACTCCGGACGGGCGCTACATCGCGCAGGCGAGTGGCGTGGACGGCGCCGACGGCAAGGATCTGCGCGCGGTGCTCGACGGTTTGACCTTCGCCAACCCCGATGATCAGTCGACCTGGTTCAAAGCCACCGACTCCGGAGCGTGACGGGGCATCCTTGAGGTATGCGCACCCCTTGGATCGTCGGCGTCTCCGGCGCCTCCGGCACGCCCTATGCGAGGGCGGTGCTCGGCGCGCTCCTGGATGCCGGCGAGCCGGTGGATCTGGTGATCTCCAGGGCCGCCCGGCTCACCATCCTGGACGAGACCGGGGCGACCGTCCGGGACGCCCACTGGAAGGACGACGTGACCGCCTGGCTCGGTCGTGACCTGACTGACCTGGTCTATTGGCCGGCCGGCGATCTCGCCGCGGGCCCGAGCAGTGGGTCCTACCCGGCCCGGGGGATGGTCGTGGTGCCGGCCAGCACGGCGGCCTGCGCGGGCATCGCGATCGGCCTGTCCAAGGACCTGCTGCAGCGCGCCGCCGAGGTCAACCTCAAGGAGCGGCGGCGCGTGGTCATGGTGCCCCGCGAGACCCCGGTCACCCGGAGTCACTTGGAGCATCTGATCTCGCTGCATGATGCAGGCGCGGTCGTGCTGCCGGCCAGCCCTGGTTTTTACGGTTCCGGGGCTGCCGCGACTGCTCAGCAGCTGATCGACTTCGTGGCGGGCAAGGTGCTCGATGCCCTGGGTGTGCCGCACACCTTGCTCACCCGCTGGACGGGAGAGCTCGGTGCTCAGCGCAGTCCGTTGGGCGGTCCGTAACTCGAACCAGGGTTCGACGGACCACTGTTGCGCGGCCGGTTGTTGGCGTCGTCCTCACGCATCTCCTCGATCACGCCATCGCCCTCGAGCAATGCGCGGACCTCGGACTCGCGAAATCTTCGATGTCCACCCGGCGTCCGGATGCTGCCGATACGTCCGGCGGCGGCCCAGCGCGTGACCGTTTTCGGGTCGACGCGAAACAATGCGGCCACCTCGCCCGGCGTCAGCAGACGGTCTCCCGTGTCCACAACCCCCTCCTCGCGTCGGTCTGTTGGAGCGGCCGTGGTCACGGTGAGTGGCGGCGAGCTCGATCGGGACGTACAGCCATTAGAGCACCGCCCCAGAACCAAGTCCGTGAAATGCGGAAAAAGCCCCGATTGCGACAGTGATCATTATCCTGGCTCTGTTTCTTCGCTACCAGGCGTGAGATGACCTTAGCCACCCGATCGGGGCCGGGCCGCTCAAGGCCGGTCCAGAGCCGCCATTAGGGTCTGATCTCATGGACGCCATCGACCTCCGGCTGATCGATCTGCTGCGGGAGAACGCACGCTCGTCGTACGCCGAATTGGCCCGCCAGGTCGGGCTCTCCGCCCCGGCCGTGCACGAGCGGGTCGGCAAGCTGGAGGCGGCCGGGACCATCCGGGGTTACCGCGCCGAGGTCGACCACGAGGCGATCGGGCTGGGCGTGACCGCGCTGATCGGCATCGTCGAGGACTCCGGCGCGGACACCGACGACGTGCTGGCCGCGGTGCGAGGGATGCCGGAGGTGGAGTCGTGTTACTTCATGGCCGGCGTGGAGTCCTACCAACTGACCGTGCGGGTCGGCACGATCGCCGAGCTCGAGCAGCTGATCGTGCGGATCAACCGGACGCCGGGTGTCGCCTCCACGCAGACCGCGATCGCGCTCTCCACCAAATGGGAGAACAGGCCACAGCCCGGTCTGGGCTAACGTGCGTTCATGAGCCAGCTCGACCGATGTGACGACGCCGCGCGGGCCTGGGCCCGGGACGCCATCGGGCTGGTCGAGGCGGATGCCAACCGGTCCGCCGACACCCACCTGCTGCCCTTCCCGCTGCCCGCATCGTGGGGCGTCGACCTCTACCTCAAGGACGAGTCGTCCCACCCGACCGGTTCGCTCAAGCACCGTTTGGCAAGATCCCTTTTTCTGTACGCGCTGTGCAACGGCTGGATCGGCCCGAGCACCACGGTGGTCGAGGCCTCCAGCGGCTCGACCGCGGTCAGTGAGGCGTACTTCGCCCGGATGCTCGGCCTGCCCTTCATCGCGGTGATGCCGGCCCGCACGTCACCGGAGAAGGTGTCGCTGATCGAGTTCCAGGGCGGCAAGTGCCACCTGGTAGACGATCCGACCGCGGTCTCGGCCACCGCCAGACAACTGGCCCACGACCTCGGTGGGCACTTCATGGACCAGTTCACGCACGCCGAGCGGGCCACCGACTGGCGGGGCAACAACAACATCGCCGAGTCCATCTATGCGCAACTGTCCCTCGAACGGCACCCGGTGCCGGCCTGGATCGTGGTCGGCGCGGGCACCGGCGGCACCAGTGCGACGATCGGCCGCTACGCCCGCTACCGCCGCTTCCCGACCAAGCTGTGCGTGGTGGATCCGGAAGGGTCGGCGTTCTGGCCCGCGTACCTGTCGGGGGACTTCAGTCTGTCGTCGGCGACCGGCTCGCGCATCGAGGGCATCGGCCGGCCCCGGGTGGAGGCCTCGTTCCAGCCGGCCGTGGTCGATCGGATGGTCCAGGTGCCGGACGCCGCGTCGCTGGCCGCCATGCGCGCGGGCTCGGCGATTCTCGGCCGGCGGCTGGGCGGCTCGACCGGCACCAACCTGTGGGGCGCCTTCGGGCTGATCTCCGCCATGCTGGCGACCGGCCGGCAGGGCTCGGTCGTCACGCTGATCTGCGACGGCGGCGAGCGCTACGCGGACACGTACTACGCCGACGAGTGGGTCGCCGCCCAGGGCCTCGACCTGGCTCCGCACGAGGCGGTGATCGACCGCTTCCTGCTGGACGGAACATGGTCACCGTCTCACATCGTGGACTAGTCGGACAGCCGACCGAACGGCCGGGAGGCATCTGGTCGTATTCACGCCCATGAGGATGCGGCACGCGGTTCTGATCCCGGTCGCGATTCTCGCGGCGGTCGTCCTGGCCTTCGGGGCCGTGATCGTGGTGCTCAACCAGGGCGGGAAGGCGCAGGGGTCGCTATCCTGGCTGGCCCGCGGCGAGCTCGGTCAGGCCGAGGACACGCTCGCCGCGCAGGCCACCGCGCTGCTGAACGAGGACCAGCGCGGCTGGCTGGCCGCCGTCGACCCCGACCAGCCCAAGCTCCAGCAGCGGTACGCGGCCATGTACCGGGCGCTGCGCGGCCTGGACGTGACCCACTTCGAATACCAGGTCTATCCGGTCGAGCAGGACAGCAACGTGCTCTTCGCCGTCGACGTGGTGATCGCCTACTGCTTCAGCGTGCCGTCCTGCCCGCAGCCGACCCGGGCCGGCGACCTGAGCGGCCCGTGGATCGGGCAGGTCCTGCGGTTCCGCCAGCAGGGCGACCGGTTCGTGATCGCCGAGGTGGACGAGTCGGCCGAACCGAACCAGGCCCAGCCGGTCCCGTGGGAGACCGACGAGCTCTTCATCGCCCGCGGCGACCGGGTGATCGTGGCCGCCGGGCGCGAGGGCCGGGCGCAGCTCGACAACGTGCTGCCCATCGCCGAGAAGGCCGCCAGGATCGCCGACCGGTACGGCGCCGAGATCGGCAACTCGCAGCCGCGCTACCGGGTGCTGCTCGCCGACCCGAAGTCCTGGGCCGGCTGGTACGGCGGCTCGATGGGCGAGGACACCGTCGGCTACACGGTCTTCCTCAACGACGCCGGCGCGGACGTGGTGCTGCGGCTCGACGAGCTGACCGATCGCGACGAGCTGGGCCAGACGATCCAGCACGAATTCGGCCACGTGGTGATGTCCAGCGGGCCGATCGAGAACGACGACGCCGAGGACGGCTGGCTCGAGGAGGGCCTGGCCGAGTACATCGGGTCACAGCCCAAGCGGGCCACCGACAGCTGGCGCCGCACCTCCGTGCACGCGATGATCCACGACAGCAGCACCACCCCGGCCTCGATCGTGCTGCCGGCGCTCGCCGAGGACGCCTCGACCGACGCGATCGACGCCTATTACGGGCACGGACACTTCGCCGCCGACTGCCTGGCCGACAGGTTCGGCGAGGAGAAGCTGATCGAGTTCGGCCGCGGTGTGCTGCGCGCCGGCGACTCCTATGACACCGCCTCGCGGACCGCTTTCGGCAAGCCCTTCACCGAGGTCGACGAGTTCTGCGTGGACCGGATCCGCGACCGCGTCTAGTGCTGGAAATCCGACCGTGGGAAGGGGCAGCGCGAAGGGCCGCGAACTGGTTGGATCTCCGATTGTGGAGGACGTTTCACCTTTGCCGGGTCGACGGCAGTCCCGGCGCGCGTGGATCGTCTCCGCCGGGGTGCTGGCGGTCGCCGTCGCCGTGTCCACCGGCATCGTCGCGTTCGCCCCCGACCGGAAACCGCCGGCCGTCGTGCCGGCCGCCGAAGCCAAGGCGCCGAGCACCGCGCCGAGTGCGCCGCCGACCCCGATGGAGCAGGCCGAGCAGTCCCTCGACCAGCAGGCGGCCGCGCTGCTCAAGGGCGACGAGAAGGGCTGGCTGGCCGCTGTCGATCCGCGGCAGAGCAAGCTCCAGGCGCGTTACCGCAGCATGTTCCGCTCGCTGCGCGGTCTCGACGTCAGCCAGTTCGACTACCGGCCCTTCACCCGGCCCGGCAGCAAGGGCGCCATGCTCGCGGTGGGCGCCGAGATCACCTACTGCTTCAGCCTGTCCACCTGCCCGGCGTGGTCCACCGGCGAATACACCGGCCCGCCGCGCATCATGCAGGCGCTCACCCTCAAGCCGATCGACGGTCGTTATGTGATCACCGGTCTCGGCAAGGTGGCCGAGCCCAACCACCTGCAGCCCACCCCGTGGGAGACCGGCGACCTGGTCTTCGCGCAGGGCCCGCGGGTCACCGTCGCCGGGCCGAAATCGCAGCGGAAGAACCTCGAGCGGGTGCTCGCCATCGCGGAGAAGTCCGCCAAGATCAACGACAGGTTCGCGGGGTACATCCTCAACCCGCAGAAGCGCTACCGCATCTTCCTGGCCGACAGCAAGGCATGGAAGACCTGGTACGGCGGCATCGACGGCGACTGGACGGTGGGCTACGCGATCCCGCTGAACAAGGCCGGCACCGACGTGGTGCTGCGGATGCCCGAGCTGACCGGCGACCGCGAGCTGCTCGCCACCACCATCCAGCACGAGCTGGGCCACGTGGTCACGCTCAGCGGCGCCTATGACGACGAAGAGGACCAGTGGCTCAGCGAGGGCATCGCCGAATACATCGGCTGGGCCCCGCGGCACGCCACGTCGAGCTGGCGCCGCAGCAGCGTGCGGGCCGCGATGCGCGGCAGCAAGCGACCCAAGACCCTCGCCGCCAAGCCGCTGAGCGCCGACTCGAGCGACTCGTCCAGCGACCGGTTCTACGGCCTCGGCCACTTCGCCGTCGACTGCATGGCCCAGCAGTACGGCGAACAGAAGCTTTTCACCTTCGTGCGGCTGGCGTTGCGCGCGGACAACACCTATGACCAGGCGTCGCGGGACGCGTTCGGCAAGCCCTTCGCCGCCGTGGACAAGGCCTGCCTGGCCTGGATCAGGAAGACCGCGTGACCAGCCTCGCCAGTCCCGGGTAATCGGCCACGAAGCCCTCGTCGTCCACCACCAGGTCGGCGCTGAAGGTCTCCGTCGCGAATCGCACGACCCCATCGCCCAGCGGTGTGTAGATCTGGTCCGCCTGCACCACCTCGAGGCTCGGCACCAGCACCCACGCCACACTGATCCGGTGCGCCACCCCGGCCTCCGCCCCGAGCAGGCCGAGCCGCCGGATCGGCAGCGTGTTGGTCAGCGGCGAGCCGGTCAGATCGACGTCGAACGCGCCATAGAGCAGGTCCGGGTCCTCGGTGCCCGGCAGCCCGGCGCCGGCGTGCCCGGCCGCGGCCAGCACCGCGTCGAGATTTCCCTGCTCGGAGGTGGTCACCCGCCAGCGCCCAGCGGCCAGCTCGAGGCGGATGGTCCGCGCCCAGCCGGTCCCCTCGGCGCTCACCTCGACCCGGCTGGTCCCCCAGCCCGGGTCGGTCTGCACCTCGTAACGGCAGGTGTAGGGGATCGGGTCGACGGCCAGCTGCGTGCCGCGGGCATAGAGGCCGGTGCGGGTCTCGATCAGGACGTGCTCGGTTCCGACGAGATCCCGGCGTTCCCAGAACCGCGAGGCGGGCAGAGTGGGCATGACCGGCAGGTTACAGCCGAAGAGCCGGGCCCGCAGTGGGCCCGGCTCCTCGTCAGTCGGTCGATCAGTAGTTGCTGGTGCGCGCCGGACGCGGCGAGCTGAACCGGCGGTCGCCGTTGCCGGCCTCGCGCCGGTCGTTGCGCCGGAAGTTGCCGGTGCGCTCGGTGCTGCGCGCTGCTCCGAAGTTGCGCTCGCCGCCACCGGTGCGCCGCGGCTCGCCGCCGCCCGCATAGGTGGGACGGTCGCCGGTGGCCGGGCGGTCGCTGCTGGTGCGACGCTCGCCACCGAAGCTGCCGCGGTCACGGTCGCCGCGGTAGCCGCCGCGCTGCGGCCGGTCGCCGAAACGCTTCGGGCGGTCGGACCGCTCACGACGGGGCTCGGGCTCGGGCGGCACCGGGATGCCGCTGGGCTCGCGAGCGCCGGTCACCTCGGCCAGCTTCTCGTCGCCCAGGCGCACCCGCAGCTCGGCCGGGGCCACGCCCGCCTTGGACATCATCGCCTGGGTGCTGCGGCGCTGCTTGGGCAGCACCAGCGTGACCACGGCGCCGGACTCGCCGGCCCGGGCGGTGCGACCCGCGCGGTGCAGGTAGTCCTTCGGGTCCTTCGGCGGGTCCACGTGCACCACGAGCGAGATGCCGTCGACGTGGATGCCGCGGGCGGCGACGTCGGTGGCGACCAGCACGTTGGTGCGGCCTTCCTTGAACTCGGCCAGCGTGCGCGTGCGCACCCGCTGCGTCTTGCCGCCGTGCAGAGCGCCGGCCCGGACGCCGACCGCCGCGAGCTGCTCCTGCAGCCGGTCGACACCCATCTGCGTGCGCGCGAACACGATCGTCTTGCCCGTCCGGTTGGCGATCGACGCCGTGATCGGGAACTTGTCGTGCGGCGGGATCAGCAGCAGGTGATGATCCATCGTGGACACGCTGGCCTCCGACGGATCGGTGGAGTGCGTGACCGGGTCGGTCATGAAGCGCTTGACCAGCGCGTCGACGTCACCGTCGAGGGTGGCCGAGAAGAGCAGCCGCTGGGCGTCCGCCGGGGTCTTGGCCAGCAGGTCGGTGACCTCGGGCAGGAAGCCCATGTCGGCCATCTGGTCGGCCTCGTCGAGCACCGACACCTCGATCTGGTCGAGCTTGCAGGCGCCCCGCTCGATCAGGTCGGCGAGCCGGCCCGGGGTGGCGACCATGACCTCGACGCCGCGGCGCAGCGCGTCCATCTGACGGTCGTAGGGAACCCCGCCGACCGCGGTCTTGAGGAACACGCCGACCGAGCGGCCGAGCGGCATGAGCGCGTCGGCGACCTGCATCGCCAGCTCGCGGGTCGGCACCAGGATCAGCGCCTTGGGGTGGTGCGGCAGGGCGCGCGGGCCCTGCGAGATGCGGGCCAGCAGCGGCAGGCCGAAGGCCAGCGTCTTGCCGGAGCCGGTCTGCCCGCGGCCGAGCACGTCGCGACCGGCCAGGGCGTCCGGGATGGTCGCGGTCTGGATCTCGAACGGGGTGGTGATGCCCTCGCGGGTCAGCACCCGCACGAGCTCGACGGGGAGGCCGAGGTCGGCGAAGGTGGTGGTCGCTGCGGGGATTTCGGTGTCGTCAGTGGCCGGGTCAACGGTCACGGCACTGTCCACCTTGGGGGCTTCGGCCACCTTGGGGGCTTCGGCCACCTTGGGGGCTTCGGCCACCTTGGGGGCTTCGGCCACCTTGGGGACTTCGGCCACCGTGGGGATTTCGGGGTTTTCGAAGACGGACGGAAACGTGCTGGGGTCGGCGAAAGTGGTCAAGAGAACCTCTCTACGGGGGCGCATGCTCGCGAATGGCCCGCCGCGGTCTCCTCCCGATGGGGATTTCCTCCCTCTGGGATCGACCGACCGCCGTCATGCCTGCAAGAACGCCCGTGGCGTGCACCGGGTGACACGCCGCGTCAAATTACTGCTATCAGTGTACGGGTCAACATTTACGATGCCGCCCGCATTCCGCACCGGTAGTGGGCAGACTCACCCTCGGAACAACCGCGCCAGCTTAGGGCGTCACGGTGCGTGGCGGCAAATCACAGCAATCGGCGGAGTGTCACTTGTTGCCGAAGACTCCGTTGACCATGTCGGTGAACGCGTCGCCCGCGGTGAACAGGAACAGCAGGCTCACCCCCAGCAGGACCACCAGCACCACGGCCATCGCGACCGCCACCTTGACGTTGCTGCGGCGGTTGGTGTCCACGCCGCGATCCCAGCCCTGGGACAGGATGTGGCCGGTCAGCGATCCGGAGTTGTCGATGGAGTTCATCGTCACCGGCATGGTCATGTCGATCGGCGACTCGCCTCCGTAGACCGTGCCCTCCATCCGCTGCTGCGGCACGTTCTGTCCGGACGCGGGCTGACTCGGTGCGGCATCGGACACCTGGGCGGGCGCCCCGCCGAACGGGCGGCCGGAAGCGTCCGGAGCGCTTACCCCGTATGGGGACTGCGTGCTCGGCCGGTTCCAGGTCGGCGGATAAGCCGGGCCGCCGCTGGACGGCGGCGGGTAGGCCGGCCCTCCACTGCTCGGCGGCGGGTATGCCGGCGCGCCGCTGGAGGGCGGGTATGCGGGGGCGCCGCTGGACGGCGGCGGGTATGCGGGGGCGCCGCTGGATGGCGGCGGGTATGCGGGGGCGCCGCTGGACGGCGGCGGGTATGCCGGCGCGCCGCTGCTCGGCGGCGGCGGGGGTGCGTAGGCCGGGCTGCCGCTCACCGGTGGGTGCATGCCCGCCGGGCCGCCACTGGTCGGCGGCGTGGTGTAGGCCGGCAGGCCGCTGCCCTGGCCGATGGTCGGTGGCGGCGGGACGATCGGCTGCGGCGGGCCGGGGATCGGGCTCGGACCGGGGCCGGGCGGCACGGGGCTCGGACCGGGACCGGGCGGCACCGGGCTCGGACCCGGGCCCGGTGGCACCGGCGACGGGCCGGGGCCGGGCGGCACCGGGCTGGGGTAGGGGCCGGGCTGCGGCGGGCCGGGCACCGGCGACGGGCTCGGCGGCAGCGGCGACGGACCCGGGAACGGCGACGGGAACGGGCTCGGCGGGTCGGTCGGCCGCTGCGGGTCGAAGGGCTTGAACGGCTCCGACGGCCGGCTGGGCTCGCCCGGACGCGGGATCGGCGTCGGAGCCGGCTGCGGCTCGGGCTCGCCGGGCTCGGGCTTCTCGGGCCGGGGCTTCTCGGGCTCGGGTTCGGGCCGGTGCGGCTCGGGCTGCGGATCGGGCTCGTCCGGCTCCGGATCGGTGGCCTTGCGCCCGCCATAGATCTTGGACGGTCCGGACGGCCAGGTGGCGGCGCGCACGGCGCCCGGGTCCGGGGTCATCATGCCCGGGACCGAGGCGCGGGCCGCGTGGGCGCCGGGCATGGCCGAGATCGGGCGGGTGCTGCCGCCGACCGAGTCGGGCAGCCGGGTGGGCACCCCGGGCACGGTCGCGCGCCCGGTCGGCCCGGCGGGCGGGGTCGAGATCGGGCGGTCAGCGGCGGGTGGCGCCGACGAGACCGGAGGCGCGGACGCCGGGCCGTTCGCCGCGGCGGGCGCTCCCCACAGGGCACCGGGGGCCGGTGGCGGCGGTAGTTCGTACCCTTTGTCCTCGCTGTCGGCTGACATCCGCGCAGCGTGCGGCGTTTTGCCGGCGCTGTCCGGTGGCGCCTGTCGCTCGTCCATTGGGTCCTCCCGCTCGCCGCGTGCCGACACCGGTGGAGACGTCGGGCGCTGTTCTTACCGTGCCACATCGGCGCGCGTCCGCGCACCCGGCGTCGGCCGGGCTGGCGATGAGAGTCAAACGTCCGGATTACTCCGGATCGGAACCGGCGCTCGCGGACGCGCTCTTGGACTCGTTTGCCGCCGAGGACTGGTCCGCGGCCGCCGTCTGGGAGGCCGAGCCGGTCGGCGAAGCGCTGTCGCCGCCGCCCGGCGACTGACTCTCGCCGCCGTCTCCGGCGTCCGAGGTCGGCGGGTTGGACGGCGGGGTCGAGCTGCTGCTCGGCGGGTTGGACGGCGGGCTGGAGCTGCTCGACGGCGGCGTGGACGGCGGCTTCGTGCTGCTCGACGGCGGGTTCGACGGGCTGCTCGGGTCGGTCGGCGGCGTCGTCTTCGTCGGGCCGGGCGTGGCGCTCGGCTTCGGGTTGGTTTCCTTCGGCGGCAGGTTGTCCAGGTCCGGCGACTCGGTCACGTGGTCCACCGAGCCCCAGATGCGGGTCGCCTGGAACAGCCGGCTCCACCGCACCGGGGTGAGCCGCACGTCGAGACCGGTGCGCGGCGCCTCGACCATCATGCCGTCGCCCGCGTACATCGCCACGTGGTGGATGCCTGTCCAGCTGTTGCTCGAGCTGAAGAACAGCAGGTCGCCGGGGACCAGCGAGTAGCGGTCGACGGCGTTGCGGCTGGTTTGTGAGTATTGATCACGGGAGACCCGGTTGAGCGGGTAGGCCCCGGCCTTCTGGTTGCGATAGGCATAGAACATCAGGCCGGAGCAGTCGAACTTGTCCGGGCCCTCCTCGGACCAGACATAAGGGTCGCCGATCTGGGCCAGCGCGATCTTCAGCGCCTCGATCGCCCGCGGGTCGGCGCCCCGGCCCTGGTCGGTGCCGTCGAGATAGTTTTCCCCGAGCCGGCGGTCCGCGGCGCTCTGTGCGGCCTCGGCGGCGGACAGCTCCTCGGCGTGCTTCTGCTCGTCCTTCTGCAGCGCCGCCTGCTTCTTGGCGATCTCGCCGTTCAGCTTGTCGTATTGCCGGGAGAGGTCGCCCGCGTTGGTGGTGGCGGTGGCCTGCTCGGCGAGGGCGGCGGTGAGCGCGGCCTGCACCAGGGCGAGCTGGCGGTCGGCGGCCTGCTCGGTGCTCGACTCGCCGCGCTGCATCTGCGACAGCCGGTCGAGGTCGGCGAGTCCGGAGCCGAGCGAGCCGGGCGGCAGGGCGGCCTGGTCCCGGATCGCCGCGGCGGCGGCCGCGGTTGCGTCCTGCTCGGCGACGACGAGCGCGGCCTGGGCGTCGGCGACCTTCTGCGAGCCGGTCGCGGCCTGCTGCCGGGCGAGGTCGCGGTCCTCACCGAGCTTGATCAGCTGGTCGCCGAGGGCGGCGATCGCGGCGCGCTGCTTCTCGATCTTCTGCAGCAGCGGCGTCATCACGACGCCGGGCAGGGTGGAGGCGGGAGCGGTCGGCGAGCCGGTCGACTGGCCCGGCATCAGCAGCGTGCCCAGCGGCACGGGACGGGAGCCCATGTCCGGGACGGCCGGGGCGACCGGCGGCGGTGGGACGTTGGGCGCGGCGGAGGCCGGCAGCGGATGGAACAGCATGGCGATGGCAGCGAAGGAGGCGGCCGAGTAGGCCACCGGACGCCACCAAGGGCGTATCCAGCGGGCCCGACCTGCCACTCTGCTAGCCATCTGCTCCCCGTCCGCTTCGGGCCACTCGATCGGAGGCACCCGAAGCTGTCAGTTCCCCCATAAAGGGTTTACCCCACCGAGTGCATCCCTGTCGATTGATCACAGATGAAAGGAACCTGAGAATCCGTGATCCGTCATGGTGACCTACGGCTCCCTCGGCCATACGGTTCAGGTTTCTGTCGGAGGCCGGACGTAGGCTCGGTTGGTCGGTGACGGAAGGGGTACAGATGGACGCCGGACTCAAGCGTGAGCTGGAGGACAAGGTCTATGCGGGTGAGCGGCTGACGCGCGCCGACGGCGAGGCCCTCTATGCCTCGGACGACCTGGCCTGGCTCGGCCGGCTGGCCCATCACAAGCGCACCGAGATGAACGGTGACCGGGTGATGTTCAACGTCAACCGCCACCTCAACCTCACCAACGTCTGCTCCGCGAGCTGCGCCTATTGCTCCTTCCAGCGTAAGCCGGGGGAGAAGGCGGCATACACGATGCGCATCGACGAGGCCGTCCGCAAGGCCAAGGAGATGGAGGACGAGCAGCTCACCGAGCTGCACATCGTCAACGGCCTGCACCCCACGCTGCCCTGGCGTTATTACCCCAAGGTGCTGCGCGAGCTCAAGGCGGCGCTGCCCAACGTCAAGCTCAAGTGCTTCACCGCGACCGAGGTGCAGTGGTTCGAGAAGATCAGCGGTCTGGGCGCCGACGAGATCCTCGACGAGCTGATGGACGCCGGGCTCGAGTCGCTGACCGGCGGCGGCGCCGAGATCTTCGACTGGGAGGTCCGGCAGCACATCGTCGACCACAACTGCCACTGGGAGGACTGGTCGCGCATCCACCGGCTGGCGCACAGCAAGGGCATGAAGACCCCGGCCACGATGCTCTATGGGCACATCGAGGAGCACCGGCACCGGGTCGACCACGTCCTGCGGCTGCGCGAGCTGCAGGACGAGACCGGCGGCTTCGCGGTCTTCATCCCGCTGCGTTACCAGCACGACTTCGTCGACTCGCAGGACGGCATCGTCCGCAACCGCATCCAGGCGCGCACCACGATGGCGGCGCCGGCCGAGTCGCTCAAGACGTTCGCGGTGTCCCGGCTGATGCTCGACAACGTGCCGCACATCAAGTGCTTCTGGGTCATGCACGGGCTGTCGGTGGCCGGGCTCTCGCTCAACTTCGGCGTCGACGACCTGGACGGCTCGGTGGTGGAATACAAGATCACCCACGACGCCGACTCCTATGGCACGCCGGCCACCATGCATCGCGACGACCTGCTCAACCTGATCTGGGACGCGGGCTTCCAGCCGGTCGAGCGCAACACGAGATACGAGGTGGTCCGGGAGTACGACAAACCGACCACATTGGCCGAGCGCCGCAGCGAGCCGCAGCAGGTGTGGGCGTAAGGAGTCGCGGGCCGGCAGCGTAGCCTGGGATTGCCATGACCGAGACCAAGAGTGAGCGCCGTCCGCGGCGCAACCCCGACGGGCGCCTGGCGACCTTCCCCGACCTGGTCGGGACGGCGGTGGCCGGGCTGGTCTGCGGGTTCGTGGTTCTGTTGATCTTCGAGGGCGCGATGTCGCTGCTGCGGCTGTCCGAGTTCGGCGGCGCGAGCGGCTGGATCGCGATCGTGCTGCCGGTGTGGCTGTTCACCGAGGAGTTTCGCGCGGCGGGCTGGGGGGCCGGCCGCATCGTGGTGGCGATCCTCGGCGCCGGCTTCGGGGTGGCGGTCGGCATGACGCTCGCCGGACTCGCCTCCGGCCCGTTCCCGTCGCTGGTCAGCGGCGTGATCGGCGCGCTCGCTCTGACCGTGGTCTATTGCGCGGTGTGGTTCTACGGTCTGCGGTGGCTCAACCACCGCGCCGGTTAGGGGATCGGTGTGACTCCCGCTTACAAATACTCGCTCGGGCGTCTCGGGCTGTTCTTCCTGTGCATGGTGTTGGTCCTGCCGGTGCCACTGAACTTCCTGGTCAAGGCCATGGTCGCGCTGTTGCTGTCGGCGGTGGCGTCCTATTTCGTGCTGGCCAAGTGGCGCACCGAGATGGCCGAGCAGCTCGGCGAGTCGGTGGAGCGGCGGCGCGAGGAGAAGGCGCGGCTGCGCGCGGCCCTGGCCGGCGACGAGACCGCCGCCGCGGCCGGCGACCGCGCCGCCCAGCCCGCGTCGGCCCAGCCCGCGTCGGCCCAGCCGGCGTCGGCCCAGCCCGCGTCGGCCCAGCCCGCGTCGGCCCAGCCCGCGTCGGCCCAGCCCGCGTCGGCCCAGCCCACGGCCGTCGAGCCCGCGGCTGTCGAGCCCAAACAGGCGAAGAGCAGCGGCGAGTAAGGGCATCACGCTGGGGTAGGGGGCGGATTGGCATGCCCTCGACACATTGCCAACCATCTATTCCGGGTGGTGGGGTGACGGAAACCCGAACCCCCCCGGAGGTCGTTCATGAGACGACGCATCACCGCGACGGTCGCCGCCGCTCTGGCCGGCATGACCCTGATCGCGGCCCTCCCGGCGGCCGGCCCGGCCGCCGCCGAGCCCGGCCTCGACACATCCGCGCAGTACGAGGTCCATGACGTTCGCAATGCGGCCCGGCGCAGCCTGGTGGCGAGCACCGGCGCGGCCATCGACGGCGCCGAGCACGCCGTCGTGACGGTCACCGCCACCGGCGCCGAGGTCAAGTCGCTGCGCGCGCTCGGCTTCCGCGTCGAAAAGGTGCAGACCGGCGGCGCAGTGGGCACGATGGACTTCCCGTCCGCCGACGCGGCCTACCACAACTACAGCGAGATGATCGCCGAGGTGAACCGCGTGGTCGCGGCGTTCCCGGCGATCGCCCGCAAGCAGGTGCTCGGCACGACGTACGAGGGCCGGCAGATCGTTGCCGTCAAGATCTCGGACAACGTCGCGACCGACGAGAGCGAGCCCGAGGTCCTCTACGACGCCAACCACCACGCCCGCGAGCACCTGACCGTGGAGATGGCCCTCTACCTGCTCAACGAGTTCACCTCGGACTACGCGAGCGACACCCGGGTCCGGAACGTCGTGAACAGCCGGGAGATCTGGATCATCCCGTCGGTGAACCCGGACGGCTCGGAGTACGACGTGGCCACCGGCCGTTACCGCTCATGGCGCAAGAACCGGCAGCCCACCAGCGGCTCCAGCTACATCGGCACCGACCTGAACCGGAACTACGGGTTCCGCTGGGGCTGCTGCGGCGGCTCGTCCGGCAGCCCGTCGTCGGAGACCTACCGAGGGCCGGCCGCGTTCTCCGCGCCGGAGGCCGCCGTGGTGCGCAATTTCGTGAACAGTCGCGTGGTGGGCGGAGTGCAGCAGATCAAGGCGGCGATGGACTTCCACACGTACTCGGAACTGGTTCTCTGGCCCTTCGGGTACACGACCGCGAACACCGGCACGGGGATGACGGTGGACCAGAACGCCACGTTCTCGACGCTGGGCCGGCAGATGGCCGCGACCAACAACTACACCCCTGAGCAGTCCAGCGATCTCTACATCACCGACGGTGACCTGCTGGACTACCTGTGGGGCACGCACAAGATCTTCGCGTACACCTTCGAGATGTATCCCCGTAGTTCGTCGGGTGGTGGCTTCTATCCGCCGGGCAGTGTGATCACCCGCGAGGTGAGCCGGAACCGGACCGCGGCACTGCAGCTCGCCGAGGTGGCCGACTGCCCGTACCGGGTGATCGGCAAGGAATCGACGTACTGCTGACTTGATCGGCAAAGCTACCTGTCGTAGCCTGATAGCTATGACAGGTAGTTTTCATGCCTAGGGCCGGACTCTCCCGCGACGCGGTGGTCGACGTGGCGCTCGCACTGGTCGACGAAAAGGGCCTCGACGCACTCAGCCTGGCCGCGGTCGCGGACCGGGCCGGGGTGGCGGCGCCATCGCTCTACAAGCACGTCGGCAGCCTCGGTGAGCTGCGCGATCTGATGGCCGAGAAGGCGCTGCGGCAGATCACCGCGCTCTTCGCGGGCGAGGTGATGGGTCGCAGCCGGGACGACGCGGTCGCCGCGCTGCTGCGCGCCTATCGGGCCTATGTGCTGGCGAACCCCGGACGCTATGCCCTGATGCCGCTCGACCCGCTGCGCAACGAGAAGCTGGCAATGCCGAGCGCGGAGCTGATGGACGTGTTCGCCGCCGTGATGCGCGGCTACGGCCTGGAGGAGTCGGCGGCCACCCACGCGATGCGCCGGCTGCGGGCCGCCGTGCACGGCTTCGCGACGCTCGAGGTCGGCGGCGGGTTCGGGCAGCCGGAGGATGTGGACGAGTCGTTCCGGCAGCTCATCGACATGTGCCTGGGGAGCCTGCGATGAGCGCGCGGGTGCGCTGGGGTGCGGTCGCGCTGGCCTTCGCCGGCCTGATGTTCGTGCTCTATCCGGCGGTGCGCCCCTGGCACGACGAGACCACCCGGGCCGGCGCGCTGGAGTCGATGGCGTCGAATGCCTGGGTCGCCTCGCACTTCTTCGCGATGCTCGGCTTCATCGCCGTGCCGCTGGGCCTGCTCGCGGTGCGCTCGGTGGCGCCGGGCCGGCTGACCGCTGCGGCCTTCGTGACCGGCTGGATCGGCGCGGGCCTGACTCTGCCGTACTACGGCGCCGAGGACTTCGGGCTGCACGGCGCGGCCCGCTCATCGGTGCCCGACCTGGTCGCTCTGGCCGATCAGGTCCGCTATGCCCCGGTCGCGGCGACGACCTTCGCGCTGGGCCTGACCCTGCTGGGCGTGAGCGCGGTGCTGGCCGCGGTGGCGATCTGGCGCTCGGCGGTGCTGCCACGCTGGTCGGGCATCCTCTTCGGGCTGGGCTTCGCCCTCTTCATCCCGCAGTTCTATCTGCCCCCGGCGGCTCGCATCGGGCACGGCGTCCTGCTCGCCGCCGGCTGCTGGCTCCTGGCCTGGTCGATGTGGCGGCAGAGGAGTTATCCACAGGTTGAACACGGGGCTCGGAGCCTGGCTCGGGAGATGGGATAGCGTGCGGGGGACCGCGTTTCAGCGAAGCCGGTGGGAAACCGGCGCTGTCCCGCAACTGTGATGCTCCCGCGCGAGAGGTGCGGAGGGTCTAGCCAGGTCGCCTGGACGTCGGTCGCGATCTAGCGCTCTCGGGGAGGGGCGCCTCGCGGACGGGACGTCACTCGCGCAGTGCCTGTCGGCGAAGCACCACATGCCCGGCCGACAGGAGGAATTGTGCAGAGACGTGTGTTGACCGCGGTGCTTGCCGCCGCCGCCCTGATGCTCGGTGGCTGTGCCGGGGGCGACGAGCCCGCCGCCAGTGGGCCGGCGCCGAGCGCGAGTTCGGCGTACCCGGTGACGGTCGGGACCTTGACCTTGGAGAAACGGCCCGAGCGGATCATCTCGCTCTCGCCGACCGCGACCGAAATGCTCTTCGCCATCGGCGCGGGACCGCAGGTCACCGCCGTGGACGACCAGTCGACCTTCCCGGCCGAGGCGCCGCGCACCGACCTGTCCGGCTTCAAGCCCAACGCCGAGGCGATCGCCGCGAAGAACCCCGACCTGGTGGTGCTCTCCGACGACCTGAACAAGATCGTCGACCAGCTCGGCAAGCTCGAGATCCCGACGTTCGTGACGCCGTCGGCGACGGATCTGGACCAGACCTATGGCGAGATCGGCCAGCTCGGCACGCTGACCGGGCATCGGGACGAGGCCGGCGCGCTGACCGCGCGGATGACCGCCGACATCGACAAGATCGTCAAGAGCGTGCCGCCGCGCAGCCTCTCCTATTACTACGAGCTCGACCCGACGCTCTACACGGTGACCTCCAAGACGTTCATCGGCTCGGTGTTCGCGAAGTTCGGGCTGACCAACGTCGCGGACACGGCCGACCCGGACGGCGCCAAGGGCGGTTATCCGCAGCTCTCGCAGGAGGCGCTCGTCAAGGCCAACCCGGACATGATCTTCCTGGCGGACAGCAAGTGCTGCGCGCAGTCGGCGGCGACGGTCAAGGCGCGCACCGGCTGGGCGGACATCGCGGCGGTCAAGGGCGGGCAGATCGTGGCGCTCGACGACGACATCGCCTCCCGCTGGGGGCCGCGGGTGGTCGACCTGGTGCAGGCGGTCGCGGACGCGGTGGCCAAGGTCCCGGCGTGACCTCGGCGCCGCCCGGCGGCGCCCCGGCCGGCCTGCGGGTGGGATGGCTGGCCGGCGGGCTGGTCGCGGTGCTGATCGCGCTGGTCGCCGGGGTGGCGTTCGGGCCGGTCAGCCTGCCGCCGGGCAGCGTCGCGGCCGAGCTCCTCAACCTGATTCCCGGGGTACGCCTGGACAGCGGCCTGTCCGAACGCGAGGTGGCGATCATCACCGAGCTGCGGCTCCCGCGCGTGGTGCTCGGGCTGCTGGTCGGGGCGATGCTTGCGCTGGCCGGCGCGGCATACCAGGGGGTGTTCCGCAATCCGCTCGCCGACCCCCACCTGCTCGGCGTCGCGGCCGGCGCCGGGCTGGGCGTGACCGCGGTGATCGCCACCCGCGCGGCGACCGGCGACGCCACCGCCAACCTGCCGATCGGCGTGCCGCTGGCCGCCTTCCTGGGCGCGTTGATCGCGGTGGCGCTGACCTGGACTCTGGGTGCGGCGGGCGGGCGCGGCCGCACCCCGGCGACGCTGATCCTGGCCGGCGTGGCGGTGTCGGCGTTCCTGTCGGCGGCGCAGACCTACCTGATGCAGCAGCAGGTCGACACCCTGCGCCAGGTCTACAGCTGGTTGCTCGGCCGCTTGGCGACCGCCGGCTGGCACGATGTGCTGCTGATCCTCCCGTACGCGGTGATCACCGGCCTGATCGTGCTCTCCCAGCGGCGCGCGCTGGACGTGCTCACGGTCGGTGACGAGGAGGCGAGCAGCCTCGGACTGCACCCGCAGCGCAGCCGCTACCTGTTGCTGGTGGCGGCATCGCTGGCCACGGCCGCGGCGGTGTCGGTGTCCGGCCTGATCGGCTTCGTCGGCATCATCGTGCCGCACACGTTGCGCCTGCTGGCCGGCGCCAGCTACCGGGCCTTGCTGCCGCTGTCCGTCCTGTTCGGAGGCGCGTTCCTGGCCCTGACGGACGTGGCGGCGCGCACGGTCGCCGGCGAGGCCGAGATCCCGATCGGCGTGGTGACCGCGTTCTTCGGGGCCCCGTTCTTCATCCTCGTGCTCCGCACCAACCGCTCGGTCGCACCATGATCGGGGTGCGCGGGCTGAGCGTCCGGCTGGGCGGGGTGCTGGTGGTCGACGACGTCGATCTCGCGGTCGGTGACGGCGAGTGGGTCACCGTCATCGGGCCCAACGGGGCGGGGAAGTCGACTGTTCTGCGGGCGGTCGGCGGGCTCGTGGCGTACCGCGGGGAAGTGGAATTCGATGGGGTCTCGATCTCGTCGCTGTCGCGGCGGGCGCGGGCCAAGACCGTGGCCACCGTGGCGCAGCAACCCGTGGTGCCGCCCGGCATGCGGGTGATCGATTATGTGCTGCTCGGCCGCACGCCCTACATCGCGCCGCTCGGCAAGGAGTCCGCCTCCGACCTGGCCGCGGTGGACGAGGTGCTCGGCTCGCTCGATCTGGCGGGGTTCACGGATCGGCGGCTCGACACGCTTTCCGGAGGCGAACGGCAACGGGTCTTTCTGGCCCGGGCGCTCGCCCAGGGCGGTCGGATCCTGCTGCTCGACGAGCCGACCAGCGCGCTGGACATCGGGCATCAGCAGGAGGTGCTCGACCTGGTCGATCGGCTGCGCGCCGAGCGCGGGCTGACCGTTCTGTCCACGATGCACGATCTGTCCATCGCGGGGGAGTACGCCGACCGGATGGTGCTGCTCGACGGCGGGCGAGTGGTCGCCACCGGCACGCCGCGGCAGGTGCTGACCGAGGAGCGGCTGGCGCGGCACTACCGGGTGCGGGTCAAGGTGATCGACGGCGAGCACGGGCCACTGGTCGTGCCGGTGCGCGCCAAAGGCTAATGGTTGCCCTCGAGCACTGAGAACGTGCCGCCCTGGGCATCCTCCAGGACCGCATAGCGGCCCAGGGAGAAGTTCGTCGGCGGCTGCACGACCCGGCCGCCCAATGCCCGCGCCGTCTCCGCGGTCTCGTCGCAGTGCCGCACCGCGAAATAGAGCATCCAGTGCGGGGCCAGGTCGTCCGGCCACGCGCCGCCGACCATCGGCTGCATCCCGCCGATCATCCGGCCGTCGAGCTCCCACACCACGTAGGGCATGCCGGGCGCCGTGCTCTCCCGCGGGGTCCAGCCGAACACCCGGCTGTAGAAGGCCATCGAACCTTCCGCGTCCCGGGTCGTCAGCTCGCTCCAGGTGAGCGCGCCGGGCGTGTCGAACACCTCGGCCCCGACCATCGTGCCGGCCTCCCACACGGTGAACGGCGCACCCGAAGGATCCAGGCACGCCGCCATCCGGCCCTGCTCCATCACGTCGAACGGCGGCACCAGCACCTTGCCGCCGGCCGCCTCGACCAGCTCGGCGGTGGCATCCACATCGGCCGCGGCGATATAGGTGCTCCAGGCCGTCGGCTGACCCTCACCGAACAGCGGGCCGGCCCCGGCGGCGGGACGTCCATCCAGGTTGAAGACGGTGTAGCCGCCGTAGTCCGCCCCCGACTCGTGTGCCGTCCAGCCGAACAATTCGGTATAGAAGCGCCGCGCGGCGGCCACGTCGGAGGTGCCGAGGTCTACCCAGACGGGCATTCCGGGGGTCGGTGCGGTCACGTCCGCATGGTCGCACCGGACCCCCTTTGGTCGGGCTTAAGTGTCGAATTTCTAGCTGAACCGCCGACCTTCGTCCCGTCGATAGGCCCATACAGCGAAGGCCGCGAGTGCCGCCGTCCAACCCACCAGCGCCAGAGTGGACCAGACGTCGAACCTGAAGTCGCCCACTGCCGCCCACATCAGTCGGACGGCCCCACCGGTGGGCAAGTAGGGCGCGACGGCCTCGACGAAACCGGGCGCGGTGCCGGGCGGCGTCATCAGCCCGCCGCCGAACGCCAGCGGGAAGAACAGCACCTGGGCGACCACGATCGCGGCCTTGGACGGCAGCGAATAACCGATGCCCAGGCCCATCAGCGTGAACGGGATCGCCGCCACCGCGGTGGTGCCGATCGCCAGCAGGAACGCGGGCGCGGTGATGGTCGCCTCGGTGAGGAACGCCGCGATCAGCACCACCGGGATCAGCGACACGACCATCAGCACCAGGCCGGCCAGGATGCGCCCGAGGAACCGCGGGCCCGGGCCGGCCGGCAGCGTGCGGGTGAACGGATCCCACGGCTGGGCGCGGTCCTCGGCGACGCCCACCCCGTACTGGAAAAGGTTTGTCGTCATCACGGCGAACGTGACCATCGAGGCGGTGGCATAGGTGCTGGCCACCGGATCGTCGCCGGTGAACGGCACCACGAAGAAGAGCATCGACGCGGCCGGGAAGAAGGCGCTGCCGATCAGCGCGATCGGGATCCGGATCGTCTCGGTCAGGTGGTAGCGGGCGTGGGTGAGGGTCAGGGTGGTCATCGTCGCTCCTCAGGCGTTCGTCAGCGTCAGGAACGCTTCTTCGAGAGAGGTCGGCCGGACCTCGAGATCCGCGAACGGCACGTCGTGCGAGACCAGGTCGCGGACCAGGCGGTCCGCGTCGGGCGTCAGGAGATGGGTACGAGAACCGTCCAGCTCGCGCCCGACGATCCCCGGCATCTCCGGCACCGGCCCGGCGGTCGTCACGCTGACCCGGCGGATGGCGACCAGGCCGCGCACCGCGTCGACGGTGTCGTCGGCGAGCACGCGGCCTCCCCCGATCACCACCACGCGCTCGGCCAGCGCCTCGATCTCCTCGAGGTAGTGGCTGGTGAGCACGACCGTGCCGCCGTCGCGGTGGAAGGCCCGCACGCCCTCCCACAGCGCGCGGCGCGCCTCGACGTCGAGCCCGGTCGTGGGCTCGTCGAGGAACACGATGCGCGGCCGCCCGGCGAACGCCAGGGCCACCGCGAGCCGCCGCTTCTGCCCGCCGGAGAGCCCGCCGGTCTGCCGCTTGACCAGGTCGGCCAGCCCGAACCGGTCGAGCAGCTCGGCACTGTCGAGCGGGTGCGGAAAATGCGCCCGGGTGAAGTCGACGACCTCGCCGACCCGCAGCGCGCCGGGCAGCCCGGTCTCCTGCGGCGTGACACCGAGGCCGATCCGGCGAGCCGGGTCACGCGGGTCGCCGCCACACAGCTCGACCCGCCCTTCGTTCGGCCGGCGCAGCCCGGTGAAGAGGTTGACCAGGGTGCTCTTGCCGGCGCCGTTCGGGCCGAGCAGCCCGACCAACTGCCCCTGCGGCACATCGAGATCGAGGCGGTCGAGGGCGACCACATCGCCGTAGCGCCGGGTCACGCCGATCGCACGGGCCAGCATCATGACTCCTCCGTGGGGTTGAGCAGTGCGCGCAGCGCGGCCGTGTAGACCTCGAACGCCAGCCGGCCGCGACGGGTGAGCTGGACGAGGGTGGCCGGGGTGCGGCCGTGATGGGTCTTGGTGACCTCGACATATCCCGCGTCCTCGAGCTTGCGCAGGTGGACCGAGAGGTTGCCGGCCGTCATCTTGAGGATCTCCTGCAGGCGAGGGAACGCGAGCCGGTCGCCGTCGCGCAGCATCGACAGCGCGGACACCACGCGGAGCCGGGCCTGAGCGTGGATCACCGGGTCGAGCTCGGGCAGTCCGACCTCGGTCACTTCGGGAGCCTCGCCTTGCCGATCACGCCGGCCACGAGCATGCCGCCGCCACCCAGCACCGCCAGGATCAGCGAGTGCCAGCCCGCCCCGGCGAACACCGCGGCGATGTTGATCGCGCTGATGAAGACCCCGAGGAAGAAGAAGGTGTTGTCCTTGTAGAGCACCCCGCCGGCCATGTGCAGAGCCCCGGTCAGCGCGACCATGGCGCCCGACCACATGAGGTTGAGCTGGTTGTCGGGCAGGATGTCGCTCACCTGACTGAGCACAACGGACATGCTGGTGAACGCGACCGCCCAGGTGATGCCGTAACGAGCGCCCTGCGCGCTGGACGGCCCGCTGATGTCGCGCCCGGTGCGGGCGCCGGCGATGCCGGTGAACGCGCCGGCGCTGATCATGGCGGCGGCCAGCACGACCATGGGCAGCCACTCGGGCAGGTCGACGAAGACGCGGCCGTCCGGGCCGTAACGCAGGAAGAAGAGCGTGAAGCCGAGCACCCAGGCGAAGCCCCACGGCCAGAGGAAGAGGCGCGGGTCGGGGGTGAGGTTGCGCTCGGCTTCGGCGCGCTCGCGCGCGATCAGGCGCAGCGACTCGGCCGGGTCCATCGGAGCGTCGTCATCGATCTCGTGAGGTGCCATGCAAAGTACTTTACAACACAAAGTCAAAGAAGTTTATGCCACAAAGATGAACGCGGTGTTCTTGCTCTGCTTACTCATAGGCAACACCTGGGCTGGGGTGTGCTTGCTCTGCACACGTATACGCAGCACCCGGGCTGCGGTGTGCCAGCTCTGCACACATATGTGCAACACCCCGGGCCAGGCCCGGGACCAAGGCCGGCTGGGGGTGGGGGCCTCGGGGATAGGGTCGGGCGATGCCGCTCGGCGTGACGTTGGCGCAGGTCGCGACCCGATCCGGGTACGGTCCGGACGACCCGATCGTGATCGGCGTGCGCCGCGGTGGAAGTCGCCCGGCCTATCTGACGCGGGGCTGCCTGCCGCCCACGTCCGGGGCCGAACGACGTGCCGGGCCGACCCGGAACACCCTGATCTACGTGGCTTCGCTGGCCAAGCAGGTGACGGCCGCCTGCGTCGCGCTGGCCGGGCTCGACCCGGAGTCACCGATCGCCGATCACGTGCCGGGGCTGCCGGAGTGGGCGCGGCCGATTCGTCTGCGACACCTGCTCCACCACACCGGCGGGCTGCCTGGGGAGAGTGACCTGCCGGACGGCGAAGACCGCACCACGGCCGGACTGCTGGCCGCCCTGCGGAACTCGCCGTCCGACGCTGCGCCGTCCGACGCTGCGCCGTCCGACGCTGCGCCGTCTGGCACTTCGCCGTCCAACGCTTTGCCGTCCGACGCCTCGCCGGCGGACATTTCCTCGGCTCTCGCCCCGCCGACGGCCCTCCCCGCGCCGCCCGCTCCCGTCTCCGCGCGGTCCAGCGCCATCCACAAAGGACCAGGAGTGGAGTTCGCCTACTCGAATGTCGGATATGTGCTGCTGGCGGAGGCGGTTGCCGGTGCGGTGGGGGAATCGCTTGGCGGGTTTGCTCGGCGGCGGGTGTTCGGGCCGTTGGGCATGACTGACACCGTCTTCTGGGATGGGCCGGCGCCTGCCCCGGTCGGCGCTGTGCCGCTCGAACCGGTGCATCCGTCTCCACTGTCCATCGGGGACGGTGGGATGTGGAGCACGACGGCGGATCTGCTTCGGTGGGCGGTCGGGCTGGATGACGATCGGCTGGGGGTCACCGGGGTTCTGCAGACGCCGGGGCGGCTCGATGACGGGACGGACCTGGACTACGCGTGGGGGATGGGGGTCCGGGAGTTCGCGGGACGTCGCGTCTATCGGCACGGCGGGTCGTTCGCGGATGTGCGGGCGGTGCTGGTCCGCGTACCGGAGGAGGGTTTTGATCTTGTTGTGCTGGCTGCGGGCGATCACACTGAGCGTTGTGTTGGACTTGCCGATCGCCTCCTTGACGCGTTGCTGAAGCACGATGGCTGACCTGGTGTTGCGCACCGCCGAGGCGGCCGACCTTCCGCGGGTGCTGGCCTTCTGGCGGACCGCGGCCGAAGACTCGCACCGGCCGCCGGACACCGCAGGCGCCCTGGCCGCGCTGCATTTGCGCGACCCGGACGCACTGATCCTCGCGGTGGCCGGCGACCACATCGTGGGCACCGTGATCGCCGGGTGGGACGGCTGGCGCTGCCATCTCTATCGGCTGGCGGTCGCGCCGAGCCGCCGCCGTTCGGGCATCGGCAAAGTGCTGATCACGGCCGCCGAGGAGCGTTTCCGGGTGCTCGGTGGCACCCGCGCCGACGCCATGGTGCTCGACGACAACGAGCGCGCACACGGCATCTGGCTGGCCTGTGGATATCGCCGCCAGGCCGAGTGGTCGCGCTGGACCAAGCCCCTCTAGGCGAGCAGCGCCGGCGGCAGGGGCTGGGCGTGGACCACGGAGAGGCGGGAGACCGCCCGGGTCAGCACCACATAGAGCCGGTGCAGCCCGCGGGCCTCGGCCGCCACGATCTCGGCCGGCTCCACGACGATGACGTGGTCGTACTCCAGGCCCTTGACCAGCGTGGCCGGCACCACCGTGACGCGCGCCTCGGAGTCGACGTCGTCGGCGGTCGCGGCCTCGATGCCGGCCGCGGTCAGATGCTTGCGCAGGCGGTCGATGGCGTCGTCCGCCGCGATCACCGCCACCGAACCCTCGTGCTCCAGCGCCGCCGTGACCTCGACCAGCGTGCCGGCGTCCACGTCCTCGTCGTGGGTGATCGTCAGATCGCCGTCGCGGCGCAGCGACACCGCCTCCGGCACGCCCACCCCGAGGGCGGGGAGCAGGCGATTCGCCAGCTCAATGATCATTTCCGGTACGCGGAACCCGATCGTCAACGGCACCACGGCGGCCTCCGGCTTGCCCAGATGCCCGAGCGTGTCCCGCCAGTCCGCGGCCGCCCACGGCGCCGTGCCCTGGGCCAGGTCGCCGAGCAGCGTGATCGATCCGTGCTCGCTGCGCCGCGCGATCGCCCGCGCCTGCATCGGCGACAGGTCCTGCGCCTCGTCCACCACCACGTGCCCAAAGCTGGTCTCCCGCTCGAGCAGTCCGGCCGCCTCGTCCAGCAGCACCAGATCGGCGGCGCTGAACCGGGCCGACTTCGCTGTTTTCGGGGGTTTCGTCCAGCGGATCGCGTCCTGTTCGTCCGGGGTGAGGACGTCGTCGACGGGCTCGGTCAGCACGCCCACCACCAGCTCGGCGGGCGTCACCTCGGGCCAGGACGCATCCATGAACTCCTTCACCGGCCCGATCCGGCTCATCTTGCGCAGCCAGCCCTCGCCCGGCGAGTTGCCGGTGCGATATTCCGACTGGCGCTGCAGCAACCCGACCACCCGGGCCCGCACCCGCTCGCGCCCGACCGCATAGGGCAGACCTTCGCGCCGGGCCTCGTCCACGATCCGGCGCAGCGGCTCGGCGTCGATCCGCCACCGGTACGAGCCGTCCGACACCATGATCGGCTCGGTGGGCTTGCCCAGCCGCCGCCACAGCGCCCTGGCCAGCACCTGGGCCATCCGCGGATCGTGCTTGACCAGCGTCGCTGCCTCGGAGTCGACCGCGCGCACCGGCGCCCGGGCGATCAGCTCGTCGATCGTCGCCTGCTGCACCTCGACCTCGCCGAGGGCCGGCAGCACCGCCGAGATGTAGGACATGAACGCCGTGTTCGGGCCGACGATCAGCACGCCGGACCGGCGCAGCCGCTCGCGATGCAGATAGAGCAGGAAGGCCGCCCGGTGCAGCCCGACCGCCGTTTTTCCGGTGCCGGGCGCGCCCTGCACGCAGATCGAGGTCTCCAGGTCGGCGCGGACCAGCTCGTCCTGTTCCGGCTGGATGGTCGCCACGATGTCCCGCATCGGCCCGACGCGCGGCCGCTCGATCTCCGCGGTCAGGATGCGGCTCTTGGTGCCGAGCTCCTCGCCGCGGTCGAGGTGCTCGTCCTCGAAGCTGGTCAGTTCGCCCTTGACGAACCCGAACCGGCGCCGCACCGCGACCCCCTGCGGGTCTCGCACGCTGGCCCGATAGAACGATCGGGAGAGCGGCGCGCGCCAGTCGAGCACCATCGGCTCGCCGGCGTCGTCGGTGACGTGCCGCCGGCCCACGTGGTAGGCCGACTCGTCGATGTCCAGCCGCCCGAAGAACAGCGGCGTGCTGGGGTCGTCGGCCAGCTCGGCGACCCGCCGGCGCAGGGTGCGGCCGAGCGCTTCCGCGCCGTACGGATCCCCGGCCACCTCGCTGCCGGCGGAATAGAGCGCCTCGGCCCGGCCACGCATGCGGCGCAGCGCGGAGCGGGATTCGGTCAGATGGGTGCGTTCGGCTAGGAGTTCGCTGTCGAGGTCAGGTGCGGACACGCTGATCTTTCCTATCGCTCACCTGCTGCTCGCTCGCGTGTCCGGGGGCGGATGGCCGCCAGACCCGGCGCGTGGGACGTCCGCTTCGGTGCTTTCACCGCGGCCGTCGAGCGGCCAACCAGAATATGTGGAGTGTCGCCCAACTACCACCGATTTACGCGCCGCAGGCGCTGCGAACGCTGGATCGCGATGTTTGCGAGAGCCGCGAATCGTTTCCTCAAGTCGTTTGTTTGCTGGAATGACGAGTTTGCGGATGTTGCAAACACTTACTTGTGGCAAACCTGGACGTCAGCGTGGCGCCCTTCACTACTGATGCGGACCTGACCCTCGATCCGCGAACCCTGGGCCGCGAGCCGGACGTCAAGCGAGCGATGCAGGATGCCGGGTTCGCGCTGACCGGCGAGCCCGGCATCTGGAACAAGTCAGTCGTGGTGGCCGGTGCCCCCGAGCCGATCCTGGTGCCGGTTGACCTGCTGGTACCGGCGGCATTGGCCGGTCGCGGCCGCCGTTCGGCGCGATTGGCGGACCACGGCAAGAATGCGGCCCGGCGTACGCCCGGGTTGGAGGCGGTGGCAGCCGACTTCAGCGATGTGTCGATTGCCAGTCTCGAGCCGGACGTCGACCGGCGGGTACTTACCGTCCAGGTGGCCGGCTCGGCGGCATTGTTCGTTGCCAAGTCGGTCAAGCTGAGCGACCGCTTCCGGGATGCCGACGCGGGCCGGGTCGGCCGGCTCAAACCGAAGGACGCGAGCGACGTGTTCCGGCTGATGCAGGTGGAGCCCGCCGATCAGGTCGGCCGGCGGTTGCGGGAGCTCGCGCGAGACGAGACCGCAGGTCCGAGCGTCCGCGAAGGCGTGGAAGGGCTGGCGGGGATGTTCGGCAGACGTCGATCTCCGGGTGTCGACCTTGCCGTCCGGGCGCTGCAAGGCGCGGTGCCAGAGGAGCGCGTGCGGGCGCTGACCACGGCGTACATGAGTGTTTTGATGACCAGCTATGGCGAGTGATGGTGCGATCTGGGCCACCCGCGCGCCGGGGGCGCGGCGGCGGGAGACGGCCGGGGATAGCGTCGGGGGATGAGTGAGAGCGTGCGGCGTCCCCGGGTCGGGCACATCCAGTTCCTGAACTGCTTGCCGATCTACTGGGGTCTCATGCGGTCCGGCGCGCTCCTCGACGTCGACCTTCGTAAGGACACCCCGGATCGGCTCAATGCCGCGCTCGTGGCCGGTGACCTGGACATCGGGCCGATCTCGCTGGTCGAATATCTGCGGCACGCCGACGACCTGCTGCTCCTGCCGCATCTGGCGGTGGGCAGCGACGGGCCGGTGCTGTCGGTCAATCTGGTGACCACCCGGCCGCTCGCCGAGCTGGACGGCCGGCCCGTCGCGCTCGGGTCGACCTCGCGCACCGGCGTGCTGCTCGCGCAGATGCTGCTCGCCGAGCGCTACGGCGCCGATCCCGAATACTTCCGCTGCCCGCCGGACCTTGCCCAGATGCTGATGGAGGCCGACGCGGGGGTGCTGATCGGTGACCCGGCGTTGCGCGCGATGCACGAGGCGCCGAGTCGCGGCCTTCAGGTGGTCGACCTGGCCGAGGAGTGGCGCGACTGGACCGGCCTGCCGATGGTGTTCGCCGTCTGGGCCGTGCGCCGGGACTTCGCCGCCGCGCACCCGGGCACCGTCAAGGAGGTGCACCAGGCGTTCCTGCGCTCGCGTGACCTCTGCCTCGACGAGCTCGACACGGTGGCCGAGGCGGCCGCGCGCTGGGAGCCGTTCGACGCCGCCACGTTGGCCAACTACTTCCGTACGCTCGATTTCTCGCTGGGTGAGCGGCAGGTTTCCGGTCTGCGCGAGTTCGCCCGCCGGGCCGCCGCCCGCGGCGAGGCGCCGCCGCTTCCGGAGGACGGCCCGGAGTTCGCCGCGGTGTGAAGCCACGGCGGGCGACGAGAACTCAGGACAGGATCGAATCCAGCGCCGCGATGTCCTCGGGGCTGAACTGCCACGCCCCGGCGGCGGCGTTCTCGCGCACCTGTTCGGGCGTCGTCGCCCCGGCGATCACGCTGGTCACCGCGGGCCGGGACGCCAGGCCGGCGATCGCCACGTCGAGCAGGCTGTGCCCGCGTTCCCGCCCGAACTCCGTCAACGCCTCGATCGTGTCCCAGTCCGCGCCGTCCAGCCAGCGCTGGTAGCGGGGCAGTGCGAGCCGCGTACCCTCGGCGGGCTTTTGATCGCGCGAGTACTTTCCGCTGAGCAGGCCGCTGTCCAGCGGGAAGAACGGCAGCAGCCCCAGCCCGAAGTGCTCGCAGGCGGGCACCACCTCGGCCTCGACCTCGCGGTGCAGCAGGCTGTACTGATTTTGCGCGCTGATGAACGGGGTCAGGCCGCCGGCCCGCGCGGTCCAGTCGGCGTCCGCGATCTGCCACCCGGCGAAGTTGGAATTGCCCAGGTAGCGCACCTTGCCGGCGCGGACCAGGTCGTCCAGTGCGGCGAGGGTCTCGTCGATCGGCGTCACCGGGTCGGGCACGTGCAGCTGGAAGAGGTCGATGTAGTCGGTCTCCAGCCGCCGCAGCGACGCCTCGACCGCCCGGATGATGTAGGACCGCGCCCCGCGGGCACCCCGGTCGGCGCCGTTCATCCCCTCCATGTCCATGCCGAACTTGGTGGCCAGCACGATGTCGTCGCGACGGCCCTTGAGCGCGGCGCCGAGCAGTTGCTCGGACGCGCCGTGCGGGGCGCCGTAGATGTCGGCGGTGTCGAACAGCGTGATCCCGGCGTCGATCGCGGCGTCCACGACCGCGGTGGTGCCGTCGGCGTCCAGCTTGCGGCCGAAGTTGTTGCAGCCGATGCCGATCGTCGAGACCACGAGTCCCGAGTTCCCCAGCCGGCGATAGCTCATCTCACTCATGATTCGACCGTATGCCCACGGGCCCGGACGGCATGCATCAGCGCTTATCTATTGACACAGCTTGTTAACAGATTGAAGCTGTGAGAGCGCTCTCCATCCCCCGTCCCCGTGGAGGCTCTCGTGAGAAGAAAGCTCCTTGCAGTACTTCTGTCCCTGGCCGTCATCGGCATCGCTTCCCCAGCTCAGGCCATCGGACCGGCGATCTTGCCGGTCACCGTGACCAACAACACGGGCCGCGGCGAAGCGGTCTACCTCTACGTCATCGGCATCCAGCTCTCCACCGGCCGCCTCGGCTATGTGAACCAGGGCGGCGCGTTCACTCCGTGGAGTGGCGGGCAGCTCCCGCCGTCGCCCGCACCGGACGTCTCGATCGGCGGACCCGGCAACGGCGGCACGGCCACGATCAACTTCCCGCGTGGCTTCTCCGGCCGGGTCTACTTCGCGATGGGCGAGAAGCTCCGGTTCTTCCTCACCCCGGACGGGTTGGTGCAGCCCGCGCCCTGGGCCGGCGGCGACGCCAACCGGGACATCCTCTTCGACTGGAGCGAGTTCACCTACAACGACGCCGGGCTGTGGCTGAACAGCTCGCAGGTGGACATGTTCGCGATCCCGCACGCGGTCACCGTGACCGGAGCGAACGGCGCCACCAAGCGCACCGGCGACGTGGTGAACAACGGGCGCAACGCGATCATCGACGGCATCCGGTCGCAGGCCGGATGGGGCAACACCGTCTACACCCGCGGCGACGGGACCGTGCTGCGCGTGCTGGCGCCCGGCAAGGCGGTCGGCGCGGGGCTGCTGTCCTCGAGCTACTACAGCGGTTACATCAACTCGGCGTGGAGCGCGTACGCCAACAAGACGCTGACCGTGGTGCCGTTCGGCGACCAGCCCAACAACAAGTTCTTCGGGCGCACGTCCGGCAACGTCATGAACTTCACGAACACCGCGGGGCAGCAGGTGGCGTCGTTCAACCGCCCGTCCGACGGCAGCGTCTGGGGCTGCGCCGGTGACCTGCCCGCACCCAACGACCCGGTCGTCGGCCCGATCTCGCGGACCCTGTGCGCGGCGCTCAACCGCGGCACGCTCGGCACCCTGGACACCCAGCCGACCCTGAACCCGGCGCAGTTCTACCAGAACAGCCCGGCCAACCAATACGCCAAGGTGATCCATGCCAACATGGTGGACGGCAAGGCGTACGCGTTCCCGTTCGACGACGTCGGCGCGTTCGAGTCGCTGGTGCACGACGGCGACCCGCGCGGTGCCGGCGTGATCCTGAGCCCGTTCGGCGCCGGTGGCACCACGCCGCCGCCCACCGGCGGGGCGGTCCCGATCGTCAGCAACTGGAACAACAAGTGCATCGACGTGCCGGCCGCGAACTTCTCGGACCGCGTCCCGCTGCAGACGTACACCTGCAACAACACCAACGCCCAGAAGTGGACCTTCGAGGGCAACGCGATCAAGACCCAGAACAACAAGTGCATGGACGTCGCCGACGGTTCGACCGCGAACCTGGCGCGGATCCAGATCTACACCTGCAACGGAACGGGCGCCCAGCAGTTCGTGCTGAACGGCGCCGCCGACCTGGTCAACCCGCAGTCCGGCCGATGCGTCGACATCGACGGCTGGAACGGCAACGACGGCGCCGCACTGATCCTCTGGGACTGCGTCGGCGGCGCGAACCAGAAGTGGCGTAAGGGCTAGAAACTCAGAACAACGCGCGGGCCTGGGCCGGGGACATTCCCCGGCCCTCGCCCTGCAACTCGGCGAGGCGCTCCGCACCGAGAGCCACAGCCAGGCGTTCGGTCACCCCATCGATCTCGTCACGCTCGGCCGGCGCCGCGCTCAATTCCATCCGGGTACGTTCGCCCGCCGCCGCCCCGAGCACCCGGGCCGCCACCTCCGGATCCGCCGCCGCCGAGGCGATGCCCTCCATGGCGGTCATCAGGTCTCGAGGCGCACCCATCCCGTCGGCCACGTCGAACGCGCGCAACTGCATCGCGAGAGCGGCCGCCCGGTCGCCGGCCGACGCGGTCGCGTACCCCAGCTCGGTGAGCACCATCGGCAGGTAGAGGGCCGGTTGCTCCTCACGCTCCGCCGCGGCCACCAGGCGTTCCAGGTGGGTTACCGCCACGTCCAGCTTGCCGTCGCGCCGGGCGGCGAACCCGATGCTCAGCTCGGCGAACACCGCGGCGGCCGGCAGGTCGCTCTCCTCGGCCAGCCGCAACGCCCGCTCACCCAGCTCACGCGCCTGCCCGTAGTCCCGGGTCTGCACCGCGATCCAGGCCAGCCAGGAGATCTTGCTGCCCACCTCGATCCACAGCGACAGCTCCTCGGCCCAGCGCAGCCCCTCCCGATGCAGGTCGGCGGCCCGGTCGTAGTCCCCGACGATCTCGGCGAGGCCGCCCAGCCAGTCGGTGGCCTGCAGCCGCCCCCAGCGGTCGCCCAGCTCGGCGAAGAGCGCCGCGCAGCGCTCGCCGTCGCGCTTCAATGCGGCCAGGTCGGCGGCGGCGTGCGCCAGTTTGGCCCGCGAGCCGAGCGCGGCCGCTTCGGTCCACCGGTCGCAGTCGGCCAGCACGCGGTCCAGCAGGGCGGCGGCCGAGGTCAGCTCGCCGCGGTCGATCAGGGCGGCCGCCACGAACCAGGCCGCTCGCGGATCCGCGGGCTCGGGAAGTTCCGTCACCGGGGCGCCCTGCAGCAGCGCGAAGCCGGCCAGCCAGACCGGATCGCCGCCATGCGCGGCCAGCGCCGTGCGGGCCTCGGTCAGCCGGCCGCGGAGGAACCAGTACCACGCCAAGGCCTGGGCCAGCCGGGCGCCGCCGCCGTGGGTCAGCGCCGCGCGCAGGTTCGGCGTCTCCGTGTCCAGCCTGGTCAGCCACTCCTGCTGGGCCGGGCCGCGCAGCTCGGGATCCGCGCGCTCGGCCAGTGCGGTGAAGAACGCCGCGTGCCGGGCCCGGGTCTCCTCGGGGTCGGCCAGGTGCTGCAGGCAGAACTCGGCGACCGACTCGAGCAGCCGGTAGCGCGGCGCCGGCCCGTCGTCCACCGCCACCAGCGAACGGTCGACCAGCCGGGTCAGCACGTCCGGGTCGGCCAGACAGACCGTTTCGGCGGCGTCCAGCGTGCAACCGCCCCGGAAGACGGCCAGCCGGGCCAGCACCGCACGGTCGGCCTCCGCCAGCAGGTCCCAGCTCCAGCCGATCACGGCGGTCAGCGTGCGCTGCCGTTCGGGCCGGTCACGTTGCTGCGTGGTGAGCAGCCGGAAGCGGTCGTCCAGCCGTTCGACGATGCCGGTCACGCCGAGCGCGCGGACCCGGGTGGCGGCCAGTTCGAGGGCGAGCGGCAGGCCGTCCAGGCGGCGGCACAGCTGGGCCACGGCGGGGGCGGTGCGGTCGTCGAGGTGGAAGGTGCGGTGGTGGGCTGACGCGCGTACCGCGAAAAGGCGTGCCGCGGCAGATCGCCGCACCGCGTCGACGTCCTGCTCGTCGGCCGGCAACGCCAGCGGCGGCACCTCCCAGACCACCTCTCCGGCCAGCCCCAGCGGTTCCCGGCTGGTGGCCAGCACGGTGACTGCGTCGGCCTCCCGCAGGATCCGCCCGGCCAGGGCAGCCGCCCCCTCGATCACGTGCTCGCAGTTGTCCAGGACCAACAAGACCGATCTGTTGCGTACGGACCCGAGCACCCGATCCACCGCGGTGACGGTGACCCCGGCCGCCTCCCGCAGGTCCAGCGCGGCGAGAACCCGCTCGGCAACCGCCTGGTCATCGGCGCCCGCCGCCAGCGCGGCAAGCTCGACCAGGAGGGCCTCTCCTTGCTCTGCACACATATACGCAACACCCGGCGCCGCTTCGCGACGCTGAGCCGACTCGCGGCTTTGGGTCGGCTCGCGGGCGACCTCGACCGCCAGCCGGGTCTTGCCCACGCCGCCCGGACCCACCAGCGTGACCAGCCGCCGCTCACCGATCAGCACGCGCACCTCGGTGACCGCCTCGGCCCGCCCGACCAGCTCGTCCAGCCGCGCGGGCAGGCTGTTGCGCACCCGGGCGGCGGTCGGCGGCGCGCTCAGCCCGGTGTCCTGCGCCAGGATCTGCCGGTGCAGTGCGACCAGCTCGGGCCCGGGATCGAGGCCGAGATCGTCGGCCAGCCGGGCGCGCAGCTCGGCATAGCTGTCCAGCGCCTCGGCCTGCCGCCCGCCCGCATAGAGCGCCCGCATGTGCAGCCCGCGCAATCCCTCCCGCAGCGGATGCCGCTCGATCAGCTCGGCCAGCTCCGCCGCCACCAGATCGTGCTCGCCCCGGGCCAGCCGGGCGTCGGCCAGCCGCTCGCGCACCGCCAGCCGCTGCTCGGCCAGCCGGGTCGCCTCGGCCCGCACGAACTCGGCGTCCGCCACGTCCGCATAGGCATCCCCGCGCCACATCGCCAAAGCCGCGCCCAACCGGTCGGCGTCGGTGGCCTCGGCCAGCGCGGTGAACCGGTCGGCGTCCACCTCCGCGGGCGATGTCCGCAGCAGGTAGCCCGGCGCACGCGACTCGACCAGATCACGGGCGCCCGGCTCGGCGTCGTTGAGGGCCTTGCGCAGCTGGGACACCCGCACCTGCAGCGCGCCGGCCGCGTTCGCCGGCGCGTCCTCGCCCCACAGGTCGTCGATGAGCCGATCGGCGGACACCACCTGGTTACGGTTCGCCAGCAGGTCGGCGAGCAGTACCCGCACCTTGGCGCCGGGCACGACGACCGGCTCGCCGGCGTTCGTGGTGACGGCGAGCGGCCCAAGGACCCCAAACTGCATCGGGCCACCGTAACCGCGCCTGAAGCAACCCGTAAGCGCTGCCGCGCAGGGTGTGGGCATGACTTACGCAACCGTGAACGGCCTGGACATGTATTACGAGGACCACGGGACCGGGGAGGTGCCGGTCGTGCTGATCCACGGCGCGCTCTCCGCCATCGGCACCTCGTTCGGCGACGTGCTGCCGCTGCTCGCCAAGACCCGCCGGGTGATCGCCGTCGAGCTGCAGGCGCACGGCCACACCGCCGACATCGACCGCCCGCTGACCGTGCGGAACTTCGCCGCCGACGTGGTCGCGCTGCTCGACCACCTGGGCATCGCGGTGGCCGATCTGTTCGGCTGGAGCATGGGCGCTGCCGTCGCGCTGGAGATCGGCGCCCGGCATCCCGGGCGCGTCGGCCGTCTCGTGCTGGCCTCGATCAGCTTCACCGCGGACGGGCTCTACCCGGGCCTGCTGGACGGCATCCAGGACCTGCAGCCGGAGCATCTGCACGGCTCGGAGTTCCACGAGGAGTTCCTGCGCACCGCGGCCGACCCGGTAACCGGCTGGCCGGCCCTGGTCGCCAAGGTCAAGGACTTCGACGCGAACACCCCGGAGTGGTCCGCGGACGAGATCCGCGCGCTGGCCGCACCCACGATGATCATCCTGGGCGACTCGGACATCATCCGCCCGGAGCACGTGATCGAGATGTTCCGCCTGCTCGGCGGCGGCGTCCCCGGCGACCTCGAAGGCCTGCCCAGCTGCCGGCTGGCGATCATCCCCGGCACCACGCACACCACGATCCCGCAGCGCGCCGAGTGGATCACCCCGATGGTCGAGGAATTCCTCGCCGGATGATCGCCGTCCACAGTAGAAGTCCCTTACGATCACTTCCGCATCCTGTTGCGGTACGGAAGTCGAGGACCGCGTGCCCACTGTGTCCGTCAGACGGCCGACCAGCGACGACGTGACCTGGCTCCTGGTGATCGGGGGTCTCGCCGCGGTCGTCGCGCTGGTCGTCATCATCGTCTCCGACCGTCCGCCGGCCGAGGAGGGTCCGCCCGCCCGCAGCGCGATCGCTCCGGCCCCGACGTTCCCCGACCCGCCGCCGGCGCCCACCTATGTCCCGCCGCCGTCCGTTCCGGCGCCGCCGACCACCGGCGTGCGGCACCGGCCGCCGGCCACCGCGACACGCACGTCCCGGCCGCCGGCCTCCCCGTCGGCCACCGCGAAGCCGTCCACGCCCCCGGTGTGGGCCGCGATCGGCACGGTCATCGGTCTGGAGCCGGTGGGCGAGCCGGGCCTGCGGGTGCGGCATCGCGGGTCCCGGGTGTGGGTCGGCCGGCCGGACGGTTCGGCGTCCTTCCGGGTCGAGCCCGGACTGGGCGCCGCCGGCTGCCTCTCCCTCGAGTCGGTCAGCTCCCCGGGCCACTACCTGCGGCATCAGAACTTCGCGCTGGTGCTGCACGCCCGCGACGAATCCGCGCTGTTCGCGGCGGACGCGACCTTCTGCCCGGTGCCCACCGGCGCCGGCCGGACCGCGCTGCTGCGCTCGATCAACTACCCGGATCGCTATCTGGTGGTCGATGACCTGCGGCTCTATCTGCGCTCGACGGGAAGTGAGTTCATCGCACGATCTTGACGGAGATCGATCTCTTAGCTTTATTGTTCATTGAAGCTGGAGAATTTCTCGCGTTCGGGGGTTGCGGATGTCCACTGCGCGGCGCTTTGCCGAAATCTCGACGGATGTTCCGCCGAGCGGGCAACGGGTGCTGTTCCGGCGGGCGGTCGTGCTCGGCGGCAGCATCGCCGGCCTGATGGCCGCGCGCGTGCTCAGCGACCACGCCGACGAGGTGCTGATCATCGAGCGCGACGACCTGGCCGCGCTCGACGTCTCCGACGCGGAGATCGCCGCCGATCCGGCCGGTGCGGTGGGTCCCCGCCCGGGGGTGCCACAGGGCAGCCAGGTGCACGCGCTGCTGCCGTCCGGGCAGATCCAGTTGGAGCGCTTCTTCCCCGGATTCGTCGACGAGGCGCTGGGCACCGGCGCGGTGAACCCGCCGGCCGACGGCGCCCGGTTCTACATGGACGGCGCCCTGCGGGACGAGTCGCCGCAGGGCACGACCGGAATGGTCGGCCTGATCTCCAGCCGCCCGTTCCTCGAAGCGTTGATCCGCCACCGCGTGCTGGCCCTGCCCAACGTCAAGACGGTCTCCGCCACGGTGACCGGCCTGACCATCGAGAACGGCGCGGTCACCGCGGTCCGGCATGGCGACACCGACGTGCCCGCCGATTTCGTGGTGGATGGGACCGGCCGATCGAGCCGGATCGGCGACTGGATCGCCGAGTACGGCTTCCCGCGCCCGCCGATGCAGCGGATGGGCATCAAGCTGAACTACGCGACGGCCCTGTTCAAGCGCCCGCCGGACCCGGACGTCTGGACCACCATCTCGATCACCACCCCGGCGCCCGGGCGGGTGGCCCGGATCGGCGGCTTCACCCCGATCGAGGGCGACCGGTGGACGATGCTGATCTCCGGCTATGCCGACGACCGGCCCAGCCGGGACGCCGACGACTACGTGCGCCGCTGCACCGAGGACTTCCCGCCCGAGTTCGGCGCGGTGGCGAACGGCGCCGAGCGGGACGGCGACGTGATCACCTATCACCAGGCGGACAGCCGGCGCCGCGACTTCCACCGGCTGGACCGTTTCCCGGCCCGGTTGGTCGCCGCGGGTGACGCGGTGGCCTCCTTCAACCCGGTCTACGGCCAGGGCATGACCTCGGCCATGCTGCACGCCTCGTGCCTGTCCGCCTATCTGCGCGGCGAACCCGACCTGAGCCGTGCGGCCAGGTCCTATTTCGCCGACGTGAAGGTCGTCGTGGACGCCGCCTGGCAGGTCTCCACCCTGCCGGACCTGGGCCTGCCGCACGTCGACGGGCCCTACCCCAAGGGATACAAGGCGATCCGCTGGGCCAGCGGCATCGTCTTCAAGGCCTCGCAGAAGGACCGCGACCTCAACCGCGCGATCGGCCGGGTCACCACCATGCTGGCCCACCCGAGCGAGCTGACCCGCCCCCGCAACCTGCTACGAGCCGTCACCGCCGGCGTCCGAGGCTAGGGGTCTGTTTTAGAAGGGATGGCCGGGCTGCGGCGTGGCCCAGCCGCCGGACGACACCTGGACCTCGCCTCACTCCGACCCCCCTTTTGAAACAGACCCCAGATCCCGGTAGGCCGGTCGCAGCAGGTCGGTCAGCGGGATGTGCCGGACCCGGATCGGGGGTGCGTCCAGCGCCCGCAGCAGCAGTTCCGGCGGCGCGGTCACCCGGGCCGGACGCTCCCGCAATCGGCTGAGCGAGATGGCCGGGGAGTAGAAGTCGGCCAGGCGGGCGTCGAGCGGGGTCTCCTCGATCGCCAGCGGGTCGATCGCCTCGGCCGGCTCGGGGGTGGCGCGCAGCGCGTCGAGCAGTTCGTCCCGGTTGCGCCCGCGCCAGGCCAGCACCAGGAACGGATCGTCGTCGAAGGCCTCCGCCAGCACATAGAGCACCGCCGAGGCGTGCTTGCAGGGCACACTCCAGTCCGGGCAGCTGCAGGCCATGTCCAGGCGCGCCGGAAACAGCGGAAGGTCGACGTCGTCGAAGAGCTCGACCAGCTCGTGCGGCATGTTTCCGGCCAGCAGCGCGGCCCGATAGAGCGCCTGCGCGGCCAGGGACTCGGTGATCACCGTCCACTGTGCGGCGTCATAGGCGCTGATCTGGAGGGTGACCTGATAGGGATCCGGCCGCGACCCCTGCACCCGGCCCACCACCCGGCCCGGCGTCAGGGTGAAGTCGATGACCTGCCCCTTGCGGGCATAGGTGCGGCCCCGCGCGAGCCGGCCGGGTGGGCAGATCTGCTCGAGGATGTCCACGAACCGCCGCGACCACCACTGAGCGCCGATGTTGCCGCGCTGCGCCCGCACCGCGAGACCGCCGTCCACCCGGATCGGCTGCCCGCCCTCGAAGAAGCGCCCCTCGGGATCGACCGGCACGTCAGCTCACCGCCACCGGGTCGAGCGAGAACAGCTCGCGCAGCTGGGTGGTGGACAGGTCGGTGACCCAGTCCTCGCCGGTGCCGACCACCGACGCGGCCAGCGCCTTCTTACGCTCGATCATCGCGTCGATCTTCTCCTCCAGCGTGCCCGCGCAGATGAACTTGCGGACCTGCACGTTGCGGGACTGGCCGATCCGGAAGGCGCGGTCGGTGGCCTGATTCTCCACCGCGGGGTTCCACCACCGGTCGTAGTGGATCACGTGGTTGGCCGCGGTCAGGTTGAGCCCGGTGCCGGCCGCCTTGAGCGACAGCAGGAACAGCATCGGCTCGTCGTCGGTCATGAACCGCTCGACCAGCGCGTCGCGCCGCGCCTTCGACAGCCCGCCGTGCAGCCACAGCACCGGCCGATCGAGGTGCGCGGCCAGATAGGGCTGCAGCATCGAGCCGAACTCGCTGTATTGCGTGAAGATCAGCGCCTTGTCGCCGTCGGAGATGATCTCCTCGGTCAGCTCCTCGAGCCGGGCCAGCTTGCCGGACCGCCCGGGCAGCCGGGATCCGTCCTTGAGCAGGTGCGCCGGGTGGTTGCAGACCTGCTTGAGCTTGGTCATCGCGGCGATCACGTTGCCCCGCCGCTGGATGCCCTCGCTGCCCTCGATCACCGCCATCATGTCCTCGACCACGGCCTGGTAGAGCGTCGCCTGCTCGGCGGTCAGCGTGCACCAGGTCTTCATCTCGTCCTTCTCCGGCAGGTCCGAGATGATCGACTTGTCGGTCTTCAGCCGGCGCAGCACGAACGGCCCGGTGGCCCGTTTCAGTGCCGCGGTGGCATCGGCGTCCTGCCGGATCTCGATCGGCTCCTGGAACCGCCGCCGGAACCGCTTGGCCGGCCCGAGCAGCCCCGGATTGCAGAACTCCATGATCGACCAGAGCTCGGCCAGGTGGTTCTCCACCGGGGTGCCGGTCAGCGCCAGCCGGGTGCGGGCCGGGATCGCGCGCACCGCCTGCGACTGCCGGGTGCCGCTGTTCTTGATCGCCTGCGCCTCGTCACACGCGACCCGGCCCCACGCGATGTCGCGCAGCGCACTCAGATCGCGCAGCGCGGTGCCATAGGTGGTGATCACCAGGTCGGCGCCGGCCACCGCGGCCAGGAAATCGTCCTCGCGCTTGCGGGTGCCGCCGTGATGCACATAGACCCGCAGGCTCGGCGCGAATCGGGCCGCCTCCTTTTGCCAGTTGCTGACCAGCGACATCGGGCAGATCAGCAGCGTGGGCAGCACGTCGGTGGCGTCGGCCCGCTCGGCCAGCAGCAGCGACAACGTCTGCGCGGTCTTTCCCAGCCCCATGTCGTCCGCCAGGATTCCGCCCAGCCCCAACTTCGCCAGAAAGTGCAACCAGGACAAACCCCTTTCCTGGTACGGCCGGAGCACGCCCTGGAACGACGGCGGTGTGGGCACCGGCGTCAGCCGTTCGGCCGCGCCCCCGAGCAGGTCGCCGAGCATGCCGTCGGCGTCCACCTCGATCAGCGGCAGATCCTCGTCGCCGCCGTCCACCACCTGCTGCAGCACCTCGCCCGCGGTGAGCTCGCCGGAGCGCCGCCGGTCCACCGCCCGCAACGCGGCCTTGAGCTGCCGGTCGTCGAGCTCCACCCACTGCCCGCGGATGCGGACCAGCGGCACCTTGAGCCGGGCCAGCTCGGCCAGCTCCTCGGCGGTCACCACGCCGTCGCCGACCACCAGGTCGATCCGGAAGCTGACCAGCTGGTCCAGCCCGAAGCCGGAGTCGGCGACCGCCCGGGACGCGTCCTTCTTGCTGCGCGTGCGCGTGGTGAGCTTGAGCCCGACCCCCTTGCGGCCGGCCCACTTGGGCAGCTGCACCCCGAAGCCGGCCGCCTGCAGCAGCGGCGCCGCCTGCCGCAGGAACTCGTGCGCCTCGCCGGTGTCCAGTGTCATCGCGGCCGGCGCCGGGTCACGCAGCCCGACGTGCAGCAGTGGGAACAACCGCACGGCCCGGCCCAGCCCGGCGAGCAGCGTCTCGTCGGGTCGCTGCGGCAGGCCGGGCATCCGGCCGCCCTCCCACAGCGCCGCGGCGGTCAGATAGAGGCTGGGGTCCTCGGCCGACTGCAGCGCGAACTCGAGACCCCAGTCGTCCTCGCCCGGCGGCGGCTCGCTGAGCCGGAAGCTGACCCGGATCGGACCGTTCGCCTCGTGCGCCGCGCGCAGCCAGTCGGCCAGCGTGCGGCGCAACTCGGCGATCTCCTCCGGCCGCGCGCCGGGCAGCGCCGGGTCGGCCTCGGTGAGCGCGAGCGCCCAGCGGTCGGGCAGCGGCGCCTTTGGCCCCGGCCGGTGCCCGAGCAGCAGCCGCTCCGGCATCATCGCCCGGGCGGCGGCGTCGACCATCGCCTCGATCGCGTCCCGCAGGGTCGTCGCGACACCCCCGCCGCCACCACCGTCGTCGGCGGCGTGGCAGACCGGGGGCATGGCCTCGGCGAAGTCGCGCCAGGATGCGGCGTCGGCGCCGGTCAGCACCGGCCGCCAGCGGGCCGCGGCCTCGCCGGCCTCGGTCACCAGCTGCGGCAGCATCCGCCCGCGCCGGGCCAGGTCACAGCAGTGCCCGGCCAGCACGCACAGATAACGCAGTGACGCGGCGGCGCTCCACGGCCCGTCCGGCGCGGGCTCGGCCAGGGCGCCCAGCGCGGCCAGCGCCGCCTCGCCCGGCACCAGCAGCGCCGGGGTCTGCCAGCTGGTGAGCCTGATCCCGCGGCCGGGCACCTCGCTGCCGGTCTCCGGCGACGGCAGCGGCCCGCCGCCGGTGCCCGGGAGCCGCAGGGTCAGCGTGCCGTCCATCGCCTTGACCAGCGCGTCGCGCACGTCGTCGGACGAGCCCTCGAGGGCGGCCAGCAGGGTGGCCGCGGACACCGCGAAGGGATGCGCCCGCTCCCGGGCCCGCGACGCCGTGGTCAGCGGCAGCGCGGGCTCCTCCGCCCACAGGGCGAGCTGCCCCGGGGCGCCGTCGCCCGGAAGCCAGCAGGCGTGCACGACCAGCACTGTTTCTCCGATCTGAGGATGGCGTCGAGATTAGCCAAGCCCACCGACAAAACCGGCCCGGCGGTGACACGCGCCGCTGACGAGCCGCGGAATCGGCACGTACGCTCGGAGGCGTGACTGGGACGACGGAGATCGACAGCATCCTGCAGCGCGCCGCCGACGGGGGCCGGATCAGCCCCGAGGAGGCGCTGACGCTCTACACGGATGCGCCGTTCCACGCGCTGGGCGAGGCGGCCGACGCGGTGCGCCGGCGTCGATACCCCGACGGCATCGTGACCTATCTGATCGATCGCAACATCAACTACACCAACGTGTGCGTCACGGCCTGCAAGTTCTGCGCCTTCTATCGCGCGCCCAAACACGCCGAGGGCTGGTCGCACTCGATGGAGGAGATCCTGCGGCGCTGCGGCGAGGCGATCGACCTCGGCGCCACCCAGGTGATGCTGCAGGGCGGCCACCACCCGGACTACGGGGTGGAGTACTACGAAAATCTGTTCTCGTCGGTCAAGCAGGCCTACCCCGACCTGGTGATCCACTCCATCGGGCCGAGCGAGATCCTGCACATGGCCAAGGTCAGCGACGTCTCGATCGAGGAGGCGGTGGTCCGGATCAAGGCGGCCGGCCTCGACTCGATCGCCGGCGCGGGCGCCGAGATGCTGCCGGACCGGCCCCGCAAGGCCATCGCGCCGCTCAAGGAGAGCGGCGCCCGGTGGCTCGAGGTGATGGCGACCGCCCACCGTCAGGGGTTGTCCAGCACGGCGACGATGATGATGGGTACGGGGGAGACGAACGCCGAGCGGATCGAGCACATCCGGATGATCCGTGACGTGCAGGACCTGGCCGTGGCGAACGGCTATGTCGACTCGCCGGTCGAGCAGCAGGGCGGCGTCGGCGGCTTCCGGGCCTTCATCCCGTGGACCTATCAGCCGGAGAACAACCACCTCAAGGGCCGCACCCAGGCGACCAGCATGGAATACCTGCGGTTCATCGCGCTCTCCCGGCTGTTCTTCGACAACGTGGCCCACCTGCAGGCGTCCTGGCTCACCACCGGCAAGGACGTCGGCCAGCTGTCGCTGCACCTGGGCGTCGACGACCTGGGCTCGATCATGCTCGAGGAAAACGTGATCTCCTCGGCCGGCGCCCGCCACCGCTCCAACCTGCACGAGCTGATCTGGATGATCCGCACCGCCGACCGCACCCCGGCGCAGCGCGACACGCTCTATCGCCACCTGGCCGTGCACCACACCCCGGCGGACGACCCGTCGGACGAGCGGGTGGTCTCGCACTTCTCCTCGATCGCGATGCCCGGCGGCGGCGCCGGCCGCACGGAGCTCCCGCTCGTCGAGGCGTCGAAGGGATAACGGGCACGACCATCGCCCTGGGCACGTCCACGGTCAGGTCGCGAGCGGCGACCTCACGATCACTCTGTCCGTCGACGGCGGACCCGGGCTCGATCATCCTGACCGGCGAGCCGCTGCAGCCGGGCGAGCGCAGCTGGGCGCTGGCCTATGCGGGCAACTGGGGCAACCGGGCGGCGACCAGCATCGAATACCAGGTGCGGCTGCCGGAGCACGTCACCTACGTGGACAGCCGCGAGGGGCTGCGCCGCGGACTCGTCCGGCCGCAACGTGACCCTGCACCGCCGAGGACATCTACATCCCGTCCTGGGACGAGGCCCCGTTCGAGGCGCAGTTCTACATCCCGCTCGAGGTCGAGCTGTCGGTGGACGCCACCGGCCCGGCCACGCTGACCGGCGGCTCCTGGGCGGTCGTCGCCCGCACCTGGGCCGAGCAGCCCTCGGCGGGCCAGCGGCGGAAGGCGACGGCGGTGCTGCCGAAGTTCGCCCAGGCGCTCACCCCCGAGGAGATCGAGGAGTTCGACGCCGGTCCGGTCGCCGCGTCGATCGGGCTCGGCGGGCTCGGCGGGCTCGGCGCGCTCGCGGTCGGGGCCTTCCTGGTGCTCTCGGCTCGTCGCCGGCGCTTCGTGCTGGTCACTCCGGGTGACGAGAAGTGGAAACTGGCGAGGGGGCCGGCACCCCCCGTGGGGGGGCGGGGCGCCCCCCTCCGGACAACAAACAAACACCCCCCCCCCCACCCTTGCGCGACTCCCCCTTTTTTCGATCCCCCCCCCCCTTCTTCCCCGTTCTCCCTTTTCGCCCCCGCCGGGGCGAACCCACACCCCCACCCCCCCCCCCCCCCCCCCCCCCCCCCCCCCCCCCCCCCCGCTTCCGTATGGACGAAACGCAACCGTCCCGTCGCCCGTGTTCGCGATATCACGTTCTGTCGAGATCAACTCATCCGTTCGTACCGGTTGACCCACCGTCTTAAAGGTTCTTTAAGAGAAGCCAAATAGGACACATCCGGGTCAATGGCTCCAATCGACGATCATCACCGTCTTGAGGGGTCGCGCACCAACAAGATCAATAGCTAGCCTTCGCTCCTTGACTTATCCGTCCACGGGGAGCCACCTTCATGACGATTCGTAACCTGGTGCGAGTGTCCGCCACCGGACTGCTCGCCGCCGGTGCTCTTGCGGTCGCCGCGACGCCGGCGCTGGCCGCCGACGTCGACTTCGGCCTCGAGCTCAAGGGCACGACCATTGCGCTCGGTGCCAGTGAGAAGCCGGCCACGGTCAGCTTCGCCAACAACGGCACCAGCAAGCCCGCGGAGGTCGTCGTGCTCTTCGACGCGACCGACCTCAGCCCGGCCGTCGGCGTCGACCTCGGTGAGTGCACCTTCGACGAGGGTGTGGCCGCCTGCACCATCGACGAGGGCTTGATCCCGGGCCCGGGCGAGACCGCCGACATCGACGTCCCGCTGGTGGTCAAGGACGGCAGCGTCCGCGGCAACCAGGGCACGCTGACCATCACGGTCGCCGTCGAGGGCGACACCAACGACGCCAACGACAGCAAGACCGTCGACGTGGTCCTCTCCGAGGAATCCGGCGCCGACCTCCGGGTCGTCGCGCTCGACGTGACCGAGGTGGACGCCAAGGGCAACCTGACCGGCGCGCCGGTCGCGCCGGGTGCGAAGAGCCTGGCTTATGGCTACCTCGCCAACCACGGTGACCTGCCAGCCGGTGACCTGTCGGTGAGCGTCAAGCTGCCGGCCGGCGTGACTTTCGCCAGCAAGGACCAGGGCTGCGAGTACAGCACGGACAACCGCTCGGTGACGTGCACCGACGACTCGATCGTGCTGCTGCCGTGGGACCAGGACGACACGGAGAACAAGGAGAACTCCGCGTTCTACGTGCCGTTCGAGGTCGTCGTCTCGGCGGACGCCAAGGGCCCGGTCTCGCTGGCCGGTGGCACCTGGACCGCGGTCGCGCACACCTCGATCGACGTCACCAAGCAGCGGTCGGCGGCTCCGATCTCGGCGAACCTGCCGGACAACGCCAAGGAGCTCACCAAGGCGCAGGTCGCCGAGTTCGATGTGGACGCCTCGGACAACAGCGACGGCTTCAACGTGCTGGTGGCCGGCGAGGGTGGCGCCGGCGGCGGTGGCGGCGACGACGACCCCTCGCTGCCGGTGACCGGTCCGGTCGCGGCCGGTGCCGCGGGTGCCGGTGTGGCCGTCCTCGGGATCGGCGCGTTCCTCTTCATCTCGGCGCGTCGCCGCCGGGTCGTGCTGGTCACGCCCGGCGACGGCAAGTAAGTCCCGCTCCGCGTCATCTGAACAACCGAACCGGCCCGGCGCTCCACACGGAGTGCCGGGCCGCTCGCGTCGAGAGGATCATGATCATGCGTGGCCCGACTCAGGGCGTCGTCACGGCGTTTCTGGCAGTGAGCACCGCCCTCCTCACCATCGCGCCGGCTCAAGCCGCGCCCGCGGAGGAGAACAAGACCAAGGTTGAGATCTCCAGCAGCACCGTCGCCGTCGGCGCCGGCTACAAGGAGATCACCTTCACCGTCACCAACCTGGGCGACGAGCCGCTGGCCGAGCCGGTCCTCGCCTTCGACCGCGACTCGTGGGACACCGACCAGGTCACCTTCGAGTTCGACGGGCCCTGTGCGAGCGGCGCCGACACTGTGGAGTGCGAGCTGAGCCCGGCTCCGCTGCCACCGGGCCGGACAGCCGAGCTCGTCGTGGGCCTCGAGGTCGGTGCGGCGGCGACTCCGGGACCGGCCGGCACGCTGGTTGTGCACACCCGCCACCAGGGCGGCGACGACGAAGCCTTCGAATTCCCGCTGACCGTCTCGGGCGAGCAGGGCCCGGATCTGTTCATCCGCGCGTCCGACGTCCCGAGCCGAGGCACTGTCGAGCCGGGTGCGGGGGCCCAGGCCTGGTATGTCTTCGGCAACCACGGTGACGTTCCGGTCAAGAACGTCGAGGTGACGATCAACCTGCCCGAGGGCGCCCTGGTGGACACGTTCTCGATCATCGAGTCCCCGCCGCTGTTCCAATACTGCTTCGCCGGGCCGGTCACCCGGACCGCGGTCTGCGATTTCCCCAACAACGTGTTCGCGCCGCACTCGGGTGCGACGGCGTACTTCCCGATCATCGTGGACAAGGACGCCAAGCACGGGGTGGACCTGACCGGGTCGATGACGGTCACCGGCCAGGTCGCGACGGAGGAGGAGCTGGCCGCCTCGCAGCGCGCCCGGAAGGCTTCCCTCGCGCCGGTGCCGGAGATCGACGACGCGGACAACACCGACGAGTTCCAGATCCTGGTGGCGCCGAAGAAGCCCGACACCACCCCGCCGACCGGCGGTGGCGGTGGCGGGCCGGGTCTGCCGGTTACCGGGCCGGTGGCGGCATCGGCGGCGGGGATCGGCGTGGGCTTCCTGATGTTGGGCGGGCTGCTGGTGTTCGCGAGCCGCCGGCGGCGTGTTTGAGGGGGTCGAGTGGCCCGTACAGCCGGGTGGGTCAGCCGTTCAGACAGGCCGGGTTCGCCGGGTCGGTGAGGGGCGGATTGCTCCTTCGTAACGAGCCGGGTGTCCGTCTGTACCGGGCCGTTTCAGCTGGATATGTTGCTGCCGTAAGACCTAGTGATGCCTATCGCCGCCGGTTGCCATCAACCACGGGGGCGACTTTTGGACCCGACCGATGGCGGTCGTATATATAACGCAACAAAGCACGGGCGAGATGGGCGACCATCTCGCCCGTTCTCATGTCCCGGCCTGGCACAGTTAGGCGCGTGACGCGCGCAGATCTGGACAAGCAACCGCACGAGGTCGCCGAGATGTTCGACGGCGTGGCCCAACGATACGACCTGACGAACACGGTCCTGTCGTTCGGGCAGGACCGGGGCTGGCGGCGGGCGACCCGGGCGGCGCTCGCGCTGCGGCCGGGCGAGCGGGTGCTCGACGTCGGGGCCGGCACCGGCGTCTCCACCGAGGAACTCGTCCGCTCCGGCGCCTGGGCGGTGGGCGCCGATCTGTCCACCGGCATGCTGGCGGTCGGCCGGCGCAGTGGGCGCACGGTGCCGCTGGTGGCCGGCGACGCGCTCCGGCTGCCGTTCCCGGACGACGTCTTCGACGCGGTCACCATCTCCTTCGCGCTGCGCAACGTGGTGGACACCGGCGCGGCGCTGCGCGAGCTGGGCCGGGTCACGCGCAAGGGCGGCCGCCTGGTGGTCTGCGAGTTCAGCCATCCCACCAACCCGATGTTCAGCCGGGTCTACCTGAACTATCTGATGCGCTCGCTGCCGGCCGTCGCGCGCGGGGTGAGCAGCAATCCCGATGCGTACGTCTATCTGGCGGAATCGATCCGCGCCTGGCCGGACCAGCAGGGTCTGTCGGCGCGGATCGCCGAGTCCGGGCCGTGGGACCGGGTGGGCTGGCGCAACCTGACCGGCGGCGTGGTCGCGCTGCACCGCGCGACCAAGGTATGAAAACCCGCGAAACCGCCTAAACGGCCTCAACCGCGTGCTTAGCGTACGAAGGTATGCGGACACTCGGGAACATCGAAGACACCGACATCGACATCGCGATCGACGACCGTGATGAGGGTGAGCGCCGTGCGCTGGAGCTCGCCAACCGCATCAGGCTGGTCGCGGCCGAGGATCCGGGCTTAGCCCAGGACCTGGTGGATCAGCTGATCGTCGCGCTTGATCGGGCAATGGGCGGTACGTTTCGGAAACACCTGGACGGAGCCGCCCGGCATGTCGCAGACCGGGCGTTGGGGAACGGGATAACGGCCTGACGCCCGGTTAGGGTCGCCTAACCGGCAAGCGTTTCGATGGCCGTCCTAGACTCCGACTGGGCTGGCTTGTGAAGTGTTTCACGAGCCCGCGCGAGACGGAGGTGAGGCCGTGAACGAGCAGCTTACGACGATCGCTGACGAGGCCGACGTGATCGTGGTCGGCGCCGGACCGGGCGGATCCGCCGCGGCGTATCACATGGCTCGGCACGGCCTCCGGGTCCTTCTGCTGGAGAAGACCGAGTTTCCCCGCGAGAAGGTGTGCGGCGACGGTCTCACCCCGCGGGCGACCCGGCAGCTGATCCGGATGGGTGTGGACACCTCGGAAAAGGCCGGCTGGCTGCAAAATCGTGGCCTGCGGGTGATCGGCGGCGGTGTCCGGCTCGAGCTGGACTGGCCCGAGCTGGCGAGTTTCCCCAGCTACGGCCTGGTCCGCACGCGCCTGGACTTCGACGACATGCTGGCTCGGCGCGCGGTCGAGGCCGGCGCCCTGCTGCGCACCAACGTGACCGTCACCGGCCCGGTCCTCGACGAGGACGGCCGGGCGATCGGCGTGACCGCCAAGGCCGGTCCCGGCAAGGAACCCGTCGAGTATCGCGCGCCGCTGGTGGTGGCCGCGGACGGCGTGTCCGGCAAGCTGCCGCTCGCGATGGGCCTGACCAAGCGCGACGACCGGCCGATCGGTGTGGCCGTGCGACGTTATTACCACTCGCCGGCCCGGGCCGACGACGACTACCTGGAGTCCTGGCTGGAGCTGCGCAGCGCGCAGGACCCCAACCGGCTGCTCCCGGGGTACGGCTGGATCTTCGGGCTGGGCGACGGCCGGGCCAATGTGGGCCTGGGCATCCTCAACTCGTCCAGCGCGTTCGGCAAGACCAACTACCGGGCGATGCTCACCGACTGGCTGGCGACGACGCCGGCCGACTGGGGCATGCGCGACGAGGAGAACGCGGCTGGCCCGATCCTGGGCGCGGCGCTGCCGATGGGCTTCAACCGGGTGCCGCACTACACGCGCGGCGTGCTGCTGGTCGGCGACTCGGGCGGCATGGTCAACCCGATGAACGGCGAGGGCATCGCCTATGCGATGGAGTCCGGCGAGCTGGCCGCCGAGGTGGCGGTGCAGGCGCTGGCCCGGCCGGCGGGCGCCGACCGGGAGCGGGCACTGCAGGCCTATCCCGCGGAGTTGAAGCTGCGTTTCGGCGGGTACTACCGCCTCGGTGGCGTGTTCGTGAAGTTGATCGGCAACCCGCAGATCATGCGGATCGCCACCAAGCACGGCATGCCGCACCCGACCCTGATGAGATTCGTCCTGAAGCTGCTTGCCAATCTGACCGACCCGCGTGGCGGGGACGCGATGGACCGCGTGATCAACGGTCTGACCAAGGTGGCGCCCGCGGTATGAGCGCTCCGCAGGACACCCCGGTAAACCTCTGGTCAACTTGGATCAATACTGTGATCTGGGTGACAGTCGAGCAGGAGAGAGCATGACGATCAATCCGTACGTCCCGATCGTCGGGCTGCTGATTCTCGGCGCGTTGTTCGCGTTGTTCTCCGTGTCGATCGCGCCGATCGTGGGCCCGAAGCGTTACAACCGGGCCAAGCTGGACGCATATGAGTGCGGCATCGAGCCCGCGCCGCAGCCGATCGGTGGCGGCCGCTTCCCGGTCAAGTTCTATCTGACCGCGATGCTCTTCATCATCTTCGACATCGAAACCATCTTCCTCTACCCGTGGGCAGTGTCCTTCGAGGCGCTGGGCGTCTTCGGGTTCGTCGAGATGGTCCTCTTCATCGTCACCGTCTTCATCGCCTACACATATGTGTGGCGGCGTGGCGGCCTCAACTGGGACTGATGTGCCATGGGAATCGAAGAGAAACTTCCTAGCGGGATTCTGCTGACCTCGGTCGAGAAGCTCTCCAACTGGGCGCGTAAGTCGTCGTTCTGGGGCGCCACGTTCGGCCTGGCCTGCTGCGCGATCGAGATGATGGCGGCCGGTGGACCGCACTACGACCTGGGCCGTTGGGGCATGGAGGTCTTCCGCGCCTCGCCCCGCCAGGCCGACCTGATGATCGTGGCCGGCCGGGTGAGCCAGAAGATGGCGCCCGTCGTCCGGCAGATCTACGACCAGATGCCGGAGCCCCGCTCGGTGATCTCGATGGGCGTCTGCGCGTCGTCCGGCGGCATGTTCAACAACTACGCGATCGTGCAGGGCGTGGACCACATCGTGCCGGTGGACATCTACCTGCCCGGCTGCCCGCCCCGGCCGGAGATGCTGATCGACGCGATCCTCAAGATGCGCGAAAAGGTGATGGCCGCGCCGCTCGGCCCGAACGGCATCAAGATGCTCGAGGCGCGCCGGGCCGCGGGCAAGCTGCCGATCGTGGCGCCGGGCGCGATGCCGTCGTCCTACCGGGCCGACAAGACCCGTCGCGCCGAGTGGACGCAGGCCGTCAAGGAAGGGCGCGAGGAGCAGCTGCGCATCGAGAACTGGATGAAGCTGCAGCCGCACATGCGGGAGGACGGTAAGTGAGCATCGAGCCCAACGCCAACGCCACCGGTGGCGTGCCGGTCAACGCGCAGCCGACCGGCGCCGACCTGGACGCGCCGGCGCAGAGCCCGGCCAGTCCGGAAAAGGGCATGTTCGGCATCACCGGCAGCGGCGACGTCTCCGGCTTCGGCGGCCTGGTCCGCAAGCGGCCCGAGGTGGTCGGCACGCCGAAGCCGTACGGCGACTACTTCGACGAGGTCACCGACGCGCTGGAGGAGGCCTACCCGGGCTTCGCCGACGCGGTGGAGAAGGTGGTCGTCGACCGCGGCGAGCTGACCCTGCACATCGTGCCGGAGAAGATCGCCGAGGTCGCCCAGATCATGCGGGACGACGAGTCGCTGCGCTTCGAGCTGTGCTCGTCGGTGTCCGGGGTGGACTACCTGGCCTCGGACGCCCGCCGCCTGCACGTGGTCTACCAACTGACCTCGATGACCTACCGGCGGCGGGTCCGCCTGGAGGTCTCCGTCCCGGCCGGGGTCCCCGTGCCGAGCGTGACCGGCGTCTACCCCACTGCCGACTGGCAGGAGCGGGAGGCGTACGACATGTTCGGGATCGTCTTCACCGGACACCCCAACCTGACCCGGATCCTGATGCCGGACGACTGGGAAGGGTTCCCGCAGCGCAAGGACTACCCGCTCGGCGGCGTGCCCGTCGAGTACAAAGGCGCCGAAATTCCGCCGCCGGACCAGCGGAGGGTTTACCAGTGACTACCTCTGGATACGCAACCGAGCGCGAGACCACCGAGGGCCGCGTCTTCACCGTCACCGGCGGCGACTGGGAGACGGTCACCGGCAGCATCGACCCGCTGAGCAACGAGAAGATCGTCGTCAACATGGGTCCGCAGCACCCGTCGACCCACGGCGTGCTCCGGCTCGTGCTGGAGCTCGAGGGCGAGACGGTGACCGAGGTGCGTCCGGTGGTGGGCTACCTGCACACCGGCATCGAGAAGAACCTCGAGTACCGGAACTGGACGCAGGGCACCACGTTCGTGACCCGGGCGGACTACCTGGCGCCGATGTTCAACGAGGCCGGCTACTGCCTCGCGGTGGAGAAGCTGCTCGGCGTCACCGATCAGATCACCGAGCGGGCGAACACGATCCGGGTGCTCATGATGGAGCTCAACCGGATCTCGTCGCACCTGGTGTGGCTGGCCACGACGGGCATGGAGCTCGGCGCGATCTCGATGATGCTCTACGGCTTCCGCGAGCGTGAATACATCCTGGACGTCTTCGAGGAGACGTCCGGGCTGCGGATGAACCACGCGTACATCCGCCCGGGCGGGGTCGCGCAGGACATCCCGGCGTCGGCGATCCGCAAGATCCGTGACTTCTTGAAGTACATGCCCAAGAAGCTCAAGGAATACGAGGACATGCTCACCGGCCAGATCATCTGGCAGGAGCGCACGCAGGGCGTCGGGGTGCTGGACGTGACCGGCTGCCTGGCGATGGGCGTGACCGGCCCGGTGCTGCGCTCGGCCGGCCTGGCCTGGGACCTGCGCAAGACGATGCCCTACTGCGGTTATGAGACGTACGAGTTCGACGTGCCGACCGCGCAGACCGCCGACGTGTGGGGCCGCTACCAGGTGCGGATCGCCGAGATCCGCGAGTCCCTGAAGCTGGTCGAGCAGGCGCTGGACCGGCTCAAGCCCGGCCCGATCATGATCGCCGACAAGAAGATCGCCTGGCCGGCCCAGCTTGCCGTGGGCGTGGACGGCATCGGCAACTCGCTCGAGCACGTCGCCAAGATCATGGGTCAGTCGATGGAGTCGCTGATCCACCACTTCAAGCTGGTCACCGAGGGCTTCCGGGTGCCGCCCGGCCAGGTCTACGTGTCCATCGAGCACCCGCGTGGCGAGCTCGGTGTGCACGCGGTCTCGGACGGCGGCACGCACCCCTACCGCGTGCACCTGCGTGACCCCAGCTTCGTCAACCTGCAGGCCATCCCCGCGATGGCCGAGGGCGCTCTGCTCGCCGACGTGATCGCCGGCGGTGCCTCGTTGGACCCCGTGATGGGTGGGTGTGACCGATAGATGTCCGATACCACGGTGGAGTTCTCCCCCTCGGCCGCGCCGCTGGCGGAGAAGCTCCTGGAACCCGCGCTCGAGATCATCGCCCGCTTCCCCGCGGGCCGTGGCCGTTCCGCGCTGCTCCCGCTGCTGCACCTGGTGCAGACCGAGGAGGGGCACGTCAGCCCCCGCGGCGTGGCGTTCTGCGCCGAGGTCCTGGGGATCAACAAGGCTCAGGTCGGCGCGGTCGCCACGTTCTACACGATGTACAAGCGCCGGCCCACCGGTGAATACCTGGTCAGCGTCTGCACCAACACGCTGTGCAACGTGATGGGCGGCCAGGAGGTCTACGACGAACTGTCCGAGCACCTCGGTGTCGGGCACGACGAGACCACCGCCGACGGCAAGATCACGCTGGAGCACGCCGAGTGCCTGGCCGCCTGCGACTATGCGCCGGTGGTCACGGTCAACTACGACTTCGCGCTCGACGAGGCCACCCCGCAGGGCACCATCGGCATGGTCGAGCAGCTGCGCAACGGCGAGCGGCCGACGCTCGGCCGCGGCGCCCGGATCTGCTCGCTCAAGGAGATGCAGGTGCAGCTCGCCGGTTTCGCCGACGAGCGCGACGGCGCGGTGGCCGACGGACCGGCCGGTGCGCCGACGCTGCGCGGCGTGACGCTGGCCCAGCAGCACGGCATCGCGGTGGCCGACTTCAACCTGGACAGCCCGATCACCAGGACCAAGGACGCCCGCGACGACTCGGCCAAGGCGGTCAGGGACGCCGAGCCGGCGGTCTCGCCGATCGCGCCCGACCGGGTGCCGAAGAAGCGGACCGCGGCCAAGCCGGCCGAAGGCCCGGTCAAGCGCGCTGTCAAGAAGGCGGCCGGCGCGGTCAAGGCCGCCGCCTCGACCGTCAAGACGGGTGACGGCAACGACGCCAAGGACCCCGAGGTGCGCACGGCGGAGGAGCGGCACGGCCCCGACGCCAAGTCAGCCGAGAAGACGCCGGACACTCGGGCGGTCCCGGGTGAGAACGCCCCCGCGAGCGACGGCAAGCCGGCCGGCGACGCCCGGCCCGCCGCCGCGTCCGACGTCGAGGAGAAGAAGTGACCCAGCCACGGCGTGAGGTGCTCCAGAAGCTGACCCCGGTGCTGACCAAGCGCTGGCTGTCGCCGGACGCCTGGAAGATGGACGTGTACGAGCGCCTGGACGGTTACGCCGCCCTGAAGAAGGCGCTGGACGTGCACCCCGACGATCTGATCCAGCTGATCAAGGACTCCGGTCTGCGCGGCCGTGGCGGTGCCGGCTTCCCGACCGGTCTCAAGTGGGGCTTCATCCCGCAGGGCGACGGCAAGCCGCACTACCTGGTGATCAACGCCGACGAGGGCGAGCCGGGCACGTGCAAGGACCTGCCGCTGATGACCTACGACCCGCACTCGCTGATCGAGGGCGCGATCATCGCGTCCTACGCGATCCGGGCCAGCCGCGCCTTCATCTACATCCGCGGCGAGGCGGTGCACGCCGCGCGCCGGCTGCGCCACGCGGTCGACGAGGCCTACCGCAAGGGCTACCTGGGCGAGAACATCCTGGGTTCGGGCTTCGACCTGGACCTCGTGGTGCACAGCGGCGCGGGCGCATACATCTGCGGCGAGGAGACGGCGCTGCTCGACTCGCTCGAGGGCTTCCGCGGCCAGCCCCGGCTGCGCCCGCCGTTCCCCGCGATCGCCGGCCTCTATGCCAGCCCGACGGTGGTCAACAACGTCGGCACCATCGCGAGCGTGCCGTACATCGTGCTGGGCGGCGCGAACTGGTGGAAGAGCATGGGCACGGAGAAGTCGTCCGGCCCGATGATCTATTCGCTGTCCGGCCGGATCGCCAACCCGGGGCAATACGAGTGCGGCCTCGGCATCACGCTGCGCGAGCTGATCGAGCTGGCCGGCGGCATGAAGCCCGGGCACGAGCTGAAGTTCTGGACCCCGGGCGGCTCGTCCACGCCGCTGCTCACCGCCGAGCACATCGACACCCCGATGGACTTCGAGGGGGTCGCCGCCGCCGGGTCCATCCTGGGCACCACGGCCATGCAGATCTTCTCCGACAAGGACTGTCCGGTGTACGCGACCTGGCGGTGGCTGGAGTTCTACCACCACGAGTCGTGTGGCAAGTGCACCCCGTGCCGCGAGGGCAACTACTGGATGGTGCGCACGTACCGCCGGATCCTCTCCGGCCAGGGCACCGTGGGTGACCTGGACACTCTGCAGGACACCGCGGACAACATCTTCGGCCGTTCGTTCTGCGGCCTCGGCGACGGCGCGGCCACCCCGGTGGTGTCCACGCTCAAGTTCTTCCGCCAGGAGTACCTGGACTACATCGAGGGCCGGACTCCTCCGCGGTTGTCGGAGAAGGCCCTGGTAGGAGCGCACTGATGACCGACGTGGCGAAGAAGACCGACACCGTCACCTTGACGATCGACGGGGTTCAGGTCGAGGCCGAGAAGGGCGAGCTGGTCATCCGCGTCGCCGAGCGGATGGGCACCGCGATCCCGCGGTTCTGCGATCACCCGCTGCTGGCTCCGGCCGGCGCCTGCCGGCAGTGCCTGGTCGAGGTGGAGGGCCAGCGCAAGCCGGTCGCCTCCTGCACCCAGGCGGTGGCCGAGGGCATGGTGGTCAAGACCCAGCTCACGTCCGAGGTGGCCGACAAGGCGCAGCACGGCGTGATGGAGCTGCTGCTGGCCAACCACCCGCTGGACTGCCCGACCTGCGACAAGGGCGGCGAGTGCCCGCTGCAGAACCAGGCGATGTCGAACGGCCGTGCCGAGTCGCGGTTCCACGAGCACAAGCGCGAGTACGAGAAGCCGATCCACATCTCCAGCCAGGTGCTGCTGGACCGCGAGCGGTGCATCCTCTGCCAGCGCTGCACCCGGTTCTCCGAGGAGATCGCCGGGGACAAGTTCATCGACCTGATGGACCGCTCGTCCGGCGAGCAGATCAACGTCTACCGCGACGACTTCTTCGGCGGCGAGCTGACCGGTGACGGCCAGGTCGGCGACGGCGAGGGCGACGTCGCGTTCAACTCGTACTTCTCCGGCAACACCATCCAGATCTGCCCGGTCGGCGCGCTCACCGGCGAGCAATACCGGTTCCGCGCGCGCCCGTTCGACCTGGTCTCCTCGCCGAGCGTCTGCGAGCACTGCGCGGGCGGCTGCGCGAGCCGGGTCGACCACCGGCGCGGCAAGGTGCTGCGGCGGCTTGCCGGCGACGACCCGGAGGTGAACGAGGAGTGGAACTGCGACAAGGGCCGCTGGGCCTTCCGCTACGCCACCGCGTTCGACCGGATCACCGAGCCGCTGGTCCGCGACCAGGCCACCGGCGAGCTGCGGGTGGCGTCCTGGAGTGAGGCGCTGCTGGCCGCGGCCGAGGGGCTGCAGGCGGCGAAGGGCACGGGCGTCGGCGTGCTGACCGGCGGCCGGCTCACCGTCGAGGACGCGTACGCGTACGCGAAGTTCGCCCGGGTCGCGCTCGGCACCAACGACATCGACTTCCGGGCCCGCCCGCACACCGCCGAGGAGGCCGACTTCCTGGCCTCGTCGGTCGCCGGCCTGACCGACGTGACCTACGTGGACGTGGAGAACGCGACCTCCGCGGTCATCGTCGGCCTCGAGCCGGAGGAGGAGGCGGCGATCCTCTTCCTGCGCCTGCGCAAGGGCGCGCTGAAGAAGAAGCTCAAGGTCACCGCGATCGCGCCATATCTGTCCCGCGGCCTGGAGAAGATGAACGCCGCCGTGGTCAGCACGGTGCCCGGCGACGAGGCCCGGGTCCTGGAGTCGGACCAGGCGGTCGCCGCCGCCCTGGCCGCGCCGGGCGCGATCCTGATCGTCGGTGAGCGGCTCGGCACCGTCCCGGGTGGCCTCTCCGCGGCCGCCGCGCTGGCCGCTCGCACCGGCGCTCGCCTGGTGTGGGTGCCGCGCCGGGCCGGTGACCGCGGCGCGGTCGACGCGGGCTGCCTGCCCAACCTGCTGCCCGGCGGTCGCCCGGTGACCGACGCGGCCGCCCGAGCCGAGCTCTCCGCAGCGTGGCAGCTGGGCAGCGGCCTGCTGCCCACCTCGGCCGGCCGGGACGGCGACGCGATCCTGCGCGCCGCGAAGGACGGCTCGCTGGGCGGTCTGCTGGTGGCCGGGGTGGACCCGTCCGACCTGGCCGACCCGCGCCTGGCCGACGCCGCCCTCGACGCCGTGCCGTTCCTGGTCAGCCTGGAGCTGCGGCAGAGCGCGGTGACCCGGCGCGCCGACGTGGTGCTGCCGATCGCCCCGGCGGTCGAGAAGTCCGGCACCTATCTGAACTGGGAAGGCCGGCTGCGCACTTTCGACACCGTGCTGCCGACCACCGCGATGACCGACGGCCGGGTGCTCGAGGCGATCGCCGCGCTGATGGACGTCACGCTGAACACCGGCGACGTCGGCGCGATCCGCCGCGAGCTGGGTGGCATCCCGGCCGCCAAGGCGGACCGTCCGGACCTGCCCTCGGTCCAGGTGCCGGCGCTGCCCAAGCCCGGCCAGAACGAGGCCATCCTGGCCACCTGGCACCAGGGGCTGGACCTCGGTTCGCTGCAGGACGGCGACGAGGCGCTGGCCGGCACTGCCCGGCCGCCGGTCGCCCGGATCGGCAAGGACCTGGCCGATTCGCTCGGCATCGTCGACAACGACCTGATCACGGTCAGCACCGACCTGGGCAGCGTCTCGCTGCCCGCTGCGATCACGGACCTGCCCCCGCAGGTGGTATGGCTGCCCACCAACTCGCCGGGCTCGACGGTTCGCCGCAGCCTGGGCGTCAACTCGGGAGCGGTGGTCCGGCTGTCCGCCGGAGTGCCCGGCCCGATCCTCGCTGAGGGGGCTCGCGCTCAATGAAAGACGGATTCCTCGCCGCGGCACAGGACCCGACCCTCCAGACGTTCGAACAGGACGTCTGGTGGATCGTCCTGATCAAGCTGCTGGGCGTCTTCGTGATCCTGCTGCTGCTGACGCTCTTCACGATCAACTATGAGCGCAAGGTCGTGGCCCGGATGGCGGTCCGCCCGGGCCCCAACCAGGTCGGGCCCAAGGGCTGGCTGCAGAGCCTCACGGACGGCGTGAAGCTGCCGTTCAAGGAGGAGATCATCCCGAAGACCGCCGACAAGGTGGTCTACTTCATCGCGCCGGTGATCTCCGCGACGGTGGCGTTCACCGCGTTCGCGGTCATCCCGTTCGGGCCGGTCGTGTCGATGTTCGGGCACAAGACCGCGCTGCAGCTCACCGACGTGCCCGTCTCGGTGCTGGTGCTGCTGGCCTGCTCGTCGATGGCGGTCTACGGCGTGGTGCTGGCCGGTTGGGCGTCCGGCTCGACCTATCCGCTGCTCGGCGGGCTGCGGTCCAGCGCGCAGATGATCTCGTACGAGGTCGCGATGGGTCTGTCGATCGTGGCGGTGTTCATGACCGCCGGCACGATGAGCACCTCGCAGATCGTCGCGGCCCAGGCGGGCAACTCGACGGCGAGCTTCGACATCTTCGGCTGGCACCCGACCGCACCGAGCTGGTACGCGGTCCTGCTGCTGCCGAGCTTCATCATCTACTGCATCGCCGCCGTGGGTGAGACCAACCGCGCCCCGTTCGACCTGCCCGAGGCGGAGTCCGAGCTGGTCGGCGGCTTCCACACGGAGTACTCGTCGTTCAAGTTCGCGCTGTTCTTCCTGGCCGAGTACATCAACATGATCACCGTGTCGGCCTTCGCCACCACGCTCTTCCTGGGTGGCTGGCGGGCACCGGCTCCGATCACCAGCTTCTGGGAGGGCGCCAACTCCGGCTGGTGGCCGCTGGTCTGGTGGCTGGGCAAGGTGCTGCTGCTGCTCTTCGGCTTCATCTGGCTGCGGGCCACGCTGCCCCGGATGCGCTACGACCAGTTCATGCGCTTCGGCTGGAAGATCCTGATCCCGGTCAACCTGGTCTGGATCCTCTTCCTGGCCGGCGTGCGCGTCGCCAACAACGAGCTCTCCACCCGCGACCGCTGGCTGGTTATCGGCGGCGTGGTCGTCGTGGTGCTGGCCGTCGCGATGTGGTGGCCGTCCAGCCGCAAACCCCGTCAGCTGTCCATCGAGGAACAGCTGGCCGCCCGCCCACCGGGCAGCTTCCCGGTGCCCCCCATGGACCTGCAAGTGCCGCCGAGCCCGCGGGCACGGCGCGCGGTCGCCGAGCGCGCCCCCGCGACGGTCGGCGACTCATCCGAGAAGGAGGTGTGACGTGGGCACGTTCACCGGCTCCTTCAAAGGCTTCGGAGTGACCTTCGCGCACATGTTCCGCAAGGTCATCACGACCGACTACCCGTTCTCGCCGCCGACGCCCGCGCCGCGCTACCACGGCCGGCACATCCTCAACCGGCACCCGGACGGCCTGGAGAAGTGCATCGGCTGCGAGCTGTGTGCCTGGGCCTGCCCGGCGGACGCGATCTATGTCGAGGGTGGCGACAACACCGACGAGATGCGCTTCTCGCCCGGCGAGCGGTACGCGAGCATCTACCAGATCAACTACGCCCGCTGCATCTTCTGCGGGCTGTGCATCGAGGCCTGCCCGACCCGTTCGCTGACCATGAGCAACGAGTACGAGCTGGCCCGCGACAACCGCCAGGACCTGATCTTCACGAAGAAGGAACTGCTGGCCCCGCTGCTGCCCGGCATGGAGCAGCCGCCGCACCCGATGCGTCTGGGCGAGACCGACAAGGACTACTACCTCGGCGCCCTGACGAACCCGGGCACCTCGGCCGGCGCCGAACGCGCGCCGTGGGCCACGAACGAAGCGTCCGACGCGACCGGCGAGGCCGCCAAGGAGGGCGTGGGATGAGCACGACAGTCCTGGCCGCCGCCGCGGGTCAGATGTCCACCGGCGAGGCCGTCGGGTTCTGGATCCTCGGCACGCTCGCGGTGATCGGCGCGCTCGGCATGGTGATCGCCCGCAACGCGGTGCACTCCGCGCTCTGGCTGGTCGTCACCATGCTCTGCCTGGGCTTCATCTACGTGATGAACTCGGCGCCGTTCCTCGGCGCGGTGCAGATCATCGTCTACACCGGCGCGATCATGATGCTGTTCCTGTTCGTGCTGATGCTGGTCGGCCGGGACGCGTCCGACTCGCTGATCGAGACGCTGCGTGGCCAGCGGGTCGCCGCGGTCGTGCTGGGTGTCGGGTTCGCCGCCCTGATCGGCACCGGCCTGGCCCGCTCGCTGGGCGACCAGGCGGCGGTCGGCCTGACCGAGGCGAACGCCGCGGGGAACGTGCAGGGCCTCGCGGCGCTGCTGTTCACCCGCTACGTCTTCGCCTTCGAGGTCACCTCGGCGCTGCTGATCACCGCCGCGGTCGGCGCGATGGTGATGGCGCACGTCGAGCGCGTCAAGGAAGACGTGGCCGACCAGGTCACCCGGATGACCGCGCGGTTCAAGCCGGGCAACTACCCGGGCGCCAAGCCCGGCCCGGGCATCTACGCGAACACCATGTCGGTCGCGGCGCCGGCCCGGCTGCCGGACGGCAACGGGTCCGAGCGCAGCATCTCGCCGATCCTGCCGGTCCGTGAGCTGACCGCTCGCGAGGTCGCGCCCAAGGGAACGGAAAAGAAGTGACTCCTGACTATTACCTGGTGCTCGCGGCGATCCTGTTCACGATCGGCGCCGCCGGCGTCCTGATCCGCCGCAACGCCATCGTGCTGTTCATGTGCATCGAGTTGATGCTGAACGCCGCGAACCTCGCGCTGGTCACCTTCAGCCGGATCAACGGCAGCCTGGACGGCCAGATCATCTCGTTCTTCGTGATGGTGGTCGCGGCTGCCGAGGTCGTGGTGGGCCTCGCGATCATCATGTCGATCTTCCGGACGCGTCGTTCCGCGAGCGTCGACGACGCGAACCTGCTCAAGTACTAAAAGGGGCCTTGGAGTGGAAGCGACAGTGGAGTACGCCCCGGCGACGGGGGTGCTGAGCGGTATCTGGCTGTTGGTGGCCATTCCGCTGGCCAGCGCGGCGGTCCTGCTGCTGCTCGGCAAGCGGGCCGACAAGTGGGGTCATTGGCTGGGCGTGGCCGCCGTCGCCGTCCCGTTCATCCTCGGCCTGATCATGTTCTTCAACCTGCGCGGGCTGGAGGACGGGGCGCGATCGGCCGAGCAGAGCCTGTGGGACTTCATCGCGGTCGGCAACCTGCACGTCGACTTCGGGCTGCTCTTCGACCCGCTGTCCGGCGTCTTCGTGCTGCTGATCACCGGCGTCGGGTCGCTGATCCACCTGTACGCCGTCGGCTACATGGAGCACGACGAGGGCCGGCGGAAGTTCTTCGGCTACTTCAACCTGTTCATCGCGGCCATGCTGCTGCTGGTCCTCGGCAACAACTACGTGATGCTCTACTTCGGCTGGGAGGGCGTCGGTCTGGCGTCGTACCTGCTGATCTCGTTCTGGTACACCCGGCCGTCGGCGGCCACCGCGGGCAAGAAGGCGTTCCTGATGAACCGGGTCGGCGACGCCGGCCTGGCGATCGGCATCTTCCTGATGTTCGCCACCCTGGGCAGCACCAACTACGACGACGTGTTCAACGGCGTCGGCTCGCTCGCCTCCGGCACGATCCTGATCATGGGCATCCTGCTGCTGCTCGGCGCGGCGGGTAAGTCCGGCCAGTTCCCGCTGCAGGCCTGGCTGCCGGACGCGATGGAGGGCCCGACCCCGGTCTCGGCCCTGATCCACGCCGCGACGATGGTGACCGCGGGCGTCTATTTGATCGCACGGTCCAACCCGATCTTCACCGCCAACCTGACGCTGCAGACCATCGTGGTCAGCGTCGGCGCGCTCACCCTGCTGATGGGCTGCATCATCGGCATGGCCAAGGACGACATCAAGCGGGTGCTCGCCTGGTCGACCGTCTCACAGATCGGCTACATGTTCCTGGGCGTCGGGCTCGGCGGCGGCGCCTACGCGCTGGCGATCATCCACCTGCTGGCGCACGGCTTCTTCAAGGCCAACATGTTCCTCGGCGCCGGCTCGGTCATGCACGCCATGCACGACCAGGTCGACATCCGGCGGTTCGGCAACCTGCGCAAGTACATGCCGATCACCTGGGTCACCTTCGGCCTCGGCTGGCTCGCGATCATCGGCATCTGGCCGCTGTCCGGCTTCTTCTCCAAGGAGCCGATCATCGCGGCCGCCTTCGAGCGGGAGGGCTGGACGGCCTGGCTCTACGGCGGGGCCGCGCTGCTCGGCGCCGGGCTCACCGCGTTCTACATGACCCGGCTGTTCTGGCTCACCTTCCACGGCCCGGAGCGCTGGACCGACGACATCAAGAAGCCGCACGAGTCGCCGCTGATCATGACGATCCCGCTGATGCTGCTGGCCCTGGGCTCGGTCGTCGCCGGTGGCCTGATGGCCTCGGTGGTGCCGGAGTGGCTGGCGCCGGTGCTCGGCGAGGAGGCGGCCGAAGAGGCGCACGGCGTGCTCGGCCACACCACGATCACCGTGCTGTCGCTGGTGATCACGGTGCTCGGCGCGGGCCTCGCCATCATGCTGTTCCGCCGGGGCACGGCCGAGCAGGAGCAGCCGGCCGGTGCGCTGGTCACCGCGGCACGGAAAAACCTCTACACCGACGCGTTCAACGTGGCGGTGTTCGAGAAGCCCGGCATCTACCTGACCCGGGCGCTGGTCTACCTGGACAACAAGGGCATCGACGGCGCGGTCAACGGGCTCGCGGCCGGTGTCGGCGGCGGCTCTGGCCGGTTGCGCCGTCTGCAGACCGGGTTCGTCCGCTCGTACGCCCTCTCGATGCTCACCGGCGCGCTGCTCGTCGTCGGTGCCTTCCTCGCGATCCAACTGGGATGGCTGGCGTGAAAAACTTCCCCTTCCTGTCGATCCTGACGCTGTTGCCCCTGGTGGGTGCGGCGGTGGTCGCGTTCATCCCGAAGACCAAGGGTCAGCTGGCCAAGGTCGTCGCGCTCACCTGGTCGCTGGTCGTGCTGCTGCTCAGCGTGTTCATGTGGATCGCGTTCGAGGTGGGCGGCGACCGCTTCCAGTTCCGCGAGTCGTACCCGTGGATCCCCAACTGGGGCGTGCGCTTCACGTTCGAGGCGGACGGCATCGCGCTGGTCATGCTGATGCTGATCGCGGTGCTCGTACCCCTGGTGATCCTGGCGTCGTGGCACGACGCCGAGGCGAGCAAGCGGAGCGTGCCCACCTACTTCGCCCTGCTCCTGGCTCTCGAGTGCACGATGATCGGCGTCTTCGCGGCCTCCGACATCTTCCTGTTCTACGTGTTCTTCGAGGTCATGCTGGTGCCGATGTACTTCATCATCGGTTCCTACGGTGGCGCCCGCCGCCAGTACGCGGCGGTGAAGTTCTTCCTCTACTCGCTGGTCGGCGGCCTGTTCATGCTGGCCGCGGTGATCGGCGTCTGGGTGGTCGGCGGCAAGACGTTCGACTGGCAGACGCTGGTGAACGCGGACATCGACACCACCACCGGCCGCTGGCTGTTCCTCGGCTTCTTCATCGCGTTCGCGGTCAAGGCGCCGTTCTTCCCGTTCCACACCTGGCTGCCGGACGCCGGTGGCGCGGCTCCCGCGGGCGCCGCGGCCCTGCTGGTCGGCGTGCTCGACAAGGTGGGCACGTTCGGCATCCTGCGCTACTGCCTCCCGATGTTCCCGGAGGCGTCGCGCTGGTTCGCGCCGGTCGCGATCGCCCTCGCGGTGATCGGCATCCTCTATGCCGCGCTGCTGGCGGTCGGGCAGAACGACCTCAAGCGGCTGGTGTCCTACACGTCGATCGCCCACTTCGGGTTCATCGGCATCGGCATCTTCGCGTTCACCACGCAGGGCGGCACCGGCTCGGTGCTCTACATGGTCAACCACGGTCTCGCGACCGGCCTGCTGTTCCTGGTCGTCGGCATGTTCGTGGCCCGCCGCGGCTCGGCCCTGGTGAGCGACTTCGGCGGCGCCGGCAAACTGGTCCCGGTGCTGGCCGGCGTGCTGTTCTTCGCCGGTCTGGCGTCGCTGGCGCTGCCCGGCACCGCGCCGTTCGTCAGTGAGTTCCTGGTCCTGGTCGGCACGTTCACCGTGCACAAGGCGTGGGCGGTGGTGGCCACCGCGGGCATCATCCTGGCCGCGGCGTACGTGCTGTGGATGGTGCAGCGCACCACGCAGGGCACCCTCAACCCGGCGCTGAACGACGTGCCGGCCATGCACCGCGACATCTCCCTGCGCGAGAAGGTGGTCGTCGCGCCGCTGGTGGCGCTGCTGATCATCTTCGGCTTCTACCCGAAGCCCATCACCGATGTGATCAACCCGGCGGTCGAGGCGACCATGCAGGACGTCGGCACGCAAGATCCGGCGGCGACGGCGGTAGCAAACGGAAGGACGGCTCCGTAGTCATGGGAGACCTCAAACTGCCCGCGATCGACTACGGCGCGATGTCGCCGATGTTGATCCTCTTCGGCGCGGCCTGCCTCGGCGTCCTGGTCGAGGCCCTGGTGCCGAAGCGCATGCGGCATCCGGTCCAGCTCGCCCTCGCGCTGCTGTCGGTGGTGGTCGCCTTCGTCATGGTGATCGTCGAGCGCGGCTCCCGTGTGGTCACCATCGGCGGCGCGATCGCGGTGGACGGCCCGACACTGTTCCTGCAGGGCGCGATCCTGCTGCTCGGACTGGTGTCGCTGCTGCTGATCGGCGAGCGCACGGTCGAGCCGGGCGGCGCGTTCGTGTCGCAGGCGGCGATCACCGTCGGCTCGCAGAAGGACCTGCGCCAGGCCGGCAGCGAGCCGGGCGCGACCGAGGTCTACCCGCTGGCGCTCTTCGCGCTCGGCGGCATGCTCCTGTTCGTCGGCGCGAACGACCTGCTGACCATGTTCGTCGCGCTCGAGGTCTTCTCGCTGCCGCTCTACCTGCTGTGCGCGCTGGCCCGCCGGCGCCGCCTGCTCAGCCAGGAGGCCGCGCTCAAGTACTTCCTGCTCGGCTCCTACGCCTCGGCCTTCTTCCTGTTCGGTGTGGCCCTGATCTACGGCTTCGCGGGCGGCGTGCAGTTCAGCCAGATCCACGACGCCGTGGCCACCCCGCAGCACAGCGAGGTGCTGCTCTTTGCCGGCCTCGCACTGGTCGCGATCGGCCTGCTCTTCAAGGGCGCGCTGGCCCCCTTCCACGTGTGGACGCCGGATGTCTACCAGGGCGCGCCGACTCCGGTCACCGCCCTGATGGCGGCCTGCACCAAGGTCGCCGCGTTCGGCGCCCTGCTGCGAATCCTCTACGTGGCGTTCGACGGCGTCCGCTGGGACTTCCAGCCGGTCCTCGGCGTGATCGCGGTGCTGACCATGCTGGTCGGCGCCATCCTGGCGGTCACCCAGACCGACATGAAGCGACTGCTGGCGTACTCGTCCATCGCCAACGCCGGCTACCTGCTGGTCGGCGTCCTGGCCCTGAACAAGGCCGGCCTCTCCAGCACGATGTTCTACCTGGTCGCCTACGGCTTCTCGGTGCTGGCCGCGTTCGGCATCCTCACCCTGGTGCGCGACGCCGAGGGCGAGGCCACCCACCTGTCCCGCTGGGCCGGCCTGGGCCGCAAGAGCCCGCTCTTCGCCGGCGTCTTCACCTTCATCCTGCTGGCCTTCGCCGGCATCCCACTGACCAGCGGCTTCACCAGCAAGTTCGCGGTCTTCGGCGCGGCCATCGAGGGCGGCCAGACCTGGCTGGTGATCTTCGGGGTGGTGACCAGCATGCTGCTGGCCTTCCCCTACCTGCGGGTGGTCGTGATGATGTGGCTTTCCGAGCCGGGCGAGGCAACCCCCACGGTCTCCATCCCCGGCGCGATGACCTCGGCGGCCCTGGCCATCGGCGTCATCGCCACCCTGGCGCTGGGCGTGGTCCCCGCGCCGCTGCTGGACCTGACCACGGATGCGGCCCAGTTCGTCAGATAGCCGCCCGCTTCAAGAGAGCCCCGGCCGACGGTCGGGGCTTTTCTCTGCCCAGGCGCGAGGTTTCAGGGGGTGTATGGGCGCGGGCTATCCCGCGTCCTCGAGGACGCCGGCCTCGTCTCGCGCCACGTCGCCGGACGGCAGCGACTCGTCCGGCTCGAGGCGCAGCACCTGCAACCCGTCGCCGAGTGGGTCACGCCCTATCGCCGCTTCTGGACGGCCAGCTTCGCGCGCCTGGACGACTACCTGGCGACGGGAGAGGAAGCGTGATTCCCGCCGACCTCGAGATCGAGACGCCGGCCGATGAGCCGGTCGTGCGCTACCGGCGGTTCGTGCGGGCCGAGCCGGCGCGGATCTTGAGAGCCTGGACCACGCCGGCCGCGCTCATGCAGTGGTGGGGGCCGGCCGAGTGGACGCTCGTCGTCTGTGAGATCGATCTGCGGGTCGGCGGCGGCTACCGGATGGTGTTCGAGACGCCGGCGGGGGAGCGGCACGGCACGTCGGGGACCTATCTCGAGATCGAGACCGGGCGTCGGCTCGTCAACACCTTCGTGCTCGACGTGACTCCGGACCGGCACTCGGTCGACACCGTGGAGTTCCGGCCGGCCGACGGCGGCACCGTCGTCACGGGACTCACCCGGTTCGCGTCGGTCGAGCGTGGCCGGCGAGATGACCGTCGAACCGATCCTCGGCGGCAGGATGCTTTCGCTGGTCGGCGGCATGCGAGTCGGCGGCGAGACGATCCAGAGCCTTGAGCTGATCTGGCACGAGGAGGGCAAACCGGGCTTTCGCGCGCACGTCTACTCCGGCGAGGAGGCCCCGCTCGACTACCGCTGGGACATCGACGGCGACACCCTGATCCACGCCGGCCTGGGGATGACCTACACCGGCACGATCAGCGCCGACCGAGACACGATCACCGGCGATTGGGTGGCCGACCCGGATCGCCCCGACATGGCCGACATGGCCTACCAAGCGACTCTGCACCGGGTCCGATAGGCGGCGCAGAGAGCCGCGTGCAGGCGAGCGGCAGCCGAAGTGCGGCGCGCAGGCAAGCGATGGTTAGAGCGAGGCACGCAGGCGGGTGAAGAAGCCGAGCAGGTCGGCCTCGCTGTGCGGAGTGAGGCCTGCGGTCTGTGGGTGGATCCGCTGGTGGGCCAGCGCGGAGTCGATCGCGGCGATGAGATCCGCCGTCGCCGCGGCGAACCCGCGCCCGTCGTTGATCGCGTCGGCCAGTTGCGTCGCCGCCCGCGGATCGGTCAGATCGCGCACGAAGATCAGCCCATAGACAACCTGATTGAGCAGTCCGCGCTCCTGATCGGCATCCACGCCCAGGACGATCCCACATCACCCGACCTCCGAAGTGGAAAGATCTAGGACGCGACGCCGTGGGCGATGCGGAGGTCTGTGCTCGCTCACCCTGTGTGCCGGAGCTCGGATTGGGGTGAGCGGACCGTGGCGGGACAGCCCGGCGGCGGCGCGCGGAGGGTGACCGACACGGCGGCCGGCTGTTGTCACGAGCAGGGCGGTGGCCGTACCCTAAGAATGATCTTGATAACCCTGGCACGGGAACTGTCGTAGCCGTATGGCATCGTGAAAGCGTGATGAGCACCGGTGACAGCGGGCTTTCGGCGCTCGGCCTCGAGATCGATCCCTCGGTCGACGAGTCCGTGTCGACGACGCTCGCCGCTGTTGAGGAGGCGCTGCGCAGCAATGTGGCCAGCGCGGATCCGCTGGTGGCCGAGGCGGCTCGGCATCTCATGGATGCGGGCGGCAAGCGGTTTCGACCTCTGATCCTGGCGTTGGGGGCGGAGTTCGGGGATCCGCGGCGGGTCGAGGTCGTGCCGGCCGCTTTGGTGGTGGAGCTCACACATCTGGCCACGCTTTATCACGACGATGTCATGGACGAGGCCGCCGTGCGGCGCGGGGCGCCGAGCGCCAACGCGCGCTGGGGCAATTCGGTGGCGATCCTGGTCGGTGACTATCTGTTCGCGCGGGCAGCCGACATCGCCGCATCGCTCGGCACCGAGGCGGTGCGGTTGCAGGCGCGCACGTTCGCCCGGCTGGTGCACGGGCAGATCGCCGAGACGGTCGGGCCGCGCGGCAGTGATCCGATCGAGCACTACCTGAGCGTCATCGCCGAGAAGACGGCTTCGCTGATGGCGACGTCGGCTCGGTTCGGTGGGCTGTTCTCGGGGGCCGCGCCGGAGCACGTCGAGGCACTGGCGGGCTATGGCGAGACGATCGGCATCGCTTTCCAGCTCTCCGACGACCTGCTCGACATCGCGTCCGAGACGGTGCAGTCCGGCAAGACGCCTGGCACCGACCTGCGCGAGGGCGTGCCCACGCTGCCGGTGCTCTATGCGCTGGCCGGTGACGACACGGACGCTTCGGCGGTGCGGTTGCGCGAGATCCTGGCGATCGGGCCGGTGACCGACGACGCGCTGCACGCCGAGGCGCTCGGGCTGCTGCGCGAGTCGGCCGCGATGAAGCGGGCCCGCGAGACGGTCCGCACCTATGCCGAGGAGGCGCGCGCCCAGCTGACGCCGCTGCCCGACGGATCACCGCGGCGGGCCATGGAGGCTCTCTGCGACTTCATCGCCGACCGCACCAACTAAAGCTCCTAGGCCGGGGTTGGGTTGTGGCGGCTCAGCATTCGGCTGCCGACCAGCATCAGCGCTGAGGCGCTGACCATCGAGATCGCCGCGACCGTCCACATTGTCGGATAGCCGGCCGCCGCCGCGAGCCCGCCGAGCCCCAGCGGGCCGAGGCAGCCGCCGGCATAGACGCCGGTCTGCGTGATCGAGGTCGCCGCGGCCGGCGCCTGCGGGTGCAGCCGGACCACCGCGAAGTTCATCAGCCCGGGCCACGCCCAGCCGAGCCCGAAACCCATCACCACGCCGACCACGAGCGGCACCGTGCCGGACACCGCGAGCAGCGCCAGCCCGATCGCCCCGGTGGCCAGCAGCCCGGCGATCACCCCGACCTGCCGGCTCGGGAACCGGTCCGCCTGCCAGCCGCCGCCGATCCGCACCGTCGCGCACACCGCGCCGCCCAGGGTCAGCGCCAGCCCGGCCGGCCCGGGTGCGACACCTCGCGCCACCGCCGAGTCCACCAGGAACGTCCCGAGCGCGTTCGCCGCCCCGGCCGCCAGCGTCGCCGCCACGCCGAGCACGACCAGCGCGGCCGTCGCCCGTTCCCCGGCCTGGCCGCGCGCCTTGCGCTTGCCGTTCTTTTCCTTGGGTACGAGTGGCAGCACGGCCACCGCCAGCCCAGCCGCCAGCACGAACGCCCACCGCCAGCCCAGTGTCAGCGCCACCGCCGGCACCGCCGCGCCGGACAGCAGCGTGCACACCGGGATCGCCGCCTGCTTCACCCCGAACGACAACCCCTGGCGCCGCGGCGGCACGTGTTCGGCCAGGCTGCTGTTGCTGGCGAGCTGGCCCAGGGCGTTCGCCGCCGCGCCCAGCGCGAGGATCGCGATCAGGCTCCACAGCGACCGGGCGCCGGCCGCGATCCCGAGCAGCGACGCCGCGGCCACCCCGATGGCGATGCGTGACACGTTCGTGGATCCGAAGCGCTCGACCACCGCCCCGGCCGGCACCGACGCGAGCGCGCTGGCGCCGAAGTAGGCCGAGACGGCCAGACCGAGCCCGGCCGGCGAGAAACCGAGTTCGTCGCCGATCTGCACGGCCAGCCCACCGACCAGGAAGACCGGAATGGACACCGCGATCGTGGTGGTCAGCGCGCCGGTGGCGGCGCGGACGGGCCGACGGACGTTAGCCCTGGTGGGGGGCGCGTCGGCGGTGGGGATCACGGGTTCGGCCATCGGTTCGCAGACTAAGCCTGCGTGATGCATCTACGCACAGGGAGTGGGAAGGACCACACGGCACGTGCAAATCGACCAGGATCCACACGCTTTTGGCATTCCGTCGGAGGAAGATTATTCATATGGTGTAAGTCCCCGGCGTCGGAGGTGGCTGTGCGCGACCCTCTGGCGGAGCCGTCAGACCTCATCCGGAGCGTGTCACGCGCCCTGCGTGTGCTCGAGTCGGTCGGTCGGGCTCCGCGCGGACTCACCGTGAAACAGATCGCTCGGCGGTGCGAACTCACCGTCGCGACGACGTATCACCTTGTCCGCACTTTGGCGTACGAAGGCTATGTGATCCGTCGTGAGGACGGCACATACATCGTGGGTCTCGAGATCGCCGATCGCTATCGCGAGCTGGTCTCCGCCTTCCGCGGCCCGCCGGCCGTGGGGGAGGCGCTGCGCCGGGCCGCGGTCGACACCGGCTACAGCCACTACCTCGGCCGGTTCGTCGGCGGCCGGATCGCGGTCACCGCGTCGGCCGACGGCGCCCGCTCGCCATATCTGGACGACATGGCCCCCGGCTTCGACGAGGGCGGCCACGCGACCGCGCTGGGCAAGGCGTTGCTCGCCACGCTCACCGCCGATCAGCGGGCCCGCTACCTGCGGGACTACGGGATGCGGCCGTTCACCCCGGCCACCCTGATCACCAGCGAGGCGCTCGAGGCGGACCTGGCGGCCGGCGAGCGGCGCGGCATGCAGCTCGAGATGGGCCAGTTCAAGGCGGGCGTGGCCTGCGCGGCGGTGACCGTGATCTCCGACCGCGACATGGAGCGTCGCCTGGTGCTGGCGTGCGCGTTGCCGGCCGCCGAGATGCTCACCTCCGCGCGGGTGGTCCGCGCCAAACTGACCGCCGCCGCCCGCAATGTGGCCGAGGCCCTGTCAAGCGGTGGTGACGCCGCTACCGCCTGATGATTCTTTGAACCGAGCCGTGCCCTCGCACGTAAAGGAGTGTGGAACGCGAGGGAGGGGCTGGGTCTTGGAAGATCAGGACGCCGAACTGCTTCGCGTGCTGCAGGTCGAACATGGTGAGGCGCTCTACGGGCACGCGGTCCGGCTGTCCGGCGGCGATCGCCAGCAGGCCGAAGATCTTGTGCAGGAGACGCTGCTCCGAGCTTGGCGCTATCCGGAGGCGCTGGACCCGGAGCGGGGTGCCGTGCGGTCGTGGCTGTTCACCACCGCGCGCAACCTGGCCATCGACGCCTGGCGGCGCCGGTCGGTGCGGGTGGGCGAGGTGATGACCGACATGATTCCGGAACCGCCGCCGAGCGCGGACGAGGCCGATCGGGCCGTGGAGGCGTGGACGGTGGCGGAGGCGCTCGCGCGTCTCACCAAACAGCATCGTGAAGTGCTGGTCGAGTGCTTCTACCAGGGACGTTCGGTCGCTGAGGCGGCCGCTCGGCTGGGTGTTCCGCCGGGCACGGTCAAGTCGCGGACGCACTATGCGCTGCGGTCGTTGCGGATGGTTCTGAGCGAGATGGGGGTGACGGGATGAAGTGCGAGCACGAGCATGACGATGGCGCGTACGTTCTCGGCGCCCTGTCGCCCAACGAACGTGCCGCTTATGAGCAGCACCTGGCGACGTGCTCGTTCTGCCGCGAGGCGGTGGCCGACATCGCCGTGCTTCCGGGGCTGCTGGGGCGGCTCGACCCGGCTGACTTCGCCAAACTGCTCGACCCGACGCTGAGCCGGCCGCCGTCGCCCGCACCGTCGCCCGCTCGCACGTCGAGCCTGGTGCACGCGGTCCAGACGACCCGGCGGCGGGAGCGTAAGCGGACCCGCGTACGCGTGCTCAGCACCGCCCTGGCCGCCGCTGTGCTGGCCCTGATCGTCGGCGTGGGCGCGGTGTTCGTGACGGGCAACAGTGGCGCGGACGATCCGCGGCCCTCGATCGCGATGGTGCCGACCGACGGCTCGGTGCCGATCAGCGCGCAGGTCCGGTTGACTTCCACGACCGGTGGCACCCGGGTCGACCTGCTGTGTTCGTACCACCGCAGTTCCTCGGAGCAGAAGCCGTACACGGTGCGGCTGGTGGCCTATGGCCCGGATGACGAGGACGACCAGCTCGGTTCCTGGCTCGCGGTCCCCGGCAAGGAGTTCAGCATGCCCGGGACCACGCACTTCCCGGACGGCAGCCTCTCCCGCCTGGAGTTGGTTCGCATCGATGGCAAGGTGCTGCTCGCCTATGACGTCCCCTGACGAGGCCTTTCCGGCTCCGGGCCTTCGGGCCTCGTCAGCGTGGCGGTAGGGCGGCGGCCGGTTCGACGGTGGCGGCCGTCGGATCGGCCGCCGTCCTCTTCGCTTTCCGACCGTCCCGCTCTTTCCTGGCCGTCTTCCGTGCGGTGGCGATGCCGTCGACGGTGAAGACGATCAAGGCGGCCCAGACGAGCGCGAATCCGGCGAGCCGGGCGGGCGGCATCGGCTCGTGGAAGAGCAGCACGCCGAGCGCCAGCTGCAGGATCGGCGCGACGTACTGCATGAGGCCCAGCCCGACCAGCGGCACCCGGTTGGCGGCGCCGGCGAAGAGCAGCAGCGGCACCGCGGTGAAGACGCCGGAGAGCAGCATCAGGATGGTGTGCCACACCGAGACGTGCCCGAACTGCGCCCCACCGGTCGCGTTGAGCCAGGTCAGATAGGCCAGCGCGGGCACCGCCAGGACAGCCGACTCGACGAACAGTCCCTCGGCAGGCGGCAGAGCCAACCGCTTTTTGATCAAACTGTACGAGCCGAAGCTGGCGGCCAGGGTCAGTGCGATATAGGGCAGATGCCCGTAGTCGACGGCCAGCACGGCGACGGCGATCGCACCGATGCCCACGGCGACCCACTGCCAGCCGCGCAGGCGCTCGCGCTGCACCGTGACACCGAGCAGCACCACGACCAGCGGGGTGATGAAGTAGCCGAGCGCGGTCTCGACGACCCGCGACGAGTTGACGCCGAAGATGTAGGTGGCCCAGTTGACGCCGATGAGCACGCCGGCCAGGGTCACGCCGCCGAGCAGCCGCCGATCTCGGGCGAGGCGGCGCAGGAACCGCCAGTTGCGCGCGGCGGCGAGCAGAAGGCTGACGAACACCACCGACCAGAGCACCCGATGGGCGAGGATCTCGAACGGCGGCGAGGGCTTGAGCAGCTTGAAATAGATCGGGAAGAAGCCCCACAGCGCGTACGCGATCAGCCCGAAGGTGTAACCACGCCGCTCGTCGCTCATGCCCCCACCGTAAGGGCGGCGGCTCCGATCAGTCCTTGCAGGTGGCGTTCGTCACCCGGGGCTCAGTCGTCGTCGCGACCGTCCGGGATCACCGCGTTGAGGATCCAGCTGACCACGCCGACGACGAGGGCGCCCAGCACGGCCGAGGGCCAGAACCCGTCGACGCTGAACGGCAGGTCGAACTGTCCCGCGATCCAGTCGGTCAGCAGGAACAGAAGACCGTTGACCACGATCGCGATCAGGCCCAGCGTCAGCACATAAAGCCCGCACCCGATGGTCTTGATGATCGGCCGCAGCACGGCGTTCACCACACCGAAGATCACCGCCACCGCGAGCAGCGTGCCGATCTTGCCAGGCAGGGTGTCAGCGGTCAGCTCGATGCCATCGATCACCAGAGTCGCGATCCAGAGCGACACCGCGGTGACCAACAGCCGGATCAGAATGCCCATGGCTCCGGATGGTGCCATGCCCCTGCCAACCCACCCCACCATTCCGCCCCGCGACACTCCGCGATCTTGCCGACATCAATTCTTGACCCAGCTGCCGCAGGCGCCGGCTCTGCCGCTTGCGGCGTTGCGGGTCGCGTGAGTGCGTGGCCGGTGGGTCGATCGGCTGGGCTTCGACGAGGGTCGGGGCCGCTCAGTGGACCGCGTGGCGATTGATCGGGCTGGCCGTGTCGGTGCGGATGCGGGTCGTTATCGGGGTCTTGCCGACATCAATTCTTGACCCAGCCGCAACTCCGGCCAGTCGCCTGCGGCTCGGCGGTCTGTGGCGGCAGCCCGCCGCTCTGTAGCCCGCGGCCCGCATGCCAGGCGATCTTGCATGGGTCGCTGCCCAGCCTGGGAGAGTGCCCCACGCCTGGGAGAGTGCCCCACGCCTGGGAGAGTGCCCCACGCCTGGGAGAGTGCCCCACGCGCGGGAGGGTGCCCGCGCCTGGGAGAGTGCCCACGCGCGGGAGGGTGCCCGCGCCTGGGAGGGTGCCTGCGCGCGGGAGGCTGGGCTGGTGGTCTTGCGGGTTGCGGGTTGCGGGTTGCGGGTTGCGGGTTGCGTCAGCCTCTGGCTGGTGGGCCGATCAGTTGGGCTTCGATGTGGGTTTGGGCCAGGGCCGCCCAGCGGACCGCTCGGCGGTTGATCAGACCGACCATGTCGGGGCGGATCCGGGTCAGCCACTGCGCGGTGTCGCCCAGTCCGATCGCCGTGCCCACCAGGCTGGCCTCGTCGGGGCGCAACGGCTGCAGGATCAGCAGGTCGGCTCGGGAGGCGACGTCTACGTCGGCCGGGCCGAACTCGTCGCGCACCACGAGGGTCGCTTGCCAGCCGGCGCCGGGGCGGGTGTCGGCGCCGACCGGGCCCACGTCGACCACGACCAGCAGCGGCTGCAACGCGGAGCCGGGCGGGATCTCGACCGCGCGCCCGGGCGGCACCACCGCGATCGCCTCGCCGGGGACGGCCGCTCCACGCACGAAGGGCTCCCAGGCCTGCGGGCGCGCCGTCTGCACCACAACGCGTGCGCCGAGCGCCATTGCTCGCAGAGCGACCAACTGGGCGCATCGGACGCCGCCGACCAGCAGCGCCCGGGTCTGCTCCGGCCGGAAGAACCGCGCCACCACCGGCTCGCCGGCCCGGTTGTGGCCGAGCATCATGCCGGCCGTGGCGACGGTCAGGTCGAGGCCGTCGGCGATGTCCGGCGGCAGCTCGGTGTCGGCTGGGTGGCCGGGCACCTCGGTGAGCGGACCGCCGCCGAGCGGCAGCGTCGCCGCGAATCCGTCCAGGTGCTCGCCGTCGAGCCGGCGTGCACTGGCCCGCTCGCCGGCCAGCAGCTTGCGCAGGGCCTGCGATGCAGCGCCCAGCGCGGACTGGTCGGTCGCGGCCAGCCGCACGGTCAGATCCATCGCGACCGTGGTGCGGTTGCCCTCGCTGCGCGGCCCGGCGGTCAGCGCGACGGTGGTGGCCGCCGCCGGCAGCGACAGCAATCGCCCGATCAGCCGGCGCGACGTCTCGACCGACAGATCCGGCCAGCGCACCAATCGGTAGGTCGCCTGGGCCAGGCCGCCGATGCGCAAGCCGGGCCACGTCTCCTGGGCCGGTCCGACCGCGTCGTCGTGGGCGAGCTCGGCGAGCACCCGCAACGCGGCGGCCTCGCCCAGCGGCCGGGCCGGCACGTTGCCGAGGCGGCGCGGAATCTTTCTGACCAAGCTGGACAAACTGATGCGCAGTTCCTCGGCTGTCCAGCCCTCGGCGTGCAGCACCCGGACGGCGATCAGCGCGCGGCTGTAACCCAGCAGGCGGCCCTCGGTGAGTTGCCGGTAAGAGTTGGCGGGTGTGCCACTTCCGGCGCGCAGGGCGGGTGCGGGCACACCGGTGAAGAGGATCTGGATGCGGCACGGCGGGTGCACGGCGCCGGCCGGCGGCAGCAACGACACCGGCGAAGGGAGTGCGAACGCGTCCTCGGCGAGCAATCCGGCCGGGTCGCCGAGCTCGAGCACGGCGGTGATCCCGTGGCCGTCGACGATCACGGTGGCGGTGTCGCCGGCCAGCTCGGTCTGCTCGACCCGGGCACCGGGCACCGCGAACTGCAGCAGCGCGGCGGGTGAACTGTCGAGCGTCGCCGAGCGTCGGCGTGCTGAATAGCGCAACCCGATGCTGATCCACTCGAACGCCCAGCGGCCCCGCAATCGCAGCCAGGTCACCGCCAGCAGGACCACCGAGACCAGCGCCGCGACGGCCAGCGTTATCGTGCCGTAGACCGCTCCGACCAGCAGCAGCACGACGGCGAACTGGGTGCTGACCAGCTGGCCCACGCGCATGCCGAGGATCCGGCCGTGGCGGCGCACGCGCACGCGCGCGCGGGTCTGTTTCGGCGCGCTCGCGCCGAGGCCCGGATAACCACGGCCGCCGGCCATTTCCGCTGTCACCCGCGCCCGCCCTCCCTAGATCGACATATCTGCCGGTGTGTGTGCCTCATCGTATGGCGCGCATCAGTTTCGCAGGGGGCGGTGGCCGGGTGGCGAGTTATCCACAGGCTGACGGTTATCCACAGTTTGTGTCGCGGGGCTACCGCCGTTTGTCCGCCGCCGCTACCGTCGGCGACGGAAAGCATCGATGACCAGCTCAGCGCTGCCCCCCATGGCTCGCCCTGAGGGTTTAGCCTGAGGTCTCCTGCATCGATGTGCTGGATCGCATTTGTCGTCCAGGGTGGACGCCAAGATCCGGCCGCCAGATGTAACCGAGACGAGAAAGCGGGGTGACGTCCGGGGTGGCCCAGACGCAGGCACAATCTGATGTGATGGCGAGCACCGCCAACAAGTTCGACACGGTGAACAATTCGCTCACGTCCATGTTGAACAACCTCATGTCCGAGCTGTCAGTGCTCAGCTCGGCCTGGAAGGGCCTCGCCGCAGGCGAGTTCGAGAAGGTCAAGACGCAATATGCGGCGGACCTGAAGAAGCTCAACCTGGCGCTCTCCGAGACCTCCGAGGCGATCGCTTCGTCGGGCAAGAGCTACGACACCACTGACACGTCCGCGGCGACCCGAGTCGGCAAGTCCGGCGGCTCGTTCAACCTGCCGCTCTGAGCCCAGGGAAAGGAGATCTTATGAACGACGGCATGCTTCTGGTCAACTTCGGCGCTCTGCAGAACGCCAGCGCGGACATTCAGAAGGCGTTGAGCGAGCTCCAGTCGCAGCTCGGCCAGTTGGAGCGTGACGCCGGTCCGCTGGTCGCCACCTGGGAGGGCGAGGCGCAGGCGGCGTACGCGGAACGTCAGCGCAAGTGGTCGACCGCGGCGGCGGACCTCTCCGAGATCCTTCGCAACATCAAGGTGGCGGTCGACGAGTCCGCCATGGATTACCAGCAGACCGAGAAGTCGGCGACGCAGCGCTTCCAGTGATCGTTGCGCGGCCGGGATGTGCCCTTCGTGGGGCAGGTCCCGGCCGTACTTCTTTTTCCTCACGTGCGCGCGCGAGCGTTGCTACTTTCGGTGATTGCCGCGGGCCTCAGGGTGACGAAAGTTGCCGTAGTGGCCCGATCACAGCATCGGTATACACCCAACTTGGTTGTCTGCCCTCTGCCGCCCATTGTGATCGTCGCCTGACCTTGTAGGTTGTACGCGTTGAGATGGTCTCGTTCGCGCGCGTTGGGAGAGTGAACGTGTCCGAGTGGGAGCCTGCGACGGACGCCGAGAAGGCGATGCGCGACGCCTTGCGCACCGATGATCAGGAGTCCTACTTCCGGATCCTCGCCGGCGTCGACCTACTCCTGCCCGTCTCCGCGGATGCGCTGGCCGGCCTTGCGCCGCTGGGCTGGGGCACGTGGAGCACCGGCGGGCGCACACATGTGCTTGCGTTCACCTCTCCATCGGCATTGCAGGCCTGCCTGGCCGACTACACGGGCTCGGCCCGGCGGGTGGCCTACGGCGAGCTCGCCGACACCTGGCCCAACCTCGAGTGGTGGCTGGCGGTCAACCCCGGCCTGCCGATCGAGGGCTATCTGCCGGCCTGGTTCGTCGCCCAGTTGTCCCGCGGCGACGTGCGGCTGCCCAAACGCGGGCCGGGTCGCGAGGGTCAGGAGCAGAAGGCCGGCGCGATGGCGGCCGGCCGCAGTGACCAGGGTGGGCCGATGCCGCCGACCGGGGCCGGTGTCCAGGGCGCGGCCGCCGCCGATGCCGGATTCCGGCCGGGTGGGGGATCGTTCCCGCCGGCGCCGGATCAGACTCGGGTGCCAGGCGCCGCGGCCGCGATGGGAAGTCGCGGTGCAGCCGCCGCGGCGGCAGCTGCCGGTTCCGGCCCGGCCGCGGGATTCGCGGGCGGCGCGGGCGCTCCGAGCCAGGACGGCTTCGGCGGTCCCGGTCGTGACGCCCCGGGCAGCAACCGCGAGGGCGCAAGCATCGGCGGCCCCGGCCAGGAAGCCGCAAGCTTCGGCGGTCGCGAAGGCCCAGGGAGCCCGCCGAGCTTCGGCGGCACTCGCGAAGGTGCAGGCGGTCCGCCAAGCTTCGGTCGTGAAGCCGCAGGCGGCGGTCGTGAAGCCGCGGGCGGCCCGCCAAGCTTCGGTCGCGAAGCCGCAGGTGGCCCGCCAAGCTTCGGTCGCGAAGCCGCAGGCGGCGGCCGTGAAGCCGCAGGCGGTCGGGAAGGCGCAGGCAGCGGTCGAGAAGCCGCAGCCGGCCAGCCGAACTTCGGCAACCCCACAGTCGACCGCAGCCAGATGGGCCCGGGCGGCCTCCCGATCCGCACCCCGGGCGCGGTGCTGCCGAGCGGCCTGCCGTCCCGGGTGCCGGCCGGCCCAGGCGGATCCGACAGCACCCCAGGCGGCGGCGCCACCGCCGTGCCGGCGGCGTACCACGCCCCAAGCATCCCCACCAGCGCAAACCCGGCGTCCGCACCACCCGCCAGGCCCGCGAGCGCCCCGCCGAACATGCCCACCAGCGGCTTGCCCACTCGCCCGGCGAGCGCACCGCCGAGCGGCGCCCCCGCCCCGGTGAGCAGCCCTCCGGCCAGACCGGTCAGTGGCCTGCCCACCCGCCAGCCGGGCACCCCGCCCGGCCCTCCGCAGGGCAGCGGCCTGGCCGCCGCCACCGGTGGTTTCGCCGCCGCCCGCGGCGGCACCCAGAGCCCGCCCGAGCCACTGCCCACCCGCACGCCGCAGTCCCCGCCGGAGCCGGCGGCCGGCGGCGGCCTGCCCACCCGCACCCCGCTGGCGCAAACCCCGCCGCTGCCGAGCCACCTCGCCGGCGGCTCGGACACGAGCACCATGCCGCGCCGCCAGACCGGCGACGGCATGCCTCCGCAGCGCCCCACGTTCGCGCCGCCGGTGGTCCCGGGCGCTCCCGGCACCGACCGCCCGGCCCGCGAGATGGCCCCGCCGCAGGCACCGCCGCCGCAGGCCCAGGAGCCGGCCCCCGAGCCGGAGGACGCCTTCGTCCCGGCCAACTCCACCGAGCGCGACCTGCTCGGCGCGGCCGACGAGGGCAGCACCGATTCGTTCCTCTCGACGCTGCTGCTGGCCACCATCCTGGTCCCGGTCGCGGACAGCTCCCGCCCCGGCAGTTCGCCGGGCGAGTCCGGGTTCGTCTTCCGCACCGAGGAGATGGACGGCGGCACGTTCCTGGTGGTGTTCACCAGCCGCGACCGGTTGTCCGAGCATTTCCACGAGCCGGCTCGCACGGTCGCCGTGAAGTTCCTCGAGCTGATTCAGAACTGGCCCGACCCGGCCTGGTCCTTCGCGGTCAACCCGGAGTCCCCGATCGGTGCGAAATACCCGGGCGCCCAGGTCATCGCGCTCGCCAACTGGGCCGCCGAGGCCGGGCTGGGCACCGAGGCCGAGGAGCGTCCGGAGAAGCCGGCGCCGTTGCCGCAGCGGGTCAGCGACGCCGCTCAGCACGCCACCGTGATGCAGAAGACGGTGCCCACCGACCAGGTCGACTACTACCTCGAGCGGGGCTACGACCGGGTGGCGGGCTTCGTGCATCGCGCCAACGAGGTCGAGCACCTGCGCACTCCGGCCGAGTTGTTCGCCGCTCTCGGGCTGGTGCACGAAGGCACGTCCTACACGGCCGATGCCAAAGAGGCCTATGTGCTGCGCTGGCCCGCGTACCGTCCAAGCCTTTATCGCATTCCCTATGGGGGGCAGAGCGAGCAGGCGCTGCGGGCGATGGACGGCTGGGTGATCGAGCGGCCGCCGTTCCGGGGCAACGGATTCGCGCCCGGCGAGGGCCGTGACGTGGTCGCCGAGTTCAAGGTGGACAGTGTGCGGCTGCCGCACGGCGCGCAGCTGTGGCGGATGGACGGGGACGGCACCGAGAAGATGGTGGCGATCTTCGACGCGGACGCCCCGCAGTGGCGCAAGGTCGGTGAGCAGTGATGCGCGACGGATACGTGGTGACCTGGCAGGGACGCGAGTTCGACGCGGCCCCCGACGGCGACAGCGTGCGCATCTATGCACCGGAGGCCGGCGACGGCTTCGAGGAGGTGCGTCCGGGCCGGTTCGTCCGGGTCCTGCAGCCGCACGAGTACGAGGACATGGTCTACGTGCGCACCACCTGCACATGGCGCGGCCAGCCGTTCGTGGTGCTGGCCGAGTCGGACACCTGGCTGCGGGTGGAGTACACCGGCGGCCGCGCCCCGATCGCCCGCCAGCTCGGCCTGGAGGAGTTCGACTACGGCGTCTATCAGGGCTGGGCGCCGCAGCACGAGGTCAGCGACCTCTACGAGCATCGGGTCTAGGAGGGCGTCTTCGCCCAGCGCAGGATCTCGCCGGTGACCAGGTCGGCGGCCTCCTGGTGGAGGAAGTGCCCGACGTCCGGGATGAGTCGCCACTCGTAGGGGGCGATCACGTAGCGGCCCGAGCCCTGTGCCGTGCGCGGCAGCACCGCGGTGTCCAGCGCCCCGTGCAGGTGCAGCGTGGGCGTGACCAGCGGTTTCTGCATCAGCTTGACGAACCGGTAGCCCTGCAGCCGCAACGCGGACCGGAACACCCAGCGGTATGCCTCCAGCGCGCAGAACGCCGCCTGCGGGATCTGGATCGCCTGCCGGCACCGGGCCGCATAGTCCTCGAACTCGGGCGTCTGCCGCCACTCCGGCCCGCTCCACCGCTCGATCAGCTCGCCGACGACCGCCGCGTCGTCCTTGGTGAGCACGTGCTCGTACCGCGGGACCTGGAATTTGAGAATCGGCGCGGTCGCGGCCATCTGGCCGCGCGGGTCCGCGAAGAGCGCCGCCCGCAGCCGCAACGGATGCGCGGCGCCGAGGATGACCAGGCGGTTGACCATCTTGGGGTGGAAGGCGGCGGCCGCCCAGGCGATCATGCCGCCCGCGCCGGCCCCGACGACCGTGGCGGAACGCTCGCCCAGGGCGCGGATCAGGCCGGTGACGTCCGCGGCCATCGTGTATCCGTCGTACCCCCGTGGTGGTTTGTCGCTCGCGCCGTAACCGCGCAGATCGACCGCGACGGCGCGGAAGCCCGCGTCGGCCACCTGGGTCATCACGTCGTGCCACGCCCACCAGAATTCGGGGAAACCGTGCAGGAACAGCACGAGCGGCCCGGTGCCCGCCTCGACCACGTGGAACCGGCTGCCGTTGGCGCCCACGAAGCGGTGTGCCCAGGGGCCCTCCACCAGCACGCACGACTCGTCCACCTGCGAACTCATGCCGGACAGGCTACGCGGCACGGATAACGCCCGGGGACCGAAGTCCCCGGGCGTCTATCAGCAAGCTCTCAGTCTTCGGACTTCTTGTCCTTCATTCCGGACGAGATCATGTCCATCACCGCCGAGTCCTGCAGGGTGGTGACGTCGCCCAGCGACCGGTGTTCGGCCACGTCCTTGAGCAGTCGCCGCATGATCTTTCCGGACCGCGTCTTCGGCAGCTCCGGCACCAGCATGATCTGCCGCGGCTTGGCGATCGGGCCGAGCTTCTTGGCCACGTGGTTGCGCAGGTCCTGGATCAGGTTCTCGCCCGCGTCACCCGAAGTGTCCACATTGCCCCGAGGGATGGTGAACGCCACGATCGCCTGCCCGGTGGTCGGGTCGGTCGCGCCGACCACGGCCGCCTCGGCCACCGACGGGTGCGAGACCAGCGCCGACTCCACCTCGGTGGTGGAGATGTTGTGCCCCGAGATCAGCATCACGTCGTCGACCCGGCCGAGCAGCCACAACGAGCCGTCCTCGTCCTTCTTGGCGCCGTCGCCGGCGAAGTAGATCCAGTCGTCGCCGTTGCCCGCGCCGGCCCCGAAGCGCGCCCAGTAGGTGTCCTTGAACCGCTGGTCGTCACCCCAGATCGTGCGCAGCATCGACGGCCAGGGCTCGGTCAGCACCAGGAATCCGCCGCCGCCGTTGGGCACCGGGTTGGCCTCGTCGTCCACCACGTCGGCCACGACGCCGGGCAGCGCGGTCATCGCCGAGCCCGGCTTGGTGGCGGTCACCCCGGGCAGCGGCGAGATCATCACCGCGCCGGTCTCCGTCTGCCACCAGGTGTCCACGATCGGCGTGCGCTCGCGGCCGATGTTCTCCCGGTACCACATCCAGGCCTCGGGGTTGATCGGCTCACCCACGCTGCCCAGCACCCGCAGGGAGGACAGGTCGGCCTTCGCCGGGATGTCGTCGCCCCACTTCATCATCGTGCGGATCAGGGTGGGCGCGGTGTAGAGCAGCGACACCTTGTACTTGTCGACGATGTCCCAGAACCGTCCCTTGTGGGGGGTGTCCGGCGTGCCCTCGTACATGACCTGGGTGGCGCCGTTGGAGAGTGGGCCGTAGACGATGTACGAGTGCCCGGTCACCCAGCCGATGTCCGCGGTGCACCAGTACACATCGGTGTCCGGCTTGAGGTCGAACACCGCGTTGTGCGTGTAGGAAACCTGCGTCAGGTAACCGCCGGTGGTGTGCAGGATGCCCTTGGGCTTCCCGGTCGTACCCGAGGTGTAGAGAATGAAGAGCGGGTGCTCGGCACCGAACGGCTGGGCCTTGTGCTCCGGGCTGGCCTGCTCCACGGTCTCGTGCCACCACAGGTCCTTCTCGCCCCAGGCCACGTCCTCGCCGGTGCGCCGCACGACCAGCACGTGCTCGATGCTCGGGCATTGCGCCACGGCCTCGTCCACTGTCGGCTTGAGCGCCGAGGGCTTGCCGCGCCGGTAACCGCCGTCGGACGTGATCACCAGCTTGGCGTCCGCGTCCTGGATGCGGGTGGACAGCGCGTCCACCGAGAAGCCGCCGAAGACCACGCTGTGTGTCGCGCCGACCCGGGCGCAGGCCAGCATCGCGACCGCCGCCTCGGGGATCATCGGCAGATAGATCGCCACCCGGTCGCCGGGTGTGATGCCCAGCTCGGTCAGCGTGTTCGCCGCCTGGCTGACGCTCTTCAGCAGGTCGGCATAGGTGATCGTGCGGGTGTCGCCGGGCTCGCCCTCCCAGTGGATCGCGACCTTGTCGCCCCGGCCGGCCTCGACGTGCCGGTCCACACAGTTGTAGGCGATGTTCAGCTCGCCGCCGATGAACCACTTCGCGAACGGCGGGTTCGACCAGTCCAGCGCCTGGTCCCACTCCTTGGCCCAGGTGAGCCGGCGCGCCTGCTCCTCCCAGAAGCCGATCCGGTCCGCCGCGGCCTGCTCATACGCGTCGGCCTTCACGTTGGCGCCGGCGGCCAGCGCCTCAGGCGGCGGGAACTGCCGCGTCTCCGAGTACAGGTTCTCCAAGCTCTTGCTCATGAGGGCGGCTCCTATGCCGTTCACCGGGGCTTTTCCTTGAACATAGTTGGGCCGGCCGGGCCCTGCGAGGGTTGCGCCGGGTAGCGCGCCCGATGGCGGGCAGCGCGCGCCGGTCGGCCCGCTAGTGCTTCGTGCTGATCGAATCTTGCCGTATTCGAGCGCCTTCGCGCATCAGATGTTTCGGGTTCTTTGCCCGCTACCGTAGACGCGTGCCTACCGATCCGCTCGCGCCACTTCTTCAGCTCGCCGACGTCGCACCCGCCCTCGCGGAGGCGCGCGACCGCGTCGATGCCGCGCTCCGGCATCGCGCGTTGCGGCGGCAGGGTGGGCGGGTCGCGGCCGAGGTCAGCTTGCGCTCGGCGGTGGCCAGCGCGGCATTGGAGGGCCATGGGTACGAAGCCGAGGAGATCCGCGCCGGCACGGTGACCGATGCGGTGGTGCAGGGCGCCCTGCGGGTGGCCGAGGGTCTGGGCGGGCTGGTCGACCTCTGGCCGAAGGCGCCGCGGCAGGTGCTGGCCCGGCTGCACGTGCTGGCCGCGCGCGGCATCGTGGCGCCCGACGACCTGGGCCGGCCGATCTCCGGCGCCGACCGGATCGACGGCCTCACCGCGCTGGTCGCGGGCAACGAGACCACACCGCCGCTGCTGCTGGCCGCGATCGTGCACGCCGAGCTGCTCACCGTCCGTCCGTTCGCCGGGCCGGCCGGGGTGGTGGCCCGGTCCGCGGCCCGGCTCACCCTGATCAGCCGGGGGCTCGATCCGCGCGGTCTGGTCGCGGCCGAGGTGGGTCACCGTTCCCGTGAGCCGGAGTACGTGGGCGCGTCCGGGGCCTATGCGACCGGTACGCCGGACGGCATGCGCTCGTGGCTCCGGCACTACGCGGCTGCCGTCTCGGCCGGCGCGGACGAGATCATCGTGATCGGCGATGGGGTGCTTGCCACGGCCTAACGGCGGATCCGTGCTCACCCGCTTGGTGCCTATCTGCGTCGATGCCGGAAAGGCACCATTCGTCCCTTGAAGCCTTGGCATACTTCTCCGCGTGGACGAGACGTGGGTGCGCCCGTACTCGACCGGCACCGGCCGGTGGCTGGTGATCGGCTGGGAGGCGGTGGCCCTCGGGCTGCTCGGCTGGACCAGCGTCGACACGTTCGGCCTGGGCTGGCACGGCATCCGGGTGATGGCCTCGATCCTGGCCGTCGTCTGGGTGCTCGGCGCCTGGCGCATCCTGCAGATGGGCGTCTATGTGGGCCCCGAGGGCCTGCACCTGCGCGGGCTGCTGCGGTCGCGCACCATGCAGTGGGACGAGATCGCGCACGTCCGCCTGCACAAAGCGACGCACAAGATCGGGCCGTGGGAGATCGAGAGCGGCCTGACCGTGCTGATCGAGCGCCGGGACGGCACGACGGTGAACACGGAACTGTGGGCGCAGGGCGTCGACTTCCACTCGCGGCCCAAGGTCTTCCGCGCGGTCTATCACGAACTGCGGAACCGGCACCTCGCCGCGGTCAACGCCTGATTGCTCCGCACATGAAGAACGGCGCCTCGGGAGGCGCCGTTCTTTCGCTCGTCCGCCGGGTTATCAAGCGTGCACCTGGGTCGTTGTCGACAGTCCCGTCGCCGCTTCCGAGTGAACTCGTGTGCGGGTCGGGGTGCCGCCGCAACGTGCCTGCCGTGGCTGATCGCGCGTGGGTTCCCGGTGGCCGTGCACGGAATCCGATCTCTCGGTTCCCGCTTGTTCTTTCTACGCCGCTGCTCTCTTGATCGCCATGGGTTCCGCCGTCAAACTTGGACTTAAGCGAATCAGTCAGACACTTGACCTGCGTGGTTTCAGGCCAGAGCGGCTTTCATGCGACGGTGGCGGCCGTAGATCGCGATGCCGATCGCCACGCCCACGCCGACGCCCAGAGCCGCGGCGGCCACCGGGACGGCCGGGCGGTCGCGCAGCCGGCGGCCCAGGGGCACCGGGTGCCGGAACTCCAGGATCGGCCAGGCGTGTTCCACGGCCACCTTGCGCAGGTTGCGGCTCGGGTTGACCGCACTGGGGTGGCCGACCGCGCCGAGCAGGGGGAGATCACTGCTCGAATCCGAATATGCGTAACACTCCGACAGGTTGTAGCCGCGTTCGGCGGCCATGCTGCGTACGCCGTCCGCCTTGTTCTCGCCCGCCGCGTAAAACTCGATCTCGCCGCTGTAGCACCCGTCGGCGATGCTCATCCGGGTCGCGATGATGTCCGTGATGCCCAGCAGTTCGCCGATCGGGCGGACCATCTCCTCGCCCGAGGCGGAGACCAGCACGACGTCGCGGCCGGCCGCCTGATGCTCGCCGATCAGCGTCGCCGCCTCGGCATACACATACGGATTGATCAGCTCTTGCAGGGTTTCCGCGACGATCTGCTGCACCTGCTCGACCCGCCAGCCCTTGCAGAGGTCGGCCAGGTAGTCGCGGGTGCGCGCCATGGTCTGCTCGTCGGTGCCGCCGAGCCGGAACATCAACTGCGCGTAGGCGCTTTTCACCACGTCACGGCGGCTGATCAGGCCATCACGATAGAAAGGCCGTCCGAAGGCCAGAGCGCTGGACTTGGCGATGACGGTCTTGTCGAGGTCGAAAAACGCGGCGCTGCGCCCCACGGGCCGAAAGTGTAGCGGTTCGCCACGCCCGGCCGTCGTTGTCCACAGTCACCATCACCACTGGTTACGGAAAGAAAGTGCCAAGAACGTCGCACTCAGTGACGCCTGGTACTCGACGGTGGCGCTCGACTGAGGCATGCTTGTGTTGCGACTGAGATTCACGTTGCCTGCGTGACTGTCGCGTTTCCTACCTAAAGCCCTCGGTGGTTGCGCCCCCCGCGATCACCGAGTTGATTCGGCTCGACCCCCCCGGAGCCGAATCCAAGGACGGCCCCCGTCTCCCCCGACGGGGGTCGTCTTCTATCTCCGGCACGTCTGCCTTCGGCCTCAAGCTCCGGCCGCTTCGGTGGCCGAGAAGTCGATGTCGCCCTCCTGGGCCTGCTCGGTCAGGCCGAAAAGCTGGGTCAGGCCGGTCACCGACAGCACGCGGCGAAAGGCCGGCGTCGGGTTGACCACGACGAACGTGCTCTGCTCCACGGCCGCCGCCTGGTAACCCTCGATCAGTGCGCCGAGGCCGGTCGAGTCGATGAACGCGGCTTCCTTCAGATCGACTCGCACCACCGGCGGACGCCACTCCGCGATCGCGTCGCGAATGCCCTGGGCGACCTCGTCGGCGTTGGAGAAGTCGATCTCACCAAGCAACGTGACTCGCGCGGCGCCGTCGTCGCCGAGCGTGCTCAGGATCGGGGTCTCCATGCCATCTCCATCGTCTCCGTGTCGGCACAACATACCCAACCGGCACCCGCGCCAGCCTCGCTTTCACCTCACGGATTAGCACATCCACACGAGGGCGCCGGGTTATCCACAGCCTGCCGGTTTATCCACAGGCAGGCGATTTTCGCCGCCGTCCGGCATGCCTTCCGCGGCACGGTGTGAGCCCACCCGCTCCCCAGGAGGCCCACCGCGATGACCGTTCGGACCGGACCCCGCCTGCCACTCGTGCTCACCGCCGACGCCGACCTGCTCGACGATCTGGTGCGCCTCGCCGCGGCCGGCGGCACCGACGTCGACGTGGCCCCGGACCCGGCGGCCGCCCGGGCGCGTTATCCGGGAGCGCCGCTGGTGCTGATCGGCGCCGACCAGGTGGATGCGTGCGTGCTGGCCCGTCTGCCGCGCCGCGACCGGGTGATCATCGTCGGCCCCGGATCGGTGCCCGACGAGGTCTGGCAGGCGGCCGGAGATCTGGGCGCCGAACACGTCGCGATGCTGCCGGTCGCCGAGCCGTGGGTGGTCGACCGGTTCGCCGAGTGTCCCGCGCCACCGGCCGCCGCGCGGGTGCTCGCGGTCGTCGGTGGTCGCGGTGGTGCCGGGGCCAGCATTCTGGCCGCCGGGCTGGCCGTGACGGCGGTCAACGCCGGCTGCCGCACCCTGCTGGTCGACGCCGACCCGCTGGGTGGTGGCCTGGACCTGGCGCTCGGCTGGGAGCAGGTCGACGGGCTGCGCTGGCCGGCCCTGGCCCGCACCGGCGGCCACGTCGACCCGCCGGCTCTGCTGAACGCCTTGCCCAACCGCGGTGACCTGGTGCTGCTCTCGTTCGCCCGGGCGCCCCAGGCGTCCCCGGAGCCCACCGCCGAGCTGATCCCGATCGCCGCGGAAGCCATGGCGGCCACTCTCGACGCGGCCCGGCGCGGCCGCGACGTCGTGGTGATCGACGTGCCGCGTCACCTGGACGACGCGGCGGTGCTCGCGCTGCAGGCGTCGGACCGTGCCTTCTTGGTGGTGCCGGCCGAGCTGCGGGCGGTCGCGTCGGCGGCCTGCGTCAACGCGATGGTCGCCGTGCACTGCGATGACCGGGCGGTGGTGGTGCGGGGCCCGTCACCGGGCCGGTTGCGGCCGCGCGAGGTGGCCGCGGCCCTGGGTCTGCCGCTGGCCGGCACGTTGCGGCCCGATCCGGGGATGAGCCAGGCCGTCGAGCGAGGCGAGGCTCCCACGGCGACGGGCAGAGGCCCGCTGGCCGACCTCTGCAAGCACCTGATCACCAGCCTGACCACGCCGAGGGCGGACGCGGCATGACCCCCGACCTCTCCGCCCTGGCACCCCTGCCCCGCTCCCACCCATCCCCTCCCACCGCCACGACCCAGGCCGCAAAACACCCTGTGGACGCCACGCCTGCTCCTTCGCCTCGGTCGGCCCCCTCCTCACCGGGCCAATCCGCTGCGTTCCCTGCCGCCGGCGTGACCGTTGCGCCTGCCAACCAGGCATCGGTGCCGGTCCGCGCCGCGGAACACCCTCTGGACGGCGCGCTTGCTCCTTCGCCTCGGTCGGCCCATTCCTCACCGGGCCAATCCGGTGCGTTCTCGGCCGCCGGCGTGCCCGCCACCAAGGTCAAGGAATTGCCCGCGGGAATGGCCGAGCGGGTGCGCCAGCAGTTCGCCGCCGACGGCGTCGAAGCCACCCCCGCTGCCGTCGTCGCGGCGGTGCGGCGAGAACCGGAGAGTGCGGTGCTGGGCGACGCCACCGTGCTGCGCCTCGCCGGCCAGGTGCACGACCATCTGGTGGGCGCGGGACCGCTCGCGCCGTTGCTGGCTGACCCGGCGGTCACCGATGTGCTGGTCAACGGCGTGCAGGTCTGGGTGGACCGCGGCGCGGGACTGCACCGCGCGGAGGTGCGCTTCGACGGCCCCGATGAGGTACGCCGCCTGGCCCAACGCCTCGCCGCGGCCTGTGGACGGCGCCTGGACGACGGTCAGCCTTACGCCGACGCCCGCCTCCCCGACGGCTCCCGCCTGCACGCGGTCCTGCCACCGGTGGCGACCTCGGGCCCCTACCTGTCGCTGCGCACCTTCCGCCAGCGCCCGTTCACCCTCGCCGACCTGGTGGCCCACGGCACCGTGACCCCCGAGGCCGCGGCGGTGCTCGCGGCGATCGTCGCCGCCCGCCTCGCATACCTGGTCGCCGGCGGCACCGGCAGCGGCAAGACCACCCTGCTCGGCACCCTCCTGGGCCTGGTGCCACCCGGTGAGCGCATCGTCCTGGTCGAGGACGCCGCCGAGCTCAGCCCCGACCACCCGCACCTGGTCGCTCTGCAGACCCGCACGGCCAATGTGGAGGGTGCCGGCGCGGTCGGCCTCACCGACCTGGTCCGGCAGGCCCTGCGCATGCGCCCCGACCGGCTGGTCATCGGCGAGTGCCGCGGCGCCGAGATCGTCGACCTCCTGGCCGCCCTGAACACCGGCCACGACGGCGGCGCCGGCACCCTGCATGCCAACGCGGCCACCGACGTGCCCGCGCGCCTGGAGGCCCTGGGCCTGCTGGGCGGTCTGCCGAGAGCGGCGCTGCACGCTCAGGTCGTGGCCGCCCTGCAGGTCATCCTCCAGGTACGCCGCACCGCAACCGGCCGCATCCTCGAGTCGATCAGCGTGCTGATGCCCACCGGACCCGACCGTGTCCCCACCGTCGTCCCGGCGTGGCACTGCCGCCAGGGCACAGGCCCGGCCGCCGAAGCCCTGGCCCGCTTGATCGCCGCCCGCAACGTCCCCATCCCACCCCTGCTCACCGCCGCAGCCCAGGCAGGTACGCCACCTGGGCGGTCAGCCACCCGTGCCGATGGGGCGCACGCCTCGGGACCTCAGTCCGGTCAACGCCCATCCGCATCTCGCGCGGAGGCACCCGCGGTACTCGATCCGATCGGCGCCAGCGGGTTCCGCCCCGCCCGGCCCAGCGGCCACCGCTCCGATTCGGTGCGGGTGCCCGCGACGCGCCCTTCGAGCTCAACCTCTGCGTCGCGTAGGTCGGCGTTCGCCCCGACTCCGCCAAACCTGGCTCGCTCGGTCCCCACGACGTCTGGCGGAAATCCGGCCGATGAGACCGCAGGGGTGGGCGTAGATCGATCGCGGACGCCCGCTCTGCGTGCGCCCAGCAAGGTGCCCGGCCTGCCGCGCGTGCCTGCGATCGGAGCCGCCGCCAACCCTGGGCCGACCACGGGCGCTGCTTCGCCGACCCGATCCGGTCGGCCGTGGGCTGATCTGATCGAGCCTGCCGACCGGGACGACCGACGGGATCCCGTGACCCCCGCACGGCGTCCCGGATCCGGGGCCGGAGGCCTTGCCGCAGCCTGGGTGGACCGCCCGCAACGCATGGGTCCGCCCGGCCGGCACGTCCGCAAGCTCAGCACCGGCTTGTCGCGGACCGGGACCCTGCCCACCTCGGGACAAGGCCGGACCCGGTCTTGAGCAGCTTTGAGATTGTCCACAGTGCCGGCTGGTGGCTGCCGCTCGGCATGCTGATGGCGGCCGCGGTGATCGTCGTACGGCACCGCAGGTCACCGTTGCGGCGGTTGACCGGGTCGCAGGCGCAACGCGCGGGCTGGACACCCGACCTCGTCGCATTCCGGCGGCGGATCGCGAAGCTGGCTGCGACCAATCCGCGCCGGCTCACCCTCCTGACAGCCGGCCTGGCCGCGGGAGTCGGGCTCCTGGCCGGTGGGCTGGTAGCAGCGATCATGCTGGCGGTCTATTCGATCCTCGCGGTCCGGGCCGCGCTGAGATGGACCGCTCGCCGCGCCGCGGCCGAACTGCGGTCGCGCAGTCTCGATGACCTCTGTGCCCTGGCCGGCCAGCTGCGAGCCGGGCTGCCACCACCGCTGACCGGTCATCTGGCAACAGCCACCGCCCGCGACTCCGCGGCCCAGGCAGATCTCGCCGGCGCATCCAGGGGCCCGGCACGGGCCGGTGTGCGCCTCGAAGGCGCACGGCCGATGACAGGGCCGAAGCCGTCCGGCCGATGGAGTGGCAGCGGGCCGGTGCCGAGTCCGAGGACCGGAAACGTGCTTGAAGCGTGGCGTGAGGACAGTGCCGCCTGCGAAGCTGCAGTCGGTGACGCGCTCACTTCGGTACCTCGAATGAGTGACGTGCGTTCAAGGCGAGCCCAGGCCGCCGAAGCCGCGATGCGGCGAGCCGAATCTCGCGGATCCGTCGGTGACGCGCTCACTTCGGCACCTGGAATGGGTGGCGCGCGTTCACGGCGAGCCGAATTTCGCGGAGCCGTCGGCGACGCGCGGATCGCGGACCTGACCGCCGCCGTCTGGCGGCTCGCCGAGCGAACCGGCGCGCCCGCGGCCGAGCTCGTCGAACGCATCGAGGCCGACGCCCGCGCCGCCGACCGGGCCGGCGCGTCAGCGGCGGCACAGGCCGCAGGCGCTCAGGCGACCGCGATGTTGCTGGCCGCGTTGCCGCTCGGCGGGATCGGCCTGGGCTACAGCATCGGGACGGACCCACTGGAGATTCTGCTGCACACCCGCGCGGGAGCGGCCTGCGCGATCGGCGCCGTGCTGTTGCAATGCGCCGGGCTGTGGTGGGCCGACCGTCTGGTGTCCGGGGTCGGGCGATGACCCGTCACGACTGTGGTGCGGCCCGTTTCCTCACCGGCCGTGGCCCGGCCGCGGTGCCGTTGCGGGCCTGTTGTGCGGCTGTGCTGATTCATGCCGCGGCCGGCCGGTTCGGATCGGCGCCGTTCGTGTGTGCGGTCGCCGTCAATGACCCACAGCCGGCGGTCGAGCAGGCCGGGACGGCCGGCGCGAGCCGCGGCTCATGACGGCCGGCCGGAAGCAGGGACGCCTGCATGTGCTGCTGGCGGCGGGATCCGCGCTCGGCGTGGTGGCGTTCGTGGGGCGGTGGTGGGCGATCGTGCCCGGCGTCGCGGTCGGTGTCGGCATGCACCGCTTCCTGCGAAGTCGCGAGCCGGCGGACGTCCGGGAGGCCCGTCGGCGTGCGGCGGCGGACCTTCCACTGTGTGCGGACCTGCTGGCCGCGGCGGTGCGGGCCGGTGCGCCGGTGGATCGGGCGGTGTTCGCGGTGGCCGACGCGCTCCGCGGCCCGTTGGGGGAGCGGCTGGAACGGACCGCGCGGTCGCTTCGCCTCGGCGCTCAACCCGCCGAGGCCTGGGCTCACCTCGGCGACGTCACCGGCGCGCATCGGCTGGTCGCCGCGGCCGTCCGCTCCAGCGACAGCGGCGGTGCCCTGGCCGGCGCGTTGACGCGACTGACCGACGACCTGCGCGCCGACCGGGTCGTCGCCGCCGAGGCCGCCGCGCAGCGCGCGAGCGTGCTGATCGTGCTTCCGCTCGGGCTGTGTTTCCTGCCCGCCTTTGTGCTCGCCGGCCTCGTGCCGGTGCTGGTCGCCGTGCTCGGCGACGTGTTGTGAACCACCCCACCAGTAAGGAGAACCACGTGCACAGACTCAAAGCCCGCTTCGCCAGACTCAGCAGCGAAGCGGCGGAGGCCGGGATGAGCACCGCCGAGTACGCCGTCGGCACGCTCGCCGCGGTCGGTTTCGCCGGCCTGCTGTTCAAGGTCGTCACGAGCCCGAAGGTGCAGGCGGCGCTGACCGAGATCATCGAGAAGGCCCTGAAGTGACCGGGCGCCGGCGGCCCGGTGGCGACCGGGGTGCGTTCACTGCCGAGCTCGCCGCCGGGCTGCCGGCGCTGATGGTGTTGCTGTTCGCGGGCCTGATGGCGGTGGGCGCGGTCACCGCGAAGGTCCAGTGCGTGGACGCCGCGCGCGAGGGAGCGCTGGCCGCCGCGCGAGGCGAGCCCGGCCTCCCGGCCGCGGCCCGGATCGCGCCACCGGGCTCCACAATCGACGTCATCCCCGGCGCCGACACGGTCACGGTGGTCGTCGAGTCCCGGATCCAAGCGCTGGGCGAGGCCCTCCCGCTGATCACGATCACCGCCGAGGCCACCGCCGCCCGCGAACCCGCCTCAACCGGCCCAATCCCATGATGACCAGGACCGAGCCGGTGAGGACGCACGAGCGGGCCACGAATGGCCGGGCCGGCGAAGACCTGGCCCGAGACGGTGGCGCCGCGACGATCTTCGTCCTGGCGATCGGATTGGTGCTGGTCGCCGCGGGCCTGGCCGGCGCGGCGGTCGGCGCCGCCCGGGTGGCCCGCCACCAGGCACACACCGCCGCCGACTTCGGCGCACTGGCCGGCGCGGCCCGAGTGTTCGAGGGCGAGCCCGCGGCGTGCGCGGCGGCCGCCCGCCTGGTCGCCGCCAACGGCGCGACCCTGATCTCCTGCGAGGTCGACCAACTGGACGTCGTGGTCCATGTCCAGGTCACCACCCGCCACCTGCCCAAACCCGCCGGAGCCGCAGCCCGCGCCGGCCCGGTCAGCACCCCGGTCCAATAGGTAGGCCGTTCCGGATCCGAGTCAGGGCAGGGCGGCCAGGACCGCTGTCAGGACCGCGATGGCACCCGGTTTGTGGAGGGGATGGTTGCCGTTTCCGCACTTCGGGGACTGGACGCAGGACGGGCATCCGGTCTCACAGCCACATGCGGCGATCGCGTCTCTGGTGGCTCGGAGCCAGGCCGCCGCCGTCCCGAAGGCGCGCTCGGCGAAGCCCGCGCCGCCGGGGTGTCCGTCGTAGACGAAGACCGTCGGGGCCTCGGTGTCCTGGTGGTTCGCGGTGGACAGGCCGCCGATGTCCCAGCGGTCGCAGGTGGCGGTCAGCGGCAACAGGCCGATCGCCGCGTGTTCCGCGGCGTGCAACGCGCCGGGCACGTCGGGCCAGGGCACGCCGGCGCGGTCCAGCTCGCGGGCGGAGATCGTGAACCAGACCGCCACGGTACGCAGCTCACGCACCGGCAACTCGAGGGGCCGCGTGTCGATCACCTCGCCCGAGCCGATGCGGCGGCGCTGGTAGGACACCACCTGGCTGGTCACGTCCACGTCGCCGAGGAACAGGCCGATCGGGCCGGCGTCCACATATGAGCGCACCGACACCACCGACAGGTCGATCACGTCGCGGGCGTGCGTCGAGTAGTCCGGGTCTTCCGCGTGCACCAGGGCGACCGCGTCGTCGAGATCGAGGTGGTCCACCACGAAGGTCGCGCCCTGGTGCAGGTGCACCGCGCCGTCGTGCAGCATCGCGTGGGACGAACCCTGGTCGACCGTGCCGAGCAGCCGGCCGGTCGCCGCCTCGACCACCTGCACCGCCGCGCCGCCGGTGCCGCGCAGGTCGACCTCCGGCGTGCCGCGATGCGTCCAGTACCAGCCGGTCGGCCGCCGCCGCAGCGCGCCCGACGCGGTCAGCGCCTCCACCGCGGCCTCCGCGCCGGGCCCGAACAAATCAAGATCCTTGCGGGTCAGCGCTGCCTCAGAGGCAGCAGAGCAAAGCTGCGGGCCGAGCACATACGGGTTGGCCGGGTCCAGCACCGTCGCCTCCACCGGGCGCCCGAACAACGCCTCGGGGTGATGCACCAGGTACATGTCCAGCGGGTCGTCCCGGGCGACCAGGACCACCAGCGCGTCACCGCCCGCGCGTCCGGCCCGCCCGGCCTGCTGCCACAGCGACGCCCGCGTGCCGGGGTAGCCGCAGATCAGTACCGCGTCCAGCCCGGCCAGGTCCACGCCCAGCTCGAGCGCGTTGGTCGACGCCAGGCCGAGCAGCTCACCGGAGAGCAGGGCCCGCTCGATCCGCCGCCGGTCCTCGCGCAGGTAGCCGCCCCGATAGGCGGCCACCCGCACGCCCAGCCCGGGCACCGCCTCGTCCAGCGCCCGCGCGGTCATCGTCGCCACGACCTCGGCGCCCTTCCGCGACCGCACGAACGCCAGCGTCCTGGTCCCGTGCACGATCGCGTCGGCCAGCAGGTCGGCGGTCTCGGAGAGGGCGGACCGCCGAGTCGGTGGTTGATCATCGAGTTCGACCAGCGGCGGTTCCCACAAGGCGAACGTCACCGCGCCGCGCGGGGAGGCGTCGTCGGTCACCGCGGTCACCGGCAGGCCGGTCAGCCGGGTCGCCGCGCCGGCCGGGTCGCCGGAGGTCGCCGACGCCAGCACGAAGGTCGGCTCGGCTCCGTACCGGGCCGCGAGCCGGCGCAGGCGTCGCAGGACGTGCGCCACGTGCGAACCGAAGACCCCGCGGTACGCGTGACACTCGTCGATCACCACGTATGACAGCCGGCGCAGGAACGTCGTCCAGCGGTCGTGGCCGGGCAGCATCGCGTGGTGCAGCATGTCCGGGTTGGTCAACAGGAAGCGGCCGTGTTGCCGCACCCACTCGCGCTCCTCCCGGGTCGTGTCCCCGTCGTAGGTGGCCGCGCGTACCCCGGGGAGGTTGAGTCTGTTGACGGCCCGCAGCTGATCGGCCGCGAGTGCCTTGGTCGGCGACAGATAGAGCGCCGTCGCCCGCTCGTCGGTCAGCAGGCGGGAAAGCGAGGGCGCCTGGTAGCCCAGCGACTTGCCCGAGGCGGTGCCGGTGGCCAGCACCACGTGCGTGCCCTGATGCGCCAGCGTCGCGGCCGCCGCCTGATGAGCCCACGGCGCCGTGACGCCGATCTCCGCGTATGCCTCGATCAAGGCCGGCGGCACCCAGCCGGGCCACGCCGCCGGACGACCGGGCCGGGCCGCGACCTCCTCGACGTGGGTGACCGCCGGTTTGCGCAGCAGTCGCCCGGAAGCGGGCACGGTGGACGTCACGACAGCACTCTGACATCGGTTCGTGGCGAACCTCAAACGGGTAGGACGGTGGGTGCCATGCGCCGGGGGATGACCGACGGTGGTTAGATTCGCGGGGGAGATCGGCGGAGGAGGAACGATGGAGCTGTCGCTGGCGACCCGCACCGTCGCCGGGCACACGGTGCTGGAGGTCGGCGGCGAGGTCGACGTTTACACCGCTCCGAGGCTGCGGGAAAGCCTCGTCGCCCTGGTGGACGGTGGCGCCCGCAAGGTTGTGGTGGATCTGGGGCGGGTCGACTTCCTCGATTCCACCGGCCTCGGTGTGCTGGTCGGCGCCCTGAAACGACTGCGGGCCGCGGACGGCACGTTCGGGCTGGTCTGTGCCAAGGAACCACTGCTCAAGATTTTCCGGATCACCGCCCTCGACCAGGTCTTCCCGATCTATTCCTCGGTCGACGCGGCGACCTCCGGGGATGCGGGAGACGCCGGTGACGGCCCCGCACAGACGGCGTGATGGCCACGGTCCGGCTGTCCTTCTCGCCCGCTCCGGTGCACGTTCGCACCGCGCGGCTGGTCGGCGTTGCAGTGGCTCGGCGGGCGGGGGTCGCCGAGGAACTGCTCGACGAAGTGCGGCTGGCGATCGGTGAAGCCTGCACCCGCGCGGTCGCGCTGCACCGGCAATACGGTCTGGCCGACCTCGTCACGGTCGAAATGTCGGACTCGGATTCGTACGCGGTGCGGGTCATCGACCACGCCCCGATCGACGCGAGCATCGGCCTGTCCAAGCTCCAGCCCGACGAGCTCGCCAAGGACACGCTGGACGACGAGGCGTTGACCACCGGCGTCGGGTTCGCCCTGCTTGCCGGATTCGTCGACGACCTTCAGGTGCGCCCGGTGGATGACGGCGCGGGCACCGAGGTCCGGATGGTCTGGCCGGTCAGCCGACGCTGACCTGGGGCGCTCAAATCCGGCCGCCGGGCTAACACAGCGGCGAACATCACCACGACACGGCCGGAGCCGGGTGTGACCACCGACACGACCGGCCTATACAGTACGCGGGTTATCAGCTACTGCTCCTGGCCCCGCGTCCGCGGGGCCCAGTCGTCGTCACTCCCACCGATGAGTGGGGATGCACCCGCCGGTCACGTCCGCTCCCGGGTGCGTTCGGTTACAGGAGGACATTGATGTCCGGGACTTTGCAGTACCTCGCCGCGGAAGGCGGTGGGGTGTCCCTCAGCAGTTCGAACGTTACGTTCGTCATCGTCGCGGTGGTCTTTGCGCTGGTAGCGCTGGCCTTCGCCGCCTGGTTCGTCAAGGTGGTGCTGGCCGCGGGCCGGGGCACCACCAACATGCAGGAGATCGCGGGCGCCGTGCAGGAGGGCGCCACCGCATTCCTGGTGCGCCAATTCAAGACCCTGGCGATCTTCGTCGTCATCGCGGTGGTCCTGCTCTTCCTCTTGCCGGTGCACGCCACCGACAACGAGACCTGGGTCAAGGTCGGCCGCTCGCTGTTCTTCGTGGTCGGCGCTGTCTTCAGCTCGCTGATCGGCGGCTGGGGCATGGCCCTGGCGACCCGCGCCAACCTGCGCGTGGCCGCGGCCGCGGGCGAGTCCGGCGGCCGGGAGAAGGCGATGGCGATCGCCTTCAAGACCGGTGGCGTGGTCGGCTTCCTCACGGTCGGCCTGGGCCTGTTCGGCGCCGCGCTGGTCGTGCTGATCTTCCGCGGCGACGCCCCGACGGTGCTCGAGGGCTTCGGCTTCGGCGCCGCGCTGCTCGCCATGTTCATGCGGGTCGGCGGTGGCATCTTCACCAAGGCCGCGGACGTCGGCGCCGACCTGGTCGGCAAGGTGGAGCAGGGCATCCCGGAGGACGACGCCCGTAACCCCGCGACCATCGCGGACAACGTGGGCGACAACGTCGGTGACTGTGCCGGCATGGCCGCGGACCTCTTCGAGTCCTATGCGGTGACGCTGGTCGCGGCCCTGATCCTGGGCCAGGTGGCGTTCGGTCAGGACGGCCTGATCTTCCCGCTGATCGTCTCCACGATCGGCGTGGTGATCGCCATCGTCGGTGTCTACATCACCCGGCTGCGGGCCTCGGACAAGAACGGCCTGACCGCGATCAACCGCGCGTTCTACATCTCCGCGGTGCTGTCCGCGGTGATCGTGGCGATCGTCAGCTTCATCTACCTGCCGTCGTCCTTCGCGGGCTTCGGCGCCGACGCCGCGATCGACCAGGACGTGCTCGACAGCGGCGCCAACCCGCGCATCGTGGCCATCGGCGCGGTCGTGATCGGCATCGTGCTGGCCGCCGCCATCCAGGCGCTGACCGGCTACTTCACCGAGACCGAGCGGCGTCCCGTGCAGGACATCGGCAAGTCGTCGCAGACCGGCGCGGCCACCGTCGTGCTGGCCGGCATCAGCGTCGGCCTCGAGTCGGCGGTCTACTCCGCGCTGCTGATCGGCGCCGGCGTCTTCGGCGCGTTCCTGCTCGGCGGTTCGTCGCTGACCCTGTCGCTGTTCGCGGTGGCGCTGGCCGGCACCGGCCTGCTGACCACGGTCGGCGTCATCGTCGCGATGGACACCTTCGGCCCGATCTCGGACAACGCGCAGGGCATCGCCGAGATGTCCGGTGACGTCGACGAGAGCGGCGCGCAGATCCTGACCGAGCTCGACGCGGTGGGCAACACCACCAAGGCGATCACCAAGGGCATCGCGATCGCGACGGCCGTGCTGGCCGCGACGGCGCTGTTCGGCTCGTACGTGAACACGCTGCGCACCTCGCTCGCCGAGGCCGGCATCACCGCCGCCGACATCGGCAACCAGGTTCTCAACCTGCTGAACATCGCGAACCCGCGGAACCTGGTCGGCCTGCTGATCGGCTCCGCCGTGGTGTTCCTCTTCTCCGGCCTGGCGATCAACGCCGTGTCCCGCTCGGCGGGCGCGGTCGTGATGGAGGTCCGCCGCCAGTTCCGCGAGTTCCCCGGCATCATGGACCGCACCCAGCGGCCCGAGTACGGCCGCGTGGTCGACATCTGCACCCGGGACGCGCAGCGCGAGCTGATCACCCCGGGTCTGCTGGCGATCATGGCGCCGATCGCGGTGGGCTTCGGCCTGGGCGCCGGCGCGCTGGCGGCCTACCTGGCCGGCGCGATCGGCACCGGCACCCTGATGGCCGTGTTCCTGGCCAACTCGGGTGGCGCCTGGGACAACGCCAAGAAGCTGGTCGAGGACGGCAACTACGGCGGCAAGGGCTCCGAGGCGCACGCGGCCACGGTCATCGGCGACACCGTCGGCGACCCGTTCAAGGACACCGCCGGCCCGGCCATCAACCCGCTGCTCAAGGTGATGAACCTGGTCTCGCTGCTGATCGCCCCGGCGGTCGTGGCGTGGAGCATCGGTGACGACCAGAACACCCCGCTGCGGATCATCATCGCGATCGTGGCGGCGCTGATCATCGTGGCCGCGGTGATCAACAGCAAGCGCAAGCCGATCTCGATGGGCGAGGACGCACCGACGTCCACGCCCACCGAGAAGGTCAGCGCCTGACGTTCAACGGCAGCATGACGACGCAGGGGCACCCGGCCGTGAGCCAGGTGCCCCTGCGCCGTAACAAGAGCAGTGATGACCGTGAAAACCTGTCGGACCCAACCCGTACGCTTTTCGCCATGCGCCCGGCTCGTCCGTTGCTTGTCCTCGCTCTCGTCTGCCTCTGCACGTCCCTGGTCGCCTGTGCTCAAACCACCGGTCCGCGCAGCTGGGCGGCATCGGTCTGCACGGCCCTGGCGCCGTGGCGCACCGAGATCGACACCCTGGCCGACCGCACCCAGGAGCAGATGACCGCGGGCACCTCGCCGGCGCAGGCCAAGGAAAACCTGATGCGGCTCTTCGGCGGCGCCGAGACGGCCAGCGAAAAGGCGCGGGCCGGCGTGGAGCGCGCCGGGGTGCCCGACGTCGACCACGGCGAGCAGGTCGCGGAGAGCTTCACCGCCTCGCTGAGCGGCGTGCGAGACGCCTATGGCCGGGCCCGCACCGGCATCGAGGCGCTCGCCACCAGCCCGCAGAAGGCGTTTTACGAGCAGGTGGGCACCGTCGTGACGAAACTCAACCAGGATTACCAGCAGAGCGAGCTCGACACCGGCAAACTGAGCTCGGTGGAGTTGAAACAAGCCTTCGACGAAGTGCCGGAGTGCCGCTGATCATGGCCGAGACCGGGTGGCCGCTGATTCCGCGCGAGCTGCTGCCCGCGCCGGTGCCGCTCGCCGCCAAGGGCCGCCGTGCCGCCGTGCCGCATCAGCAGGATGGCGCGCGGCAGTTGTCGATCTTCGGGGCGGAGACCACCGACGCCTCCCCTTTTGATCTCGCCGGCCTGCTCGCCGGGCCGGGCCGCCTCGAGCGGATGGGCGGCACGGCCCGTGTGTCGGTGCCGGTGGACTCCGCCTGGCGGGTGCACGTCCTGGCCGCGGAGCTGGTCAGCAGGGGTCTGGTGGTCAACTGGAGACCCCTGGAAGACGAGCCGCCGAAAGAAGCCGAGCCGCCGGCAGAAGACGAGCCGCCGGCAGAAGAAACGCCCGAGGAGAACGAGGCGAAACCTCCGTGGTTCGAGGTGCGCACGGCGTACTCCAGTCGGTTGAATGCCCTGGCCAACGCCTGGCCCGCGGCCGCCGACCAGCTCTTCCTGAGCGGACCGAGGATCCGCCTCTGGGTGGCGGCCTCGGGCGCACCCGATCCGGCGGGCTACGCACTCGGCCTGACCGACGACGGCCCGCTCGACGTGATCGACGCCGCACTGCGCCGGGCCGGGCTCGACGGCACGATGTCGGATCACGGACGGAGCTATGTGATCACCGGCCGCCGACGCCTCGGCAGGCTCGCTGAGCTGGTCGGCGAGCGACCGGCCTCGGCGCCTGTGGCACTCTGGCCCAGCGGCGCCGGCGCGTGATCTTCCTCGATTGTGTGCGACACGAGGCCACGTTCCCGGTGTACGGTGTCGCCGTCGGACGCATGCGGTGGCCGGACCGTTACCATCCGACTCCGGGATGCCCCGGGAATGTCACCATGTCCGGCGCGTTAGTTTGAAGGTCTGTGTAAAGCAAAGAAGTGTGGGAGTGCCGTGCCGAGTGACGCCAGGACGACCCGTTTGGTCATCGTCGAGTCTCCGTCGAAGGCCAAGACGATCGCCGGTTACCTGGGGCCCGACTATTTCGTCGAGGCCTCCTTCGGCCATGTCCGTGACCTGCCGCGCAACGCCGCCGACGTGCCCGCGAAGTACAAGGGCGAGTCGTGGGCCCGGCTCGGGGTCGACGTGGACAACGGCTTCCACGCGCTCTATGTGGTCTCTCCGGACCGCAAGCAGCAGATCGCCAAGCTGACCAAGCTGGCCAAAGAGGTCGACGAGATCTTCCTCGCGACGGATGAGGACCGCGAGGGCGAGGCCATCGCCTGGCACCTGGTCGAGACGATCAAGCCCAAGGTCCCGGTCAAGCGGATGGTCTTCCACGAGATCACCCGGCCGGCCATCCAGGCCGCGGTGGCCAACCCGCGCGAGATCGACCGAGACCTGGTCGACGCGCAGGAGGCCCGGCGGATCCTGGACCGGCTGTACGGGTACGAAGTCAGCCCGGTGCTGTGGAAGAAGGTGATGCCCCGCCTCTCCGCCGGGCGCGTCCAGTCCGTGGCCACCCGCATCGTGGTCGAGCGTGAGCGTCAGCGGATGGCGTTCCGATCGGCGGAGTACTGGGACATCAACGCCCTCCTGGCGGTGCAGAACGCCGAGAAGGACGGGCCCCGCACGTTCAACGCGACGCTGATCGCCCTCGACGGCGACCGGATCGCGACCGGCAAGGACTTCGAGCCCACCACCGGCAAGGTGAAGCCGGGCTCCGGAGTGGTGCATCTGGACGGTGACGGCGCCCGCGGGCTGGCCGCCCGGCTGGAGGACCGCCCGTTCACGGTCACCCGGGTCGAGGAGAAGCCCTACCGCCGCCGGCCATATGCGCCGTTCATCACCTCGACGCTGCAGCAGGAGGCCGCTCGCAAGATGCGGTTCTCCGCCTCGCAGACGATGCGCACGGCCCAGCGGCTTTATGAGAACGGTTACATCACCTACATGCGTACGGACTCGGTGAACCTCTCCGAGACCGCGCTGACCGCCGCCCGGCGGCAGATCGCCGAGCTCTACGGCGAGGCCAACGTCCCGACGCAGCCGCGCCGCTACACCGGCAAGGTGAAGAACGCGCAGGAGGCGCACGAGGCGATCCGCCCGGCCGGCGACAACTTCCGCACCCCGGGCGAGGTGGCCAACGAGCTGTCCACCGACGAGTTCAAGCTCTATGAGCTGATCTGGCGGCGGACCGTCGCCTCGCAGATGACCGACGCGGTCGGCAACTCGATCTCGGTGCGGATCCGGGCGATCTCCACCACCGGCGAAGAGGCCGACTTCGGCGCGACCGGCAAGACGATCACCGACCCGGGCTTCCTGCGGGCCTATGTGGAGTCGTCCGACGACGAGAACGCCGAGGCGGAGGACGCCGAGCGCCGGCTGCCCACGCTGGCCAAGGACCAGCCGCTGAGCGCCGAGGAGCTCAACGCGATCGGCCACCACACCTCGCCGCCCGCGCGTTACACCGAGGCGTCGCTGGTCAAGGCGCTGGAGGAGCTCGGCATCGGCCGGCCGTCCACGTACGAGTCGATCATGCGGACCATTCAGGACCGGGGTTATGTGATCAAGCGCGGTCAGGCGCTGATCCCGGAGTTCCTGGCCTTCGCCGTGGTCGGTCTGCTCGAGGGGCACTACCCGCGGCTGGTGGACTACAACTTCACCGCGGCCATGGAGACCCAGCTCGACGACATCGCCGGTGGCGACCACGCGGCGCTGGACTTCCTCACCGCGTTCTACTTCGGCAGCGACCTGGGCGGCGACGACTCGATCGCCAAGGCCGGCGGGCTGAAGAAGATGGTGACCGAAAACCTCAGTGAGATCGACGCCCGGGCGGTCAACTCGATCCCGCTCTTCGTCCAGGAGGACGGCCGCACGGTCGTGGTCCGGGTCGGGCGCTTCGGGCCCTATCTGCAGAAGCAGGCGCCGGGCGGCACCGAGGAGTCGGCCGAGGACCGCGCGTCCATTCCCGAGGGAGTGGCGCCCGACGAGCTGACCCCGGAAAAGGTCAACGAGCTCTTCCTCGGCGGCGGCGGCGAGCGCAGCCTGGGCGACCACCCGGCGACCGGCGAGTCGGTGCAGCTCAAGTCCGGCCGCTTCGGACCCTATGTGCAGAGTGGCGAGCGCAAGTCATCGCTGTTCAAGTCGCAGACGCCGGACGAGCTGACCCTCGAGCAGGCGCTGCGTCTGCTCGAACTGCCGCGTGCCATCGGCAAGGACCCGGACGGCAAGGAGATCGTCGCCGCGAACGGCCGCTACGGGCCGTACGTGAAGCGGGACGACGACTTCCGCTCGCTGGAGAGCGAGGACAAGCTCTTCACGGTCACCCTGGAGGAGGCGCTGGCCCTGCTGGCGGCGCCGAAGACGCGGCAGCGCCGGGCGGCCGCCCCGCCGCTGCGGGAGATGGGCAACGACCCGGTCACCGAGAAGCCGATGGTGATCAAGGAGGGCCGGTTCGGTCCCTATGTGACCGACGGCGAGTTCAACGCGTCGCTGCGCCGCGGGCAGACGCCCGAGGAGCTGACCGTCGAGCAGGCCTCCGAGATGCTGGCCGAGAAGCGGGCCAAGGGTCCGGCGCCGCGCAAGGCGCCGGCGGCGAAGAAGGCCCCGGCCAAGAAGACCGCAGCCAAGAAGACTGCGGCCAAGAAGGCCACCCCGGCGAAGAAGGCCACTCCCGCCAAGAAGGCGGCGGCTGCGAAGAAGACGGCTCCGAAGAAGGCGACTGCTTCCCAGGAGTGAGGCTTCCAAGGATCAAGGCTTCCAGGGATCAAGGCTTCTAAGGAGTAAGGCCGAGCACCCGGTCCAGGTAGGCGTTGGTGAAGACCCGGGCCGGGTCGAAGCGGTCGCGCACGGCCAGGAAGTCGTCGAACTTCGGATAGACCGCGCGCAGTGACTCGGCCGAGCGATAGTGCAGCTTGCCCCAGTGCGGGCGCCCGCCGAGCGGCTCGCAGACGGCTTCGAAGGCCCGGAAGTACGGCTCGTAGGGGCTGCCGACGAACTGGTGCACGGCGATGTAGGCGGAGTCGCGTCCGTAGCCGTGGGACATCCAGACGTCGTCGGCCGGGCCGGTGAAGCGCACTTCGACCGGGAACTGCACGCGGAACGGCAGCGCTTCGATGATCCGGGGGAGCGCGGCCAGCACCTCGGGCATGGCGGCGCGCGGGACCTCGTACTCCATCTCGGTGAAGCGCACCCGGCGCGCCGTGCAGAACACCCGGTCGGATCGGTCCGTGTAGGTGCGGGCCGTCAGGGCCCGCGCCGCGACCGCGCTGATCGTGGGAACGGCGGCCGGGATCGCCCGGCCCAGCCGGCACGCGCCCTGGAAGACGGTGTTGGGCAGGAAGTCGTCGTCCAGCCAGCCCCGGAAGCGGGACAGCGGCCGGTGCGACGTGTCGACCACGTTGTTCCGCTTGAGCTGCGTCCGATCGGTGTACGGGTACCAGTAGAACTCGGCGTGATGGTTGGCCCCGAGGTGCTCGTCGAGCCCGGCCAGCACCTCGCTCAGCGGCATCGGCCGCTCGTCCGCCAGCAGCGTGAACGCGTCCACGCAGCGCAACGTAACCTCGGTCAGGATCCCCAGGGCGCCCAGCGAGAGCGCCGCGGCCGGCAGCGCCTCGTCCGTTTTATCCAGGCGAACAACCTCGCCGGACCCGGTGACGAGGGTGACCGCCTCCACGTAGGAGGCAAGAGTCGCATATGCGACACCCGTCCCATGGGTGCCCGTCGAGATCGCGCCGGCCACCGTCTGCACGTCGATGTCACCGAGGTTGGGCAGCGCCAATCCGTGCGCGGCCAGCCAGGCGTTCAGGTCGGACAGCAGCATGCCGGCCTGCACGGTGACCAGGTGCCCGTCCACGGACACCGGCGACGCCAGGCGCGGCAGAAGGATGCGCAGGTCATCGGCGACGGCGATGTCGGTGAAGGAGTGCCCGCTGCCGACCGCCTTGACCCGCCCACCTCGTGCCGCCGCCTTCTTGACCAGCGCCGCAACCTCGTCGACGCTTCCAGGGGTGTGCACCTCAGCCGCCACCGCGTGCTGGTTGCCACCCCAGTTGCGCCAGCGTGTCGACCGCACGGGTGCACTGATCTCATTGCTCATGACGGCTTTGTCCCTCCACCGAGCGGACAGTCGCACAAAACCGGTGATGCCACGCATCCCCGGCGTCCCGTCGATGCTGCTCGCTCGTTGATCCGAGTAACGTTCGATTATCACTGCTGAGAGGGAGTGGCGACGCGTGTCGACACCAACCGTCACCACCGGGCCGCTGCGGCGGGTCCCGGTGCAGGGCAGAAGCGTTGCCCGGGTCCAGCGCATGCTGGACGCCTGCGCCGAGCTGGTCGATGAGGTCGGTTATGAGGGCCTGACCACGACGCTGCTCGCCGAGCGGGCCGAGGTGGCCATCGGCTCGGTCTACCAATTCTTCCCCGACAAGCGGGCCATCGTGCAGGCGCTCGCGATGCGCAACATGGATGCCTACCTGCAGAATCTCTCGGCGCGATTCGCCAACGAGACGTTCGCCCACTGGTGGGACGGCGTGGACGCGGCGATGGACACGTTCATCGCGATGCACCGCACCGTGCCCGGCTTCCGCACGCTGCATTTCGGCGACGTCGTCGACCTGCACCTGCTCGATGCCGAGCGGGACAACAACGCGGTCATCGCCGAGCGCCTCGCCGAGCTGCTGGTCGATCAGTTCCAGCTGATGGACAAGATGCGGCTGCGGTTCGCGCTGGCGATCGCGGTCGAGGCGGCCGACGCGCTGATCAAGCTGGCTTTCCGGCGCGACTCCGGCGGCGACGAAGCGGTCATCCGCGAGGCCAAGGCGCTGATCCGGGAATACCTGCACCGCCACGTGACCGCCTGAGTCACCCGAGAAAAGCAAAACCTTCTCCCCGGTACGTCGGGGTCGGCGCAACCGTGTCGCCGTCGACCAGGTGCACCTCGTTGACGTGCTCACACAGCTCGCCGGCCTTGGCGTGGCGGAACCAGACGCGATCGCCCGGCCGCAGCTGCGAGGCGGCCGGTCCGATCAGTGGCGTCTGCACCTCGCCCGCGCCCTCGTCACCACGAAAGCGCAGGCCGGCGGGCAGGTAGGGGCTCGGCAGCCGGGACGGGTGCGCGGGTCCCGACGCGACCCAGCCGCCGCCGAGCACGGTCGCCACGCGCGGGGCCGGGCGGCGCACCACCGACAGCGCGAACAGGGCGGCCGGGGTGGGCTGCCAGTTCGTGTACTGGTCGAACAGCGTCGGGCCGAAGAGTCCGGAGCCGGCCGCCAGCTCGGTCACGGCCGGGTCGGCGCTGGTCTCGGCCAGGCTGCCGGTGCCGCCGCCGTTGACGAACTCGAGGTCGGCGTGTTCGCGTACGGCGGCGACCGCGGCTGCCCGGCGGGCCATCAGCTCGGGGAGGGCTCGGCGCTGCATCAGCCGGATCATGTTGCCGCGCATCGGCTGCCCGTTGGGCGCGTCGCCGACGCCGGCGATGTGCGCCTCGTAGGACATCATCCCGACCAGCCGGAATCCCGGGCGTTCGGTGAGGCGGCGGGCCAGGGCGGAGGCCTGTGCGGCGGAGTGCACCGGCGAGCGGCGAACCCCGACGTGCAGCGCGCCGGCCGGTCGCCAGGACGCGTCCAGCTCCAGGCACAGGCGAATCTCCTCGCGCCGGCTCGGCGGCACGACCTGGTCGATCAGGTCCAGGTGGGAGGGGTGGTCGGCGATCACGGTGATCGCGGCCGCCAACTCGGCGTCCTTGGCGAGCTCGGCGATCGCCGAGCGGTCCACTGTCGGGTACGCGACCAGCACGTCCGCGGTCACGCCGGCCCGAACCAGCCAGATCGCCTCGGCCAGCGTGTATGCCATCACGCCGTGCCATCCCGGCCGGGCGAGCACCCGGTCCAGCAGCGCCCGGACGCGCACCGACTTGCTGGCCACCCGGATCGGCTTCCCGGCGGCGCGGGCGGTCAGGGCCTCGGCATTGGCGTCGAAAGCGGACAGGTCGACCACCGCAACCGGGGTCTCCAGGTGCGCGGTGGCACGATCCAGGCGTTCGCGCAGGCCGGGGCGTTCGGCGGTCACGCGAGGAAGATAACCCCTTCCGGAGCAATGCGAAACACCTTCATCTATGCGCCACCCGTTCGTGCATGTCCCCGGCGGCAAGCGGTCGCCGGTTAGAGTGCTCCGGGTACTGACCACGGGAGGTAGGACCATCGACACCGACGCGCGCAACGAGGCCGCACCCCCGGTCGAACTGACCGGGGTGGCCGCACTGCGCTCGGTTCTGCGGATCCGCCCGTTCCGCCGCCTCTGGCTGGTCCTCAGCGTCGCGTCGTTCGGCGACTGGCTCGGCCTGCTGGCCACCGCGCTCTTCGCGTCCCAGCAGGTCAGCGGCAGTGTCGCGCAGGGTGGTGCGTTCAGTGGCACGATCGCCATCCGGCTGGTCCCGGCACTGATCCTGGGCCCGATCGCGGGCGTCATGGCCGACCGCTTCGACCGCCGCTACACGATGGTCATCTGCGACATCATCAGATTCTTCGTGTACGGGTCCATTCCGGTGATCGCCCTGTTCAGCGACTCGGGCGCCTTCGTGGTGGCGTGGGCCGTCGTGGCCACGTTCATCGGCGAGGCCGTCACCCTGATGTGGATCCCCGCCAAAGAGGCGGCGGTGCCCAACCTGATCCCGCGCAGCCGGCTCGAAGTCTCGAACCAGTTGACGCTCATCACGACGTACGGAATCACTCCGATCTTCGCGGCCCTGAGCCTCGCCGCGCTGGACCGCATCGTCCGCAGCCCGTTCGACACCCTCCCGGATTGGGCCGAACCGGCCCAGATGGGCCTCTACGTCAACGCCTTCTCCCGCCTGGCCACCGCGCTGGTCGTGTTCTTCGGCATCCGGGAGATCAGCCAGGGTCGCCGGCAACGCCGGCAGAAGAACGCCGAGCAGAGCATGTTGCGGCAGTTCGTCGACGGCTGGAAATACATCGGGGGCACGCCGCTGGTCCGCGGCCTGGTCCTGGGCATCTTCGGGGCGTTCGCGGGCGGCGGCATCGTGATCGGCACCGCACGCTTCTTCACCGCCTCGCTCGGCGCCGGTGACGCCGCGTTCTCGCTGCTCTTCGCGACCCTGTTCATCGGTCTGGCGATCGGCATCGGGCTCGGTCCGATGGTGGTCCGCGATCTGTCCCGGCGCCGCTGGTTCGGCCTGAGCATCGTGCTGGCCAGCGGCTCGGTGATGTTCCTGGCGGTGGCCATCCACCTGTCCATGGCGCTGCTCGGCGCGGTGCTGGTCGGCGCCGGCGCGGGCATGGCCTTCCTGGCCGGCACCACGCTGCTCGGCGGTCAGGTCGGCGACGAGGTGCGCGGCCGGGTCTTCGCGGTGGTGCAGATCGGCACCCGCCTGGTGCTGCTGCTCGCCATCTCGCTGTCCGGCCTGCTGGTCGGCCTGGGCGGCTCGCGCCGCTTCGCGATCGGCGCCCTGGACATCTCGGTCTCCGCGACGCGTCTGCTGCTGCTGGTGGCCGGCGTGGTCGGCGTCTGGACCGGCATCAGCGCGTTCCGCCAGATGGACGACAAGCGCGGCGTGCCGGTGCTGGCCGACCTGTGGGGCTCGATCCGCGGCCGCCCGCTCTCCCCGCCGGACCAGTTCGTCCGCAACGGCATCTTCGTGGTCTTCGAGGGCGGTGAAGGCGCGGGCAAGTCCACCCAGGTCACCCGGCTGGCGTCCGCGCTGCACGGGCAGGGCCGCGAGGTTGTGGTCACCCGCGAACCGGGGGCCACCGACATGGGCGCCCGGATCCGTGGGCTGGTGCTGGACAAAGGCGACGCGCCGTCGCCGCGCGCCGAGGCGCTGCTCTATGCGGCCGACCGCGCGCACCACGTCGCCACGGTGGTCCGCCCGGCCTTGGCGCGGGGCGCGGTGGTCGTCTCCGATCGGTACGTGGACTCGTCGCTGGCCTACCAGGGCGCCGGCCGGACCCTGCCGGTGCAGGAGATCTCCTGGCTGTCCTCCTGGGCGACCGGCGGCCTCAAGCCCGACCTGGTGGTCCTGCTCGACGTGGACCCGGGCGTCGGCCTGTCCCGCGTCGACTCCCGTGGCAACGGCGCCGACCGGCTGGAAAGCGAGTCCCGGTCCTTCCACGAGCGCGTGCGCTACGCGTTCCTCGACCTGGCCGCCGCCGACCCGAAGCGCTACCTGGTTCTCGACGCGGCCCGCCCGCCGGAAGAGCTGGCCGCGGCCGTCGAAGAACGGCTGCAGGTCATGCTCGACGCCGACCAGGCCCACCCGCCGAACGCCTCGACCACGCCGCCTTCGGGCAGTCCCGATCTGGCGGCTCCCGACCTGTCCGGTGATCCCCGCCCGAAACCCCCTATCCAAGTGATGGAGGATCTGGTCGAGCAGCCGCCGGCGAGCAACAATGGCCGCCGTGACTGACGTTTTCGCCGACCTCGTCGGGCAGGACGAGGCGGTCGAGGTGCTGCGCCGCGCATCCGCGTCGGCGGCCCGGATCGTCGCCGGCACGGCCACCGGCAACGGCGCGATGACCCACGCGTGGATCTTCACCGGGCCGCCCGGGTCGGGGCGGTCGGTGGCCGCGCGGGCCTTCGCGGCGGCGCTGCAGTGCGAGCGTGACGGCGCCGGGTGCGGCGAGTGCCACGGCTGCCACACCGCGCTCGGTGGCACGCACGCCGACGTGCGGTTCGTCATTCCGGAAGGGCTGTCGATCGGCGTCGGCGAGATGCGCGCTCTGGTGCTGCGGGCGAGCAGCGCGCCCTCCGGCGGCCGCTGGCAGGCGGTCGTGGTGGAAGACGCCGACCGCCTCACCGAGCAGGCCGGAAACGCGCTGCTGAAAGCGATCGAGGAGCCGCCGCCGCGCACGGTCTTCCTGCTCTGCACGCCGTCCACGCACCCCGACGACATCTCGGTGACGATCCGCTCCCGGTGCCGCGTCGTCCCGCTGCGCCAGCCGCCCGCCGAAGCGGTGGCCGAGGTGCTGGCCCGCCGCGACGGCATCGCACCGGATGTCGCGGCGTGGGCCGCGGCCGCCGCGCAGGGCCACGTCGGCCGGGCGAAGCGGCTGGCCAACGACGCCGACGCCCGCGCACGCCGAGAGGCCGTGCTGGCGGTTCCGCGCCGGCTGACCGGCATCGGCGCCTGCTTCGACGCGGCGTCCGCCCTGATCGAGGCGTCCGAGGCCGAGTCCGCCGCGGCGGTGGCCGAGACCGACACGACCGAGAAGGCCGCCCTCGAGCAGGCCCTCGGCGCGGGCGGCACCGGCCGGGGCGCGGCGGGCGCGATGCGCGGCGCGGCCGGCCAGATCAAGGACCTGGAGAAACGCCAGCGCTCCCGGGCGACCCGCTCGCAGCGCGACGCCCTCGACCGCGCGCTGGTCGACCTCGCCGGCTTCTATCGAGACGTCCTGATCACCACCCTGCGCGCCCCGGTCCCGGTCGTGCACACGGACACCGCGGCGATGTCGTCGGCCGCCGCCGAGAAGTGGACCCCGGAAAGCACCCTGCGCCGCCTCGAAGCCGTGCTGGCCTGCCGCGAAGCCATCGACCTCAACGTCAAGCCGAAGATCGCGGTCGAGGCGATGATGGTCAGCCTCTGGCAGGGCTGAGCCCGCCCCGAGTTATCCACAGGGGACTCCCATCGGTCGCGGCGATTCGGTACGGTTCGGTGCCGGAACGCAAGCGCGGCGGCACACCCGGTGAGGAGCCTGCATGGCCCGCGAGATCGACGAGGCGTGGATCGACGAGGCGATCGAGCGCCACCGGCGGATCGACGTGCTCCGCGCCGAGTTCGACCGGGCCGTGGCGGCGCATGTCGTCTCGGTCCATTCGCCGGACAACACGGTGGAGGTCCTGGTGACGGCGGCGGGTGACATCACCGACGTGCGGATCCGGGGGAGTCTGGCGCAGCGAAACGCGGCAGACCTGGCCAGGGAGGTGCAGGCGGTGGTGACGAGTGCGGCGGAGGCGGCGCGCTGGGCGCGCGAAAAACTCCACGACGAGGTCTTCAGCGCCTTCCGCACCCTGAACACCAAGGGCGACCGATGACCGCTCCTCTTGAGAGTGGCGGCTCCGACCGGGTCGCCGACAGCTTGGCCGCGGCTGCCGAGCTGCTGGCCACTGTGGACCGTGGGTTGCCGGGATTGGCCGCGTCGGCCGGGGCGTTCGGCGCCGATGGTCCCGGCGTGCCCGGCCGGGTGAGTCGCGAACTGCACGCCCACTGGCAGGCGGTGCTGGCGGCGCGGGCACGCGAAGCCGCCGACGCGGCCGCCCGCCTGAGCGACCTGGCCGACTCGGTGCGCACCACCGCGCGGGCATATGAGGCGACGGACGAACAAGCCGCCCACCGCATCGAGGTTTCCGGTGGCTGATCGACTCGATGGCGTGCTGGCCACGGCGGCGCCCCTGCTCAAGCGGGTGGACGAGGTGCTGACGGCCGCCGGCGCGCCACCGGATCACCAGGTGTGGCCGACGCTGCGCAGGGTTCGGCTGCTGCCGTGGGACGCGGTCCAAGCCGTAGCCGCTCTGCGCCCGGCCGACCTCACCGGCGCCGCGCCCGAGCTCCGAGCCGACGCCCGGTCCTGCGCCGATGTGGCAGAGTCGCTGCCGCCGCCCGGCACCTGGTCCGGCACCGCGGCCGATGCCTATGACGAGACCCGCAAACGCGCCGCCACCCACCTGAGCGGTTCGGGCGAAAGCCTGGACGGGCGCCTGGCCGCGTCCGCCGACCTGGCCGAAGCGCTGGTCGCCTGGATGTCCGAAACGAGAGCCGGCCTGGCCGCCACACTGGCCGAGGTCCTCACCTCGGCCGAGGCCCTGACGTTGTCGCCGCAATCGACTCCCGGCTCGATCGACCCAGCCGCCGCACGGGAGGCCGAAGCCGCGGCCGACGTGGCCGCCCGAGTCCTCGAAGCCATAGCGGAGTCATACGAAGCCGCCACCGACCTGATCCACACGACGACCGACCTGACCGAGGTCCACTGGTCCTGACCGCCCGGTCGAGGATGTAGCGGCGGCGCCGCATTCGGCTACCGGTTCCGAATGCGACGCCGCCCCCTCCTGCACCCCCCGCAGGTCTACGACCCACTCAACGCGCCGCCGCCGGGTTTGTCGCCGCCCGCGGTAGTGATTGGGCCGCACGGTCGACCTAGACGGCACAAACGGGAAGCTGATCGATCTTTCCGGCCGATCCGGCCAGCACCATCCGGCCGATGGCATCGACAGCCATGACGCTCATCGTGAAGATACTTCGGCCTTTCCCACATTCCGCCGGACGAACCCCGGTCGGGCGCCCATCCCGCCGAAGACTGGCCCGAGACGAGCCACGAGCGCCACTAGGCCTAATCGTGCGACGCATTCAGCGTTCCGCCGCTCAGGCGTGGAAGCGGCGACGCCGCACACCGAAGATCAACGCGCCCGCGCCGACGACCAGGAACGTCGTGCCGACCAGCGCCATCAGGTCGATCCTCGGGCCGGTGATCGGCAGGCTGCCACCGGCGCCGCCGACCGCGTTCGCGACCCCGGCCCGCGCGGGCTCCGGTGCGACCGCAGCCGACTCCAGCACGCCGACCCCGAGGTCCAGGGTCACGTCGGCGCCCGCGCCGTAGCCGTCGGCCTCGCCGGCCTGGGTGATGCCGATCTTGATCGCGGTCGCACGGGCGGCGACCGCGTGGTCCACTGTGGCCTGCCGGACGTCACCCAGCGAGACCTTCACGCTTGTGCCCTTGCCGGGCGCGGGCATCGACTCCGGCTCGCCCTCGCCGGGCAGCGACGGCAGGCCCGGAATGGCCGGCAACGGAAGGTCGCTGACCGTGCCGCCGGTCTTCTTCGGCAGCCGCAACGACTCGGTTTGCCGCTCGCTGAACGTCAACTCCATGCTGTCGCCGACCGTATCCAACTTCGTGGTCTTCACGCCGTCGCCGGACACCTCGATCGCCGCCGGCAGATAACGCACCTCGCCACCCTCCACCGTGGACATCGAGGTTCGCAACGTAGGCGCCCGCCGCACCTTGATGGTCACCGCGCCGCCGAGCAGGTCCAACGTCCCCGCCGTCAGGGTCGCGACCGCGACCGATCGAGCACCCCCGGAGGCCTTCTCCAGCGCCGTCGTGCTCACGCTCTCGACCTTCATCGGTACGCCCACCAGCGCCGCCCCGCCGTCCCCGCCGACCTGCGCGGCACCGAGCGTGGCCACCGCCCGGGTCACCTCGCCGAACGCCATTCCGCACGCCATCCCGCTCTGCCACCGGGCGTCGGACGCGAGATTGCCGGCGTCCACCAGCAACGGACCGGACTCGGCGGCGGGCGTCTTGCGGCTGCCGGCCTTCGCGTTCTTCGGCGCCTGCTGGATCAGCGGTTTGCTCAACCGCGGCTCGTCCGAGCTGCTGAGCATCCGGCTGACCGCGGCCGCGTTCGGTGCGACCTCGGCGACCAGCGCCGACTTGGCCTCACCCACGCGCAGCCCATCAACAGAAACCGCCCCGCGCCCGGAACTGGGCTCGCGCCCAGAACTCGGCTCGCCCCCGGAATTCGGCTCGCCTACGGAACTGGGCTCACCGCCGGAACTGGGCTCACCGCCGGAATTGGGCTGACCGCCGGAATTGGGCTCACCCCCGGAATTGGGCTCGTCTCCGGAAGTGGGCTCCCGCCCGGGAATCGGCTCGCGTCCCGGAATCGGCTTGAGCGCCTCGCCGCCAGCGCCGGCCGTAGGCATGGCCCCTGCTTTCGCCGCGACCGTGCCACTCGAATTTCGGTGCGGCGCGTCGCCCTTCCCGCGCGACGCGCCGCCGTATGTGTCGACCACGCCGAGCGCGGCCACATCGTCCGTGGACGCGCCGGGCGGCGCATTGGGCGCCATCCGCCCATCGGGCCCCGCGTTGGGCGCAGGCCCGAGGCCGATCCCACCGCCACGGCCCGCGCTGGGCGTGGTCCCACCGCCACGGCCCGCGCTGGGCGTGGTCCCGCCGTCACGGCTCGCGCTGGGCGGGGTCCCGCGATTGGTCCTGCCGTTACCGCCTGCGCCGGGTGCAGCCCCGCGATTGGTTCCGCCGTCACCGGCCGCGCCGAACGTGGACCCGCGATCGGTGCCGCCGTCACCGCCCGTGCCGGGCGCAAGCCCGCGATCCGCCCCGCCGTGACTGCCCGGCTTGTCGCCACGCGCGCCACCTCGGCCGCTACCGTGGTCGCTCGCGTTCTGTGGGCGTACCGAAAGCTTGCTGAGCCGGAGCATCTCCGCGCCGGACTGAGCCGCATAGCGCTCGGCCCCCGCGCACGATGCCGGCGCCGCCGCAATCGGCCCGGGCAAAGCGAAAGCCGGCGCCGGGACGGCGAAGACGCCGGCTACTGCGAGCGCGGCGACACTGGCGGCGAACGGCCTTGCGGCGGGCGTCATGAAGGGTCCTCCCCGAAGATCGGCCGCAGCGAGCGGCGTCTACGGGACTTCACAACGAGGTTCGATGACGTGGGATGCGTGGTATCAATGCGACAACCCACGCGGGTAACCCAAACATGGACATTTCGTCCGCACCTGATCACGTCGTAGGGTGTGCTCATGGGCATGCTGTGCGCAGTGAGCTTCAACCGGTATGGACGGCTCTATTATCTCGATCCCGGTGAGTTCAGCCCCAAGGTCGGCGACCGTGTGCTGGTGCCGACGGACGACGGTCCCGAGGTGGCGGAGTGCGTCTGGCCGGCGCAGTGGGTGAGCGAGGAGACCGACGGTTTCCCCAAGGTCGCGGGCCTGGCCGACGACCGTGACCTGCGCCGCGACGAGACGCTGCGCAAGCGCAAGGCGGAGGCCAAGGTCGCCGCGAAAAAGCTGATCAAGGCCCACGAGCTGCCGATGAAGGTGGTCGCCGTGGACCACGTGCTCGAGCAGAACGGCAGCGGCGGCGCGCGCACCACGATCTATTTCACCGCGCCGCACCGGGTCGACTTCCGGTCTCTGGTGCGCGACCTCGGCGCCACCCTGCGCTGCCGGGTGGAGCTGCGCCAGCTGTCGGCGCGTGACTCGGCGCGAGTGCAGGGCGGCATCGGCTCGTGCGGTCGGGACCTGTGCTGCGCCACCTTCCTGACCGACTTCGAGCCGGTCACCATCCGGATGGCGAAGGACCAGGACCTGCCGCTCAACCCGCTGCGCATCTCCGGCGCCTGCGGCCGGCTGATGTGCTGCCTCAAATATGAGCACCCGCTCTATGCCGGCAGCAGCGAGAACTACCCTCGCAGCGGCGAGCGGGTCACCACCCCGGATGGCGAGGGTCGCGTGGTGGCCAAACACCCGCCGAGCGAGACGGTCACCGTGCGCAACTTCGCCGACGGGGCTTTGAAGCGGTGCGCCCTGACCGACGTCTGCGGGTCACGCCGCGCCTTCGACGGCCGCGACCCGGCCTGACCGGCCTGACCGGCCCGGCCTGACTGACCCGCCCGGCCTGATCAGTGCCGCTGGGCCAGTGGCCCGGCGACCCGGATCGGCTCCTCGATCAGATGCACCGGCAGCGGTTCCTCGGGCCGCAGCCAGGACGCGTCGTGCGCGCCGCCGGGGTCGGCCACCCAGCGGCGGCAGATCCGGTCGATGCCCAGGGCATAGACGGTCAGCGTGCCGTCCTGCCCGATGTGCATGCGCAGGAAGCTCTTCGCGTCCTCGATGCCCTGCCCTGCGAACAGCTCGTTGACGTTGACCTTGAAGAAGCTGGCCACCACCAGATAGAGCGCGCAGAGCTGGGTCGAGACGAAGCCGATCAGCGGCAGATAGACCACCGCGGCGACCACCAGCGGCCCGGGCCACGTCCAGTCGCGGAACGGCAGTTGCAGCCACACCCAGGTGCCGCCGGCCGCCAGCGCGATCTGCGCCAGGGCGTGCGAGATGCCGAGGATCCAATGTCGAGAGTGCCCGTCGGATCCGGCGCTCGGCGGCTGCGCGAAGAGCACCGCGCCGGCCAGGATCAGCACCAGCATCATCACCAGCGGAATGCTGAACAGCCGCTGGATCGGGCCGCCGGAGCTGCTCGCCGAGCCGGCCATGGCCAGCATCGTCATGGTCTGGATGATGCCGAGCATGGTGGCGAAGCCGGGGTTGCGCAGCGCGATCCGCTTGAACACGCCCCAGCCCATCCGCCGGGACGTCGGGGCATCGGGAAACGTCTTGTTCAGCGCGTATTTCCGGCTGCGGCTGGCGTTGCGGGTCAGGGTGTCCGCCGGTGGCACGGTGATCTCGTCCGGCAACGTGTGCGTGGCCACCAGATAAGCCCCGCCGCCGCCGCAGGTGATCAGCTCGCGATCCTCGCCGGCATAGCGCGCGTAGTGGTGCAGGTCGCCGGAGACGAGCAGCCGGACGTGCGCCTGGGTCGGCCCGAGAATGGTGCGGATGAAGTAGTCGACAGCGTCATAGGCCCCCGGCTTGTCCGCCGCCTTGACCCACGTCGGTGACGGCGTCATCAGGATGATCCGGTCCTCCGGCCCGACGTCCGCCGCCGCCTTCTCGAAATAGAGCAACTGCGGATCGTCGATGTACGCCCCGAACTGCTCGTCGATCGCGAACAGCCACCAGTTGGACGGCAGCTTCACCGCGAAGTAAGACCGCCGCTGCCGGGTCTGCCACCCTCCGATGTGACCGTCCTTACGCCGCGCGAAGAGCCGCAGGAACGCGGTCAATCCGTCGTACCAGTCGTGGTTGCCGGGCAGCGCGAACAGCGTCGGGCGCCCACCGGCCGGCGCCTCGGGAAGCGCCGCGCGATAGGGGCCCTTGGTGCGGTTCTCATAGCCGTCCCCGTTGGCCAGCGGATAGACCTGGTCACCGCCCATCAGCAGCACGTCGCCGCGGGGGAGCACCTGCCCGTCCACCTCGAGCTGCGGCTGCGCCAGCAGATAGGCCACCGAATAGGTCGCGTGGAAGCCGTCGCCCAGGTCGGCCACGTAGTCCAGCCAGATCTCACCGTCCGCGCCCCGCTCTTCGACCACGTCGCTGTCCAGGGCGTTCTGCAGCTCGCGCTTGTCCAGATAGGCCCCGAACAGGATTGCGAGCAGCGCCCGCACGCCCGTGCTGAGCAGCAGCATCGGCGCCAGCCAGCCGACCGGGCGCTGCGGCGTGAAGCCGAGCTCCTGCGGATCGAGGCTGGTCGGCCGCGGCTTGCGGGGGCGCTCCGCCTCGACCGGGCGGGGGCCGGGGACCGGGTCGGGAGACGGGACGGGGTCGGATCGGTGATCGTCCATCACCCGAGGGACAATAGTCTGACGGTATGACACCGGCCGCCGAGTCACCCGGTAACCCGCTCTGATCTGCCCTCGGTGATGCCGTACACTGGCAAACCGTTGCACCCGCCGCCTTAGCTCAGTCGGCTAGAGCGACGCACTCGTAATGCGTAGGTCGACGGTTCGATTCCGTCAGGCGGCTCTCCACAGCAAGCCCAGACCCTCTCGGTCTGGGCTTTCGCTGTCGGTGCTCCACCGTGTTGAGCCAGGTCAGCGGCTTGTGAGCAGGTTGCTAGTGCGCCATCTGCCACATGGCACCTTGAGCGATGGCGATCAGTGACATGGCGTGCTCTACTGGTCGCAGGCAGAACGGGCGGAATTTCGGAGGGGAAGAAACAACAGCGGCACCCGGCGGCAACCGGGTGCCGTTATTGCCCCCGGACCATTTCCGCTTTGATCAGCGAGGTGGGAATTCTCTCCAAGCCGCGATCGCGGCCCTTCCTTCCTCGGCGACGAGCACGGAAAGGAAGGCAAATGCGTACCTACTACCGTGGGCCCGACGCCTTCGTGACGGCCGATCGCTTCGTGTGGCTGGCCGGCGCCACCCCCAAGATCTTTTCGATACGCGAACTGCGCGACATCCGCCGCGTCGAGCACGTGCCGCACCGCCGCCCCGCCGACCGAGTGCTGGCCGCCGCGGTCGGTTCGGTGGCCTTCGCCGCCGCGAGCTGGCTGGTCGTCGGTGTCGTGATCGGAGTCACCGCCACCGCAGTGGCCGCCGCCGTGACCGTCGTGGCAGTGTCCACCCGACGGCTGCGGGACGCCCGTTCCTACCGGGTCATCGCGACCGTCCGCGGCGTCCGCACGGTGATCTACGAGGCTCGCGACATGCGCGTGTTCAACCAGGTCACCCGGGCTCTGCGCCGCGCGGTCGAAGACGATCGGCGAGCTCACACACACTATGGACTCGTCGCCGCCTCATGATCACCGAGCGCCTCTGACGTGTGACTCATCTCGGTTGAGTGAACCTTCCGCGGATGAGATTCGTTTCTGCTAAGACAAGTGAGTAAAGTGACGCGCGACCTCGCTGGCTGCCAACAGGCAGCCAGCGATGTGGCAGGTTAAGTTCTCTTCAACGGCGAAGATGAAGGAGTCATGACCGAGGTTGCCGCGCCGACCGTGTCACCGACAGTCGCACGCAGACGTGTGCGTCTGGCGCTGCGTGAGGCGCGCGAGGCCGCGAACCTGACTCAACTCGAAGTCGCTGAAGAGATGGAATGGTCTCTCAGCAAAGTCATTCGCATTGAGAATGGCGACGTCAGCATTTCGCCGAACGATCTTCGGCCGTTGCTGGGATACCTCAAGATCAAAGACCGTGCGCAAATCAGTGCGCTGGTGGCTGATGCAAAGATCGCCAGGACGCGACAGCACATCTCCTGGTGGCAGGACCCGGCTTTCCGGGACATCGGCGCAACACTCCGGCAATACATCGAATATGAAGCGGTCGCGGTAGCGATCCGGTCGTTTTACATTCGCTACATTCCGGGCCCGTTGCAGCTGCCTGAGTACGCGAACGCCCTCACCGGGCCGTTTGTGGACGACATGCCGCAGCCGTTGCCCCGAGAGCTGGTGGAAGCCCTGGTTGAAGCCCGTCGGCTGCGTCGCGAGGCCCTGCTGGGCCGGCTCAGCTCGATGGACTATTACACCGTCCTGGACGAGGCCGTCTTCATGCGCTCGACCGGGGGGCCGGCGGTGTTCGCCGAGCAACTCCGCGACATGCGGAACTTGGCAACCGAAGGGCTCATCCGCGTGCGGATGCTGCCTTTCTCGCTCGACACACCCATCGCCAACAACGCCAGCTTCGACGTGTTGTCGCTGGGTGGCACCGGGCCGGGCAACGAGGTCCTGTATAGAGAAAACGGAATGGCTGACGAGATTATCGAGGACAAGAGCGCGACCTCGAGGCATCTGGAGCGCTTCAAGCAGCTCTGGCTGGTGGCCACCGATGAGGCGGACACTCTCGACTACATCAACCGTCGGATCGAAACTCTCGAAAACATGATCTCTGCCGGTCGCGGAGAGTAACGTCATTATCCACACCCTGGCACGAAGTGTGCCCTCCCGAACCGGAGACCGCAGAGTGAACGTTATTGAGCCGAAGTGGCTGAAGAGCTCCAGCTGCAGCGGGGGCAGCTGCGTCGAGGTTGCGAAGGTCGCGGATGAGTTCCTGATCCGTGATTCGAAGAACCCGGAGACTGCGCCGCTTCACTTCACCCAGGACGAGTGGACCGCCTTCGTCAAGGGCGTCAACGCGGGCGAGTTCCGCTTCTAAAGTCGTTTGCGTTTTTGGCGGTCCTGTAGTGGATTTCTGGCCTGAGATCCACACAGGACCGCGCGCAGAAAAGCACATTACGGTCCTTTGTCGTGAAGCACCGCAAGACCGTCCATTCATTCATGTTCATGGCTGCTTGATCATCTTTCCGTCGCTTACCGTGGATCCGGTACGTCACGGAGGAGGCACGATGATCCAGCCGAAACAGCAGCCGACATGGCACAAGAGCCACGCCTGTTCCTCGGGCACTTGCGTCGAGGTCGCTCGAATCGACGGTCATTTCCTGGTTCGGAATTCGTCCGACCCAGACGTCGTGGTGTCGTTCTCGAACGACGAGTGGTCCGCCTTCCTGAAGGGAGCCCGCGCCGGCCAGTTCGACTAGTCCTGAGCGGATGCGTTCGCCGGGAAGGCTGGTCGGGGCCGTTTCGAGGCGCATAATCGAGCGGTGGACCGCAAGCCGGAGGACTACTCGAGGGTGACGAACCCGGGCCGCTTCGCCGTGTTGCACGAGGCCGCCGACCGGTTGCTCGACGAGTTGACCGAGCAGTTCACCGTCGAGCGCCGGGAGTCCAAGGAGACGCTGGGCAACGAGCTCGTGCGCACCGTGCGGCTCATCCCGCGGACGCTCGCCGCCGCCCCGCTCGCCATCGCGTTCACCGAGTTTCCCAGCCTGCTGCTGCGGCTCGGGCGCTGGTTCGAGGACGCGCTGCCGAGCTGCGGTTGCGACGCCTGCGACGAAGACCCCGGCGTCCTGATCGGTGAGCTTCGCTCGCACGCGTTCGCGCTGGTCGAGGGCGGCCTGTGGGAGCGGGTCCGGCGCGGCGTCGGCGGTTCCTTCGCCGAGGCGCGGCTGATCGGCGCCGACCTCGAGGTGGGCCGCGAGACGCTGCTCGAGCCGCGCGATGCCCGTGCCGCACGGCGCGAGGGTTTCGCCGCCGCGGTGCAGTGGGCCCCGTGGCCGCGGCGCTCGCCGGAGATCTGAACTGGTGCTAAACCAGCACCTATGGATTGGGTGCGCGCGATTGCTGATCAGCAACTCGGGTTCTATTGGGACTACAGCCTGTGGCCACGTCTGCAGGGGCTGACCGACGCGGAATATCTCTGGGAGCCGGTGGTGGGCGCCTGGTCGGTCCGTCCGGATGCGCGGGGCCACTTCGTCGCGGACGGGCCCGGCGCGGGGAAGGAGCCGGATCCGCCGCCGGTCACCACTCTCGCGTGGCGGATCAACCACATCGCGGTCGGCGTCTTCCGCACGCGGGCCAGCACGTTCTTCGGTGACGGCAGCGTGCCGGCCGAGGCCGACATGTTCGATCCGCGGCATGCGCCCGAGTCGCTGCCGTCCACCGCGGCCGGCGCCCTCGAGCTGCTCAGGTCGTCCTATGAGTGGTGGCGCGACGGTCTGCTGTCGATGGACGAGGAGGCGTTCCTGGCGCCGCTCGGCCCGCGCGGCGCCTTCTTCGCCGACCAGTCGATGGCCCAGCTCGCCCTGCACCTGAGCCGCGAGTGCATGCACCACGGCGGCGAGATCGGCCTGTTGCGTGACCTCTATCGAGCCACCGGAGCCACCGGCGGTGACCACTTGTCCGTCACGCGGTGAGAGCGCCCTCGTCGCCGCCGAGCAGGCCGATCGCCACCCGCAGCTGGGGCCGCTTCAGCACGCCCGACATGGTGAGCTCGCCGCGGCAGAAGGACTCGAAGGCCTTCCAGCCCAGCGGCGTCGCCATCGCGGCGTGCATCAGATGACGGTGCTTGGAGAAGACGTTGAGCAGGCGGCGGCCCGCGTTCATCTCGGGCATCAGGTGCTTGCGGACCAGGGCGGGATAACCGTCGAGCGCGGTGACACCCTGACGTGCCGCGCGGGCGGCGACCTCGCCGGCCCACAGCCCCGAGCGCAGGGCATAACTGATGCCCTCCCTGGTCCAGGGCTCGAGCAGGCCGGCCGCGTCACCGGCGACCAGCACGCGGCCGCGGGCCAGGGGAGCGTCGGCCGAGCGGCAGCGGGTGAGGTGGCCGGAGTCGCGGCGCACCTCGCGTCCCTGCAGGCCGAGGCCTTCGAGGAAGCGCGCGAGATAATCCTTGGTCTCGGTGCCCCTGCCCTTCGCCATGATCACGCCGACCGTGAGCTCGTCGTCCTTGGGGAAGACCCAGCCATAGGAGCCCGGCGTCGCGCCCCAGTCGAGTTGCACCCGCCCGCGCCACGCCGCCCGGTCCTCGGAGGTCGCCGCCAACTCCACTTCGAGGCCGAGATCCTGCTGGTCAAAGGAGACGCCGACATAACGCGACGTGATGCCCGCCGACCCGTCGGCCCCGATCGCCACCCGCGCGGTGACCGTGGCACCGTCGCCGAGCGTCAGCTTGACCATGTCGGCGTCCTGCTCGATGGCCCGGATCTGGGCGTTCTCCCGGATGGCGGCGCCCGCCGACTGGGCGGCCTTGAGCCAGGCGTGGTCGAAGTCGGTGCGCCGCACCATGGTGAGCACCGGCGGGCCGCTGGCGTGGCGGGTGAAGGACCGGTGGCCGTCGTCGGTGAAGGTGATCGCCGAGACGACGTCCCGGCGGGGCACTTCGATGAGCGGTGCGGACATGCCGAGCGACGGCCCGATCAGGCCGCCGCCGCAGGTCTTGTAACGGGGGTGTTCGGCGCGCTCGAGGACGAGGGTGCGGGCGCCGGCCGAGGCTGCGGCGCGTGCCGCCGACAGCCCGGCCGGTCCGGCCCCGACGACGGCCACGTCGAAGTCCGGCTCAGTGATCACTCGACGGAGTCTAGGACCGCGCGTGGAGCCCGTCGCGGCGAGGCCGGGCCCATCCGCGTCAGACGTGCGCCGGGGCGGCGATGCGGTCGAGCAGCGCGTCGCAGAAGGCCGGCAGGTCGTCCGGCTTTCGGCTGGTGACCAGCGTTCCATCGACGTGGACGGGTGCGTCGACCCAGGTGGCGCCGGCGTTCGACAGGTCGGTGCGCAGGCTCGGCCAGCTGGTCAGCGTGCGCCCGTCGACGACGCCGGCCTCGACCAGCGTCCACGGGCCGTGACAGATCGCGGCCACCGGCTTGCCCGAGGTCATGAAGTCGCGAACGAACCGGACGGCGTCCTTGTCCACCCGCAGGAAGTCCGGGTTGGCCACGCCGCCGGGCAGCACCAGGGCGTCGTAGTCCGCGGCGTCGGCGTCCTTGGCCAGGCGATCCACCGGATAGGTGCGGGACTGGTCGAGATGGTTGACGGCCTGGATCTCACCGTCCTTGATCGAGATCAGCTCGGCCGTGCCACCCGCCGACTCCACCGCCTTGCGCGGCTCGGTGTATTCGACTTCCTCGACGCCATCGGTCGCCAGGAAAGCCACCCGCTTGCCCTGGATCGATGCGGCCATCGCGGTGCTCCTTCCACTGGGTTCGGCGCCTGCGAACAGGCGCCCTTTCCAGTGCTGCCTGCCCGCTGCGGGGCGGAGCAAACCGATGATCAGCCGCGTCCGGTGGCTCGGGCGACGGCCGGGATCGGGCGGCGATTCGCCAGTTCACCGGCGAACCAGGCGGAGAAGAACGCGGCGACCAGGGAGATCAGCTCGACCGCCAGCAGTCCCCAGCCGGCCACCCGGTCCTGCGACTGCATGCGCAACATGAGGATGACGGCGAAGAGGATCAGCACGCCCATGTGCATCAGGTTGCGCAGCACGCCGACGCGCTTGGCGGCGCCACCGCGTACGAAAGCGAGGTCGATCGCGCTCGCCAGCACCACCAGAATGCCGCCGATCAGGCCGGCCACGATGTTCCAATATGCCAGCGCGCCGATGATGTCCGGGCCGCCGAGCAGATTTCCAAGATCGAAGAGAATCGCCATCGTGAACAGTCCGAGCGGGAACATGACCAGCACCGGATGGACAGCCTGGCCCGCGATTCGGAGTCGACTTTCCACTGGTTGATCAGCCTCCCCAGACCCTGCCTGATTTACGGACGTTGTTCGCGGTACCCGTGCCCTCTCCCGGTGAAACGTGTGGTGACGAGCGCTACGCCCTGATTCTCCCTCCGGACGGGGAATCTCGCGGAAAATTCACCCGGGGACATCTCCGCAGCTCACGACCCTTGTAGACCGACGATACCCTGACTTGGCCTGTACGCAATCTGCAACATGGCAACTTGATGTGTAGCGGGCAGCCGCGTGGCCGTGTCACACTACGGACAGGCAATAAGGCGGGCTCGAAGGGAAGACAAAGCAAAGGCACCCGGCGGCAACCGGGTGCCTTTGTCGCCTCTGAGCTCCGTCGGCAGTCGCAACGCGCGAGGCGGGGAATTCTCTCTGCGCCAATGGTGGCTCGCTCTTCCCTCTCCTCGCAAGGAGTACGGGAAAGGAGTTCGCCATGCGCACACGTACCTACTACCGTGGGCCCGACGCCGTGGTGACCAGCGAACTCTTCGTCTGGCGCACCACGCCGCCGAAGGTGTTCACGATCCGGGAACTGCGGAACGTCGGCATCACCTGCACGGCCATCGACCGCACCCGCCGGCCCACCGCGCACACAGCGGCCGGTTCGGCTGCACTCGTCGTCGCCATCTGGCCCATCGTGGGCACCACCGCGACGATCGCACTGATCATCCTCGTGCTGACCATCCCCGTGTTGGCGGTGGCCGCCTATTGGCGGATGCGCCCGCGGCTGTGGGAGTTGCACGCGACCTGCAAGAGCGGCGAGGTGGTGCTCTTCGCGTCCACTGATCCGCGGGTGTTCAACCAGGTCACCCGCGCTCTGCGGCGAGCCATCGAGGACCTGCCCTCCAGTGCGGCGTGGATCGACGGCGCCGCCTGAAATCGGCCTGCCGGGGTGTTTGCACAGGTGGGCGACCATTCGAGTGATGATCGACAGTGGACAGAGGGAAGTTCGTCAACTACCGGGCGTCGCGATCGCGTGACTAGTTTCGTTTCGGTGAACCTCCAACAGCGCCAACTCGTTCTGATAGGACAGTGAGTAACATGACGCCGATCTCGCTGACTGCCAACCGGCAGCCAGCGAGGTGGCAGATTGATTGGTCTTCGAAGATGAAGGAGCCATGGCCGAGGCCGACTCGCCAACAGTCGCGCGCAGGCGCACCTGCCTGCCGCATCGCGCACGGACCGGAGTAACCCTTCGCCACGTCGCGGCTCCGACGGAGTGGTCCCTCTGCAAGGTGATCCGCATCGAGAACGGCGAGGTCGGCATCCCGCCGATCGATCTTCAGTCGGTTCTCCCCGTATTCGCTTTCCGGAATCGCGTCACCACTGGTGACCGATTAATACGCATATTCCCGATAGCTCAGGAGGTCGCAATGCGACGGGTCGACGGCTTTTCCGCCCCGGAGCGTCCACCGTGCCGGCTCGGCCGGCCGTCGATGTCTTTGCGGCCGACAAGGAGAAGGCCCGCGTGCAGGCGGGCCAACTCCGGTCCACGTGCAGGTGGACCTGTTCGCCGAAACACTCGGATCTGGCTCGTTGGTGAGAACACGATCGAACGTTCGACGTTGAACACCCTAGTCACGATGGGAGATCAGCAGAACCAGCCGATCGGCATTGGCTCCATCAGGGTCCGGCATGGGCGGTGGCCGCGATGACCGGCTGGGCGATCGCGATCTCCGCGGGCTTGCTGCTGGTCGCAGCCACGACCGGCGTCTTCGCACTCCGGTGGCACCGACGCAACCTGGCGCGGCTGCGCCTCGGCTATGGGTGGACCAAGCTGACGCAGCGAGGTGTCCGGCCGGACCCGACCACCGGCGTCGACGAGGTGTACGCGTTCGAGATCGTCCTGCGGAACCTGTCACGCACCGCGATCAAGGAGAGCGAGTTCTCGGGCAAGCCGATCGTCGTGCGCCTGAACGCGACGGTCGTGGACGTCTCCGGCATCGTGTCCCGGCCCAAGGAACGCGTGCGGCCCAAGGTGCCCGAGGCCAAGGGCGACCGGATCCTGATCGAGCCGTTCGCCTTCTGCCTGCGCCAGGAGGTGCGGATCCCGGTGGTGACCGCGGAGCCGCCGAAGGGCGTCTTCGTCGAGGTCGATGCGCCGGAGGTGATCGTCGAACGCATGCGCTGGCGGAGGTTCTGACCTCGCTCTGCGCACAGTCGAGACTCTGTGCGCAGAGCAGGGGAAGCCGCTAGTTCTTGCGGGTGGGGTCGAGGGGGCGGATGTTGCCGGCGATCAGCAGGGCCAGGCCGAGCAGGACCGCGACCGCGATCAGTCCCTTCTGGACGGTGATGTGGTCGCCCAGGAAGCCGATCAACGGTGGGCCGCCGAGGAAGGCGCAGTAGCCGATCGAGGCGACCACGCTGACCCGCGCGGCGGCGTGTGCGGGGTCGTCGGCGGCCGCGCTCATGCCGACCGGGAAGCCGAGGGAGGCGCCGAGGCCCCAGAACAGGGCGCCGATGAAGGCGATCGGCACCGACCAGCCGAACACGAACAGGGCGAGACCGGCCAGGCTGATGACGGCCAGGACGCGCAGCACCGGGACGCGGCCGTAGCGGTCCAGCAGCCCGGGGCCGAACCAGCGACCGACGGTCATCGCCGCCAGGAACAGGGCGAACGCGAGCGACCCCACGGTGGCGGGTGCGCCGTAGTCGTCGATCACCGCGACGCCGATCCAGTCGATGCCGGCGCCCTCGGCGAAGGCGAACGCCAGCACGAACAGCCCGACCAGCAGGGTGCGCGGCTCGCGCCAGGTGGTGAGGGTGCGCTGCAGGCCGGAGGACTCGGTGGCAGGGGCCGGGTCGTCCGAGGCCGGGGCTTCGCTGTCCGGCAGGAACGAGCGGACCGCGAAGATGACGATCGCGGCCAGGCCCAGGCCCCAGATGATCAGGTGCGTGGTCACCGGCACGTGCAGCGCGATCGCACCGGCGCCGACCAGGGCGCCGGCCACCGTACCCAAGCTGAAGCCCGCGTGGAAGCGCGGCATGATCGCCCGGCCCAGCCGACGCTCCACCAGCGCGCCCTGGACGTTCATCGCCACGTCCCACGCGCCGTTCGCGAAGCCGAAGAGGAACAGCGCGATCACCACCGGCGCGACGCCCAGCTGGTAGCCCAGCCCGATGCCGCTCAGCGCCAGGCCGAACAGCGCCGCCATCACGGTCACCGTGACCCGGGAGCTGAAGCGGGCCACGATCTGCCCGGACATCACCAGCGAGATGATCGAGCCGGCCGCGATCGCGAGCAGCACCAGGCCCAGCCGCGACGGCGTGAGCTCCAGGCCGTCGCGGACCTGCGGGATGCGGGTCGCCCAGGTGGACATGCCCCAGCCGGACCCGGCGAACGCGACGTAGGTGGCCCGGGTCGCGGCGCGGACCCGGGCGTCGTTCTCGATGACGACGTTCATGCCTTTTCTCCCAGGAGGCCGGCGACGATCGCGCGGGTCTGCGCGCGGTGGAAGGTGGCCGTGGCCAGCATCATGTGCATGACCAGGCCCTCGATCAGGGCGTCCACCGCACGGGCGGTGGTCGGGTCGACGAAGCGCTCGAGCACGGCCCGGCTGCGGCGCATCCACGAATCGGTGATGACGCGCAGGGCCGGTTGGCGCAGCGCGGCCAGATAGAGCTCATAGGCCACCGCCCAGTCGCGCTGGTCGGCTCCGGCGTCGCCGTGAATCAGGGTGGTGACCGCGTCGATCAGGTCGTCGCGGCTGCGTACCCGATCGAAGTGCGCCTCGTAGCTCGGCGACATGCGTTCCGCATGCCGGCCGAAGGCCTGCGCCAGCAGGTCGTCCAGGCCGGTGAAGTGATAGGTCAAAGAGCCCAGCGGTACGTCCGCAGCGGCCGCGATCCGGCGATGGGTGGTGCCGGCCACCCCGTGCTCGGCGATCATGTCGATGGTCGCCTCGATGATGCGCGACTTGCGGTCCGGGTCGAAGCGCCGGGCCTGCCGGGTGGGTGCGGTGGTCACGGCTCGACCGCCCGCACGATGCGCGCCGGGTTGCCCACCGCGACCACGTCGGACGGCAGATCGCGCACCACGACCGCGCCGGCGCCGACCACCGTGTTCGCCCCGATCGTCACGCCGGGCAGCACGATCACGCCGCCGCCCAGCCAGACGTTGTCGCCGATGGCGATCGGCCGGGCCGACTCCCACTTGTCCCGCCGCGGGCCGGCCGCGACCGGATGCTCCGGGGTCAGCAACTGCACGCCGGGGCCGATCTGCACATCGTCGCCGATCGTGACCCGCGCGACGTCGGCGCAGATCAGACCCCAGTTGATGAACGTGCGGGCGCCGACCGTCGTCTGGTAGCCGTAATCGCAGTGGAACGGCGGCCGGATCGTGGTGTCCGCGCCGACGCCGCCGAGCAGCTCGGCGAAGAGCAGGCGCAGCCCCTCGCGGTCGGTCGGGTCGATCGTGTTGATCCGGTGGGTCAGCCGCTGTGCCCGCTCGTCGTCGATGCCGAGCTGCGGGTCGTCCGCCTGATAGAGCTCACCGGCGAGCATCCGGTCGCGCATCGAGGTCATGTGTACGAGCGTACATATGATGTGTACGCCTGTACACTAGGTGGCGCGTGCGATCCACGCCTCATCCTCGGCCTTCTTGCGCGCGACGCCGTCGGTTCCGTCGTACCGGAGGAATTTGGGTAGTGCGGCGGCCAGCGCGACCGTCCCGGCGATGCAGAGCAAACCGCCCACCCAGATCGACCCGGTGACGCCCAGCCCGGTGCGCGCCATCGCCCCGGATCTGAGCTGCCCGAGCAGCGGGCCGGTCATGTAGGAGAGCATCTCGATGCCGGCCAGCCGCCCGCGCAGATGGTCGGGGATGGTCTGACTCCAGATGATCGAGCGGAAGATGCCCGAGATCATGTCGGCGTAGCCGGCGAAGGCCAGGCACAGCAGGGTGAGCCAGAGCCAGCGGGACAGCCCGGCGCCGGTGATGCCCAGCCCCCAGGCCGCCGCCGCGATCACCACCAGCAGGCCGTGCCGCCGCACGTGGGCGGACCAGCGGGAGGTCACCGTGGCCAGCAGCGAGCCGACCGCGGGCGCGGCATAGAGCAGGCCCAGGATCTTCGGGCCGCCGAGTTGCATGGCCAGGAACGGATAGAGCGCCTGTGGCATGCCGAAGAACATCGCGTTCAGGTCGACCAGATAGGTGCCGAGCAACTCCTGGCGGCTGCGGGCGTAACGCAGGCCGGTGACCACCGAGCGCAGCGACGGCCGGTCCGCGTCCGGCGGTGGAGGCACCGCCTTGACCAGCGAGATGCACACCAGCGACACCGCGAAGGTGCCCAGATCGATGGCGTAGACCCAGGCCAGGTCGACGCTGGCGATCAGCACGCCGGCCAGCGCCGGGCCGGCCAGCTGGGCGACGTCGAAGGACAGCGACCGCAGCGTCATCGCGGCCGGGATCTCCTCGGGCGTGACCAGCCGCGGCAGCATCGCCTCGATGGCCGGCCGTTGCAGGCCGTCGACCGCCGCGGCGAGCGCCGCCACCACATAGAGCAACCAGAGATGTGGTTCGTCGGACAGTGCGTTGAACAGCAGCACCCCGCACAGACAGGTCTGCGCGATCTCGCCGGCCCGCACCATCAGCCGCCGATCGACGAAGTCGGCCAGCGCGCCGCCGACGAAGGCCATGAAGACCATCGGGACGAACTCGGCGACCCCGAGCAGGCCGACCAGCAGCGGATCGTTGGTGATCATGGCGACCTGGAACGGGATCGTCACATAGGTGATGAAGGACCCGATGCTCGTCACCGCGCCGCCGATGAACACGAGGCGGAAGTCGCGGGAGGTGCGCAGCGGCGTGAGGTCCATCCCCAGACGCCGCCGCCGGGGTCGGTCTGTCACGCGGCGATGCTATTTCAGGACGAGCTTCCCGGTCGCTTCATATTCGGCGAGGTCGGCCAGGGTCTCGTCGATGATGAACGACTTCGGTCCGGGCAGCGCGTCCAGCGGGAAGAAGCCGGCGTCCACCGACTCCTCGGTCTGCCGCAGCAGCTCACCCTCCCAGCTGTGGATCCGGAAGGACATCAGGATCTGCTGGTAGGTGTGTCCCCAGTCGTTGGTGAACGTGTAGTTGCTGTAGAAGGCGAACGGCGTGAGCGAGGTCGCGGTGAGACCCGTCTCCTCCCACGTCTCGCGGATCGCGCACTCCTCCATGCTCTCGCCGAGCTCCATCGCCCCGGCCGGAATGGCCCAGCGGTGGTTGTCGGAGCGCTGGATGAGCAGCAGCCGATTCTCATCGTCGAGGATCACTCCCCGCGCACCCACGAACAACAGCGTGTCGGTGTCGCCGATCGTCCCGCGCACCCGACCCAGATAAGACTCAGCCCACGTCAATGCCACGGGCCAAGCCTAATCACGAAGCCTTCTTGGCCGCCTTGGTGGCTTTCTTCGCGGGAGCCGCCTTCTTGGCCGGGGCGGCCTTCTTCGCAGCGGCGGCCTTCTTCGCAGGCTTGGGCGCGGGCGCCGCCTCGCCGCGGGCCGCCTTCGCCCGCTCGACGCTGGCCTTGAGCGCCGCCATCAGGTCGACCGCGGCGGCCGGCGCCTCCTCGGTCTCCTCCGGCGCCACCACCTCGCGGCCCTCGACCTTGGCGTCGATGACCTCCTGCAACGCCGCGCGGTAGTTGTCGGTGAACTCGTCCGCCTTGAAGCTGCCGGCCATCGAGTCGATCAGCGAGCTCGCCATCGCCAGCTCGGCCGGGCGGGTCTCGATCTCCTCGTCCAGGAACCCGAAGTCGGCGGTGCGCACCTCGTCGGGCCAGAGCATCGTGTTCAGCACCAGCACGTCGTCGCGGACCCGCAGGGTGGCGAGCTGCTCACGCTGGCGGATCGCGATCTTCACGATGGCCACCCGGTCGGCGTCCTGCAGCGCGTCGCGCAGCAGCACGTACGGCTTTGCCGCCTGGCCCTCGGGCTCGAGGTAATAGGCCTTGGCGAACATGATCGGGTCGATCTGGTCGGCCGGCACGAACTGCAGCACGTCGATGGCGCGCGACGTGGTCAGCGGCAGCTCGGCGAAGTCGTCGTCGGTGAGGATGACCATCTCGCCGCCGCCGATGTCGTAGCCCTTGGCGATGTCGTCGTAGGTCACCTCCTCGCCGTCGACCGAGCAGGTGCGCTTGTATTTGATCCGGCCGCCGTCGGTGCGGTGCACCTGGTGGAACCGGATGTCCTTCTCCTCGGTCGCGGAATAGAGCTTGACGGCGATCGACACCAGGCCGAACGACACCGCGCCTTTCCAGATCGCTCGCATTGCTGTCTCCTACCCCCGATGAGCTGCTCGGATCAAGAATGGCATCACCGAGACGCCTGCGTAAGGCCTTCGCTGGTGCCTATGGTGATCACGTGCCTGGTGCGCCGCTCTCCCCGATGCTCGCCACGGCGGGCGCGCTGCCACGCGGGCCCGGGTGGAGTTATGAGTTCAAATGGGACGGCGTGCGGGTCATCTCCGTGTTCTCCTCGGGCGCACCACGCCTGTACGCAAGGTCCGGGACGACAGTAACCGCCGCATACCCGGAAATATCAACATTGCGGCTGCCGGACGACACGTGGCTCGACGGCGAGATGGTCGTCATGGACGCGAGCGGGCGCCCGTCGTTCACCGCGCTGGCCGAGCGCATGCATGTCCGGGATGCACGCCGGGCCGCCTCGCTCGCGGCGACCCTGCCGGTCACGTACATGATCTTCGACCTGCTGCGCTATGCCGGCACGGACCTGATGCACGAGCCGTACGCGATCCGCCGCACCCGCCTCGAGGAGCTCGGCCTGGCCGGCCCGCACTGGACGGTGCCGCCGGTGTTCCTGGACGGCCCGGCCACCGAGGCGGCGGCGCGCGAATATCGGCTGGAGGGCGTGGTCGCCAAGCGGGTCGAGACGCCCTACGTGCCCGGCCTGCGCTCGCCGGACTGGGTGAAGGTGAAGTTCGACCGGACCGGCGACTACGTGATCGGCGGCTGGCGGCCGGGAGCGCGGCGGCTCGGCGGGCTGCTGGTCGGGATGCCCGGGCCGGACGGGCGCCTGCGCTTCCGCGGGCGCGTCGGCGGCGGCATCAGCGGCGCCGCCGAGCGCGAACTGCTCTCCGTGCTGACCCCGATCGGCACCGATGAATCGCCGTTCGCCGCGGGTGCGGTGCCACGGGAGGATGCGCGCGGCGCGCACTGGGTAAAGCCCGAATTGGTGGTCGAGGTGCGCTACGGGAATCGCACGCCGGACGGACGGCTGCGGTTCCCGCGGTTCCTGCGGCTGCGCCCGGACAAATCGCCGGCCGACTGCGTGGAGGAAGACGACGATGGCAGCTGAGCCAACCCGCGGCGGAAAGCAAAAGGGAAGAGCAGCCAATCGTTTCGCCGTCACCATTGAGGGCCGCGATCTAGAGCTGTCCAATCTGGACAAGCTGATGTATCCGGCCGCCGGATTCACCAAGGGCGAGGTCATCGATTACTACACGCGGCTCGCGCCGATCCTGCTGCCGCACCTCGAAGGCCGCCCGCTGACCCGGATCCGCTATCCCAACGGCGTGGACGGCGCGTTCTTCTTCGAGAAGAACAAACCCGGTGGAACCCCTGATTGGGTACGCACGGAACGCCTGCCCGTGCCCGGATCCACCAAGTCGCGGGAAACCATCGACTTCGTCATCGTGGACGACCTGCCGACCCTCGTCTGGGTGGCGAACATCGCCTCGCTCGAACTGCACACGCCGCAGTGGCGGGTCGGCGAGGACCCGGATCTGATGGTCGTGGACCTCGATCCGGGGGCGCCGGCCGGGCTCAAGGAGTGCTGCGGAGTGGCGGTGCTGATGCGGGACCGGCTGGCGGCGGATGGCGTGGACGCGTACCCGAAGACTTCTGGGAAGAAGGGCATGCAGTTGTGTTGCCCGATCTCGGGCGAGCAGGACTCCGAAACGGTCAGCCGCTATGCCAAGAAGGTGGCCGAGGAACTGGCCGGCATGGTGCCGCGGTCGATCACCGCGAAGATGGCGAAGAACCTGCGGCCGGGGAAGATCTTCATCGACTGGAGTCAGAACGCGGCGGCCAAGACCACGGTCACGCCCTATTCGCTGCGCGCCCAGCCGAGCCCGACCGCCTCCACGCCGCTGACCTGGGAAGAGGTCGAGGCGATGGGCACCGGCGAGGCGGAGGCGCGGCAGTTCGACGCGCATGAGGTGCTGGAGCGCGTCGAGGAGCACGGCGATCTGCTGGAAGCCCTGCTGACCCCCGGTCCGCGGCTGCCGTAGCCGTACCTTGCGTCGCAAGGTACCGTGTGACGCATGACGGACGTCGCGCAGCTCTCCACCAGCCTGCGGCGCGGGACTCTCGAGTTCTGCGTGCTGGCCATGGTCGAGACGGAGGACAGCTACGGCACCGAGATCGTGCGTCAGCTCGGCGAGGAGCGCAGCCTGGCGACCACCGAGGGCACGATCTATCCGCTGCTGTCGCGTCTGCGCAGGGTCGGATGGCTGGACAGCAAGTGGAGCGAGTCGCCGACCGGGCCGCCGCGGCGGTACTACACGCTCACCGACAGCGGGCGGGCGGCGCTGAGTCACTTTCGTGCGGAGTGGGTTTCGTTTCGACAGACCGTCGATCGACTCGTAGGGACCGGTGGGGCATGAGCATGAACCAGATTGACGTGGTGGGTGAATACCTGCGCGAGGTCGAGATGCGGCTCAGCGGGCTGCCGCTGCTGCAGCGCCGCGAGCTGATCGCTGACCTGCACGCGCACATCGCGTCCGCGCAGGAGCGCGGGGCATATTCCGAGGGCGAGATCATCGAGGTGCTCGAGCGGCTGGGCAGCCCCGACGTGGTCGCGGCCGCCGCCTATGAGGAGGCCGGCCAGCCGCGGATGGCTGCCGGCCCGCCGCCACTCATCGCGCGCACCCCGCCGAAGCGTGGCATTCCGGCCTGGCTCATCGTGCTGGCCGCCGTGGCCGCGTCGATGATCCTGATCTTCGTGATCGGCTTCGTCGGCCTGCTGGCCTTCTCCCGGGCCGGCAGCGAGGGGCCGTCGGCGCCGACCTCGGTGCAGATGCCCGCCGACCCGGCCCCGCCGCCGGAGCTGCCCTACCCGGCTCCCACCGAGTAGGTCGCTCAGTCGACCTGCGGCAGCGGCGGGCCGAGCACGTCGTCCGCGTCCACAATGGTGTACGCGTACCCCTGCTCGGCCAGGAACCGCTGACGGTGCGCGGCATATTCGGTGTCGATGGTGTCCCGTGACACCACGGTGTAGAAGTGCGCCTGCCGCCCGTCCGCCTTCGGCCGCAGCACCCGCCCGAGCCGCTGCGCCTCCTCCTGCCGCGAGCCGAAGGTGCCGGACACCTGGATCGCCACCGCCGCCTCGGGCAGGTCGATCGAGAAGTTGCCGACCTTCGAGATCACCAGGGTCTTGACCTCGCCGGAGCGGAACGCGTCGAACAGCCGCTCGCGCTCCTTGTTGGTGGTCGAGCCCTGCACGATCGGGGCGTCCAGGTATTCGCCCAGCTGGTGCAGCTGGTCGATGTACCCGCCGATGACCAGCACCTGCTCGTCCGGGTGCTTCTTGACCAGCGCGCGCACCACCGGCAGCTTGGTGCGCGCGGTGGCGGCCACCCGGTAACGCTCCTCGGCCTCGGTCACCGCATAGGACATCCGCTCGGCGTCGGTCAGCGTCACCCGCACCTCGGTGCACTGGGCCGGGGCGATCCAGCCCTGCGCCTCGATGTCCTTCCACGGCGCGTCGTAGCGCTTCGGGCCGATCAGCGAGAACACGTCGCCCTCGCGGCCGTCCTCGCGCACCAGCGTCGCGGTCAGGCCCAGCCGGCGGCGGGCCTGCAGATCGGCGGTGAACCGGAAGATCGGCGCCGGCAGCAGGTGCACCTCGTCATAGATGACCAGGCCCCAGTCGCGCGCGCCGAACAGGTCGAGGTGGGTGAACGCGCCGTTCCGCCGCGAGGTCAGCACCTGGTACGTCGCGATGGTGACCGGCCGGATCTCCTTGCGCTCGCCCGAGTACTCGCCGATCTCGTCCTCGGTGAGCGACGTGCGGGCGACCAGCTCACGCTTCCACTGCCGGCCCGCCACCGTGTTCGTCACCAGGATCAGCGTGGTCGCCTTGGCGGTGGCCATCGCGGCCGCGCCGACCAGCGTCTTGCCCGCGCCGCAGGGCAGCACCACGACGCCCGAGCCGCCCGCCCAGAAGCCGTCCACCGCCTCCTGCTGATAGGACCGCAGGTGCCAGGTGTCCTCGGCCAGCGCGATCTCGTGCGCCTCGCCGTCGACGTAACCGGCCAGATCCTCGGCCGGCCAGCCCAGCTTGAGCAGCGCCTGCTTGAGGCGGCCGCGCTCGGAGGCGTGCACCGCGATGGTCTCGTCGTCGATCCGGCCGCCGAGCATGCCGGCCAGCTTCTTGCTCTTGGCGACCTCGATCAGCACGATCTTGTCGAGCCCGCGCAGGACCAGGCCGTGGCTCGGGTCGTTGGCCAGTTGCAGGCGGCCGTAGCGGTCCATGGTCTCGGCCACGTCGACCAGCAGCGCGTGCGGCACCGGGTAGCGCGAGAACTTGATCAGCGAGTCCACCACGCCCTCCGCGTCGTGGCCCGCGGCTCGCGCGTTCCACAGCCCCAGCGGGGTCAGGCGGTAGGTGTGCACGTGCTCCGGGCTGCGCTCCAGCTCGGCGAACGGCGCGATCGCCATCCGGCAGGCCTGCGCGTCCGGGTGATCCACCTCCAGCAGCAGGGTCTTGTCCGACTGAACGATCAACGGTCCGGCGCTCACCAGCACGTCCCTTCTGAGCCCGAGCACGACCATTCAGTGTTGCACGCCGTCCTCAGCCCCACCGCCGCCCTCGACCGGACCGAGGGCCGTCCTATTCCTGCTCAGGGACGGCTGCCGTAATGCGGTGCAGCGCGAACGTGTGCAGCGTCTCCGTCCGGTCGTCCTCGGCGCGCAGGTAGCCGGCGCTCAACGACACCGGGCGAACCAGCCGGGACAGCGTCGAACCGTGTGAGTCCACATAGCCCACCCAGACCCGGGCCTTTTCGCGTACCGCCTGCTGCAGCACCGCCATCGCCTGGCCGTGCGCCTGCACCGAGGTCAGCCCCGGCACGCCGTGGCCGTTCGCCGCGCGCACGGTCACCGGCGCACGACGGGCCGCGCGCGTCGCGATGTCGCCGCGCCGGATCTGTTCGACCACCCCGGCCAGACGGGGTCCGGCCAGGAGCGGGGGTCCGGCCTGGTCGGGCGGCTTCAAAGACATCGGGGTACGCGACGGAGCCCGGCGCACCTTGGGCCGGCTGAGCACCGCGGAACCGCCCGCGTCCTCGGCGACCGGTGCGAACCCGGCATCGCGCAGCGCCCCGAGCAGGCGACTCACCTGATAGGGGCTGACCAGCACAGTCGGGGCCAGCCGGCGCAGGGCCAGCGGTGCCAGCCGGCGGTCGGCCAGCACCTCGGCGATCAGCGCCTCGTCGTCGCTGCGCAGATAACCACCCGCGGACCCGGCACGCATGCCGCCGTGCTTGCGGGCGGCGTCGTCGATCAGATAGCTCAGCGACTGCGGGATCGGGGTGCGGGATCGCCGCTTGACCAGGTCGTGCAGGTCGGTCGCGGTGTAGCCGACGTCGAGCGCCCGGCGCACGCTGGTCGCGGTCACCCGGCGCATGCTCGCCGACTCCTTCTCGGTGATCACCTCGAGCTCGTTCGCCAGCTCGGGCTCCGGCGGGCCGGGCACCACGACCGACAGGTCTGCCTGCACCAGGACGTGGTCGACCGGTGCGGGCAGCAGCGCGTCCAGGGCCCGGACCGCGTCCGCGGCGGGCTCGGCGCCCAGCGGGTCACCGTCGCCGGCCGGCTCGACCAGCATCCGGGCGTACGAGGTCATCGCGCCGCGGCCGGTGACGCCGAGAAGGGCGGCGCCGTCGAGCGCGTCCCGATGCACCGCCTCGCGCCCGCGGGCCCGCCGGGGCGCCTGCCAGAACAGCAGGCCGAGCACCTCGTCGGCGGCCGGGGCGGCGCCCGGGTCCAGCGCCGACAGGGCGGTCAGCGCCTCGCGCCGGGCCTGCGGGGCGCCCGGCCGCTCGGCCTCCGGGGACAGTGCGTTGATCGGGCGGTCCCGGTCGTCACGCTGCCCGACCAGGCCCGGCTGCCGGGTCATCTGCTGCCACGAGCGGGTCAGCAGATCCCAGCGCTGGGCGATGCTCTGTGCCCGCCACAGGTCGTATGCGCCGGTGGGCAGGAAGATCTCCTCGCCGCCGCCGGCTGCCCGGCTCACCGTGATCGAGCGGGCGATGCCGGTGGCGTCCGCCTCGCCCATCAGCCCCGACGCGTACGCCACCTCGAGGAACAGCGCCGCCGTGGGCTCGTCCACGATGGCCGCCCGGGCCAGCCGCTTGAGATCGCGCACGCCCAGGCCGCCGGTCTTGAGCACCGGCGCAGGCTCGTCGCCCAGTGCCTCCAGCAGCGCCTCCGTGGTGCGTACCGCCTCCAGGGCCTGGCCGGCCCCGGCCGAGTCCACCGCCTTGACGTCGCGCACCGGCCCCTCCGGCGCGGGCGGAAGCGGTCGCAGCACGCCCAGCGGCCCGGTCTCCCGGCGCAGCAGCATGCCCACCTCGCGGGGCAACTCGACCAGCTCGCCCTCCGGCCGCGGCGCACGACCGGCCTCGGTGACCGGCACCAGCACGTGGTGGTCGACCAGCCAGCGCACCGGCTCGGCCATCGAGGCGCCGTTCAACGCTCCACTGTTCAGCTTTCCGATCGGCGGCCCGGCGGCGAGCCGATCCAGCACCGCGCGGGCGGCCGGAGTGGCCTCCATCACCGTGCGGCGCAGCTTCGCCTTGTCCGCACACAGCGCGGCGGTCGCCGGATCCAGGTAGTCCGCCGGCCGGCCCAGCCCGGCCGGATAGGGCGAGGTGACCTCGTCGACCGCGCCGACCACCTGCAACGCGTCCTCCGGGCCGTGCAGCAGGAACCGCGCGCGCAGCCGGCCGATCGCCACCCGCACATCCTCCTCCGGCGCCGCCGCGGCCAGCTCGAGGATGGCATCGGCCGAGGTCAGCGCCGTCTCCGGAGCGCGGCTCAGGCGGGCCGCGTCGAGCACGGCCAGGGTGAACTCGTCCAGCGCGTCCAAACAGCGGGCCACCGACCCGCGGGACTGCGCCCGGACGGCGAGCGCGGACACGTCGGCGGGCACCGGCACGACGAGGTCCGGGCGCAGCTGAATGAGCGCGCCCAGCGCCTCATCCGGCAGGGCCCGCAGTTGATCGGCGAATGTGGTGGCCATCCCTTCCAACGCTAGCCGCCATGGGACGATAGTGGCGGGTCCGGGGCTTCGCCGGGCCCCACGGATTCGAGGGGGTAAGGCAGTGGCGGCGGAGGGAAAGATGCCGGGCACCGAGTTGCCGGTGGGGGAGGCGTCCCGGGCGCGAGCCCCCAAGGAGGGCCATCTCGCGGTCTCCGAAATGACTTCCGACCGGGCCGCGGCGCCGTCGCCGTTCGGGGACGATCAGACGTTCCCGCTTCCGGTCGAGGACCTGGTGTACACCCCGACACTCACGCCGTGACCCCGGCGGCGGTCGGGTTCGACCTGGACATGACCCTGATCGACTCCCGGCCCGGCATCGCGGCGGCGTTTCGCGCGCTCACCGCGCAGACCGGTGTGTTCGTCGATGCGGAGCTCGCGATCAGCCGGCTGGGCCCGCCGTTGCGCACCGAGCTGCGGGAGTGGTTTCCGGCGGACGAGGTCGAGCAGGCGGTCACGGCGTACCGGGCGCTTTATCCGGATTTTGCGATCGCACCTGCCGTGCCCACCCCCGGAGCGGTCGAGGCCCTGGCCGAGATCCGCAAGCTCGGCCTGCGCGTGGTCGTCGTCACCTCGAAGCTCGGCCGGCTCGCCGAGCTGCACCTGGAACACCTCGGGATGACCGTCGACGAGCTGGCCGGCGACCTGTTCGCCGAGGGCAAGGCGGCCGCCCTGACCGAGCACGGCGTGCGGTGGTATGTCGGCGATCACGTCGGTGACATGGTCGCCGCACGGACCGCCGGAGTGCCCGGCATCGGCGTCACCACCGGGCCCTGCGACGCCGACGAGCTGTGGGCGGCCGGCGCCACCCACGTGCTCCCGGATCTTCACCCGCTTCCCGCTCTGCTCCGCCGGATAACGGTTGGGAGTGGACCCGGCACCTTGGATAGCCTGGAGGCCTAGTTCCAGCTATCGAGTTGAGGTCAGCGGTGCCCACGGGTCGAGTGAAGTGGTACGACGCGGCGAAGGGATTCGGATTCGTCACGAGTGACGAGGGCGGAGACGTGTTCCTGCCGAAAGGCGCGTTGCCGTCCGGCGTGGCCGAGTTGAAGACCGGCCAGCGCGTGGAGTTCGGCGTGGTGGACAGCCGCAAGGGTGCCCAGGCGCTGGGGCTGAAAGTGCTCGATGCGCCGCCGTCGATGGCCGAGCTGCGGCGCCGGCCGGCCGACGAGCTGCACGGCATGGTCGAGGACATGATCAAGGTGATCGAGGCGAAGGTGCAGCCTGACCTGCGCCGCGGCCGCTACCCCGATAAGAAGACGGCACAAAAGGTGGCTCAGCTCGTGCACGCGGTCGCCCGCGAGCTGGAGGTCTAGCCGAGACAGGTCTAGGTCAGCTTGGCCATCGCCGGTGTGAGACCCGCCGCCGCCGCGCGCCCGAGCAGGGCGTCGGCGGCGGCGAGTCCGTCCCGGCCCAGGTCGAGAGTGAACTCGTTCACATAGAGATCGATGTGCTGCCGGACCACGTCGTCTTCCATCTCCTGCGCGTTGGCCAGCACGAACTCGCGACTCGCCGCCGGGTTGGCCCAGGCCATGCTCACCGAGCGGCGCACCCACTCGGCCGCCTCGACCGGATCGACGGCGCCGCGCCGGGCGAGGATCGCGCCCAGCGGGATCGGCAGGCCGGTGTCCCGCTCCCACCACTCGCCGAGGTCGACCAGGGCGGTCAGGCCGAAGCGCGGATAGGTGAACCGCGCCTCGTGGATGACCAGCCCGGCGTCGAAGGTGCCGTCCGCGACGCCCGGCATGATCCGGTCGAACGGGACCACCTCGATGCTCTTCGGCTGCTGGTCGTGCGCCCACAGCCGGAACAGCAGATAGGCCGTGGTGCGGTCGCCCGGCACCGCGATGGTCTTGCCGTTCAGGTCGGACTTGTCGCCCTTGGTGAGCACCAGCGGCCCGCAGCCCCGGCCCAGCGCGCCGCCACAGGGCAGCAACTCGTAGTCGTCCATCAGCCAGGGCAGCGCCGCATAACTGACCTTGACGAGATCGAACTCGCCCTTTTCGGCGGCCGTGTTGGTCACATCGACATCGGCGAAGGTCAGATCGACCGCCGGCGCTCCGGGAACGAGCCCGTGGACCAGCGCATGGAAGACGAAGGTGTCGTTGGGACAGGGCGAGACTGCCAGAGAAAGTGCCACGCCCTCACGCTAGGCCGATTTCACGCGCCAGCTCTGTAGCACTTGCCACACGTGGCTTTTCACACTGCCGACAGCAAGGCCGGCCACGCCGACACGTGGACGTGCACGAAGTGGCGGCTGCCTGGCCGACCGCGTGCCCGGCGCGGTCAGGGTCGTGCGGCGGTCAGGGTTGTGCGGCGGTCAGGATCGTGCGGCGGTCAGGGTCGTGCGGCAGGGCGCGGGATCAGACGCTGAACGCGGCGGCTGCGACGGTCAGCCCGGCCAAGGCGCCCTCGAGGCGCCATGATGCGCGGTCTCTCGGGCCGATCGGGTTGGAGATCGTGCGCAGTTCCAGGAAGGGCAGGCCGGCCGCGGCGGCCGCGGTGGCCACGCCGTGACCCTCCATGGCTTCGGCGACGGCCCTGGGGTGGGCCTCAGCCAGGCGCGCGGCGGTCTCGGCGGTGCCGGTGACGGTGGCGAGGGTGAGGATGTCGCCCTCGATGGCGTGAGGGAGGACCGCCATGAAGGATTTGCGGAGGGTGGGGTCGGAGGATTCCTGGCCGGTGCCGAAGCCGAGGTGATCGATGGGGAGGAAGCCGTCGGGGGACTCGGCGCCGAGGTCGGCGGCGATGCTGCGGAGGCCGATCACGGTGTCGGCCAGGCCGGCCCGTCCGGGGAAGCCGCCGGCGATGCCGGCGCTGATCACCGCGGTATAGGGGCGGCCGGCGGCTTCGGCGAGGGCGATCAGGCGGGCGGTGCCGGCGGCCGCGGCAGCGGGACCGGCGCCGACCGCGAACACCTCGACGCCGACGCCGTTGGCGTTGGTGGGGGTCGCCTGCGGTCCGTCCGTGGCGGGGGTCGCGCGGGGGGCGTCGTTGGCGGCTGCGGGGGGCAGGCCGGCTCGGATGGCTTCGGCTTCGGCGGGGACGGCGGTGACTATCAGGAGGGTCATCGCTGGTCGCGGGGATCGGCGTTGCCGTCGCTGTCGGCGGAGGACGGGCGGTAGACGTGGAAGCCGGGCGGTGCGGGGTTGGGGCGGGCCGGCTGCGGGGGCGACGGGGGCTGCTGGCCGCTGCGGGGCTGGGGGCCGGCGGACTGTGGTGTGTAGCGCTGCGGGCGCGGAGATTCGCCGGGCGTTGAGGGTGGCTGGGCGTCGTGGCCCGTGGTGGGGGCGGTGGGTTGGGTGGCGCCGGGTGGCTGGGCGCCGAGGCCGGAGGGGGGAGCGGGCGGGCTGGGGGCCGGCTTTTGCTTGCGGTGCCACGGGCGGCGTCGTTTGGGCGGGGCCGGTGGTTCGGCCAGGGTGGGGTTCAACTCCGTGTGGCGCTGGTCCACTGTGGTCTGGTCGGTGCCGCGGGGGCGGGTCTGCTGCATGGTGGTGCGGTCGCCGCTGGTGGATCGGCCGCGGGGGGCCGGGGGTGCGCCGCCGGTGATCGGTGCCACTGTCGGTGCGTCCGGCCACGGGTCGGTCGGCTCGGTGGGGTCGGAGGGTCGGCCTGGCTTGTCGGGGTGGGCGGCGGCGGACGCGGTGGATGCGGCGGACGCTGTGGATGCTGCGGGGGTGTTGTCGTCCGGGGCGTTGTCGGGGCGGCCGTGCAGGCGTTCGTTGTGCAGGCGGGCGGCCACGATTGCGGCTCGGACGGCTGCGGCGACCGTGATCGCGGCGGCCAGGGCCACGCCGAAGCGGCCGCTCAGCGGGATGATGCCGATCGCGCCGCCGACCACCCAGGCGATCATCAGGACCGTCTCGGAGTGGGCGAACGCGCTGGCTCGCATGCGCTCCGGCACGCGCTCCTGGATGCTCGCGTCGATGGCCAGCTTGGAGATGCCGCTGAAGATCGCGGCCACCAGCGCCAGCAGGGCGACCATCGCCAGGTTGAAGAAGATGGTGGCGAGCACCGCCACGCCCGCGGTGATGGTCAGGCCGCTGGACTGCAGCGCGGTCGGACGGCGGATGCGCAGCCGGGTGCCGATCGCGGTGGACAGGAACGTGCCGACCACCAGCGAGCCGCCGACCAGCGCCACCGCGGACTGGCTGCCCACGTCACGGCCGAGGATGGTGGTCTCGAGCTCGCCCGCCTTGATCGCGAAGGCGAAGTAGAGCAGCAGGAACCCATAGAGCAGGCGCAGGCAGGCGCTGCCGATCAGGGTGTTGACGACGAGCTTGCCGGAGAGCGGGCGGTCGGTGCCGCGGCGCAGGCGGAGCATCGTGCGGAACGGGCGCGGCACCTCCTCCGGCGGATCCGAGTCGGCGCGCGGGGGCAGCCGCAACGCGACCACCATGCCGACCACGAAGATCACCGAGGCCACCCGCAGCGACCACTGCGGGCCGACCCAGAACGCGGCCAGGCCGATCGGGGCCACGAGCGCGCCGGCGAACGTTCCGTAAACGCTTGCTCTGGCGCCGACCTGCGACAAGCCGACGCCTTCGGGCAGCAGCCTGGGCACCGCGGCGGATCTGGCGACGCCGTAGGCGCGGGACAGGGCCAGGACGCCGAAGGCGGCCGGGTAGAGCCCGAAGCCGAGCAGGTTGTCGGAGATCACATAGGCCAGGAAGGCCCGGCCCAGCATCGTGGTGGCCAGCGCGTAACGGCGGCCGTGCCGGAAGTGGTCGAGCAGCGGGCCGACCACCGGCGCGAGCAACGCGAACGGGACCATCGTGACGAGCAGGTAGATCGCGACCTTGCTGCGCGCCTCGCCGAGCGGCACGTTGAAGAAGATGGTGCCGGCCAGCCCGATCGCGATCAGGGTGTCGCCGGCGCAGGAGAGCGCGTGCAGGTCGAAGAGCCGGACCATGCCGACCTCGTTGGCCGCGCCCTTGGCCCGCGCGTCACCGACTCGGCGGGTGGCCCACGCCCCGCCGCGCATGCCACCGCGCACCAGCATGCGCATCGCGCGCACACCGGTCCCGACGGTCCGTCCGAGGGTGGGAAGCAGCGGCATGGAACCCATCCTGACTGATTCAGGCGAGCGCGTCCCCTTCCCGCGCGCGCCGATCTGGGGGAGTCGGTGTGACCGACCCGCCCCGATAGGGGACAATGGGCTCGTGACCACCAGGACCACCGCTCGTGCCGCCAAACTCGACCAGGTCTGCGCAGACGCCGTCGGGGTGGCTCGCGGCGCCATCACCGAGGTCGATCCGGCCGATATCGGCGATCACCTGGAAGCGATCTCCGAGGGTGATCGGGTGGTGACCCACTTCTTCGAGAGTCACCTGGCCGGTTATCGGGGCTGGCGCTGGGCGGTGACCGTGACCCGGGTGCCGCGCAGCCGGCACGTGACGGTCTGCGAGACCGTCCTGCTGCCCGGCCCCGACGCGCTGCTCGCCCCGGGCTGGCTGCCGTGGAACGAGCGCCTGCAGCCCGGTGACCTGGGCATCGGCGACCTCATGCCGACCGCTCCGGACGACGACCGGCTGGCTCAGGGATACGTGCTGAGTGACGACCCCGCGGTCGAGGACGTGTCCTGGGAGCTCGGCCTGGGCCGGCCCCGGGTGATGTCGCGCGAGGGCCGCATCGAGACGGCGCAGCGCTGGTATGACGGCGAGTCCGGTCCCGAGGCCGCCATCTCGACCGCCGCGCCGCGCAACGCCCGCTGCGGCACCTGCGGGTTCTACCTGCCGCTGGCCGGGGCGATGCGGCCGATGTTCGGGGTGTGCGGCAACCTGTTCGCCCCCGACGACGCTCGCGCGGTCAGCGCCGACCACGGCTGCGGCGCGCACTCCGAGACGCTGGTGGGCACGGTCGAGCCACCGGTCGAAGAGCTGCCGACGGTTTACGACGACTCCGAGGTCGAGGCGGTCGCGGTGAGCCGTCCGCACGGTTCGGTCGAGTCCGGCGAGCCCGCCGAGGACTACGGCCACTCCTGAGCTAGGAGTGCACCTCGAAGCTGGGGTGTGACAGGGCCCGGCGGCGGCGCCGATGCGCGTCGTGCCGGATCATCGTGATCAGCCCGGGGATGCCCCAGACCAGGCCGGCCAGGCAGGTCCAGATCCACATCGCGGGCGCGCCGGCCAGCCAGCAGATGAGCGCGGCGATCGCGAAACCACCGATGCCGGCCAGCGCGAACGGGATCATCGGCGGGTCCAGCGGCTCGGGTCGCGGCTTCGTCCCGGTCACCGCGTCCAGCCCGTGCAGGTGTTCGGCCACGCGATCATGCTACGCCCGGACCTGTTCGTAACATCGAGGATCTTTTCCCGACATCGGGCGTCTGACACGATGCGCGCAACGAGCCACGTGAAAGCCCTGGGGGACGCGCACATGTCCACTACTTCCGCTGACCCGGACGTCGCAGCGCCGCGTACGCCCAAGAACGGTTTTGATCGGTATTTCGAGATCTCCGCACGGGGGTCGAACGTCGGGCGGGAGGTCCGCGGCGGGTTCGCGACCTTCTTCACGATGGCCTACATCGTCGTGCTGAACCCGCTCATTCTGGGCGCCGGCGTGGACGCGGTGGGCGCCTCGCTGCCGATCGCCGCGCTGGCCGCGGGCACGGCGTTCGTGGCCGGCCTGATGACCATCCTGATGGGCGTGGTGGCCCGGTTCCCGCTGGCGCTGGCCGCCGGCCTGGGCGTGAACGCACTGGTCGCCTTTGAGATCGCGCCCGAGATGACCTGGGCCGACGCGATGGGCCTGGTGGTCATCGAGGGCGTGCTGATCGCGATCCTGGTGCTCACCGGGCTGCGCACGGCCGTGTTCAAGGCCGTGCCGACCCAGATGAAGACCGCGATCGGCGTCGGCATCGGCCTCTTCCTGATGATCATCGGGCTGGTGGACGCCGGTTTCGTGCGGCGCATCCCGGACGTCGCGGGCACCACGGTGCCGGTCGAGATGGGCATCGGCGGCAAGCTGGTGACCTGGCCGCTGTTCGTGTTCGTGGTCGGCCTGCTGATCACCATCGTGTTGTTCGTGCGCCGGATCCGCGGCGCGATCCTGATCGGCATCCTGGCCACCACGGTGCTGGCGATCATCGTGGAGGCGATCGCCAAGGTCGGGCCGTCGTTCGTGGACGGCAAGCCGAACCCCAGTGGCTGGTCGCTGAACGTGCCCGCACTGCCGGACAAGATCGTGGATCTGCCGGACCTGTCGCTGATCGGCAAGTTCAACGTGTTCGACTCGTGGGGCCGGGCCGGCGTGCTGGTCGTGATCATGTTCGTCTTCACGCTGCTGATCACCGACTTCTTCGACACCATGGGCACGATGGTCGCGGTCGGTCAGGAGGGTGGCCTGCTGGACTCCGAGGGCATGCCGCCGCGCACCCGGGAGATCCTGCTCGTCGACTCGGTCGCCGCGGCCGCGGGTGGTGTGGCGAGCACGTCCAGCAACACGTCGTACATCGAAAGCGCGTCCGGTGTCGCCGAGGGCGCCCGCACCGGCGTCGCGAGCCTGGTCACCGGCGGGCTCTTCCTGGTCGCCATGTTCCTCGCGCCGCTGGTCACGGTGGTGCCGTTCGAGGCCGCGTCGACCGCGCTGGTGCTGGTCGGCTTCCTGATGATGCAGGCGGTCCGGCAGATCGACTGGACCGACTACGAGATCGCGATCCCGGCATTCCTGACCATCACGCTGATGCCGTTCACCTACTCGATCTCCAACGGGATCGGGGCGGGGATCATCTCGTACGTGGTGATCAAACTGGCCGTCGGCAAGGCCCGCGACGTGCACCCGCTGCTCTACGGGGTGGCCGTCATCTTCATCCTGTACTTCCTGCGCGGGCCCCTGGAAAGCTTGGTGCTCTAGGTCATACGGCCTCGAGATGTCGTTAGCCAAGCTCATTAGCTAGGCTAAGGAACGTGATGGAGCGGTCGGTGGCGACACAACGCGCAACAGCTGAGGAGCTGTCCCAGACGCTGCGCGATGCGATCTCCCGGCTCAACCGCCGGTTCCGCAAAGAGCGCCCGGTCGGCGATCTCACGTTCAGTCAGCTGTCCGCGCTGACCAGCCTCCAGCTGGCCGGCGCGCTGACTCCTCGTGAGCTCGCCGACGTCGAGCGGGTGCAGCCGCCCACGATGACCAAGATCGTGGGCAAGCTCGAGGATCGTGGGTTGGTCGCGCGCACCCCGCATCCCACCGACGGGCGTCAGGTGATCCTGGCCGCCACCGAGGAGGGGCGGGCGATCTACGCGCAGTTCGAACGGGCACGCAACGAGTGGCTCGCGCTGCAACTGGCCGAGCTCAGCCCGGACGAACGTGACACGCTCGCGCGTGCTGCCGAGATCATGCAGCAGGTCGCGCGGGCCTGAGCCGGGTTCTCTTCGCCGGTCGCTTCGTCACATGTTGATGACGCGTACCACTCTGAGGAGGCGCAACCCGAGTGCGGGCAGTGCTGAGCACGACATTCCGGTCCCTGCAGGTTCGCAACTACCGGCTCTTCTCCATCGGGCAGCTCGTCAAGCTGGTCGGGGTCTGGGTCATGTTCACGGCCCAGGACTGGCTGGTGCTCGATCTTTCGGGCAACTCGCCGGCCGCGCTGGGCATCGTGACCGCGCTGCAGTTCGTACCGGTGCTGTTGCTCACCCTGTTCGCCGGCAAGCTCGCCGACCGCTATGACAAGCGCAAGCTGCTGGTGGTGGCGAACGCCGCCTTCGCGGTCACCGCGGTGGTCTTCGCCGTGCTGGTCGCGTCCGGCATCGTGCAGCTGTGGCACGTGTTCCTGTTCGCCGCCCTGCTCGGCATCGCCAACTCGATCGAGACCCCGGTGCGGCAGTCGTTCGTCTCCGAGCTGGTCGAAAATCGGCTGCTGCCGAACGCGCTGGCGCTCTCCGCGGCCACCTTCAACGTGGCCCGGATCGGCGGGCCCGCGCTGGCCGGCGTGTCCATCGCGCTGCTCGGCACCGGCCCGGTGTTCCTGGTCGCCACGGTGCTCGCGATCGCGCCGGTGTTCAGCTACACGGCGATGCGCACGGCCGATCTGCACCGCTCGCTCAAGCCGGTGAGCAGCGACGACTCCAAGATCTCCGACGGCCTGCGCTACGTCTGGCGGCGCCAGGACCTGCTGCTGCCGATCACCCTGATGTTCGTGGTCGGGATGATCGGCTTCAACTTCCCGGTCACGCTCGCCGCGCTCGCCAAGATTGACTTCCACGCCGGGGCGTCGACCTTCGGTCTGCTGACCACGGCCTTGGCGGTGGGCGCGCTGGGTGGTGCGCTGGCCGGCAGTGGGCGACGGGCTCGACCCAGCGCGTACGTGGTGGTCGGCGCCGCCATCGCCTTCGGGGTGTTCGAGATCGCGGTCGGCTTCGCGCCGACGTTCATCGTGGCGATGATCCTGCTGGTGCCCACCGGCTTCTTCTCGATATACCTCGCGCAGGCGGCCAACCATCGGGTGCAGATGGGCGTCGACTCGTCCTATCGCGGCCGGGTGATGGCGCTCTACGTGCTGGTCTTCCTGGGCACGACGCCGATCGGCGCGACCCTGGCCGGCTGGTGGGGCGAGCACTTCGGCGTGCCGTCCAGCATCTGGGTGGCCGGGGTGGTCTCCCTGATCGCCGGCATCGCGGCGCTGACCTGGCAGCTGCACGCGACCGGCGAGCGGTTGCGCTTCCGGTTCCGCCCGCGGCCGTCCCTGACCCTGGTGGCCCCGGTGACCGTCCCGACCGCGGCCGCGGCGGCGCTCTCCCCGGAGCCGGTGCTCGAGTCCGAGGTCCGCACCGCCGCGTGACACCGAGTAATCGGCACTCACCGTAGTCGAGTTCTTGGTGTCATATCGGCCTTGACCTGCTGATCCGTTCTGTTCATCGTCCTTTATGGTGGTTCGCAGAGTGGGACGCGTAATGAGATGGCACGTGGGCTAACCCGAACGGTCGTGGTCCGTCCCGCTGCTGACCATTTAGCGTCGGTTGGTGATGACTCCGCACACCGCAGTGCTCACGGCAGCGCTCGCCGCGTTGTTGAGCCTGCCGTGCGCGGTGTTCGCGATGCGAGCCCGCGCCGACGGCCTCGAGTTGCGCAAGGCATGGCAGCGCCGGGCCCGGCTGGACCGCCCGAGGCTGACCCTGCTCGACCGTGCTCTGTTGAACCGCGCCCGCCTCCATGGCGGCCTCCTGGATCGCGAGCTCCTGGAAGGTGGCCTCTTGGCTGACGGACCTGTCGGCGATGGGGTCTGCGCCTGCGGCAGCGCAATGCAGGGCGAGCGTCTTCCGACAATCGAGCAGGTCGCGGCCGAACTGCGCCGCCTGCACCGCGAGCGGCTGGGTGGCCTGGCGTCCGCGTCGGAGCTGTGGGCGGCCGCGGTGGTGCGGGCTTATGACCGGTGGTTGCGGGTGGCCTGCCTCTACCTCTCGGTGTCGCACCATCTGCTGTGCCTGACCGACGACGTCGATCGCGAGATCGAGCGGGTCCGGGTGGAGGCCGAGCTGACCGCGGCCGGCTTCCGCTTCCGCGCCTGACGGGCTCTAGTGTTGCCGGGTGCGGCTGTTTGTGGCGGTGTATCCGCCGGAGGATGTGCGGGAAGAGCTGCGCGAGTGGATGCAGGCAGCGCTGGGCCGGGACGGCAAGACCATGCGGCTCACGCCGGTCGAGCGGTGGCACCTGACGCTGGCTTTCATCGGCGAGGTGCGGCCCGAACGACTTCCCGACGTCGAGCTGGTGGTCTCCCGCGTCGCGGTGGACGGCCCGGCGCACGACGAGATCAGGCTGCGGCTCTCCGGCGGTGGTTCCTTCGGGCGAGGCCGCTCGGTGGCGCTGTGGGCCGGCGTGGACGGCGACGTGGATGTGCTGCGCGCCCTCCACACCGAACTCCAGCAGGGGCTGGCGGCCTCCGAACTGCCCTGCGACGAGCGCCCGTTCACGCCACACCTCACGGTGACCTACGCAGGCGGTCCGGAGCTGCGCGCTGCGCTGCGCGACTTCGGGGGCCGGATCTGGACGGCCGCCGAGATGGCGCTGGTCCGGAGCCGCCACGACGAAGGCCTCGGCTACGAGACCCTCCGAACCTGGTCGCTGCTCCAGCCGCGCGGCACAGCACCACCTGAGCAGCGCTGATCGGGCCGGCGGCCTCGAGACTGCGCGGCGCGGTGACGGCGAAGCGTCGGGTGCGGTGGCGCAGTGTCAGGAGGACTCGCGGGCGGCGGGGCCGCCGCCGAAGAGCACGTCGTCCCAGCTGGGGAGGCGCTTGCGCGGCTTCTGCTCGCCGCTTGCCTCGTCGCCGGCCGCGGTGCCCTGCTGCTGGTTGCCGCCGGCCTGGCCGACCGTGCGGCGCGGGCGCAGGACCGCCAGCGACGGGACCGCGGGAACCTCCTTGGGGAGGTCCGACTCCTCGTCGAAGGCCGAACCGGCGCCGCCGCCGAGCAGTGCCGCCGCGCCACCCGCGACCGGGCGGCGGGAGGTCTCCTGCGGCGCGGGGTCGAGGCCGCGGCCGGACAGCGGACGGTCGAGCGATGCCATCAGGGCGTCTCGGCCGGCGCGGATCGGGTCGCGGTTCTGCCTGGGCGAGTCCGTCGACGGCGCGGGCAGGCCGTGGCCTCCGCGGGACAGGTCGTTGCCGGAACGACCGGGCAGACCGTGGCCGCTGCGATCGTGTGCCGGGCGCTCGGGGGCCGGCTCCTGACCCAGGATCTGGGTCGGGCGCTCGGCACAGAGGTATTGCGCCATGTCGTCGTGCGGCGAGACGACCTGGCGTGCCTTGTCGAGATCCCACACCGCCTGGGCGGTCGCCTTGCCGGACGGCCAGGTCGCGACGATGCGCCAGGTGCCGTCGTCGCGGCGGTAGGCGTCCCACGAGATCTTCTCGGCGTCGATGCCGTGCTGGGCCAGGCGGCTGTCGACCACCTCGGCCAGCGGGGCGCCGGAGTCCGAGGTCTTCAGTCGGGTGCGGCGGGCGTGCTGGGCCAGCATCGCGCGCTCCTGCAGCACCGGCCCGGCATAACGCAGGACCCGGTCGACCGGGACGCCGGCGATGCGGGCCACGTCGTCGGCCGACTCGCCGGAGCGGATCCGGGACTGGATGTCACGCGGCGACAGGATCGCCATCGACACCTCTGTGGTGGCAACGGCGACCGAGGTGCTGGTCGAGCCGCTGACACCATCGGTGTGCAGAGCCCCGTTGATGCGGTCGTCGAGGGGGAGGGCGAGGAGCCGGCCGACCTCATCGGCGAGCACCAGTGCCTGACCGTCCTCGGAGAGGGCGACGAAGCGTACCGGCCGCATGCGTTGCCTCCGTCCCGTCGCTGGCTTGGCTTGGTTGGCATCTGGCTCTGCATCCCGAGAGTCAGCCACCCGGGCGCGTTTCGGAACACGGTACGCGTCATGGTCACTCGATGGGAGTAAGCCACGCCGGGGAAGTCATTGACCAGCGGAGATGATCTTCAGCGATCAGAGTCGCTCGACCACGTGGTCGATGCACCTGGTCAAGGCCTCCACGTCGGCCGGATCCACGGTCGGATAGAGCGCGACGCGGAGCTGGTTGCGGCCGAGCTTGCGGTAGGGCTCGGTGTCCACGATGCCGTTCGCGCGGAGCACCTTGGCGATCGCCGCGGCGTCCACCGTGTCGGCGAAGTCGATCGTGGCGACCGCGTTCGACCGGAGGCCCGGGTCGGTGACGAACGGCGTCGCATAGGCCGACCGGTCGGCCCAGCCGTAGATCGCCGCCGCGCTCTCCGCGCTGCGCTTGCTCGCCCAGGCCAGACCGCCCTGTGCGTTCATCCAGTCGGTCTGCTCGGCGGCCAGGAACACCGTGGCCAGCGCCGGCGTGTTGTACGTCTGCTCCAGCCGGCTCTGCTCGATGGCCGTGACCAGGTCGAGGAACTGCGGGATGTAACGCCCGGTGGCCTTGATCTCGGCGGCCCGCTCGAGCGCGGCCGGCGACATCAGCGCGATCCACAGCCCGCCGTCCGAGCCGAACGCCTTCTGCGGCGCGAAGTAGTACACGTCCGTCTGGGTGAGGTCCACATCGAGCCCGCCGGCGCCGGAGGTGGCGTCGGTGAGCAGCAGCGCGCCCGGGTCGGCGCCGGCCACCCGCTGCACCGGCACCGCCACGCCGGTCGACGTCTCGTTGTGCACGCTGCCATAGGCGTCGACACCCGCCTCGGCGCTCAGGAAGGCGGCCTGGCCGCCCGGCGCGGAGACCACCGTGGGCGACGACAGGAACGGCGCGTCCGCGATCGCCTTGCGGAACTTGGACCCGAACTCGCCGAACTCGGCCACCTGCGCCTTGTCACGGATCAGCCCGAAGACCGCGGTCTCCCAGAACGCGCTGGTGCCGCCGTTCGAGATGATCACTTCGTAACCGGCGGGCGCGTCGAAGAACTCGGCGATGCCCCGGCGCAGCCGGGCCACCTGGTCCTTCACGGTGCGCTGGCGGTGCGACGTGCCCATGAAGGTCTTCGACACCGCGGCGAGCGCGTCGACGCCCTCGGGGCGCACCTTGCTCGGCCCGGAGCCGAACCGGCCGTCGACCGGCTTGAGCTCGTCGGGGATCTGGATCGCGTCGGTCACGGTGGGGGGTCCTTCCGGCGGGGTCAACGGTCAAGCATTATGCGGGACCTGATCCCAGCCCTCCACGTCCTGGGGCTTGCGGGTGGGCGGTCCCACATAGAGCGCGGAGGGCCGGACCAGGCGGTTCAGCCTCTTCTGCTCGAGGATGTGCGCGCTCCACCCGGCCACCCGGGCGCAGGTGAACATCGAGGTGAACATGTGCGCCGGGACCTCGGCGAAGTCGAGCACCACGGCCGACCAGAACTCCACGTTGGTGGCCAGCACCCGGTCGGGCTTGCGGGCGTGCAACTCGGCCAGCGCGGCCTTCTCCAGCGCCTCGGCCACCTCGAAGCGGGGCGCGCCCAGCTCCTTGGCCGTGCGGCGCAGCACGCGGGCGCGCGGATCCTCGGCGCGATAGACCCGGTGGCCGAAGCCCATCAGGCGCTCGCCGCGGTCGAGGACGCCCTTGACATAACCCTCCGCGTCGCCGCTGCGCTCGACGCCCTCGATCATGTGCAGCACCCGGGAGGGCGCGCCACCGTGCAGCGGGCCGGAGAGCGCGCCGATGCCGGAGGAGATGCAGGCCGCGGCGTCGGCGCCGGTGGAGGCCACCACCCGCGTAGTGAAGGTGGACGCGTTCATGCCGTGCTCGGCGGCCGAGATGAAGTACGCATCAACGGCCTTGACGTGCCGCGGGTCGGGCTCGCCGCGCCAGCGCTTCATGAACCGCTCGACAGTGGTCTGCGCCTTGTCGATGTCCTTCTGCGGGACCGCGGGCAGCCCGAGGCCGCGGGCCGACTGGGCGATGAACGACAGCGCGGTGACCGACACCCGGGCCAGGTCGGAGCGGGCCTGCTCGTCGTCGATGTCGAGCAGCTGGGAGAGACCCCAATAGGGCGCCAGCATGGCCACCGCGGACTGCACGTCGACCCGGATGTCGCCGGAGTGCACCGGCACCGGGAACGGCTCGGCCGGCGGCAGGCCCGGCCCGAAGCGGCCGTCGACCAGCAGCGCCCAGACGTTTCCGAAGGACACCTGGCCGATCAGGTCCTCGATGTCCACGCCGCGGTAACGCAGAGCGCCACCGGCCTTGTCGGGCTCGGCGATCTCGCTCTCGAAGGCGATCACGCCCTCCAGGCCAGGCTTGAAGTCGGACACGTCGCCTCCCAGATCTCGAGCCCGTGCAGACCCGTAAGTGATTCATCTTGCCCTTTGCGTAACCGGAGGGCGACCCGGCGCAGTGTGCTCTCCGCGACACCCATCCTGACGGACCTGACGGATCGTGCGCGGCGACTTAGGTTCGATAAGCAACTTATCCGCAGGAGGAGATCCAGGTGAGCGCCGAGCCGGCCGGGATGCGTCGTGACTACACCGAGCGTGGCGCCTTCCTCGAGGAGGATCTGGCCGCGGACTGGCCGGCGCAGTTCGCCGCCTGGTTCGCCGCGGCCGCCGAACATGGTCTGCCGGAGCCGAACGCGATGATCGTCTCGACCGCCGACGCCGCGGCCCGGCCGAGTGCCCGGACCGTTCTGCTCAAGGGGTACGACGAGCGCGGCTTCGTGTTCTTCACCAACTACGAGTCGCGCAAGGGCCGCGAGGCGCTCGCCAACCCCTATGCGAGCCTGGTCTTCCCGTGGTTCCCGATGCAGCGGCAGGTGCTGGTCGCCGGGCCGGTCGAGCGGGTCACCCGGTCCGAGACCGAGGCCTACTTCGCGACCCGGCCGCGCGGCTCGCAACTCGGCGCCTGGGCCAGCCCGCAGTCGAGCGTGCTGCCGGACCGGGCCGCGGTGGAGGCCGGATTCCGGGCGGCCGAGGAGCGCTTCGCCGGGCAGGACGTGCCACCCCCGCCGCACTGGGGTGGGCTGCGCGTCGTCCCGCACACCGTGGAGTTCTGGCAGGGCCGCACCAGCCGGCTGCACGACCGGCTGCGATTCCGGCGCGCGGAGGCCGGCTGGGTTGTCGAACGGCTCGCCCCTTGAGCGAAACGCAACTGAAGACGCGGGGCTGGATGATCGACGTCCGGCCGCTGCGCGTGCTCGCGTATCGCCGGATGTGGGCCGGCAACAGCGCCGCGTTCTTCGGCTTCCAGTTCACCAGCGTGGCCGTTTCGGTGGAAATGTTCGACATCACCCATTCGTCCGCGTGGGTCGGGCTGCTGGGGGTGGCCGGGCTCGTGCCCTTGCTGATCTTCGGGCTGTGGGGCGGCGCCGCCGCGGACGTGGTCGATCGGCGCATGTTGCTGCTGGTCAGCTCCGCCCTGACCTGGTTCTCGACGCTCGGTCTGCTGGCCCAGGCGCTGCTCGGGGCAGACAGCCCGGTGCTGTTGCTCGTGCTCGTCGCGGTGCAGTCGGCCGGTTTCGCGATCACCTCGCCGACCCGCAACGCGATCATCCCGCGGATCGTGCCGGCCGGCCTGGTCCCGGCGGCCAACACGCTCGGCTACACCGCGTCGACCGCCGGTGGCGTCTTCGGCCCGCTGGCCGCGGGCCTGATCTTCGCGGTCTGGTCGACCGGCGCCGGCATCACCATCGCGTACGCGGTGGATGCCCTGCTCTTCACGCTGTCTTTCTGGGCGGCCTGGAAGCTGCCGCCGATTCCCCCGATCGAGCACGTCGACGGGATGGCGAAGCCGACCGCCGGACTGCGGGGGATCGCCACCGGCCTGAGCTTCCTGGCCACCCAGCCGGTGCTGCTGCTGTCCTTCGCGGTGGACATCGTGGCGATGGTGCTGGCCATGCCGCGCGCGTTGTTCCCGGAGATCGCCGACGAGCGCTTCGGCGGCGGCTCGGCGGTCGGCTGGCTGTTCGCCGCGATCGCGATCGGCTCGATGATCGGCGGCCTCACCTCGGGCTGGATCAGCCGGGTCCAGCGGCAGGGCGTCGCGCTGGTGGTGGCGGTGGTCGGCTGGGGACTGGCGATCGGTTTCGCCGGCTTCGCCCATCAGCTCTGGCTGATGGTGCTGCTGCTCGCCGTCGGTGGCGCGGCCGACCTGGTCAGCGCGGTCTACCGGCAGTCGATCCTCCAGACCTTCGCACCCGATCAACTGCGCGGCCGGCTGCAGGGCGTGTTCACCGTGGTGGTGGCCGGCGGGCCGCGCCTGGGTGATCTCCGGGCCGGCGCCACCGCGGGGTTCGCCGGGCCGACCCTGTCCTGGGCGGGCGGCGGGTTCGCGGCCGCCGGGGTGGCGATCGCGCTCGCGCTGGCCTTCCCCGCGCTGCTGCGCTACCGGCCCCCAGCCGACGAGGAACCGGTTCGCTAATGTCCATCGCATGACAAGCGTCGTACGCGCGAAATCCGGCACCCAGTGGACCATCGAGGCGGACGGTCACCAGGCCATCCTCGCCGAGGTCGGCGGCGTGCTGCGCAGCTATAACGCGGGTGGCCGCGAGATCGTGGACGGCTTCTCCGCGGAGGAGATCTCGCCCGCCTCGGCCGGTCAGATCCTGGCGCCGTGGCCCAACCGGATCCGGGACGGCCACTACACGTTCGGGGGCACCACCCACCAGCTGGCGATCACCGAGCCGGCCAAGCACAACGCGATCCACGGGCTGACCAACTGGTCCCGCTGGCGGCTCGCGGACGAGACGGTCGACGCGGTGACGCTCGAGTTCGACCTGCCGCCGCAGGTGGGTTACCCGTGGTCGCTGACCCTGAAGACGCGCTGGTCGGTGAGCGCGGACGGGCTGCGGTGCGACCAGGAGGTGGTCAACACCAGCGAGGCGGACGCGCCGTGGGGTTACTCGGTGCACCCCTATCTGCAGCTCACCGGCGTTGCGGTGGACGACATCCTGCTGCGCGTGCCGGGCAAGACCCGGGTGCTGGCCGACTCGCGGCTGCTGCCGATCGGCGCGGTCAAGGTGGCCGGCAGCGAGTACGACTTCACCGAGCCGCGGCGGGTCGGCGACGCGGTGCTGGACACCACCTTCGGCGAGCTCGACCACGAGGCGGACGGCGGTTCGTCGGTGACCATCGCGGCGCCGGACGGCTCGGCCAAGGTCGACGTGTGGGGCGACGAGAAGTTCAAGTGGTGGCAGGTCTTCAGCGGCGACACCCTGCACGGCGAGCGGTTCCGCCGGTCGCTGGCGATCGAGCCGATGACCTGCCCGCCGGACGCGTTCCGCTCGGGCCGTGACCTGATCACGCTGGCCCCGGGCGAGACCTGGTCGGCGGCCTGGGGCGTCCGGCCCTGATGGAGTTCGACGAGGTCGTCCGTCGGCGCCGGATGGTGCGGACCTATGACGCCGAGCGACCGATCCCGCCGGACATCCGGGACAAATTGCTCAAGCATGCGTTGCGGGCGCCGTCAGCTGGTTTCTCGCAGGGCTGGGGTTTCCTCGTGCTCGAAGAGCCGCGGGACCGGGCCCGCTATTGGGAAGCGACGGCTGTCGAGGAGCCCAACGACTGGATCGAGCGGATGCGCAAGGCGCCGCTGATCATCGTGCCGATGTCGAACAAATCGGTCTATCTCGACCGGTACGCCCAGCCGGACAAGGGCTGGACCGACCGTGACGAGGCGCACTGGCCGGTGCCCTATTGGCACATCGACACCGGGTTCGCCGCGCTGCTCATCCACCTCACCGCGGTGGACCAGGGGCTGGCCTCGTGTTTCATCGGTCTGCCCCCGGAAACCGTCCCGGCTTTCCGCGCGGCGTTCGGTGTTCCGGAGGAGTTCACCCCGATCGGGGCGCTCACCGTGGGCTACCGTGCTCCCGACAAGAGGTCACCGTCACTGCGCCGGGGGCATCGTCCGGTCGACGATGTGGTGCATCATGGCCGGTGGACTGGGTAAGGCCGGAAAGGCAGGGTCGGAGGGGAGCGTGCCGTCGTGATCTTCAAAGCGGTCCGGGACGGAGCTCCGTACCCGGATCACAACACGACGCTGAAAGCGTGGGCGGAAATCCCTCCGCGACCCATCCGGCTGGCCGATCTGATCACCACCAAGCGCGAGCTGGCGCTGGACAAGCTGCTGGCCGAGGACTCGACGTTCTACGGCGACCTGTTCCCGCACGTGGTGGAATACCGCGGCTCGCTCTATCTGGAGGACGGCCTGCACCGGGCGCTGCGCGCGGCCCTGCAGCAGCGCAACCAGATCCACGCCCGGGTGCTGGTGGTGCAGTCGTGACCCAGCAGCCTCTCGACCTGCTCGACCTGGACACGCTGCTCTCCGACGAGGAGCGCGACGTCCGCGAGCTGGTCCGCCGGGTGGCCACCGACAAGGTCCGCCCGCACGTCGCCGAGTGGTACGAGCGGGGCGAGGTCCCGGTCCGCGAGCTCGCCCCCGAGTTCGGCAAGCTCGGCCTGCTCGGCATGCACCTGACGGGTTACGGCTGCGCCGGCGCCTCCGCGGTGCAGTACGGCCTGGCCTGCATGGAGCTCGAGGCCGCCGACTCCGGAGTGCGTTCCCTGGTCAGCGTGCAGGGCTCGCTGGCGATGTACGCGATCTGGAAATACGGCTCCGAGGACCAGAAACAGCAGTGGCTGCCCGGCATGGCGGCCGGCGAGCTGATCGGCTGCTTCGGCCTGACCGAGCCGGACCACGGCTCCGACCCGGCGAACATGTCCACCCGTGCCCGCCGCGACGGCGACGACTGGGTGCTCGACGGCGGCAAGATGTGGATCACCAACGCGCCGGTGGCCGACGTCGCGGTGATCTGGGCCCGCGCCGAGGAGGGCGTCTTCGGCTTCGCGGTGCCCACCACGACGCCCGGCTTCAACGCCCGCGAGATCAAGCACAAGATGTCGCTGCGCGCGTCCAGCACCGGCGAGATCACCCTTGACGACGTGCGGCTGCCCGAGTCGGCGCGGCTGCCCGAGGCGCGCGGGCTCAAGGCGCCGCTCTCCTGCCTGACCGAGGCCCGATTCGGCATCATCTGGGGCGCGATGGGCGCGGCCCGCGACTGCCTCGAGACCGCGCTGGCCTATGCGACCAGCCGCGAGCAGTTCGGCCGGCCGATCGGCGGTTTCCAGCTGACCCAGGCCAAACTCGCCGACATGGCCCTCGAGCTGCAGAAGGGCTACCTGCTGGCGATGCACCTGGGCCGGCTGCGCGACGCCGGTGGCGGGTTGCGGCCCGAGCAGGTCAGTGTGGGCAAGCTCAACAACGTGCGTGAGGCGATCGCAATCGCGCGCACCTGCCGCACGATCCTGGGCGGAAACGGCATCTCCGGGGAATACCCGGTGATGCGGCACGCCAACAACCTGGAGAGCGTGCTCACGTACGAGGGAACTTCCGAGATCCATCAGCTCGTGATCGGTCAGAAATTGACCGGGCTCAACGCGTTCGCGAGCTGAATGGGCGCGCTGGCCGTACCGTGAGGGGTATGGCCGATACCGAGGAAGCTACGAAAGAGTTCCCCCCGGTGGAAGCGACGCCGGAGGAGAAGAAGCGGGCCGCGCCCCGGCTGCTCGCCTTCATGGCGATCGTCTTCGTCGCAATGGTCGGCGCCTGTTTCGGGCTCCGCGCGATCAACGTGCTGCCCAGCTTCGACAACCCGTTCAGCGACCAGGAGACCGACCGCAGCCAGCCGGTCCTGTTGCAGTCGATGCGCGACCTCAGCCGCTTCGTGGCGGCCGACGGCACGTTCCAGGTGATCGTGGATCTCCAGCAGAACAAGGAGAACATCCCCGACTTCCTGGTCAACCAGCGCACGCTCTTCGTCGGTTCGGGCTCGGTCGAGGCATATGTCGACTTCAGTTCGTTGGCCGAGGGGGCGCTGACGGTCGACGAGGCGGCCAAGTCGGTCCGCATCACCCTGCCGCCGCCGCAGCTCACGTCGGCCAATCTCGACATGGAACGCAGTTACGTGGTGGCCGAGGAGCGCGGCCTGCTCAACCGCATCGGCGACGCGTTCTCCTCGGATCCGAACAAGCAGCAGCGCGTCTATCAGGAGGCACAGAAGCGGATCACCGAGGCCGCGAAGAGCAGTGGCCTCGACGAACGGGCGAGGGAGAACACCCAGAAGATGCTGGAGTCTCTCCTCGCCCGGCTCGGTTACACGTCGGTCACGGTGACGTATTCCAACCCGTGATCAGCGGTCACTCGTTGGGCATCAGCACCCAGAGCACGATGTAGATCAGCACCTGCGGGCCGGGCAGCAGGCAGGACAGCACGAAGATCAGTCGCACCATCCCGGACGACAGGCCGAACCGGCGGCCCAGGCCGGCACACACACCGGCGATCCAGCGGTCGTTGCGGGGCCGAGTCAGGCGGCGGGTCACGTGGCTCACTCCTTCTGGGGCTGGTCCCGGCGCGGTGCCGCGACCACGTTCAACGGTACGAACTCCGAGCACCCCCGCCCTCGGTCCGCAGGTGGATCTGCGGAGGTCAGCTCCCGTAAGGGGGACCCGTACCCCGGTACGGCGCGCTGTTAACCTGAGGCCCCCGCGGATGCAAGGAGGCGAACTGGTGACGCTGGCAGTTCTGTGCGCCAGCACCGGCCTCGCCGTCGATCTCGCCGACGAACTCGAAACGGCCCTGCGTGCGGCCGGCGCGACGACCGTCGAGCGGACCGCGCCGGGCTCGCTGGACGACCTCCGCGACGCCGCCCGCCGCGCGCACCGGGCCGGCGAGCCGCTGCTGATCTGCGCCGACGATCTGGCGGCCCATTCGAGTCTGTTGTGGACACTGGCCACCGAGCCGGCCGGCCGCAGCTGCGCGCTGGTCGTCGCGGACCAGCAGGGCGACGGTGACCTGCGCGAGGAGCGCGGCCGGGTGGTGGCCGGCCAGGGCGATCTCCGCTTCGCGGGCGCGCTGAGCGTCGCGCCCGCCGACCTGCCGCTGCTGATCGACGCGGTGCCCGGCGAGCCCGGGGCGGTGCGGACGGATCTGCGCAACGCCGTCGACACGCTGCTCCCGGAGTTGCTGGCGGCCGGCCTGGTGCCGATCGCCACCAAGGTGCGGCTGCTGCACGCGGAGCGGGTGCGCACGCCGGAGGAGCTGGCCGCGGCGCGGGGCGCGATCGCCGCGGTGGACGAGGAGGCGGCGCGGCTGCGGCTGGCGGTCAAGGAGAAGGACGACTTCTTCACCACATACGCGGTGAGCACCTGGTCGCCCCTGGTCACCCGCTGGTGCGCACGCCTCGGCCTCACGCCCAGCGGCGTCACCGCGATCTCCGTGCTCTTCGCGGTGGCCGCCGCGCTCGCCTTCTGGCAGGCGTCCCGGCCCGCGATGATCGCCGGCGCGGTGCTGCTCTATCTGGGCTTCGTGCTCGACTGCGTGGACGGGCAGCTGGCCCGCTTCACCCGGCGGTTCGGCGCGTTCGGCGGCTGGCTGGACACGATGGCCGACCGGGCGAAGGAGTACGCGGCCTATGCCGGCCTGGCCGCGGGCGCCGAGCGGATCGGTCTGCCCTATGCCTGGCCGCTGGCCATCACCGCGATCCTGCTGCAGACCGTGCGGCACATGACCGACGCCTGGTACGGCGCCCTGCACGACGAGGCGGCGGCCCGTCCGGTGGCAGCAGCGCAGTCCGGCGTCGGCGCCCGGCTCAGCGCCGCGTCCAATCGGGTGCAGGCGGACACCGGCTCGGTCGCGTACTGGTTGAAGCGGATCGTGGTCTTTCCGATCGGTGAGCGCTGGGCGCTGATCGCGGTGCTCGCCGCCTTCTTCGACGGGCGGGTGGCGCTGGCCGCCGTGGTGATCTGGGGCGTGCTGGCGTTCGGTTACACGTTCGCGCTGCGTTCGCTGCGCTCGATCTCGATGCGGGTCGGCGTGCTGAACACCGTCGACACCGCCAAGCACCGCGACGACGGCCTGCTGGTCAAAGCCGTGATCGGCCGCGCCAAGCTGCCCGCGCCGCTGGTCTTCGCGCTGGTCGCGGCGCTGGCGGCGCTCACTCTGGTGATCCTCGAGCTGGCCGGCACGCGGTCGATCATCGCGCTGATCGTGGTCGCGCTGATCGTGCTCGGGGCCGGACTGGCCGCCCGGGCGCCGCACGCCGGGCCGCTCGACTGGCTGGTCCCGGCCGCGCTGCGTGCCGCGGAATACCTGCTGGTGGTCGCGGTCGGCCTGCTCGGTGACGTGCACCCGCCGATCGTCTTCGCGCTGCTCCTCGCGCTGGCCATGCACCACTACGACCTGGTCGCGCGGATGGAGAAGAGCGCGCCCGACGGAGAGAGCGCGACGGTCGGCTGGGACGGCCGCGTAGTGCTGATCACGGTGGCCGCCGTGGTCGGCCTGCAAGATCCGGCCATGATCATCCTGGCCGTGTTGATCTTCGGAGGCGTGTTGCTCCGGGCTGTCCGGGACTGGCGACGATGACCCTGCTCAGCGTGGTTTTGCCGGTCTACAAGGTGCAGGGCTACCTGCAGCAGTGCATCGACTCGCTGCTCGGCCAGACGTTCACCGACTTCGAGATCATCGCGGTCGACGACTGCTCGCCGGACGGCAGCGGCGCGATCCTGGCCGGCTACGCGGCTCGCGACCCGCGCGTGCGGGTGCTGACCATGCCGCAGAACGTCGGCCTGGGCCGGGCCCGCAACGCCGGGCTGGACGCCGCCACCGGGGATTACGTGTGGTTCGTGGACAGCGACGACTGGGTCGCCGAGACCGCCCTGGGCGCGGTCGCCCGCCGGTTGCGGGACACCAACGCGGATGTGTTGTTCGTCGGTTTCGACCGGGTGCACTGGGACGGCCGGGTGGAGGCCGGGGCGGGGCGCGCGACGCTGGCCGGTGCGCCCGAGACGTTCACCGCCGAGGCGTACCCGAAGATCTTGAATGTCCTGCATGTGGCCTGGAACAAGGTGGTGCGGCGCGAGCTGCTGACCAAGCTCGGGTTCCGGTTCGAGCAGGGCTGGTACGAGGACGTGTCGTTCACCTACCCGGTGCTGGTCACGGCCGAACGGATCAGCGCGCTGCCCCGGGTGTGCGTGCACTACCGGCAGCGGCGGACCGGCGCGATCACCCGGACCGTGGACGACCGGCACTTCGAGATCTTCGATCACTGGGGTCACGCGCTGGCGCTGGTGACCGAATATTCGGGGCGGTCCGCCCAGCTGATGCCGCTGCTGGTGCGCCGGATGATCTGGCACTACCTGGTGGTGTTGCGCAATCCGCAGCGGATGCGGCGCGGCTCGCGGAAGCGGTTCTTCGAGCGGATGCACGCCGACTACGTGCGTTACGTGCCGCCCGGCGGTTACCCGCTGCCCGAGGGTAACCAGCGGATGCGGCACCGGTTGGTCGCGCGCGGCAGCTACCCGGCCTATCGCGCGTGGGACCTGGCGTCGGCGGCGCGCGACCGGGCACGCAAGCAGTTCCGCCGTGGCAAGCGGATCGTCCGGCGGTTGCTCGGGCGGACCCGCCAGGGCGCCTACCGGATCTATTACCGCACCCAGCTGCGCCGGCCGATCGACCCGAAGCTGGCGCTCTATGCGGCGTATTGGTTCCGCGGCGTCTATTGCAACCCGGCCGCCATCGCGGCGGCCGCGGCACGTCTGCGGCCCGAGGTCCGCAACGTCTGGGTGGTGCACCGCAACCAGGTGCGGGCGCTGCCGCCGGGCACCGACCACGTGGTGGCCGGCACAATGCGGTACTACCGGATGGCCGCCCGGGCGCGCTGGCTGTTCAACAACGTGAACTGGCCGCAGGCGGTGGTCAAGCGCAGCGGCGCCACGCACGTGATGACCCACCACGGCACGCCGCTCAAGATGATGGGGCTGGATCAGGTCGATCACCCGGCCGGCGCGATGAGCACCGACTTCGCCGCCCAGATGGAACGCGTCGACCGCTGGGACTACAGCGTCTCGGCCAACGCGCACACCACCGTGGCGTGGGAGCGGGCCTATCCGGCCCGATTCGAGACCCTCGAGGTGGGCTATCCGCGCAACGACCGCTTGGCGGTCGCGCAGGCTTCCGAGATCGCCGCGGTACGCGAGAAGCTCGGCGTCCAGCCCGGCGAGAAGGTCGTGCTCTACGCCCCCACGCACCGCGAGTGGCTGCGGCCCGGCACTCCGGTGCTGGACGTCGACGACCTCGCCGAGCAACTCGGGACGGGCACCGTGCTGCTCGTCCGGTCGCACTATTTCTATGTGCCGCCGGGTTCGGAGGCGACGCCGATGCGCAGCGGGCGGATCGTGGACGTGTCCGCGTACCCGGTGGTCGAAGATCTCTATCTGGCATCGGACCTGTTGATCACCGATTACTCGTCGGCGATGTTCGACTATGCGGTCCTGGACCGGCCGGTGGTGATCTACGCGCCGGATTGGGTTGTTTATCAGCAACTGCGCGGCGTTTATTTCGATCTGATGTCACAACCGCCCGGATCGGTCGCCACCGCGTACCCGGAATTGATTGATTTGCTGCGGTCTGGCGCTTATTTGAGCGCAGATGCCACGGCTGCCCGGGCCGCGTTCCGGGAACGCTTCTGTTATCTGGACGACGGCGGCGCCGCCGAACGCGTGGTCCAGCGCGTCATGCCTGCGTAGTCATCCTGTCACTCTGGGCGAATGGCACTTTTGCCCGATGGTTAGACATCGATGCATCTGGACACAGTGGTCCCGATCACGTGCTGTTGTGCCCGGATCGTCGCAGCTCAGGACCCGCAGGAGGTTGACGGTGTCGACCGTCAGTATCAAGGACGTCACCAAGGTCTGGCCGGACGGGACGGTGGCTGTCGATCGGGTCAACCTGGACGTCGAGGACGGCGAGTTCATGGTGCTGCTCGGCCCCTCGGGCTGCGGCAAGTCCACCATCCTGCGGATGATCGCGGGTCTCGAGGATCCGACGAACGGCGACATCCTGTTGAACGGCGAACCCGTGCTGGATCTCGCGCCACGGGACCGCCGGATCGCGATGGTGTTTCAGGACTTTGCGCTCTATCCGCACATGAGTGTTAGCGACAACATCGGATTCCCGCTGAAGCTGTCCGGCGTCGAGCCCTCGCCGCGCGGCGAGCAGGTCGGAAATGTGGCCAGCGCGCTGGGCATCGGGGACGTGCTGGGCCGCAAGCCGAGCCAGCTCTCCGGCGGCCAGCGCCAGCGGGTCGCGATGGGCCGGGCGATCGTGCGCCGGCCCGGGCTCTTCCTGATGGACGAGCCACTGTCGAACCTGGACAGCGGGCTGCGCGCCGAGCTGCGCGCGGAGATCACCGGGCTGACCCGCGAGCTGGGCGTCACCACGCTCTATGTGACGCACGACCAGGCCGAGGCGCTGACCATGGCGGACCGGGTGGCCATCCTGCGGCGCGGCGTGCTGCAGGACATCGGAACCCCGACCGAGGTATACGGCCGGCCGGCGACCCTCTATGTCGCGGCGTTCCTGGGCGCGCCCCGGATGAACCTGCTCGAGGCGTCGGTCTACGTCCACCTTGATCGCTACATCGCGCTGAACTTCGGCGAGCAGGCGCTCTACCTGCCCTGGAACGACATCCGGGCGCGGGCGGTCGCGCACTACCACGGCGAGCGGATCGTGGTCGGCATGCGGGCCGAGGCGCTGACCCCGGTCGCACCGGACGCGCCGGGCGACGTGCTGCACGGGCGGATCCGCTATCTCGAGCACCACGGGCACGAGTCGCTGGCGTTCCTGGACATCGGCGCCACCGCGATCGTGGTGGACGAGATGGGCGCCGCGGTGCACGAGGCGCCGGCCGAGACCGGCACGCTGCGCAAGATCGGCGGCGCGCTGCAGCGGCTGACCGGGCGGTCGTCGCCGAACGGCGCGTCCGTCGAGAAGCAGGATCCCGAGCAGACCAGCGTCCTCGGCGACAACGGGCGGCACCACCGGCGGCCGGCTGAGCTCGCGGTGCGCCTGGCGCCCTATCCGGCGGTGTCGCCGGGACATCCGCTGGCCATCTCGGTGCGGATGGACGCGCTGCACTTCTTCGACGAGCGCGGCGATCGCATCGACGTCGGTTGGCGCTGAGCACACTTTTCTGCCCGTTTCCTCCCGCGGCTCCCTATTTCTACTAGGGGGCCAACTTTAGTGTTACCCAATGTTGACCTGATGCCTTATGGTTCCTGGACACGTCGGTGCGGGTGCGTATCGACGGTTACGTTGCGACGTGTCGTGAAGGGGTGAACCGGCGTGGCCAATGCATCGGGATTGCTGGTGATCGAGCGCATCCTGCGTGACCGGCAAGGGATCTGGCAGCAAGTCGTCGAGGATCGCGATCTGCACCGGCTAACCGGGCAGATGCTCGCCAGCTCCGGGATCGCGCTGGCCTGTTACGGGGCCGTCCTCGGCTCGTTCCACGGCGCGCTGATGGCGCTGACCTCGGCGGTGAAGCTGCCGCTGCTGTTCCTCGTCACGCTGGCCATCTGCCTGCCGACGCTCTACCTCTTCAACCTGGTGTTCGGCGCGCGGCTCTCGGTGCGCCAATCACTCTCGCTGGTGATGGTGGCGCTCACCGTCACCTCGATGCTGGCGGTGGCGTTCGCGCCGATCAGCCTCTTCTTCCGGATCACGGCGCCGGACTACGGCTTCTTCAAGCTGCTCAACGTGTCGATCCTGGCGTTGTCCGCGCTGGTCGGTCTCAAGTTCCTGACCGGCGGCATGCGGGTGCTGAACGACCACGGCCTACTCTCGCCGGCCAAGCCCGCTGAGGAGAACGTCGCGCCGGTGAGCCCCGCGGTGCCGGCGCTGGTCCCGGCCGGCGCGCCGGCCAACGGGGTGCCCGCTCAGCAGCAGCCGGTGCCCGTGCCCGGGCCGCAGCCGCGTCCGATGCACACCATGCCGCCGGGTGCCCACCTGCCGGTCCGGCACCAGGGCGCCACCGTCCAAAAGCAGTCCGCGCCGCCGAGCATGACGCTGCTCTACGTGTGGATCTTCCTGTTCGGCTTCGTCGGCACCCAGCTCGCCTGGACGCTGCGGCCGTTCTTCGGCAGCCCGGGCATGGACTTCAGCCTGTACCGCGAGATCGACGGCAACTTCTACGCGGAGATCTTCCGGACCATCTCGAATCTCTTCTGACGGCACGGGGTCTGTTCTCGGCTCGCCCGCGGGCGATTCAAAAACAGACCCCGGCCGCGTAGGCTGCTCGACGGTGGACGAGATCTACGGACCGCGGCGGGGCCGTGATGCGCTGCGTCCGGCTCCGGCACGAGGGCCGGTCGCCGCTTCTCCGGAGCCGGATCCGAGGCTGCTCGACCGCACGTTCGAGCTCGACGACATCTCGATGGTCCGGCATGCCGTCCGAGCCGGATTGTCCGCGGCCGGGTTCGCCGGCGACCGGCTGCAGAGCTTCGTCCTCGCGGTCAACGAGATCATCACCAACGCGGTGCTGCACGCCGGTGGACACGGCCGGGTGGTTCTCGCCGCGGCCGGCCACTCGATGTGGTGCACGGTCACCGACTCGGGTCCCGGCATCCCGGCGCGCTACCAACACGTGCCGGACGTCCCGAAGGCGTTCGAGACCGGCGGCCGGGGGATCCTGCTGGCATACCGGTTGTGCGACGAGGTCACGATGGCGACCGGGCCGATCGGCACCACAGTCGGTTTGCGAATGTCTCTGCCGGGCGCTTCCGCCCTGGTCAACGGCGTGCCGACGCCCGCCTGAAACGGCACCGAAGCGCCGCCGAAACGTCGGGTACCCCGTTGCCGCGTATCCACGAGCGGGGACGACTACATTGGGGCCGTGCTCGGTCTTCCTCCTCACGTGACCGCCTGCCTGTTCGACCTCGACGGTGTGCTGACGAACACCGCCCTGGTCCACAACGCGGCGTGGAAACAGACGTTCGATCAGTTCCTCACGGACTGGTCCGCCGAGCACGGGCAGCCGTTCGTGCCGTTCGACTCCGGTGCCGACTACCACCGGTTCGTGGACGGGCGGCAGCGCGCCGACGGCGTGCGCACGTTCCTGACCTCGCGGGGCATCACCCTGCCCGAGGGCAGCCCCGACGACGGCCCCGACGCGGAGACCGTCAACGGCATCGGCAACCGGAAGAACATCCTGGTGCTGCAGAAGATCAAAGAGGGCAAGGTCCAGGTCTATCCCGGATCGGTCGACTACCTGCACGCCGCGAAAGCGGCCGGCCTGCGCCGCGCGGTCGTCTCGGCCAGCGCCAACTGCAAGGACGTGCTCGAGGCGGCCGGCATCGCCGACCTCCTGGAGGTGCGGGTCGACGGCGTCGTCGCCCGCGAGCGCAAGCTGCCGGGCAAGCCCGCGCCGGACACCTTCCTCTACGGCGCCGAGCTGGTGCACACCCCCCGGGAGAACTGCGCCGTCTTCGAGGACGCCCTGGCGGGAGTGGAAGCGGGCCGGGCCGGAGGCTTCGGGATCGTGGTCGGTGTCGACCGGGTCGGGCAGGCGGACGCTCTCGAGGCACACGGTGCCGACATCGTGGTGCAGGATCTGTCCGAACTCCTGACGCGATGAACCCGTAGTTCCGCTCAGACTTTCTCCTTTCAGTTCATCGAGAGGCACCACCGTGATCCGTGAACGGGCGTACCCCGTCGACCCTTGGCACATCCGGGAGACCCGGCTGGACCTGAACCTGCTGGCTCAGTCCGAATCCGTCTTCGCTCTCGCCAACGGTCACATCGGGGTACGCGGCAACTTGGACGAGGGCGAGCCGCACGGCCTGCCCGGCACGTACCTGAACTCGTTCTACGAGTTGCGCCCGCTGCCGTACGCCGAGGCCGGATACGGCTTCCCGGAGTCCGGCCAGACGATGGTCAACGTCACCAACGCCAAGCTCATGCGGCTGCTGGTCGACGACGAGCCGTTCGACGTGCGATACGGCGACCTGCGCAACCACGAGCGCGTTCTGGACCTGCGGGCCGGCACCCTCGAGCGCACCGCCGAGTGGGTCTCGCCGTCCGGCCAGGCGATCCGCATCCGCACCGTGCGCCTGGTCTCGTTCACGCAGCGCGCGGTCGTCGCGATCCTCTACGAGGTCGAGCCGCTGGAGCAGAGCGCCCGGCTGATCCTGCAGTCCGAACTGGTCGCCAACGAGCAGTTGCCGCCGACCAGCAAGGACCCGCGCGTCGCCGCGGTGCTGGACCACCCGCTGCAGGCCGAGGAGATGCTCGAGCAGCGCACCGGCGGCCTGCTGGTGCACCGCACCAAGGCCAGCGACCTGCGGATGGCCGCGGCGATGGAGCACCTGGTGGAGACGCCGGGCCGGCACGCGATCACCACCGAGGGCCACCCGGACTGGCTGCGCACCACGGTGGCCTGCAAGCTCGAGCCGGGGCAGAAGCTGCGCGTGGTCAAGCTGGCCGCGTACGGCTGGTCCAGCCACCGCTCGCTGCCCGCCGTGCGGGACCAGGTCGGCGGCGCGCTGGCCAGTGCCCGGCTGGACGGCTGGGAGGGTCTGGTCGACGCCCAGCGGGAATACCTGGACGCGTTCTGGGACCACTCCGACGTGCAGGTCGAGGGCGACCCGGAGGTGCAGCAGGCGGTCCGCTTCGGCCTGTTCCACACCCTGCAGGCCGGCGCCCGCGCCGAGCAGCGCCCGATCGGCTCCAAGGGCCTCACCGGCCCGGGATACGACGGGCACACCTTCTGGGACGCCGAGGCCTTCGTGCTGCCCGCCCTGACCTACACGCAGCCGTCCGCGGCCGCCGACGTGCTGCGCTGGCGGCACTCCACGCTGGACCTGGCCCGGGAGCGCGCGCAGACGCTCGGGCTGCAGGGCGCGGCGTTCCCGTGGCGGACCATCCGCGGGCAGGAGTGCTCGGCGTACTGGCCGGCCGGCACCGCGGGCTTCCACATCGGCGCGGACATCGCGGACGCGGTGCGGCGTTACGTGCAGGCCACCGGCGACTTCGACTTCGAGCGCGAGGTCGGCCTGGAGCTGCTGGTGGAGACTGCGCGGCTGTGGCGCTCGCTGGGCCACCACGACCGGCACGGCCGCTTCCACATCGACGGCGTCACCGGTCCGGACGAGTACACGGCCGTGGTGGACGACAACATCTACACGAACCTGATGGCGCAGCAGAACATGTTCGCCGCCGCCGAGGCCGCCAAGCGTCACCCGGACGTGGCGCGCCGGCTGGGCGTGGACGACGAGGAGGCGGCGTCCTGGCGGGACGCGGCGGCCTCCGTGCACATTCCCTATGACCGCGAGCTGGGCGTGCACCAGCAGTCGCAGGGCTTCACCCGGCTGCAGGAGTGGGACTTCGACAACACGCCGCCCGAGGCGTACCCGTTGCTCCTGAACTACCCGTACTTCGATCTCTACCGCAAGCAGGTAGTCAAGCAGGCCGACCTGGTGATGGCCATGTACGTGCGCGGCGACGCCTTCACGCCGGAGGAGAAGGCGCGCAACTTCGCCTACTACGACGCGCGCACCGTGCGGGACTCGTCGCTGTCCGCTTGCATCCAGGCGGTGATGGCGGCCGAGGTCGGCTTCCTCGAGCTGGCCCACGACTATCTGGGCGAGGCCGCCCTGATGGACCTGCACGACCTGCACCAGAACGCGCGGGACGGCGTGCACGTGGCGTCGCTGGCCGGCTCGTGGATCACGCTGGTGGCCGGTCTCGGCGGCATGCGCGACTTCAACGGCCAGCTCTCCTTCGCGCCCCGGCTGCCCAGCCGGATCACCCGTCTGGAGTTCTCGCTGATGTGGCGCGGTCTGCGTCTGCGGGTGAACGTGACGGCCGAAGAGGTGACCTATTCGCTGCGCAACGGCGGCGGGTCGTCGCGCCTGATGCTGGTGCACCACGGCAAGGAGATCGAGGTGACGCAGGGCAAGTCGGTGGTCATGCCGGTGCCGCCCGCGCTGCCCACCGGGCCGGCGCCGGAGCAGCCGGCCGGTCGCGCGCCGGTGCGCCGGGCCACCAACCACTGAGGTCAGCGAAAAGCCCCGGTCCAGCTGGACCGGGGCTTTTCCGTTGCCTTCTTCTAGAGCATCGACACGTGCACGTGATCCTTGTGGCTGCTCGGTCCGCTGTAGGACCGCCAGCCGCTGGCCGGGAACCAGATCTGCGCGTACCAGATGACGTAGAGGATGCCCAGCCGGTCCGCGTTGCGGACCAGGAACGCCATCAGGTTGTTGCCGTACTCCTTGGTGTCCTTGTTGTGCGCCTCGGCGAAGCCTCTCTTCTGCAATGACCAGTCACAGGCGCGGCCCTTGGGGTGCTCGAACGGGCCGCCGTTGCGATGGCAACCGACGAACCGATTGAACCCGGCCTTCTTCACCTCTTGGTACATGTGCTTGGTGCGCGCCGTGATGCAGCCGCCGGTGGTCGGGTCGGGCACGTTGCAGCTCTCCGGCGTGAAGCCGCCGTCGGAGTTGCGGGGCGCGGGCGCCGCCTTGGGCGAGCTGGCCAGCACGAAGCCGCCGGTCAGGTTTTGACCGCCGACCAGGGCGAGGGCCTTCTCCGCCGCTTCCTTCTGCTTGGCCATCAGGGCGAGGTTGGCCTGCTGGGCCTTGACCTCCTGATCGAGGCGCAGCTTGTTGCGCGCGACCTCGTCGATCGCCTTGTTGAGCTCGTGCAGGATCTCGTCGTTCACCGCGTTCATCTCCTCCAGGGAGATCGCGCGATCGAGGAAGTTGCCCGCACCCTTGCTGTCCAGCAGGAAGCTGGCGGTCGAGATGCCACCGGTGCGGTATTGCTGACCGGCCACCTTGCCCACCATCGGCAGCAGCTTGTCGCGCCGCGCCTCCGCGCTGCGCACCTGCACAGCCAGGTTGAGCTGAGTCTTGGTGGACTTGGCCACGGCCGCCTTGGCGGTCAGGTAACGCCGTCCGGTGGAGTCCAAGACTTCGTTCAGCAGCGGGTTGTCGTCGCCGTCGTCGGCGGTGGAGGACGAGTCTCCGGGCTCGGCGCTCGCCGGGGATGCGGGCGCGACAACAGACAAACCCACAGCGACGAGCGGTGCCAGGGCGAGGATCAGCCACCGGCGGGAGCTTGCCGTCATGCATGTTCCTTCCGTGTGTGGCCACCGACCGAGTTAGCTGACGGGTTCGGGACGGAAGCGATCCCTTCCGCTCGGCGCTTTCACGCCGATCGGATTCACCCCACAAACGTGGTTCCCCGGCTCGTCTGGCGACGATTAGGTGGCGGCCTGCCGGCGCCTTGGGGGCGGCGCCTCCTGGCAGTGACCGGACGCGAGCTTACCCGAAGAAAAGGAACCCATCAGCACTGCGAAGCGGACAAAAGGCGTTACTGAGCAACGACTTTCTGTGATTTTCGTCCGTAACTTCACATCAATGTGAGTCGTTGCACTCTCTCCGTAGTGGAATCACGGAATGTACCGAGAATGTCGCGCTGAGTGCGAGGGTGGCGCTTCGGAAATTCGTCGGTATCGTTCGTCACGGTCTCCGTTACCAAACGGAGATCGCCGCCTAATCGCCATCCGGCGAGCCGGGGACCCAAATCCCAGGCAGTGGGGTGAATCCGCGGAGCTGTTCGCCGTGGTAGGGATCGCTTCCGTCCCGAACCCGTCAGCTAACCCGACCGGCGGCCGAGGGAAGGAACGCAATGAGGCAGAACTCTGCCCGCAGACGAGGGGCGGCGTTGCTCGCGGTGCTCGTCGCCATCGGCGGGCTGGGGGGGGGGAGCGCCCCCCCGCCCCCCCCCCCCCCCACCCCCCCCCCCCCCCCCCGCCGGGCGACAACAGCGACCACGGCGAGGGGGGCTCGAAACCACTGCCCTAGCAGCTTGAGGCGGCGTC